>NZ_JAJOZR010000001.1:0-825772 GCF_021168455.1 Rhizobium quercicola
GCGAACGCAGGTTCATCATATCGTCGGTCATCGGTGGTGTCCTTCAGGTTGGTTCTAAGCAACCCGACCCTACCGGAAATTACCGATGGCTACGAAATCCAGCTACACCACTCGCTGGGACACGATCTTGGCAGGCTTCACGGTGGAGACAGATCCGCGCGCGCTCGGCTATGCGATCCAGGCGCTGGTGCACATCCGGCCGCTGCCGGGCAAGCTGCATCTGGTGGAAAAGCTCATTCAGGAAACGCCTGAGATCGTCGAATGCGACCGGATCACCGGCGAGGATCCGTTTCTGGCACGACGGGTCGTGCGCTCTGTGGAGGAGATGGACGCGGTGTTGGAAGGTTTGTCCGACCATGCCGTCACCAGCACGGCGGTGATCAAGGGTCAGTCCGTCAAACGCCGCCTGCCGCCCTTGTGGAGCGTGTGCAAGCTTTGGAGAAACGGGCGGAGAACATCGTTTCCGGAGATGGATGAACCACTGGCTTGCTGCAGCCGATCGACTCTTGCTAAAGTCATCGCAGTTACCCTTTCGCCCGAGGAGAGAGCATGTCCGCTTCAGACGATCTGTCCGGCGTCGTCGCCGCTCTTCCCGGTCTGAAACCTGATAGTGCCGAGAAGCTCGCGGCCGGCGTTATCTCCGGCCTACGCGGCGTCGTCTACGATCATATGGCCGATCAGCGTTCCTGGGCCGCGGTACGCCAGCATCTCGCCGTTGTTTTTGATAACTCGGCTACTTGACGACTATGGTGAGACCTATCGATCAGTGCGCTGCGCCAATCCTTACCGAAGCGCCGATTTGATCTCGCATGGAAATCAATGGATGCAGTCCAAGCGGACGCGCTGGGCGTGTGTGGCTCGAAATACAATAGAGGCAGCAATTTTGCATGTCTCGGCGTGTTCAGGGCTCGGCAACCAAACGCATCAAGCCATATGCATCAGCCGTCGCCGAACCGCGCAGGGTGCACTTTCTCCGTCACGGAATACCGCAACGTCTTCAAAACAGCAGGCTATCACGCGAATGGATGCAGGGTGTTCCGGGTCGGGCTACCCGGCACCGCCCCGGCGCAGATGGCGGTCGATGTCTCGGGCGGCGTCGAGGAGGGCGTCTTTGTCGGGTTTGGCGCCGGAGAGGGCGTTGTGGACTTCCTCGCCGAGGATCCGTTCGATGGCAGTGTATTGGGGAATGTTGGGACGTTGCCAGGTGTGCAGCAGGTTCTTCTTGGCAAGCTGGTCGACGAAACGCACGATGGGGGAGCTTGCCGCGGCTTCGGGATCGGCGCTGACGGAAAATCTGGGGGCGATCGGGAAGCCGTTTTTCACATGCGCCTTCATGGCCTCGCGCGAGGCCATCCAGGCGATCGCGTCGGCGGCGAGTTCCACCCTGTCCTCCGGCAGGTTCGTGGGAATGCAGAACAGGAAGCCGCCGATCGGCGAGGCGCGCGTGCCGCCGGGGCCGGAGGGCTGTGGCAGATATTCCACGCGACGCTTGACCACGGACTGGACGTCATATTCGAAACGGGCCGTCCGCATGGTCCAGAAGTAGCCGAGACTTGCCCGCCCCTTCATGAAGACGTCGAGGGCGCGGTCCCAGGCCATGTCCAGAATATCCGGCGGCGAGATCTCGATCAGGCGGCGCATGAAATCGAGCGCCGCAAGGCCGGCGTCGGACGCGATGGTGCAGTGCAGCTGTTCGATATCCACCCCTTCGAGCGTGAAGCCCGCCCGGGTCTTCCGCAGCGAAATTGCCGGCTGGCCGCACGCGCCCAGAAAGAACATGAAGCTTGAGGCGATGGGCATGCCGCGTGCGCCGTCCCACACCGCCCCGTACATGCCATGTTGAGGCGCGTGGAAATGCCGGCCGGCGGCGATCACGTCGTCGAAGGTGCGCGGGAAGTCGAGGCCGGCTTCGGTGAAGAGATCGCGCCGGGCGGCAAGGATTTCCACCGTACAATATCCGGGAACGCCGTAATCCTTGCCATCCCACTTGGCCGTCGACCAGATGGAGGGATGAAAGTCCAGCGGGTTGATGCCCGTCTTCTGGATCAGCGCATCGATCGGTCGGATGACGTCCTTCTCGACGAACTCGCCGAGCCAGGGGATGTTGATCGCGATGACGTCATAGTTGGAGACGGCGTTCTCGCGGTTTTCGAGCACCCGGCGATAGAGATCCGGCAGTGGCAGAAGATCGAAATTCTTGCGCGACGCGAGATTGTTGCGGAAGTCGGCCCACATATTGCGCATGGCCGAAAAATAATTGTCGTTGTTGAGAAGAAAGCGCAGTTCGATCTGGGATTCCGCCCGCTTCTGCACGAGCCGCATCGGCGGGATGATATGCGAGCCGAGCGGCGTTCCGCCGAAGTAATAGTCGTCCTCCTGCTCGCCGCTGCGCAGCCCGAGCGTCTGGGCGAGCAAGGATTTCGTCTTGCCGGCATAGGCCTGGAAGGATTTGAGCAGCGCTTCGCTGGGCTGCAGGGCGAAGCTTTTTCCGGTCTGCCCCTTTGCCACCCGGATGATATAGCCGCCGTCGATCAGCCGGTTGATCAGCCGCATCGAGGTGGCATAGGGAAGGCCGGACTCCTGTCCGAGCGTGGAGATCGAGACCGTCTGGCTGTGGATGTGCGACTTGATGAGGAAGGTCACGATCCGCCAGACGGGATCCTCGTCGAAAACACCGACCACATCCTGGAAAGGCCGTCGCGTCCTCTCCAGGAACTCGATCACCCGCAGCATTTCATATTCGTTCACGTCGGCCTCCCGCCCGTCGTGTCAAACCCGTTTGACGTTCGTTCCCCTTGTGCGGTCACGCTGGCAAACGCGCAAGGCCTCTGTCGGACGATCGTGGAACGATCATTCCGCGGCGGCGGGAGGGGTCAGGCCGGCCAGGCGCTCGGCCTGCTCGAACAGCACGAAGAAGTCCTTCTCCGCCAGACCGTCGGTATAGGCGGCCTCGTATTGCTGCCGGATCATCGAGGCGAGATACATCGGCACATGGTCGGACCGGGCGGCGCCGAGGATCAGGTCGAAATCCTTCATCATCTGCGACACGGAGAAGGCCGGATCGAAGTTGCGATCGACCAAGAGATCGCGCTTGTAGGAGATCAGCGGCGAGGCGACGGCGCTTTCACAGATGACGGCGAGCATTGTCTCGACGGTCAGGTTGCCCTTGAGACCCAGCGTCAGAGCTTCCCCGAGGATGGCGGACGTCGCGCCGACCAGGGCGTTCAGGACCAGCTTCAGGTAACGGGCTTCCTCCGCCAGCCCGACATAGAAACAGCGGGACGCGAAACATTGAAACATCGGTTCGACGCGCTGGAAGGTCTTCTCCGGGCCGGAGGCAAGCACAGAGAGCGTGCCCGATGACGCGCTGGCCGTGCTTCCCGAGACAGGCGCGCGCAGATAGGCGACACCCCGGGCCGTCATGGCCGCATCGACCTCGGCCGAGATCGCGGGCGAGACCGTGCTCATCTCGACGAGCGTCTGACCGGCCGTCATGACGCTCGCGAGACCGCCGGGGGAAAAGACGAGATCCCGCAGGACGGCGTCGTTCGGGATCGTGAGAACGATGACGTCGGAGGCTGCACAGAGATCCTCGAGCGAATGCGCCACATTCGCACCTTCCGCAACGATCGTCGCTCGGTTCTCGGGCAAGGGCTCGTAGACGTGCAGCGCAAAACCGGCATCGAGGACACGGCGGCTCATCGGGCCGCCCATCTTGCCGATTCCCGCCCAACCGACCGAGAATTCTTCGCTCATTCTGTCCTCCCGTCTTTCCGGATGGCCGTCCAAAGCGCTTGTCGACCGTCCATTATGAGAAACCCATTGCCCCACGAAACACGTGTTTTCTCCGATTTCGGTGGGGCCTCCACGTCTGCACTATGAGCAGCTGGAAGGAGAATGCTCGGCTTAAAATATCCATTTCGGACAATATTGGGTTTGTGGCCCGGGATATTTATCAACTAGCCTTCGTAAGCGTTCGCAAGACGTTGCGTTGGAGGAATGCAGCGTCACGGCACCGCACCGATGTTGAAGATCTCGATTCCGAAGGAACTCGGGTCTTCGGCGGACGTGCATCTTGCCGCTGACCGCGACGCAGGAGGAGCATCGATGGACCGTCATTCCCGTGGCGCCCGCGCCGAGACATCGTCTCGGGCAGCCGTCGCCCGTCCTGTGTGTGAGCACCGGCCAGCCGTCATCGCGGGATGAAGAGCGGGATCGGTTTGAGACGGCTGTTCGGGGCGACGATCGGGTGGACACGTGTCGAGACGGAAAAGGAGGAGTCATGACGGAATCGGTGAAGGGAAAGGTCGTCATCGTGACCGGTTCCGGACGCGGCATCGGGGCGGGCATCGCCAGCGACCTTGCGTCGAAGGGCGCGAAACTCGTGATCGCCGACGTGAACGGCGACGCCGCTCGCACTGTGGCATCGGCCATCGTCGCGGAGGGTGGCGAGGCGCACGCGGCACATGCCGATGTTTCCGATCGTGCGAGCGTCAGGGCGCTCATCGCCGAGACGGTCTCGCGTTTCGGTCGGCTCGACGTGATGTTCAACAATGCCGGGATCAGCCAGACATGCCCTTTCCTCGATGTCACCGAGGAGGATTTCAACCGCATCATGACGATCAACGGGCTGGGCGTGCTGATCGGCACGCAGGAGGCCGCCAAACAGATGATCGCGCAGGGCGGGGGCGGAAAGATCATCAACACCGCCTCGATTGCCGGAAAACAGGGCTATCCGCTTTTTGCGCATTATTGCGCTTCGAAATTCGCCGTGGTTGCGATCACGCAGGCGGCGGCCCGCGCATTGGCGGAGCACAAGATCACCGTCAACTGCTTCGGCCCGGGGGTCGTGGCGACGGAGCTCTGGCAGCAACTCGATCGCGAATTCATGGAGCACGGGCTGACCGCCAGACCGGAGCAGGCCATCAACGAATTCGCGCAGTCCATTCTGCTTGGCCGGGTTTCCTTGCCCAAGGACATCACCGGCGTGACCACGTTCCTGGCATCGCCCGCGTCCGACTACATCACAGGCCAGACCGTGATGGTCGATGGCGGCATGGTCCTCATCTGAGGGCCCGACAGATCATACCATACTGGAGGAATGACCATGAAGGCGGTTCGATACTACACCAAGAAGGATATCCGCGTCGAAGACGTTCCGGCCCCGTCGGGGCCGCTCGGAGACGACATGGTCCTGATCGAGCCGCTGGTCTGCGGCATCTGCGGGACGGATATTCACGAGTACATCGCCGGTCCCATCGTGACGCCGAGCGCGCCGCATGTCTATTCCGGCGCGGTGCTGCCGCAAATTCTCGGACATGAGCTGTCGGCGCGCGTCGTCGCGGTCGGCAAGAACATAACCCATGTGTCGCCCGGATCCCGCGTCTCCATTCAGCCGCTCATCTCCCCGCGCGACGATTACTACGGTCGCCGCGGACTTTACCACCTCAGCGAGAAGATGGCCTGTTTCGGCCTGTCCTGGGAATGGGGCGGCATGGCGGAACGCGCGGTTGTCAACGGCTATAATGTGTTCCCCGTTCCCGACAGCGTCAGCGACGTTCAGGCGGCGATGATCGAGCCGGCAGCCGTGGCGGTTTATGGTGTGGACCGCGGCGGCGTGGAGGCGGGGAGCGCGGTTCTCGTCTCCGGCGTCGGCCCGATCGGCGCGCTCGTTCTGCTGGCCACGCGGGCGGCCGGCGCCACGACGATCTTCGTCTCCGAACCCAACGCCAACCGGCGGGCGCTCGCCAAGAAGCTGGTGCCCGAAGCCATCGTTTTCGATCCGCGGGAAACGGATGCGGGAGCGCTCTTTCGCGACCACACCGAGGAGGGCGTGGGCGTCGATGTGGCGCTGGAATGCGTGGGCGCCGAAGCCTCTCTCAATCTCTGCGCCCAGGCGGTCAAACGGCAGGGCACGGTCGTACAGGTCGGGCTCCATGTCCGTCCGGCGTCGATCGACGCGATGCTCTGGGCGCTCAAGGACATCACGGTCGAGGCCGTCTGGTGCTACCCGGTGACGATCTGGCCGCGGATCGCCCAGATGATCGGCGCCGGCATCTTCCCGGTCGAGCAGATCGTCACCGCGCAGATCTCTCCCGACGACGTGGTCGAGAAAGGGTTCGAGGCCCTCATCGATCCGAACGCGTCGCACATGAAAATTCTCGTGAACATGAAGGGCTGAGCGATGAAGAACCCCATGGATCTCACCGGCCGGACGATTCTCGTCACGGGCGCCGCAGGCGGCATCGGCAGCGCGACGTCACGGCATCTTGCAGCCCTCGGTGCCACGGTCATCGCAGCCGATCGCGACGCGGCCGTCGAGGCGACACGCGACGCGATCCTTAACGCCGGCGGAAAGGCCGATGCCGTGACATTCGATGTCGCGGACCTGTCCTCCGTGACGGCGGCGGCCCGATCGGTCGAGGAAAAGCACGGGACGCTCGATGGCATCTTCGCCAATGCCGGCATGTCCTACGAGCGGACGGCCATCGATCACACCGAAGCGGATTGGCGAACCGTCATGGGCGTCAACCTCGACGGCGTCTTCTGGACGGTCAAGTCGTTCGGCCGGTCGATGATCGAGGCGGGCAGGGGCGCCATCGTGATGACGGCGTCGATCGCGGGCGTGAAGTCCGTCCGGCCGGAGCTGCATGTCGGCTACGACGTCTCGAAGGCGGGCGTCGCCCATATGTGTCGCGTCCTCGCCGCCGAATGGGCAAAGACCGGCGTCCGCGTCAATGCCGTTGGTCCCGGCTACACCGATACCGTCATGCTGGCCGAGGTCGGTCGCACCCAGCCTGCCGTCATGAAGCAGTGGCTCGACGACACGCCGATCGGCCGTCTCATCCGGCCGGACGAGATTGCTTCCGGCGTTGCCTTCCTCCTGTCCGACGCGTCGAGCGGCATTACCGGCCAGCTGTTGATGGTCGATGGCGGCTATTCGATTTCCTGATCAAACCCCGAGGGTCTTTCCATGCACTTCATCGTTCACTGCCTCGACCATCCCGACGCCGTTGAAAAGCGGCTCGCCAACTACGATGCCCACAAGGCCTATCTCGGAGCGGGAAAGACCAAGACCGTCATCTCCGGTCCGCTTCTGGCCGACGACCATGAAACCATGATCGGCTCGCTCTTCCTCTTCGAAGCCGACACCCGTGAGGAGATCGTCGCTTTCAACAAGGCCGATCCCTTCACATCCGCCGGCGTCTGGAAGTCCGTCAATATTCATCCGTTCAGCAAGCGGGTGGACAACCGATGACCATGATCGAGAAGGAGCCCGTGGTTGCCGCCATCGTCGGGCTCGGCTGGTGGGGCAAGAAGATGGCGACGCTGGTCAACGCCGGCGGCGCGGAGATGCACTTCGTGCGCGGGATCGATCCCGATCCCGCGGCGTCCGCATTCGCCGAGAATCTCGGGATCCGCTTTTCGTCCGATCTGGCGGATGCGCTCAACGATCCCCTGATCGAGGCGGTGATCCTTGCAACGCCCCATTCGCTGCATCAGAGCCAGATCGCCCAGGCGGTCGCAGCCGGCAAGCATGTTTTCTGCGAGAAGCCTCTGGCGATGACGCGACGCGACGCAGAGGCTTCTGTGGCCCTTTGCGAGCAGGCGGGACTCGTGCTCGGCATGGGGCATGAACGCCGCTTCGAGCCGCCGATCGCCGAGATTCTGGAGGCCGCGGAAAGCGGAAAGCTCGGCCGGCTGCTTCAGATCGAGGCGAACTTCAGCCATGACAAGTTTCTGGGTCTCGACCCGTCCAACTGGCGGCTGAACGCCGAACAGGCACCGGCCGGCGGCATGACGGCCACGGGCATCCATCTGACCGATCTCTCGGTCAAGCTGATGGGGCCGGCCAGGGACGTGCGCGTCGTCTGCGAAAATCTGGCGTCGAGCATTCCGCAGGGCGACACCATGAGCGCCCATATCCGCTTCGAGAATGGCGGCTCCTCCTATGTTTCGGCGACGCTGGCGACGCCCTTCGTCTCGCGCTTTGCCGTGTTCGGCACGCTCGGCTGGATCGAGGTCCGCGACAAGGCCCACGTGGAATCGCCGGACGGCTGGATCGTCACCGAGGGCTGGAAGGGCAAGCCGATCACGGTGCGCGAGGTCGCGCCGGCCGAGCCCGTCCGTGACAACCTGCGCGCCTTTGCCCGTGCCGTGCGGGGCACCGAAACCTACCCCATCACCGGGGAGGACATGATCAACAACATCGCGCTTCTCGAAGCGATCATCCGGTCCGCGCGCTCCGGCGCCGTCGAGAACCTCTGACAGGGAGATCAGCATGAAGGCTCTGGTATTCGAAGCGCCGGACAAGCCCGTCATCATCGACGCGGCGATGCCGGATATATCCCCCAACGAGGTGCTCGTGCGGACCCGCGCCGTCGGCATCTGCCATTCCGACTACGAGCTTCTCGCCGGACGCTACATCATTCCCATCTCCTATCCCGTTACCCCGGGACACGAATGGAGCGGCGAGATCGTCGATGTCGGGCGCAACGTCACGGGCTTCAAGGTCGGCGATCGCGTCGTCGGCGAGTGCGTGGTGCGCACGCCGGAGCGACTTCATCATTTCGGCTTTTCGCTGAGCGGTGCCGATCGGGAGTTCTTCAACGTCAACCCGGAATGGCTGCACAAACTACCGGACGCCGTGGATGACAAGAAGGCCGCTCTGATCGAGCCTTTCACCTGCGGCTACTATGCCGTCCTGCGGTCCGGCGGCACCAATGCGAGTGAAACGGTGGTCGTCTCCGGCGGCGGCACGATCGGGCTGGTTTCGGCGGCAGCCGCCATCGGCATGGGAGCGCGCGTCATCGTCGTCGATCCGTTGGCCGCGCGTCGCGACGTGGCGCTCAGACTGGGTGCCGATGCCGCGATCGACCCATCCGACGGCGGCGCGGCCGACCGCATTCGCGAAATGACCGGTGGCCACGGGGCCGATCTCGTCATCGAGGCATCCGGACACGATGCCTCGCTCGCGGCGGCCTTCGACTACGCGCGGGAAGATGGTCGCATGTCGATGGTCGGCATCAATATCGGCCGGCAGGTTCCCGTCGTCATCGGGCAGATTCAGATGAAGAACCTGACGGTGAAGGGTTGCATCGGCTCCCCCGGCGTCTGGCCCGCCGCAATCCGCTTCCTGGAGAGAACCGGCATCGATCTCTCGCCGATCCAGACCCACGACTATGCGCTGACCGATGCGGTTGCGGCCTTCGGCTTCGGCAAGGACGCGACCAAGAGCATCAAGATCACTCTTTTGAACGGTTGACCTCATGGAAAATCACGCGCTCATCGTCGGTGCCACGGGCATTGCCGGAAGCAATCTTGCCGAGCATCTGCTGGAACAGGGGGGCTGGACCATCTCGGGGCTTTCGCGCTCCGAGAGCCCGCTTGCGGGCGTCCGCACCCTGAAATGCGACCTGACGGACGCCCAGTCCGTCAGCCGCGCGCTCGAAGGCGTCCATCCCACGCATGTCTTCATCACCGCCTGGTCGCGTCAGGAAACCGAGGACGAGAACTGCAAGGTCAATGGTGGGATCGTGCGCAACGTGCTCGACGCGCTTCGCGGACGCGGCCTTCGCCATGTCGCGCTCGTCACCGGGACCAAGCACTATCTCGGCCCCTTCGAGTCCTATGCGAAGGTTGCGCCGGAAACCCCCTTCCGCGAAGAGCAGGCCCGGCTTCCCAATCAGAATTTCTACTACGTGCAGGAGGACGAGATCTTCAGCGCCGCTGCGCGGGAAGGGTTCACCTGGTCGGTGCATCGGCCCCATACGCTGATCGGCTATGCGGTGGGCAACGCGATGAACATGGCCGCGACGCTCGGGATCTACGCGTCGATCTGCAAGGAAACCGGGATGCCGTTCAGCTTCCCCGGCTCTCCGGAACAGTGGCAGGCGGCCACCGACGTGACCGACGCCCGCATTCTCGCCCGGCAACTGGCCTGGGCCGCCACCACGCCGGAGGCGGCGGATCTGGCCTTCAACATCGTCAACGGCGACATCTTCCGCTGGAAATGGCTGTGGCCCCGTATCGCCGCCTATTTCGGGATCGAGGCAGCACCCTATTCCGGTGCGACGGAGCCGCTCGAGTCGAAAATGGCGGATGCGGGCCCAATCTGGGAACGCATCGTTGCCCGGCACGATCTGAAGGCAATTCCGCTCTCCAGGGTCGCCTCGTTCTGGCATACGGACGCCGATCTCGGGCGTCAGGTCGAGACGTTCAACGACATGGCGCGCAGCAGAAAGCTCGGCTTTCTCGATTACCAGGACACCACCGAGTCTTTCACGGATGCCTTCGATCGGCTTCGTGCCGACCGCATCATTCCGTAATCGAGGAGAGACGCCATGACCGACACCGACACGCAACCGCCGGCCATCGGCTATTTCACCGAGGAGAACTCGGTGGCCACCGTCAATGCCCGTATGGGGGCGGATGTGGAGCCGCGGTTGGCGATCGTCATGGCGAGCCTCGTGAAGCACCTTCACCAGTTCGCGCGCGACATCGAGCTGACCTCCGCGGAATGGGAATATGCCGTCGGCTTCCTGACGAGGACGGGGCAGATCTGCAGCGGCGAGCGACAGGAGTTCATTCTGTTGTCGGACACGCTCGGGCTGTCCATGCTGGTCGATGCGATCAACAACCGCCGGCCGGAGGGTGCGACCGAAAACACGGTCTTCGGACCCTTCCATGTCGAGGGCGCGCCCGTTCGGGACATGGGCGACCGGATCTGTCTCGACGGGAAGGGTGAGAGCTGCCTTTTCGTCGGGCGGGTTCTGGATCTCGAGGGCCGTCCGGTCGCAGGGGCACGCATCGATGTGTGGTCCGACAATGCGGAGGGCTATTACGATGTGCAGCAGCCCGAGACGCAGCCGAAGTGGAACAATCGCGGGGTCTTCATCACGGGCCCGGATGGCGCCTACAGCTTCGTCGGGATCAAGCCGGTCTCCTACCCCATTCCGGATGACGGCCCTGTCGGCCAGATGCTGGCCCATCTCGGGCGCCATCCCTACCGCCCGGCCCATATGCACTACATGATCCGCGCCGACGGCTTCCAGAAGCTGGTCACGCACACCTTCGTCGGCGGCGATCCCTATCTGACGTCCGATGCCGTCTTCGGCGTGAAGAAGACGCTCGTTGCGCCCTTTGCGCGGGTGGAGGACGGCGAGACGCTTTGGCGGTCCGACTTCGACTTCCTCCTCGTACCCTTGACCAACAGCGACGGGAGCTAGCCATGCAAGACTTCATCTATACGGGACATCCCGGCCGGGTCATTTTCGGCAGCGGAACGGTCGCGCGTCTCGGAGACGAGGCCGACCGCCTGGGCGTCACGCGTCTGCTCGTGCTCTCGACGCCGGAGCAGGTCGGGCAGGCGGAGGAGATTGCGCGTCACCTTGGCGCGCGTGTCGCCGGGGTCTATTCGAAGGCGACCATGCATACGCCGGTCGAGGTGACCGCCGACGCGATGGGCATGGTCGAGAGGCTCGGTGCCGATGCGGTCGTTTCGATCGGTGGCGGCTCGACGACCGGTCTGGGCAAGGCCATCGCCTTTCGCACCGATCTGCCGCAGATCGTCGTTCCCACCACCTATGCTGGATCCGAGGCCACGCCGATCCTGGGTGAGACGGAGAACGGCCGGAAAGTCACCACATCCAATGCCCGCATTCTTCCCGAGGTCATCGTCTACGACGTCGACCTGACGGTGACGCTGCCCGTGTCGATGTCGGTGACCAGCGGGCTCAACGCCATCGCCCATGCCGTCGAAGCGCTCTATGCGCGCGAGGCGAACCCGATCATCTCCCTTCTCGCCGAAGAGGGCATCTCCGCCTTCGCGCGATCGCTCCCCGCCATTGCCGCACAGCCTGACGATCGCGCGGCGCGCGCGGATGCGCTTTATGGTGCGTGGCTGTGCGGCGTCTGTCTCGGGTCCGTGGGCATGGCCCTGCATCACAAGCTCTGTCACACGCTTGGCGGCATGTTCAACCTCCCGCATGCGCCGATGCACACCGCGGTTCTGCCGCATGCTGTGGCTTACAATCGATCGGACGCGCCGGAGGCGATGGCGCGGGTGGCAAAGGCCCTGGGCGCCGAGGAGGCAGCAACCGGTCTCTTCGATTTGGCCTCGGGCCTTGGCGCCACGATGGACCTTGCATCCCTGGGAATGCCGAGAACGGGCATCGACGAGGCCGTCGATCAGGCCCTGACGAACGCCTACTGGAATCCACGGCCGCTGAACCGGGACGGACTTCGCGCCCTGCTCACGGACGCCACCGACGGCGTCCGGCCAAGCCGCGCCTAGCCGCAAGGCTGCTCGGGCGGATCGCTTCGTCGTCCTCATCACGGTCTGAAAGTCCAGAATGGATAAAAACGCGCTTCAAATGACGTCCTGAATTTCTCATAGTCAGTCAGAGAAAACGCCTGGTGGAGAGGCGTCTACGGGAGGAGAATACCATGGGAAGCCACGACAGTGGCGGCTTAAGCCGTCGTTCTGTGCTTAAAAATACTGCCGTCTTTGCAGGGTCCGCACTTTTTGCGCCTGCATTATTGCGGAAGACGGCGCGAGCGTCGGACGAGACCATCACGATTCTTAACACGTTCCCGACGATGGCCAACGAATACTGGCAGGGATGGGACGCGGGCTGCAAACTCGCCACCGAGCAGCTCGGTTTGAAATACATGTCCCAGACCTTCGAGGACTCGATCGAGAAGCAGATTTCCCAGATCGAACAGGCGCCGTCTCTGGGTGTCAACGCGGTCGTCACCTTCGCTCAGAACGCCGAGGTCATCAAGGCCCTCGCGGCCACGGCCAGTCAGGTCGGGATCAAGCTGGCAAATGCGCACTCGACAGCTGCCTGGCTGCACGCCGACGATGCCGCCTATGGCGACGCTTACCTTCTCTACAGCCAGCCGGACAATATCCGTGGCATCGCGGCGATGGCGCAGGCGCTGTTCGACAAGATCGGCAACACGGGCAAGGTTCTCTATGTCGGGGGACTGCCCGGCAACTTCTCGGCGGATTCCCGCATGGCCGGGGTCCAGCTCGCTCTCGGCAAAAATCCGGATATCACGCTGGTTGCCAACGAACCCGGCGGTGAGAACCGAGTCGCAGCGCGACCGGTGGTCGAGAACCTGCTGACGGCGCATCCCGACGTCAAAGCCATCATCTCCTACAATGACGACACGGCGATTGCCGTTCTCGACGTCCTTCGGGAGCGCGGACTGACGGGTTCGATCGTGACGGCCGGCAACGACGCCACGCGCGAAATGCTCAACCGGATGCGCGAGGACGAGAGTGCGCTCGGCACCGTGTCGATCAACGCCCCCTTCATGACCGGCTATTCCGTCGTGACGCTTTACGATGCGCTCGAAGGCGTCAACTACGATCCCCTTGAGAAGATGCGCTACTTCGACTCACTCTTCCTGGACTCGCCCGAAGCTGCCGAGAAATACCTCGCAGCCATGGACCCGAGCGGCCGGATCGATTTCGACTTCAAGGGCATGTCGCGCCACGCCAACGGCGACAACTGGAAGGTTCAATGGGGGATGGAGGTCATCGATCCCTCGAACTTCTGGGGAAAGATCGAGTCCATGACGTCGCTGAAGCCCGCGGATTGGACGCTGCCGGAGAAGGTCGCGGCGTCGATCCAGGCCGGAAACGTCGACAAGCTCAATGCGATGTACAAGGCACATTCCGCGCCCGGTCCCTTGAGCGCGGTGACCGGGCTTACCCGCGCGAAGAAGACGGTTCTCGGGTTCTCCTGAGCCGATGACCGGGTTGCTGGCACAGCGACCCGGTCTGTCTCCCTCCGGGACGAAAGCGGACGATCATGCATCTCGAACTTCGCAACGTAACGAAAACCTATCCGGGCGTCGCCGCACTCAGCGACGTCTCCTTTTCCATCGATTACGGCGAAACCCTTGGTCTGGTGGGCGAAAACGGTGCCGGCAAGAGCACGCTTCTGGACATTCTCTGCGGTCTGCAGCAGCCGAACGCAGGGTCTTTGTCCCTGCATGGCGAGACGGTTGTCTTCGATACGCCGCGCCAGGCGACGCTGTCCGGCGTGTCCCGCGTGCACCAGGAACAGTCGCTCATCCTTGTCTATCCCGTGTACCAGAACCTGTTTCTCGGCCTCGAGGAGCATTTCACCCGTTTCGGGATCGTCCAGTTCAAGAAGATGCAGACCGAGGCGACGCGCATTCTCGCGGGTCTCGGAATTCGTCTGGATGCGGCGGCGATCACGGGGGACCTGAATTTCGGGACGCGCCAGTTGATCGAAATCGCGCGGGTCGTCGCTCAGTCGGAAATCCTGAAGATCGATCATCCGCTGGTCCTTCTGGACGAGCCGACGGCGTCCCTCTCGGGTTCGGAGCTTGAGCTTTTCTATCACATCGTCGCACGGCTGAAATCGACCTATCGCGCCTCCATCGTGTTCATCTCCCATCGTCTGGAAGAGGTGCTGAAGCTCAGCGACCGCGTTCTCGTCCTCAAGGACGGACGCGTGGTGGATGACCATGTTCGGGAGCCGACCGAGGCCAAACTTCACGGATTGATGGTGGGACGGGCCCGCCTGACGGATTTCTACGCGACCGACCGGCAGCGCACCACGTTCGGAGCCCCGGTTCTGACGCTTTCCCATTTTTCGTCGGATCAGTTCGAGGATGTCTCGCTGACGGTCCGGGAGGGCGAAATCCTCGGCATCGGCGGTCTCGTGCAATCGGGCAAGACGGAGCTTGGCCGAGCGATCCTCGGTGTCGAGCGTGCCCGCGGTGGCGTGACGATCTTCGGCGAGAACGTGATCGCCTCCTCGCCGTCGGACCGTATCCAGCGGGGTGTAGGCTATGTTCCGCTGCACCGGCATCTCGATGGCGTGATGCTCGGTCGATCGATCCGGGACAACATCGTCCTGCCGTCGCTGGACGAATTCACCCGCAACGGCGTGGTGGCCTACGGCAAGGCCGACGCCTTCGTCGCCGAGCGGATGACGGAGCTGCGCGTCAAGGCACCCAGCGCAAACACGCTGGTCGGAGCGCTCAGCGGCGGCAATCAGCAAAAGGTCGTTCTCGCCAAATGGCTCGCCCGCAATCCGCGCCTTCTGATCATCGACAATCCGACGCGTGGCGTCGATGCCGGGGCCAAAGAGGAGATCTACAGACTGCTTCGCGACGTCGCCGACAAGGGGTGCGCCATCCTGCTGATCTCGGACGATCTCGTTGAACTCATCGAAATGTCCAACACCATCCACTTCCTTTCGAGCGGCCGCATATCGAGCCCGGTGCCGGCGCCGGCGGATCACAAACCCAAGGAGCAGGACGTCATCGCGATGATGTTCTGAACAACCCGCCGCAACGCGAGACCCGAGGATTTTCATGTACGACATCAACAAATTGGGCAAGCTGACCCCGTTTCTGGCCGCTCTGGCGCTGATCATTTTCTTTTCGCTGATGCAGCCGGCCTTCCTGACCTGGCCCAATCTCTGGAACATCATTCGCCAGTCGTCCGTGCTTCTGGTGGCCTCCATGGGCGTGACGTTCGTGATCCTGATCGGATCCATCGATCTTTCGGTCGGCGCGGTCATGACGCTGGCAGCCGTCTGCGCGATCACGCTCGTACCGGTCGTCGGAGAGGCCGGCATCGTCGCAGGGCTGCTGGTCGGGGCCTTGTGCGGTGCCTTCAACGGCATCCTCAACGCCGTGCTGAAGCTGCCGAGTTTTCTGGTGACGCTCGGTGCCCTGTTCATCTTCCAGAGTCTCGCCTTGATCGTGTCGGGAGGACGGCCTCTGCCCTGGACGACGCCGGTGTCGAGCGCTCTGGCGGGCGGCGTGGTCTTCGGAACCTTTCCGAAAATCGGTCTCTGGGCGATCGCGATCCTGGTCGTCTGCGCTTTCGTGGCCAAATACACGCGGTTCGGCCAGTACATCTACGCCATGGGCGATAACGAGCGGACGACGCGCATGTCCGGCATCTCGACGGTCAAGCTGAAGGTTCTGGTCTTCACGGTTGCGGGACTGATTTCGGGACTTGCCGGCATCCTCCTGGGAATCCGGACGTTTTCCGCGGCCCCGGGCATGGGGGACCCCTTCCTCCTCGACACCATTGCCGCCGTTGTCCTGGGCGGAACCTCGCTGACGGGCGGTGTCGGCGGACCGCTTCGCACCGTGCTGGGGGTTCTGGTCATCGTCATTCTCGCCAACGGAATGACTCTGCTGCAGGTGGACTCGTTCTACCAGATCGGGATTCGCGGCGCCGTGGTCATTCTGGCGGTTCTCGTCACCACCAAACGTGGGCGGCTGGACCAGATCGTCAAGTAAGGAAAGGCTGCTGCTCGGGAGGCTGCACGATGGGAGAAAAGCACATCATGAGGAAGGTCGCAGCTCTGTGGGAGGCGACGGTGACCTGCCTCTCCGCCGCCGGCGCGTCGCACATCGCCGATCACGTCGGCACGGGGCGGAACGATCGGGCGGCGAAAAGGCTGCCGACATCGCATCCTGATCGGAAACCTTCTCGGAACCCGGATGCGCGCTCCTGAAGAGATCACAACCGGCCGCCCGATCACCGTCGAGGGATGACGTTCACGCGATCGAGGGAAAGAGGAGATCGCCAATGATCAAGCATATCGTCATGTGGGACGTGCGGGGCGAAACGCCTGCGGAAAAGCAGGCGACAGCCCGCATCATCAAGTCCAAGTTCGAAGCTCTCGCCGGAAATATCCCCGGCTTGCGACTGCTGGAGATCGGCATCGATATCAGCCGTATTTCCTATGCCTGCGATGTCGTCCTCTACTCCGAGTTCGACAGCATCGAGGCGCTCGATGCCTATGCCGATCACCCGGCGCATCATCGTGTGAAGGCGGAATTGGAAGGCCTGCGCATTGCACGACATCAAGTCGATTATCCCGCCGGAGCGATGCGAGCTTCCACGGAAGACTAGACGCGACGAAACCCGCCGCCGTGTCCGGCCGTCCGCCCGACGCGCCGAACGAAACACTGGCCGAGCGCTCAACGCCGCTCTGCCGCGCGCACACGGAGACCGAGCATGACTTGGGACACAGACGCCGGACCACGGATCGCCTTTCTGGGAACCGGTGCGCAGGGCGCATCGATCGGCGCGGACTTCGCCTTGGCCGGGCTCGACGTCACCTTCATCGAGCAGTGGCCGGATCACGTCACCGCCATCCGCGAGAAGGGCATCACGGTCCATTTGCCGTCGCGAACGATCAACGCACAGGTGCCGGCCCTCCATCTTTGCGAGGTGGCGGAAGTCAAGGAGCCGTTCGATCTCGTGTTCCTCGTCGTGAAGGCCTACGACACCAAGTGGGCCTGCCAGCTGATCGAGCCGGTTCTGGCCAAGGACGGCCTCATTATCGGTCTCCAGAACGGCATGACGCATGAGGACATCGCGGCTATCGTCGGGCGCGAGCGAACCATCGGCGCCGTGATCGAGATAGCCTCCAACATGTGGAAGCCCGGCATCACCAATCGCCAGAACGACCACGATACGTCGTGGTTCGCCCTTGGCGCGCTGACCCTAAGACCCAGCCGCGCGTGGAGGCCGTGGCGGAGCTGCTGCGCCACTCGGGCACGGTGGAAGTCTTCGACGATATCCGCTCGGCCAAGTGGATGAAGCTGGTGGTGAACGCCGCCGAGCTGATCCCCTCGGCGATCATCGACATGCCGCTCGGCGACGCTGCCCGCGCGCCCGGCATGCTCGAGGTCATGCGCGCGGCCGGATACGAAGCCATCCATGCAGCCCTCGCCGATGGTGCGACGATCGTTCCGATCATCGGCATGCCGCCCGTCACCACCAACCACCCCGAGCGCTATGTCGATCAGATCTTCGAGAAGGTGCTGACGGTTTTTTCGCAGGCCGATACCTTGACGACCTCGCTGCAGGACTGGCGCAAGGGCCGGCGGGCCGAGATCCAGGAGGTCAACGGCTGGGTCGTGGACATCCTCAAGGCGCACGGACAGCCAGCCCCGGTTAACCAGCGCGTCGTGGAGATCGCTTTCGAAATCGAGAGCGGCAAGCTGAAGGCCGGGCCCGACAACGCAAAAGGTCTGATCGAGGCGAGCGAGGCTGCCGGGCGTGCGCGAGGAAGCATAGCCGCAGGGTCTTGATGCGTGAGCGGGTGATTTGGCCCGTCACGACCCCGGTCAACAGGCAATGGCGGACGCGGTTTCGGTCGCGCCTGCGACAAACCTTCGCGCGCATGAACCCGCCATCAAGACACATTCGGGCAGCCGGAAGCGTTCCGCCACAGCACGTTTTGACAGTTATCCAAACCGGATATTTTCATTCTTTCCACACGCGCGGAAATGCATGAAGCTGCCGGATAGCGGTTTAGGAGGAACCGCTCTCTCTACGATACGAAAG
The DNA here is from genome assembly GCF_021168455.1 of Rhizobium quercicola. Lineage (NCBI taxonomy): Bacteria > Pseudomonadati > Pseudomonadota > Alphaproteobacteria > Hyphomicrobiales > Rhizobiaceae > Rhizobium > Rhizobium quercicola. The sequence goes on from NZ_JAJOZR010000001.1 coordinate 18,368, forward strand.
CCTACAAGTAATGGTCTGCGAGAGCCAGTGCGACGTGGTTGCACGTGGTGCAGAACGACTGCGCACTTAAATTAGGTTGTGTTTTCGTACTTGGACAGACGTCGGCCGAAGCCTTGGAGGAGGCGAACAGTAGCTCTCGATACGAAGAAATCGACGGGGTTTCTTGAAAATACGGGCGAGGGATCCCTGGACGACTTTCGTCGAGGGCCGACACACCGGATCCGGGCGATCAAGCCGAAGCCGTCAGAACGCAGGAGGAGGAACGACATGATGAACTCGCAGGGTTGCGCAGCATGAGCGCGCGGACGAACGCGCCGACAAAGCCGGACGGCGAGGCCCTGTTTGCCATGCCTCTGGCGCGCAGTTTCGTCACCGTCGTCTTCTCGACGCTGGTGCTTCTGGTCCTCTGCCGCATCCTGGCACCATCGAGCGTTTCCTGGGGAGCCCTCTCCGGAAGCCTCCCATTCGCCGCCATCATCGCCATCGTCGGGCTCGGGCAGCTCCTCGTCGTTCAGCACGGTGGCTTCGATCTTTCCCTGCCGGGTGCCGTGTCGCTGGCCGTGGTCGTATCGACCCACTATCCGCAACAGGATGACGGTCTGCTCTATCAGGCGGTTCTTCTGGCGCTCGCCTTCGCGCTTGCCGCCGGCTTCCTCAACGGCCTTCTCGTCAGTGTCTTCCGGTTGAACGCGATCATCGCGACGATCGGCGTCAATGCCCTTCTCTACGGTGCGGTGTTCGCAACCTCGGGCGGCGTTCCCTCGATCACCACCAATCTTCTGGCCGAGATCGCAGGCGGGGAGACGCTGGGCCTACCGAATGCGGTGCTCTTCACCGTTGCCGCCACCGCCCTCGTCTCGTTCATCCTGAAGAAGACCGTCGCCGGCCGGCGGTTCGAGGCGATCGGCGCGAGCCCGCCGGCGGGTCGTGCGGCGGGGCTCAACGTGCGCACCCATCAGATGATGGCCTACGTCTATGCCCAGCTTCTCTATTGCCTCGCCGGCATTCTCATCGCCGGCATCACGCGCGAGCCAACGGCCTTTCAGGGCGACAGTCTCCTGTTGCCGTCCGTCGCGGTCGTCGTCCTTGGCGGTACATCGCTGCTGGGCGGTCGCGGCTATCCCATTTCGACGGTTATCGCTGCTTTTTTCCTGAACCAATTGAGCCAGTTCGCACTCTCAGTCGGCGTGCCCTACTCGGCTCAAACCATCATCCAGGCTCTGGCCCTGGGTTTTGGCATCGGTGTTTACTCGCTCCGCTGGACGGTAAGCTTCAAAAAAACGGCTGGAACATAATCTGTGGAGGAGAGAACATGACGTATTCGACGATTGCCAAGATGTTGACTGTTTCTGCCGGGGCCATCATTGCGGGGATGGGGAGCGTTAGCATCGCCAAGGCCGCCCCGCCCGCCTGGTGCGGGCCGAAGAAGGCGACCCTCGCTTTGCTGGATGGCTACGGCGGCAACAGCTGGCGACAGGTGACGACCGCGTCGGGCAAGCAGGTGGTCGATCTCTGCCCCAGCATCACGAAATATGAATATGCCGACGGTCAGGGCGATACGCAGAAGGCGATCTCTGACATCAAGGGCATGGCTGCCAAGGGAATTGATGCGCTCGTCGTCTTCGGCGATGCCGGACCGGCCGTGCTGCCCGCGATCACCAGCGTCCACAAGGCCGGCAAGGTCATCGTCCCCTACCGCGTCGCCGTCGGCGGCAAGGAAGGGAAGAACTACGCCAAGTTCATCGGCTCCTCCTTCGAAAACGATGGCGTGACCTGGGGCAAATGGATCAAGAGCGTTCTGCCCAAAGGCGGAAATGTCCTGTTTCTCAGTGGCCCGGCCGGCAACAGCCAGGGTCTGGACGAGCTGAAGGGCCTGAAGAGCGTGCTGGGCGCCGAATATGTGTTTGTGAACCCGGAACCCTTCGGCGTCACGAACTGGGATCCGGCCCTGACGCAGAAGGTGCTGACCGCCGAGATCGCCAAGAATCCGAAGATCGACGTGATCGTCTCCGACTTCGGCCCGTCTCTGGTCGGCGCCTTGGCGGCCTTCACGAAGCAGGGCCGGTCGATTCCGGCGATCGCGACCTCGGACGGCAACTCGCTCGGTTGCTTCTGGCAGGAAAGCCAGGCCAGCAACCCGGACTTCAAGCTGTTCACCGTCGCGACCGGCAATGACAATGTCCGGCTCGCCGTGCAGTGGGCCGTGGCTCTCGCCACGGGCGGCGAAAAGCCGACGGCGGACATCTTCGAGGCTCCGGCCTACGAGGACTCCGTGTCCGGCAAACCGAACGCCGTCCAGTGCCGCAAGGACCTGCCGGGCGCGATCTACATGTCGTCCGAGCTGTCTCCGGAAGACCAGGCCAAAGCTGTCGGCCGCTGATCGACAGGCCGTCCTGATAACGCCCGGAGGGACCTCCCTCCGGGCCTGAAACGCGAGATGGGTGACAGAACATGGCGGAAGCAAAGCTCAAGGATATCGAGGAACCGGCGGGCGACGTCGTCATTCGCCTGGCAGGCATTTCGAAGTATTTCTCGGTCGTTCCTGCGCTCACCGATGTGACTGTCGATTTCCATGCCGGTGAGGTGCACGCCATTCTCGGCGAGAACGGCGCCGGCAAATCGACGCTGATGAACATCATTTCCGGCACGCTCCGGCCGACGGATGGGGAGATCAGCTTTGACGGCGAGCCGATCAGCCAGATGACGCCGGACATGGCCAAGGCGCGCGGCATCGGCATCTGCTTCCAGCATCCGGCCATTCTCGAAGATCTCTCCATTCTCGAGAACCTGCGCGTGGCCTTGCCGTCTTCCCTCTTTGCAGGACGCGAGGCGCACGGCGTCGCCAGCGACATTCTTGCGACCATGGGGCTGAAAGTGCCGCTGCGTATGCGCGCCGATGGTCTGACGGTCGCGCAAAAGCATTTGTTCGAGATCGCGAAAGCGCTCGCGCTGAAGCCGAAGGTGCTCATTCTCGACGAGCCGACGGCGTCGCTCGACCAAGAATCGACCGACATGCTGTTCGACCGCATCCGCGAGGTCGCGGCGGCGGGGACCTCCGTCATCTACATCACGCACCGGCTCGCCGAGCTTCGCCAGATCGCACAGCGCGTGACGGTCCTGCGCGACGGACGCGTTCGTGGCGGCGCAATGGTGCGGGACGTCAGCGATACCGAGCTCGTCAACATGATCGTCGGGCGCACGCTCAAGGCGGCCTTTCCGCCAAAGGCACAAGCCGCATCGGCGGAGACCGGATTATCCGTCGCGGGCATCACCACCGGCGACCTGAAAGACATCAGCTTCGATGTCCAGCGCGGCGAAATCGTCGGCATCGCCGGCGTTGCCGGAAATGGGCAGCCCGAACTCATGCGGGTGCTGGCCGGACTGGTGCCGGCCGCCGGCACGATCACGCTGCGCGGCCAGTCGCTCGATCAGCGCGCGCTGCTGCGTGCGGCGGCCTTCATGCCGTCGGATCGTCATGTCGAAGGCGTCGCCAGCGGCCTGACGGTTCGCGAGAACGCCACCTATTCGGCGCTGGAGAAATTCGCGGTCGGCGGTATCATGAGCCGGACCAGGGAGCTCGATCAGGTTCGATCGATCTTCGCGGATCTTGCGGTGAAGACGCCGGGGCTCGAGGCGCCGATCCTCGCCCTGTCCGGCGGAAACCAGCAGAAGGTCGTCATGTCGCGGGCACTGTTGTCGGACCCGGGCCTGATCGTCGCCGACGAGCCGACCCAGGGCGTCGATGTCGGTGCCCGCTTCGAAATCTACCGTATCCTTCGGGAAGTGTCGGATGCCGGAACCCCCGTCGTCGTCAATTCCTCCGATGCGGTCGAACTGGAGGGGCTGTGCGACAAGGTCATCGTCCTGTCGCGGGGGCAGATCGTCGAGACCTTGGTCGGCAGCGAGGTCACGGAAGGTCGGATCGTCGCGGCCGCCGTCAACGCGACGACCCATGTCGGCGAGGCCCCGAAGGCGCCGGCATCGACCGCCGGCACTTTCCGGCATCTGCTGCAATCGGACAATGCGCCGGCGATCCCGCTCGCCATCGTCACGATCCTTCTCGGCCTCTATGTCTATAGCCAGAACGAGAATTTCTTCTCGGTCTACAACATCTACAACATCTTCCTCCTCGCGACGGCGCTGGGGTTTATCGCGATGGGACAGACGGTCGCGCTCCTGATGGGCGGCATCGATCTCTCTGTCGGGCCGCTGGCCGGGTTTCTGGTGGTCGTCGCCTCCTTTTTCATCAACGACGATCAATCGACAGGGGTCATGCTGGCAGGCTTCCTGCTGATGTTCGCCGGCGCCGTCGTGACCGGTGCCGTGAACGGCCTTCTCATTCGTTTTGCCAATTTTACGCCGATCGCGGCGACGCTCGCGATGTACATCGCGATCCAGGGATTCAGCTTTCTGTTGCGCGACAATCCGGACGGCTACATCAACACGACCGTGACGGACTGGATCAACTGGCAGTGGGGACCCTTCCCGGTGGCCTTCCTCGTGCTCGTGGCCTTCACGCTCGGAGGAGAATATCTGCTGCGCCGAAGCAGGATGGGCTGGCGCCTGCGGGCGGTCGGATCGGACGAGCATTCCGCCCGCCGCGCCGGGATCCAGGTCAACCGGACATATGTCGCCGGCTATATTCTGTGCTCGCTGCTCACCGGACTGGGCGCCATCATGCTGATGACCCAGATCGGCGTCGGTGATCCGCGTCAGGGCGTCAATTATACGCTGGCCAGCATCACCGCGGTCGTTCTCGGCGGCACCAGCCTGTCCGGCGGCCGGGGAACGTTCATCGGGACCCTGCTCGGCGCGATCCTCTTGACCGAGGTCCTGAACGCCGTGACTTTTCTCGGCCTCACACAGACCTACCAGTATTTCTTCCAGGGAATTCTGGTGGTGGTCGCCGCGCTCGTCTACTCGGGCATCAGGCGGCGCGCGGCGCAGGGGGGAGCCTGACGTCGGCGGGGTTTTGGAATGCAGATCAGAGGCATACGGTCAGACAGCTTCCATTGTGGCACGCCTGCGTGAAGGACTTTGGATTTGGACAGGGGGAACTCCCGGGCGGTTTGCGATGCTAGCAGGCGCTGGCAAAAGAGGTCCGGGGTTGTCGATCGGGATACGGTCGATGGCAGCCTGATCGATGAATGGCACGTCAGCCGCGGCGCGACATGCGTCAGGATGAAGCCGTAGCCTGAATGTCATGATCGAAGTGTAAGCTGGATGCATCCCTCTTCCAGATACCGAGACCGATCATGATGGTGACAAGACGATATTCGGCCGTTGCACTGCTGTGCATTCCCCTGTGTCTCACGCAGATCCTGGTGCCCTCGGCGCCGGCAATGGCCTCGCCGCTGACCACCGGCGCGGTTTGCACCGGCGCATCGCCATCCTGCAACCGCTGCATTTCCAACGTTGCGGACGCCGTCAACAGCCTGCGGGATCATGGCGACCCCATGGGGTTTAGCGTTGTCGGCGACCCCGTCGGCAATGCGGCGTCCTCTCACCATTGGCAGGGGCTGCAGCGACTGTCGGGCAGCGGCGAGAACTATCTCGTCATATCCAAATCCGACAACGGCCGGGGAACGGTGCCCTTTTCGCTTGTGCGCATGACGCAGCCGCGCAGCGTGGCCGAGCGCTGGCGATCGAACCGGTTGTCCGCCAGCCCGTATCCGGCGACCGCGCCGACGAATGCGCAGATGGTCGGCGACCAGCCGATGCCGGCTTACCTCTCCAACTACGCGCATTCGGGCGGGCTGCAGTCGAGCGGCAACATCCTTGCGGTCGCGCTCGACGGATCGCTGAGCGGCGGCATGGGGCAGGTGCTGTTCTACGACATGTCCGACCTTGCCAACATCACGCTTCTGCCGCCGCGCATTACGACGATGACGGGGGAGGCGGGCTCCGTGTCGCTGGCGCAGCTCGGGGACGGAACCTTCCTTGCAGCCACAGCCCGCAACGCCGCCAACACGCTCGAATTCTACCGATCGACGGCGAGCGATCTCGGCCAATCGGGAACGACATTTTCCCTTGTCGGCACATGGCACGAAAGCGCCCTGCAGACGACCATCGGCGACAGCGAATTCGGCGACTACCAGTCCCTGCACTTCATCACCCAATGCGACGGCAGTCTCTTCCTTGCAGGGACCCACATGAACACCTCCGTCGTCGTCGGCATCGGAGAGGACTGGCTGGACCTCTTCCGCGTCACCGATGCGAACGGTCAGGTCGGGCTGACGAAGGTTGCCAAGAAGCATCTCTATTGCGGCTATCCGTCGCCGAATTACGGAACGGGTGCCAATACGCACTGCAACATGGATGCTGCGGGCGGCGTGTTCGTCGACGCCGCGGGCCAGCTCCTCGTCTACGCCTCCGAACACGACAACAGCGGGCCCGGCAACAGCGTGAAGATGATGGAGTTCCGCTCGATCTTTCCGGTGCCGCAGCAGAAGTGCCTGACCGATATCCAGTCCGCCTGGGCCGAACTCTATGACGACTCCGACTTCAGCGATCGCGGGCTGATGATCGACTACGCCGACTACAGTCTCCGACGATACGACAACCTCAAGAACGTCGAGGGCTTCGGCGACAAGACGTCGGCGGTGCGCTGGTGCATCCCCGCGGGCTGGCGCGTCCGGCTCTATGACGATGACGGTTTCCGCGACCGCTACAAGGAATTCACCGGCACCGGAGAGCAGAACCTGAACGCGGTCGGGTTCAACGACAAGACGTCCTCCGTACGGTTCGTCTATGTGGGGAACTGATGCAGGGCGGGGCCTGATGCTGTGCCGCATGCCGGTGAAGCGTCATCAAAGTGTTGCGGAACGACCCTATCGTGCACAGCTGTGCAGAGGATCGCGTCAGTGCCGGAAACACGTCTTGAGATCGACAATATCAGCGTCAGCTACGGAGCGAACCGTATCCTCGACGGCATCGATCTGCGGATCGCCAAGGGTGAATTCGTCGCTCTCCTCGGCTCGTCCGGCTGCGGCAAGACCACGCTGCTGCGCACGATCGCCGGCTTCGCCCAGCCGGATGCCGGCGCCATTCGCGTGGGATCGCGCGATGTGACGACGTTGCCGCCGGACAAGCGCGGCATGGCACTGGTCTTCCAGTCCTACGCGCTCTGGCCGCACATGACGGTTGCCCAGAATATCGGCTATGGTCTGAAGCTGCGCCGCCGGTCTCCTGCGGACATCGCCCGCGTCGTCAGCGAGATGGAGCGCCTGCTTGGCCTGACGGGCCTGTCTGCGCGCAAGCCTGCCGAGCTTTCCGGCGGGCAGCGCCAGCGGGTGGCGCTCGGTCGCGCGCTCGCGATCGACCCGGAGATCCTGCTTCTCGACGAGCCGATGTCGAACCTCGATGCGCGGATTCGCCTGCAGGTGCGCCACGAGATCCGCACCCTGCAGCAGAAGCTTGGCATCACCACGGTCCATGTCACGCACGACCGGGAAGAGGCGATGGTCATGGCGGACCGCATCGTTATTCTGAATGGCGGGCGGATTGCGCAGGCAGGTCGTCCGGAGGCGGTCTACAATCGGCCGGAGACGGCCTTCGTCGCGGCCTTCATGGGCGCGGAGAACCAGTTGATCCTTCCGGGCGGCACGGATGGCGAGACCATCGCCATAGCCGCCGGCGCATCGAATGCAGCCTGCAGCGTGCCGAGAGACGGACGTCTGCTGACCTCCGGCCATCTCGAGGCGCGGTTCAGGCCGGAGGCCGCCACGCTCGAGGCACGTTCGCCCGCCGGTGTTCGCCACGGCGAAGGCCTGGTGCTTGCCGGCGACATCGTCGATGTCAGCTATCCCGGCGGTCTCTGGCGCCACACCGTGCGTGTCGGGGGCGCGATGATCCAGGTCGATGCGCCGCATGCCTGCGCGCCCGGCACCGCGGTTTACGTCACCATCGCACCCGACAAGCTCTTTCTGTTCGCCGCGCCGCCCGGAACCCTCCCGGCCCCGCTCCCTCATCCTGCAGCGGCCCCGAACGAGGCTCGCGTGCTGGAAGCCTCACCGCATTAACCGACCCTTCACCGGAGCATTTCCATGAAAACGATCCTCAAGGCCGCGCTGCTCGTCAGTCTGGCAGCACCATCGGCCTCGGCCGCGGAACTCACCGTCATGACGGCCGGCGACCAGAACATGGTCGACTACGTCAACGACTATCTCGGGCCGCTGTTCGAAGAGCAGAACCCGGGCAACACGGTGCGCGTGGTCGGCACCGGTCCGGGGGATGCGGGCTCGCAGAAGATCGTCGAGCGTTTCGAGGCGCAGTCCAAGGCCGGCACGGCAACATGGGATGCCGATGTCGCGGTGGTGCATGAAAAGTTCACCGGGCCGATGGTCAAGGCCGGCTATCTGGAATCCTACCGCTCCAAGATCGACACCGGCGCGCTCGTCACGCGGGCGAATGCCGACATGGCGCTCGGCAGCGATGTCAGCGGCTACGTCATGCCCATGTACAACAGCCAAGCCGCACTCGCCTACAATCCGGCTCTCGTGGAAAACCCGCCGAAGAGCTATCCGGAGATCGTGTCCTGGGCCAAGGAGCATCCCAAGATGTTCGGCTATAACGGCATCAAGGGTGGCGCTTCCGGCGTCAGCTTCGTCACGGGCTGGATCTATGCCTTCGGGGAGGGCGATGCGAAGACCCTCATGACCGGCCCGTTCGAGGAGAGCGAGACGCAGAAATGGGGTTCGGCGCTGGCCAGTCTCAAGGACTTCACCAGGAATGCGACATTGACGCCCGGCAACGCCGGCACGCTGGACCTGCTCAGCCGTGGCGAAATCGCCATGGGTCCCGTCTGGGTTGATATGTTCTATTCCTGGCAGGCCAATGGCCAGCTGCCGCCGGACTTCAAGCTCGTGCTGCCGGCGCCCGGCATGCCCGGCCAGCCGATGCACTACGTGATCCCGGCAAAGAGCGCGAACGTGACGCTTGCCGAGAAGTTCGTGCAGCTCGCGACGAGCCCCAAGGTTCAGGCCGACGGCATCGTCACGCGCTTCAACTGGTATCCCGGCATCGACGCGAAATACGTGCAGGCCGAACTCGACAAGAAGACCTGGGACAAGCTCTTCACCGACATCTCGCCCGAGGACATCGCCACCAAGGGCAAGCCGTTCCCGATCGCGCCCTACAACAACGCGATCTTGGAAGCCTATGAGAAGCAGGTCAGCAACTGATCCCGCGCCGTATCTGAACGCATTCGATACGAGGAGCCGGCCGGAGCCGGCTCCTCACCCTCGATGTTCTTATCTCCGATGCCCTGGTGATCATGTCCCACCGACCTTTGAGCCTGCTTCTCGTCGCGCCGGCGCTCGCCGTCATCCTGCTGCTCTTCGTCGTGCCGCTGGTGGCGTCGGTGGTCGGTGCCTTCGAGGTCGGTGACGGTTTCGGGTTTGGCAATTTCGTCAAAGCCACCGAGCTCTACACGCAGGACGCCATCTTCACGGTGGTGATCGTCAGCCTGTCGACCGTCCTGATCGGGCTTTTCTCCATCGCGATTGCAGGATATCTCACCCTCGGGGAAAACCCACGGACGGTGGCGATCCTTCGCTGGCTCTATCGCTGGCCGATGTTCATTCCGTTCATCGTCACAGGGCAGGTCCTGCGAACGTTTCTCGCTAAGAACGGCCTGTTCAACAACGTCCTCATCAGCCTCGGCATTCTCACGCCACTCCAGGCCGAAAGCTTCCTCGACTGGCGCGGCATCGTCATCGCCTTCGTCTGGAAGCAGACGCCGTTCGTCACATTGCTGCTCGCCGGTGCCATGGCCTCGCTCGATCGCTCGACCATCGAGGCCGCGCGCAATCTCGGCGCCGCGCGGCTGCGGATCCTGTTGGAGATCGTCGTGCCGCAGGTGGCGACCACGCTGCTCGTCGGGCTGATCCTGTCCTTCGTCACGATGATGTCGGTGCTCTCGGTGCCGCTGATGATCAATGCGCAATCCCCCACCATGCTGACGACGGATATCGCCTTCCGCATCAATGCCTATGGCGATTACGGGGTGGCGAACGCGCTCGGCCTCGTCTCGCTGCTCATCACATCGGTCGTCGCCTGGATCTATCTTCGTCACGGCGTGAGGAAAAGCCTGTGAGCACCACCAACGACGCCATGCCGGTGCCACGCGCCTCTTTAACGCGCGTGCCGATGATCGATCTCTGGTGGCTGCCGCGCGCGCTCGTGCTGGGCCTGCTCGCCTTCGTGATCTTCGGTCCTTTGACCAATCTCGTGCTCTGGACCGTCGCGGAACGCTGGTATTTCCCGAACGCCCTGCCGATGAGCTACGGCTTCGGTTTCTGGGCCCGGGTCTTCTCGCCCCGCGGCAACGCCATGGAAGCGCTTGGCAACAGCGTGCTCGTCGCCATGCTGACGGTGATCCTGGCGCTGGCGCTGGCCATTCCCGCCGGCTTTGCGCTCGCCCGCCTGAGGTTGCCCTTTCGTGGTCTCGTCCTGCTCGCCTTCCTGTTGCCGCAAGCCTTTCCCAACCTGCCGGTCTACGTCAACATCGCCCGCGTCTTCTACCAGCTCGGGCTCAACGGAACCATTCTGGGCGTCGTTCTCGTCCACATGACGCACGGTCTGGTCTTTGCCGTTTGGATCGCGACGGCCGCGTTTTCGGCCGTCGATGTCGAGCTGGAACAGGCTGCCCGTTCGGTCGGCGCATCCGCCATTCGCACCTTTCGCGACATCACCCTGCCGCTCGCCATGCCGGGGCTGATGGCAAGTGCCATCTTCGTCTTTCTGGAATCGCTCGACGAATTCGCCGGCAGCTATTTCGTCGGGGCGCCGGACGTCAACATGCTGCCTTTGCTGCTCTACACCGCGAGCGGCGGCGGCAATTACCAGATCGCCTCCATCACCGCACTCGTGCTGCTGGTGCCCTCGATCGGCTTCATGCTGGTGGTCGAGCGCTTCCTGAAATCCGATGTCCTGTCGAAAGTGGGGCACTGACACCATGAATTCCACGCGCCCGTCCAAGCCGTCGCCGACACAGGACTTCGTCAGCGCGCAGCACGTGGCAAGACTTGCCGGTGTCTCGCGCTCGGCCGTGTCGCGTGCGTTCACACCCGGCGCAAGCATCGCAGAGGAGACGCGGCGCAAGGTGATGGCGGCGGCGGAGACGCTGGGATATCAGGTCAACGACCTTGCTCGCGGCCTGCTGGCCAACAGAAGCCGCCTCGTCGGACTGGTGGCGACCAAGCCGGAGCTCGGCTTCCGCACCCACCTTGCCGCCGCCCTGACCAAGGCGCTAATCGCGCGGGGCAGTATCCCCCTGATGATCAACACCGGGCAGACCGATGCGGAACGGCTGGCCGCCCAGCGCGCCTTGTTCGGCCATCGGGCGGAGGCGACGATCATCCTCTCGGGCTCCCCGCCCGCCTCCTTCGTCGATCTTGCGCGGCGTAACGGTCAGCCGCTGGTTGTCATCGGCCGCTCCGAGCCCGACGCGGATCATGTCGAGATCGACAATGAGTCGGCCGCACGGCAGGCGGCGGCGCTTTTCGTCGCTCGCGCGTTCACGCGTCTCGGTCTTGTCGGCTCGCAATCCGCCACGCCCAGCGTCGTGGAACGCGAAGACGCCTTCCGCGTGGAAGCCCGGCGCCTTGGCGCGCAGGTCCTGGCGGTACGCGGCGGTGATTCCGATTACGCGGGCGGGCGGGATGCCGGTCGCCAGCTGCTGGATGTCCCGGAAAGACCACAGGGCATCTTCTGTATCAACGACCTGCTTGCCCTCGGCGTCATCGACCACGCCCGGCGCGAAGCCGGGCTTCGTGTTCCGCAAGACCTCTCCGTCATCGGCTTCGACGATCTGCCGGAAGCCGGCTGGCTCAGCTACCGCCTGACGACCTTTCGCCAGGACCCGACGGAGATGGCCGACACTGCGGTGACGCTTATCGATCGACGTCAGGCCGAGCCTCATCGCCCACCGGTCCGCGTCCGGATCGCAGCCCCCCTTGTCGTCCGCGACAGCTTCGTCCCCGCCGCATCGTTATCAAGCGCGAACGCGCCTGACAACGCGCGTTGAATTTGCCTGGCTGCTCCGCCGGCGCGATCCCGGAGGCTTGCCAGCGGGCCGCAGACGATTTGCCGATGGCGGCGATCGAGCTTCGTTCACGCGTTCGATGGCGCAAGGATCTGAGCACGGCATACGGTCAGAATTTCCTCCGCCAGAGGCGAGTCATCCGGACACGCACGCGACAAGACGACCGCCCCCAGCAAATGCGCGAACACGTCGATCGCTTTCGCGCGGGCTGTCTGCTGGTCGCCGGCGCCCAAGACGCCTCCACGTTCGACCGCCGCCAGAATACTCTCAAGTCCGTCCGCGAAAGTCGCCCGGATATCCGAGGATTGACGCGTGGCATCCCCCGCAAGGGCCGCAAACGTGCAGCCGTCACCCCGGCCGTCCCGATGCTCTCTGGATGTGTAGAAGTCCACGAACTGGCGGATATCGCTTCCGCCGGCCTGCCGGATGATCTGCGAAATACTGCTTGCGGCCGTCTCCGCCATCAGCTCGGCCTTGGAACCGAAGTGCTTGTAAAATCCGCCATGGGTCAGCCCGGCGGCCGCCATCAGATCGGCTACGCTGACACCGTCATAGCCCCGCTCGCGGAACAAGGCCGACGCCGTTTGAACGATGCGCGCCCTGTTCTCCTGCGATTGCGCCTTTGTGATCTTCATCCTGGACCTCGCTTCCTGCATAGGCCGACAGCATACATTGATGTTGACCATAATCAAAGTGCTTGACGTTTTTGATTATATCCAGCATCATAAATTACGGCGATTTCGGAAGAGATGGCGATCTGTCCTCGAGGCTCCAAAGGAAACTCACATGAACACCCAGAAGAAAGTGGCGCTTGTCACCGGCGCGTCGTCGGGGATCGGCGAGGCAGCGGCCAAGCAACTCCTGACCCTTGGCTATACGGTTTACGGCACCAGCCGGCGCGGCGCCGAAGCGGGCGAGCGGTCGTTTCCGCTGATCGCTCTCGATGTGACCGACGACCTGTCGGTCGAAGCCGCGATCGCACAATTGCTGCAGCGCGAAGGACGCATCGACCTCTTGGTCAACAATGCCGGTGTCGGCGTCACGGGTGCGGCCGAAGAGAGTTCGATCGAGCAGGTCCATGCCTTGTTCGAGACCAATTTTCACGGCGTGGTCCGCGTGACCAACGCGGTTCTGCCCATCATGCGCAAGCAGGGGAGCGGACGCATTCTGAACATCGGCTCCGGCCTCGGCCTCATTCCGGCGCCGTTCAATGCCTATTATTCGGCAACCAAGCATGCGCTGGAAGGGTATTCGGAGTCCCTCGACCATGAAGTGCGGGGGTTCGGCGTGCGGGTCGTGGTCATCGAGCCCGGCGCGACGCGCACCTCGTTCGAGACAAGCACCGTCGCGTCTGACCGGCAACTCGCCGACTACGATGCGATCCGCGCGAAATATCTCGTGGCCTACGAGCAGGCGATTGCGACGGCCGGTACGGCGCAAGGCGTCGCGGAAACTATCGCTCTTGCCGCTCGCGCCAAGAACCCCAAGCTACGCTACCCCTCCGGCAAGGATGCGAAGCAAGGCGCATTTGCACGCAGGTTCCTTCCCCGCGCCCTGTTCGACAAGGTGCTGCACAAGCAGTTCGGACTGGCATAGCGCAAAAGACGGCCTTGTGCGCTCTTCGTCCTTGAGACGCTGCTTCGTTGCAGCGTCGAAGAGATGGACAGCGGCGCGTCGAACAGGCCGCGCCTTTGCACCTGCGGCAATCGCGGCTGTACGGGGATTTTCTGGAGCGGAACGGCCGCTCTCAACATGCCGAGAGGCGCCTCTCGCACAGCATCGGCATGGAAGAATTCGTGACGATGGCGCAGGCTGGCGACTGTCGGAACCATACGCATCCGGCCTTCTCGTCATCCGTGGCGGAATGGCCGCTTCGGGCGACATGCTGCTGTCGCCCATCCGCTCTGCTTACGCCAAGCATACACTGGTCAAGCCCGGTGACGGCGAAGGCGCCAACCCCGCCTTCGTCACAAACCGCGTCCCCAACCACGACAGTGGCATGGGCGCCGTCGGCTTGATGCCGAGACATCATGAGCGGTTGACGTAAATCGTCGGAGACGATTCCCCTTTTCATCGCGATCACGCCGCTCACCTGAGGTCGATTCGTCGCCTGCAAGGGCGTTGTCTTCCCGGAACCGAGCCGTCCTCGGGCCGCCGAACTTATGTTATTACGTTACAATTTGTTTGACGGATGTAATAACATTACCTATACCGCGGCTGCCAATCCCCGAGGACGCGATGAGCAGCACCTGTCTGGAATTCAAAGATCTGACGCTCGGCTATCAGCGCCACGCCGCGGTTCACCACCTTTCGGGCGTGGTCGCGCGGGGGTCGCTGACGGCCGTCGTGGGGGCCAACGGATCCGGCAAGTCCACGCTGATGAAGGGCGTGGCCGGCATCCTGAAACCGATCAGCGGCAGCATCGACGCCGCTTACAGGCGGCTCGCCTATCTTCCGCAGCAATCCGACATCGACCGGTCCTTTCCGGCGCGGGTGATCGATCTCGTGTCGCTCGGTTTCTGGCAGGAACGGGGGCTCCTCGGTCGCATCACCCGCAGCGACAAGACGCGGCTTCTCGCCTGTCTTGCGGCCGTCGGCCTCTCGGGTTTCGAGACGCGATCGCTCGACAGTCTGTCCGGCGGGCAGATGCAGAGGGCGCTCTTTGCCCGCACCATGCTGCAGGATGCCGATCTGATCCTGCTCGACGAACCCTTCAACGCGGTGGACGAGCGGACGATCCGCGACCTGCTCGCGCTGATCCGGCAGTGGGCGGACGAAGGGCGGACCCTCCTGTGCGTCCTTCACGATCATGCGCTGGTGAAAAGCCATTTTCCGCAGACATTGCTGATGGCCCGCAAGCCCGTAGCCTGGGGAATGACGGCCGATGTCATGACGCCGGACCATCTTTCCAAGGCCCGCACATTTCAGGAGGCCTGGGACGAGAACGCCGGCTGGTGCGAGGAGCCCGGCCCGACACTTCTGCCTCAGCCCGCCGACGATCTCCTGCAGGGCCGGGATGTGGCGCGGAGGGCCGCGCATGTTTGAATGGCTGGTGTCTCCCTTCCTCGAATACGGCTTCATGCAGCGGGCGCTCCTCGGCTCGCTGGTGCTCTCCGTCTCCTGCGCGCCCGTCGGCGTCTTCCTGATGCTGCGCCGCATGAGCCTGACGGGCGATGCCATGTCCCATGCCATCCTGCCGGGTGCGGCTATCGGGTTCCTTCTCTTCGGGCTCGAGATCATGCCGATGACGATCGGCGGGCTGGTCGTCGGCCTGCTGGTGGCGCTCGGCTCCGGCTTCGTGTCGCGCTTCACGGTGCAGAAGGAGGATGCTTCCATGGCGGCTTTCTATCTGATCTCGCTGGCCGTCGGGGTGCTGCTGGTCTCCTGGCGCGGCTCGAGCGTCGATCTGATGCATGTGCTGTTCGGCTCCGTCCTTGCGCTCAACGACGAAGCGCTGGCGTTGATCCTCGGCATTGCCGTCGTCACGTTTCTGGCGTTGGGCATTTTCTGGCGCGCGCTGGTCGCCGAATGCCTCGACCCGCTCTTCCTGCGCTCCGTCAGCCGCATCGGCGGGCCGACGCACGTGCTGTTTCTGGTGCTCGTCGTTCTCAATCTGGTCGGCGGCTTCCAGGCGCTCGGCACGCTGCTGTCGGTCGGGCTGATGATGTTGCCGGCCGTGGCCTCGCGCTTCTGGTCGAACGATGTGCGGGCGCTTTGCGGGATCGCAATTGCCATCGCCATCGTCTCGTCGCTCGGCGGCCTGCTTCTGTCCTATCACGCCTCCATGCCGTCCGGCCCGGCCATCATCATGGTCGCGGGCGTCGCCTACCTGTTCTCCGCTCTTTTCGGCCGAAGGGGCGTGCTTGCCAGCGCGCTTCCCTCGCGCCGGCATACGTCCGCCTGATCACCAAAAAGGAGATTTCCATGTTCAGGACAGTCCGTTTCATCACCTGCGCCAGCCTTCTTGCCCTGGGCGGCTTCGCGTCCGGCGCCTCGGCCGCCGACCTCAAGGTCGTGGCCAGCTTCTCCATCATCGCGGATCTCGCGAAGAACGTCGGAGGAAGCCGCGTCCAGATCTCGACCCTCGTGCCCGTGGATGGCGACGCCCATGTCTACGAGCCGCGCCCGGCCGATGCCGCAGCGCTCAAGAAGGCGCAGGTCGTTCTGGTCAACGGCCTCCATCTCGAAGGCTTCATGTCCCGGCTGATCGAGACCAGCGGCACCAAGGCGCCCGTTATCGAGGTCAGCAAGGGCGTCGAGCCGTTGAAGACGGACGAGGCGGAAGGGCACCATGACGAGGCCGGCAAGACGGCCGAGGCCGGTCATGCGGGTCATGATCATGGCGCGTTCGATCCCCATGCCTGGCAGTCGATCGCCAATGGCGAGATCTATGTGAAGAACATCGCCGACGCCTTCTGCGCGGCCGACAAGGCGGGTTGCGCGACCTACACGGCCAATGCCACTGCCTATCTGGCAAAGCTCACGGCGCTGGATACGGAGGTGAAGGCGGCGATTGCCGGCATCCCGCAGGACAAGCGCACCATCATCACCTCCCATGATGCTTTCGGCTACTTCGCGCACGCCTACGGCCTCAACTTCATCGCGCCGGAAGGCATCTCCACGGAAGCGGAAGCGTCTGCCGCCGATGTCGCCAAGCTCGTCGATCAGGTGAAGCAGGACAAGGCCTCTGCGATCTTCGTCGAAAACATCACCAATCCGCGGCTTGCCGAACAGATCGCCCGCGAGACCGGCCTGAAGATCGGCGGCACGCTCTATTCCGACGCGCTCTCGGCCAAGGACGGCCCGGCCTCCACCTATATCGATATGTTCCACCACAACGTGAAGACGATGGCGGCCGCCATTCTCGGCAGCTGATCCGCAAGGGACCTGTCCGGCTTCGCCGGACAGGTCCTCCCCGACCTCAAACCGCAGGGAGTCCCGGGACGATGATGGGCAGCGTGTTCAAGCGATGGCGCAAGGCGGCGGGCGCCTCGGAGGATGGGGTGAGACGGCTCTACGATTCCGTGCCGGTCACGCTTCTGACCGGCTTTCTCGGATCGGGCAAGACGACGCTGCTCAACGATATTCTGGCCGATCCGCGCATGCAGGACACGGCCGTGATCGTCAACGAGTTCGGCACCGTCCCGATCGATCACGATCTGGTCCCCAAGGGCTCCGAAACCTATGTCCGAACGACCACAGGCTGCATCTGCTGCACGGCGACAAGCGACATCCGGAGCTCCCTGTCGGAGCTTCACGATGCCCGCATGCGCGGCGACATACCGCCGGTCGCGCGGGTGGTGATCGAGACGACCGGACTTGCCGACCCCGCGCCGATCATCAACAGCGTCATTCCCGGGGGATCGCCGGCGCTCGGGCTCCGGGATCATGTCGTCGCCCGGCATTTCCACCTCGCCCGTGTCGTGACGACATTCGATGTGCTGAGCGGTCGCGCGACACTCGACAGTTTTCTTGAGGGATGGAAGCAACTGGCCTTCGCCGATCACGTGGTGCTGACCAAGACCGATCTCGCCGGGGCCGATCACGACTGGCCGGGCGAACTGAGCGCGCTCAATCCGGCCGCTGTCTATCACGACCGCCACCGGCAGGGGATCGCGCTCTGCGAACTCTTCGGCGAGGGGGTCTATTCCGTCGGTGGCAAGACCGAGGACGTGCCCGGCTGGCTGGCGATGGAGCGGCTGGCGGCGCACGGCGATCATGCCCACGATCCCAACCGGCACGGGGATGACATCGAAGCGATCAGCCTGCGCCATGACGTGGCGCTTTCGCCCCAGGCAGTCGAGACCTTCCTGCACATCGTGACGACCAATATCGGCTCCGGCCTGCTGCGGCTGAAGGGTCTGTTTGCGCTTTCGGACGACCCGGACCGGCCGCTGGTCGCGCACGCCGTGCAGCATCGTCTTTCGCCGCTCCAGCGTCTGGATCGCTGGCCGGACCACGATCGCGGCAGCCGCGTGGTGCTCATCGGCCGGAACATGCCCGTCAAGCCGATCCGCGATCTCTTCGAGGTGCTGGCGCCCCGAGTGCCAAGACGCAAGGGCGGCGCGAAATGAGTGCGGCCTTCCTCAACCCGCTGGCCCGAAACGGAGCCTCGGTCATCAACAGCGCACGTTCGATCAAATCCTGGGCGCGCCAGCTGCTGGCACTGCCGGACGAGGCGGTCGTCACCGTCAGCGAACTTGCCTGCCACGTGCCCGGCTGCCCGCCGAAGGAGACGGTCGTCCTGGTGATGCAAGGCACGGACATGCTGCAGGTCTCCCTCCACATGGCGATGAAGGATGTGACGGAACAGGATCTCGCCCACGCGTTGTCTGACGCCGCGACGGCAGGGCCGTGAAAGGGCGATGAATGGGCTGCAGACCAGTTTCGCGCCCACCCGGAACGGTGGTGCGACCGGCTTGCCTCGATCTGGTCGCCAGCGTCAGCCCATGCGCTCGGATTTGTAGGAGCCCGGGCTGGGCGGAAAGACGATGGTCTTGTTGCCGTTCATGAACACGCGATGGTGAATGTGGGCGTGAACGGCGCGCGCGAGAACCTGGCTCTCCACGTCGCGTCCGATGGAGACATAGTCGTCCGGCGACTGGGCGTGGGTGATTCGGGCGACGTCCTGCTCGATGATCGGGCCTTCATCGAGGTCCGCGGTGACGTAATGCGCCGTGGCGCCGATGAGCTTCACGCCGCGCTCATAGGCCTGCTTGTAAGGGTTTGCACCCTTGAAGCTCGGCAGGAAGGAATGGTGGATGTTGATGATCCGGCCCGACATCTTCTTGCAGACGGCATCCGAAAGCACCTGCATGTAGCGGGCCAGCACGATCAGCTCGGCATTGGACTGTTCGACGATCTCCATCAGCCGCGTCTCGGCCTCGATCTTGTTCTCCTTCGTCACTTTGATGTGATGAAAGGGAATGTCGTGATTGACGATCACCTTCTGGTACGCGAAGTGGTTGGACACCACGCCGACGATCTCCACCGGCAGCGCGCCGATCTTCCAGCGATAGAGAAGATCGTTCAGGCAGTGGCCGAAGCGTGAGACCAGCAGCAGCACTTTCATCCGCTCGTCGCTGTCGTGGAACGTCGCCGTCATGCCGAAGCGGGTGGCGATCGGTTCCATGTCTCTTGCCAGTTCGAGCCGATCCTCGCCCTCTTCGCTGACAAAGGTCAGACGCATGAAGAACAGTCCGGTTTTCTGATCGTCGAACTGCGAGCTGTCCGTGATGTTGCAGGCTTTCTCGGAGAGGTAGCCGGTGACGGCCGCAACGATACCGCGTGTCGATGGGCAGGTGACGGTCAGGACGTAGCTTTTCATCGTGGCTTCCGTGGTGTTCAGGCAGCAGCGCGATGCCGCCCGAGATTTGCTTCGGCGACATGCCGTCGGACATCGCCCTGTACGGGATCACAAGGCCGTCTGCAGTTCCGGCAGCAGGTCGAAAAGATCCCCGACAAGGCCGTAATCGGCGATCTGGAAGATCGGGGCGTCCGCGTCCTTGTTGATGGCGACGATGACCTTGGAGTCCTTCATGCCGGCCAGATGCTGGATCGCGCCGGAAATGCCGACGGCGATGTAGAGCTGCGGCGCGACGACCTTGCCGGTCTGGCCGACCTGCCAGTCGTTCGGCGCATAGCCGGCATCGACGGCGGCGCGGCTTGCGCCGACCGCCGCACCCAGCCTGTCGGCCACCGGCAGGATGACCTCCCGGAATTTCTCCGACGAGCCGAGCGCGCGACCGCCAGAGAGGATGATCTTCGCCGAGGTGAGTTCCGGACGGTCGGACGACGACAGCGCATCGCTGACGAAGGACGACAGGCCGGGATTGGCTGCTGCCGGAACGGTTTCGATCGGCGCGCAGCCGCCTTCACCGGCCGAGGCGAAGCTTGCCGTACGCACGGTGACGACCTTCCTGGCATCGCCCGACTGCACGGTCTGGATGGCGTTGCCGGCATAGATCGGCCGCTTGAAGGTATCGACCGAGACCACTTCGATGATGTCCGAGATCTGCGCCACGTCGAGCAGGGCCGCCACCCGCGGTGCGACGTTCTTGCCGACCGAGGTGGCTGCCGTGAGGATCGTGTCATAGGACGGCGCCAGCGAGACGATCAGCGCCGCCAGCGGTTCGGCCAGATCGTTGGCGAGATCGTCGCTGTCAGCGATCAGCACCTTGGTGACACCCGAGAGCTTGGCGGCGGCATCGGCAGCGGGCTGCGCATCCTTGCCGGCAACCAGCACATGGATGTCGCCACCGATCCGCAGAGCCGCCGTCAGGGTCTTGGCGGTCTGGTCCGACAGGGTTGCGGTGTCGTGATCCGCCAGAAGAAGAATGGTCATTGGTCTATCCCTTCCCGGAACCTTACAGAACGCCGGCTTCGTTTTTCAGTTTGTCGACCAGCTCCGCCACCGACGTGACCTTGATGCCGGCCTTGCGGCCGCCCGGCTCCTCGGTTTTCAGAATCGTGAGGCGCGGCGTCATGTCGACGCCGAAATCGGCCGGGGTTTTCTTCTCGAGCGGTTTCTTCTTCGCCTTCATGATGTTGGGCAGCGAGGCATAGCGCGGCTCGTTGAGGCGCAGGTCGCTTGTCACCACGGCGGGAAGCTTCAGCTCCACCGTCTGAAGGCCGCCATCGACTTCGCGGGTGACCCGGGCCGCGCCGTCGGCGATCTCGACTTTGGAGGCAAAGGTGCCCTGTCCCCAGCCGAGCAGGGCCGACAGCATCTGGCCGGTCTGGTTCGAATCGTCGTCGATCGCCTGCTTGCCGACGATGACGAGGCCTGGCTGTTCGGCCTCGACCACACCCTTGACGATCTTGGCGACCGCCAGCGGCTCGACCGCATCGTCGGTCTCGACCAGAATGGCGCGATCCGCGCCCATGGCGAGCGCCGTGCGCAGCGTCTCTTCCGCCTTCGCCGGGCCGATCGAGACGACGACCACTTCAGTCGCCTTGCCGGCTTCCTTCAGCCGCAGCGCTTCTTCCACGGAGATTTCGTCGAACGGGTTCATCGACATCTTCACATTGGCGAGCTCGACGCCCGACCCATCCGCCTTCACCCGGATCTTCACGTTGTAATCGACGACGCGCTTGACGGTGACCAGAACCTTCATGGCATTCTTCCTTCTGATGTCGTCACATGCGACCGCGCAGGGCGTCCGGATCGTACGGCGATTCCGGGATCACTCTGGCTTTGCGCATGTCCCCGAGGATCGGGACCTCGAGTTCGGTTCCCGGCGTCCCGAGCTCGACGGGAAGAAGCGCGAGAGCGACGTCGTGGCCGAGCGTATAGGCATAGGTTCCCGACGTGATGCGCCCCACCAGCTTGCCGTCATGGTAGACGCCTTCATGGATCAGCGAACTGGCGCCGTCCGTATCGATGGCGATCGTCACGGAGCGCTGCTTCACGCCCTCTTCCTTCTGGCGCAGCAACGCTGCCCTGCCGATAAAGTCGCCCTTGTCGAGACGGATGAAGCGATCGAGGCCGCTTTCCCAGGCTGAGAGTTCGGGATTCATGTCGCGATACATGGCGCGATAGGATTTCTCCAGCCGGAGCGGTTCCAGCGCGTGATATCCGATCAGGCGCAGGCCATGGGGTTCGCCGGCTGCCAGGATCGCCTCCAGAAGGTGGCGCTGGTAGGGAAGCGGATGGTAGAGTTCCCATCCGAGCTCGCCCTCGTAGTTGACGCGCAGCATCCGCACGTCGGTCGCCAGCCCCACCGTTGCCGATTTCACGCCGAACCACGGGAAGGCTTCGTTGGAGAGATCCAGCTCCGTCAGGCTTTGCAGAACGTCGCGCGCTTTCGGTCCGACCACCGTGAAGCAGCCGCGCTCGTTGCTGACATTGCGCAGATGAACGCTGCCGTCTTCCGGCAGGAGCTTCGAGAGATCATCGAAGTTCCATCGTTCGGCGCGGGGTGTGGAGATCATGTAGAAACTGCCGTCATCGAGCCGGGCGACCACATATTCCGCCTGCACGCCGCCATTCTTCGTCAGGTGATGGCTGAGGTTTACGCGGCCCGTCTTCGGCAGGCGGTTGGCGAGAATGCCGTCGAGCCAGGCTTCCGCGCCGGGGCCGGACACCTCGAACTTCGTCATCGGCGTCATTTCGACGAGGCCGACGGCGGTGCGTACCGCGTGCACCTCCTCGGCGACGTACGCGCCCTTGCGGGTCCAGCGCCAGCTGTTCTGGTTCTTCGCCTCGACGCCCTCCGGCGCAAACCAGTTGGGAACTTCCCAGCCATCGAGAACGCCCCAGACTGCACCCCGTCTCGAGAGCAGATCGTAGGACGGTGCCGTCTTTTGCGGACGCGCGGCCGGCATGTCCTGACCGGGGTAATGAAGTTCCGCGTGGGTGCCCCAGCTTTCCTTGACCTTTCGGCGCGTCCATTCCTTGTTGGCATGGTCGCCGAAGCGGCGTGGATCGAGTTCCGACGTGTCGAGGCTGTTTGCGCCCTCGACGATGCGCTCGGACAGATAATAGCCGATCGCCCCGCCCCAGAGAATGCCGCCCGGTACGCCTTCGGCGATCCAGACATTCTCAAGCCCCCAGGCAGGCCCGACCAGCGGCAGTTCGTCAGCCGTCATCTGGAAGGGGCCGCGTACATTCGCCTTGATGCCGACGCGACCGAGCGCCGGAACCATCTCCGTCGCCGTCTCCCAGTTCCAGGCAACCGCGTCGAAGTCCTCCTCGACAAGGTCGGCACCGAACCACTCGGGAACGCCGTTCTCGGCGAACAGCTTCAGATGCTCGGTCTTCTCATACGGTCCGAACATCAGGCCGTCGCCCTCCTCGCGGAGATATCCCTCGAACCCTTCGTCGCGCAGGATCGGCATTTCCGGCAGGCCCTGACGCTTGCGCTCGACGATCTCCGGTACGGCGTCGGTGATCCAGTACTGGTGGAGGATGGGAATGGCCGGGATTTCGAGGCCCAGCATCGCGCCGGTCTGGCGTGCATAGTTGCCGGTCGCGGAAATGATATGCTCGCAGATGATCTCGCCGTTGTTGGTGATGATCTTCCACTCGCCGCCGGGAAGACGTTCGAACCCCTTCACTTCGGTGTTGAGGTGGATCTTCGCGCCGCGGTCGCGCGCGCCTTTCGCCATGGCCTGCGTCACGTCGGCGGGGGCGATGTGGCCGTCGTCCGGGTGGTAGAGGGCGGCCAGCATGTCCTTGTTGTTTTCGAGAAGCGGCCAGAGGTCGCGCGCCTCCTGTGGCGTCACCAGCTCCGCGCGAATGCCCTGCACGGCCGCCACGCTCATATAGCTCTTGTATTCGTCGAGACGGTCGTGCGTGTTGGCAATGCGCAGCTGGCCGCATTTGTGCCAGCCGACATGCTGGCCGGTTTCCTTCTCGAGGCCTTCGTAGATCTCGATCGTTTTGGCGATCATGCGGCCGATATTGATGCTGCGCGCGTAGGAGGGAATGAGCCCTGCAGCATGCCATGTCGACCCGGCCGTCAGCTGTGTCCGCTCGAGAAGCGCGACATCGGTCCAGCCGCGCTTGGTGAGGCCATACAGGATGGCAGCGCCGACACAACCGCCGCCGATCACGACGGCTCGAGCATGAGTTTGCATGACGTGTTCCCCGCATTGATTTCAGCCACCGTACAAAGGGTCCACCCAACTGTAATCTTGCAAAAAAATGCCTTGGGGCATAACCTGAGATTATGCACCGGCTTCGATCTCTCATCCCGTCCGCCAATTATCTGTTCTGCTTCGAGGCCGCCGCCCGTCGCCGCAGCTTCACGGCCGCCGCGCAGGAATTGAACGTCAGTCAGCCGGCGGTGAGCAAGACGATCCGGCTGCTCGAGGAAGCGACGGGTCTGAAGCTTTTTCGACGCGATCACACCCGATTGGAGCTGACGGCCGAGGGGCTGCGGCTCTACAAGGAAACGCAGGAGGCGTTCGATCACCTGCACATGGTCATAACCTCGCTGCAGAAAAAGCACTCGACCGACGTGGTGCGGGTGTCCTTTTCGTCCTCCTTCGTGCAGCTCTGGCTGTTGCCGCGGCTGAAGGACTTCAAGGCCAAGCATCCCGACGTGTCGCTGCGGATCGAGGAGAGCAGCCGGGACGATCAGGATCTGATCGAGGAGGATATCGACCTCTCCGCCCGGCTCGGGAACGGCGAATGGCCCGGGATTCTTTCCTGGCATTTCGTCACGGAACAGGTGCTGCCCGTGTGCAGCCCAGACTATCTGAACGAGTATGGGGCGATCGAGCGGCCCGCCGATCTCCTGCGACATACGCTTCTGAATTTCGAAGAGCGGCACCGCACGCGGCTGGCATGGCGCGAATGGCTCGACCGTCATTCCGTTCCCGTCACCCGGCTCAAGCAGGATTTCGTCTTTACCGATGCCCTCGGCTCCATCGAGGCCGCCGTCCGGGGTCAGGGCGTGGCGCTCGGCTGGAAGCATCTGGTGAACGAGCATCTGAAGACCGGGCGGTTGGTCGCGCCGCTCGACGAGATCTACCAGTCCGGCCAGTCGATCTACCTGGTCATGCCGGCACAGCGCCCGGCCAAACACGGTGCCGAGATGTTTCGCGACTGGTTGATCGAACAACAGGCCCTGATGGATTGAAGCCGTTCGCCGGCGAAGCGGGTGATCCGCGCCGCCGTCCAGAGGTTTCAACGCCATTCCGGACGCAAAACCGCTGTGCGCGTCTGCTGGAATGACCCGAGCTCAATCCTTCGGCTGCCCGAACGTGTAGTCCTTGACGTCTGGCAGAAAGGTGCGAGCGTAATAGTGCTTCGGCTTGTCGCCCACCGTACTGCCGGTGTTCAGGATACCCGCCTGATAATCGTCGGCAAAGAGGCTGTAGGGGTAGGGGACATCAATGGCACTGGCGGCATCCAGCGCGGCCCGTTGCTCGGCCGGCAATGCGACACTGAGCGCTGCCAGATTTTCCTCCAGCTGCGCCAGACGGCTGGCCCCGATGATGGCGGCGGCAACGCCCGGTCGATCCGTGACCCAGCTGAGGGCGACCTGGGCCATGCTCTTGCCGACCTCCGACGCAACCTTTTCGAGAGCCGACACGATGCGGATATTGCGATCCGTAAACAGTCCGAGGCCGCTTCCCGACGCGTCGAGCGACAGCCGTCCCGCAGGCATCTCGCCAGGGCGATATTTTCCGGACAGCAGCCCCATGGCGAGTGGGCTCCAGGCCGTGATCCCGAGGCCGCACGCCTGCGACAGCGGTACGAATTCCTGTTCGATGCTGCGCTCGACCAGCGAATAGGGAAGTTGCAGGGCGATCGGCTGTGACAGGCCATGGGCCTCCGCCCAGGTCTGTGCCCGCGCGGCATACCAGCCCGGCACGTCGGACAGCCCGGCATGGAGGATCTTCCCGGCCCGCACGAGATCGTCCAGTGTGCGCACGACCTCCTCCACCGGCGTCATCCGATCCCAGGTGTGCAGCCAGTAAAGGTCGATATAGTCGGTTTTCAGCCGCTTGAGCGAGGCATCGACGGCGCGCATGATATTCTTGCGCCCGTTGCCGCCCGCATTCGGATTGCCGGGCGACACATTGTTGGAGAACTTCGTGGCGATGACCAACTGGTCGCGCAGCTTCATCTCGGTGACGAAGGTTCCGACGAGGCTCTCGCTCGCTCCGGCGGCATAGGAATCGGCCGTATCGATGAAATTTCCGCCCGCCTCGACATAGCGGCGGAAGATCGCGCGTGCCGTCTCCTCGTCGCTGCCCCACCGTCCGCCAATCCCGCGAATGCCGCCATCGCCGAAAGTCATGGTGCCCAGCGCCAGGCGACTGACCCTCAGCCCGGACCGGCCCAGAAGAAAATAGTGGTCAAGCGACATGGATGATCCCGATCTGAAATGCGCTGCCCGGCCGCTTCGCTTACATGCTGCCGGTGTAGGGGCGGCGCGTCACGCTCTGCTGGACGTAGTTGATCATCGTGATGAAATCGAAGACCGGACGACCGGTCGCGGCCTGCACCGCATGGGCATAGGGGGGCAGATCGCTGCATTCCAGCAGGATCGATCCGACGTCGGGATTGTCCGTGACCAAGCGGCGCGCGACCTCCGTCACCTCCCGCTCGATGGCGGCGGAATCGAGCGTGCCGCGCTCTTCGAGAATGGCTTCGCGGAATTCCGTCTGACCCTCCATGCCCGCCACGGCCAGGGGAACGTGGTCGCCGATGTTGCAGGCCGCGAAGTGGCGCGGCGTCAGCCGCGCGGCATTCGCCGTGATGACGCCGACCCGGCCGCCGCACGCCGCATGCATGAAGGGGATCTGCATCAGGCTGGACAGGAAGACGGGAATATTCACGGCGGCCGCGACCTCCTGCTGGAAGTAGGCCATGAAGCCGCAGGCGCCGGTAATCGCCTTGACGCCCCGGTTCTGCAGCTCGACCGCCGACTCGATGAACACGTCCTTGAGCGCCGGGTCGCGCTGGTTGAGCAGCCGGTCGATGGATGCGCCGCGCACCTCCTGAAAGCGTACGGGATAATCGTAGGTGCTCGCATTGCCGACATTGCCCGGCACGCAAGGATAGGCCGCGTCCAGAATGAGGACGCCGATCTGTTCGCCGTACCATGACTGTGTTTTGCGCGTGACCGTGTAGACAGTCATTGTCGTCTCCGATGTCTGTGTCAGTGCGCGGGGGGATCGTGCCCCCCGCGATCGATGCCTACTGCACGAGGCGTGGTGCGCCCGTCTCTGCGGCCGTGCCGTCGAGGCCGTAGGATTTCAGGATCTTGACGATCGTGCCGTCTGCATGCATCTCGGTGATCCCGGCATCCAGCGCGACGCCCAGCTCCGTGGCCTTGAGCGCGTAGGGGAAGGCAGCCTGCGCGGCTTCCTTGGTCGCCTTGACGCGTTCGTCCGGGGCGGCGACGGTGACCTTGATATCGCCGAGCGCACCCTTGCCTGCGGCAACGACCCCCGTCGAATAGCCATCGACGGCGATGTCGATCCGGCCCGATTTCAGATCCTGCTGCATGTTGACGGAGTTGGGGTAGAGCTTCAGCGCGCTGCCAAGCAGCGCCTTGAGGTCCGCGACCCAGAGATAGCCCTGTACGGTGCCCACCTGCTTGCCTTCGAGGTCGGAGACCTTCGTGAAGCCGTCCTTGGAGTAGATACCCATCTGGTCGGTATAGAGCGGTGCGGAAAGGTTCATGACCTTTGCGCGCTCGGCCGTCCGGTACCAGTCGCCCGTGGTGATGTCGGCCTGTCCCGAGAGCACATATTGAATGGCGGCAGCCGGATCGACGGCGACCGCCTTGACCTTCAGGCATTCGCGCGCGGCGAATGCGGCCGCGATGTCGCCGTCGATGCCCTTCATGGTGCCGCTATCGTCGATATAGGAATGCGGGGCGTAGGTCGTCACGGCGACCGTCAACGTCCCTGCTTCGACCGTGGTGAAGCTATGCTTGGGCGTGCAATCCTGCGCCGCGGCAAGCTGCGCGGAGAACAGCACACCGGCGATGCCGGCAAGAAGAAACTGCGGGGTGGATCGTCTGGTCATGCAGGCATCCTTTCAACTGAGGTTCAACGGTGGGCGTAGAGTCCGGCGCGCTTCTCGACGTAACTGACGAGCAGAGCGGCGGGGATGGAGATACCGGCGTAGAGAACGCCGGCAGACAGCAGTGCGGGGAGATAGCGGAACGTCGTGGAGCCGATCTCGTAGGCGCGGCTTACCAGCTCGGGCAGGGCGATGGTGAAGCAGAGCGACGTCCCTTGGAAAATCAGGATCGAGAAGCCGAGCAATGCCGGGAGAGCGACACGAAGGCCCTGCGGCAGAATGACGTAGCGCAGTTCATCCATCCGGTTGAGGCCCAGCGCGACCGCCGCCTCACGCTGGCCATGGGCGACGGACTGGAGGCTCGCGCGAATGATCTCGCTGGTATAGGCGCCGGTGTTCCACGCCAGCGCGATCACCGCAGCCGTGAAGGACCCCAGCATCAGGCCTGTCGAGGGCAGGCCGAAATAGATGAACTGGAGCAGGACGAGGGCCGGTGCCCCGCGACCGATCTCGACCATGAATAGGCTGAGAGCCTTCACCGCGCGACGCTTCGACAGCACGCCCAGCGCCAGAACGAGACCGAAGGGAATGCCGATCAACAGGCTCAAGGCCGTCACCTGCACGCTCACCCAGAGCCCGCTCAGGAGATCCGGCAGCCATGTCGCGACCTCGTCATATGTGGGAAACATCAGCGCGCCACCTTTGCCAGGAGATAGCTGTCGGCCAGGCGCGAGAGCCAGGCGATCGGAAGGCTCAGGAGCACGTAGAAGAGGCCAACCAGCGCAAACACCTCAAGACCGCGATAGGACAACTGCGAGAGCTGGTTGCCCTGATAGGCGAGCTCCGAAACCCCGATCGTCGATGCGACGGCCGTCTCTTTCATGAGGCCGATGAGATAGCTCGCCGCGGAGGGCAGGGCGACGCGGAAGGCCTGCGGCGCGACGATGTCGCGCGACACGGACCAGCGGCTGAGGTCGAGGGCGATGGCGGCTTCCCACTGGCCGTGGTGAATGGAGGCGACCGCCCCGCGGTAAATCTCCGCCATGTTGGCGGCGGCGATCATTCCCAGCCCGAGAAGGGCGGCATGGAATGGGCTGATCGGCATCAGGCCCATGCCGAGGCCGAAGAAGATCAGGAAGAGCCACAGGATAGGCGGAATGGAACGGACGATCTGGATGAGCACCATGGCGAGCGTGGACACGGGCCAGAAGCGGCTTCGCCGTGCGACGAGCAGGGGCACGCCCAGAATGGCGCCGATGAGGAAAGCGCCGGCCGTCAAGGCGATCGTCCAGACCAGCCCGCGCAGAAGGGGAAGCAGGTCCGCGGCGCTCATCGCTCGTGCACCGCGCGAAGAAACCGCTTCGTGCGCTCCTGTTGCGGATCGCGCATGATCGCCTTCGACGGACCTTTTTCCACGATATGGCCGTCCGCCATGATCATGACATTGTCCGAGACGTTTTCGGCAAAGCCCATCTCGTGGGTGACGACGATCATCGTCATGCCGCTTTCGGCCAGCTCGCGCATGACGGCGAGAACCTCGAGACCGAGTTCCGGGTCGAGCGCCGAGGTCGGTTCGTCGAACAGCATGATCTCCGGATCGAGGGCGAGCGAGCGGGCGATGGCAATGCGCTGTTGCTGGCCGCCGGAGCAGCGGACGGGGTATTGCGATGCCTTGTCGGCCAGGCCAACGCGCTTGAGAAGCTGCATCGAGCGCTCGTCGGCGTCCTTGCGGCTGCGGCCGAGCACGCGTTCCTGCGCCAGGCTGACATTGCGCAGAACGGACATGTGCGGAAACAGATTGAAGGATTGAAATACCATCCCGATGCGCCGGCGCAGCCTGGAAAGCTCTGCGGCGGTGGCAGGTCGCGAGGCATCGATGTTGGCCGATCCGATGGTGATCGTGCCGCCGTCCGGCGGTTCGAGATAGTTGATACAGCGCAGCAGCGTGCTCTTGCCCGATCCGCTCGGCCCGATGATCGCGAGCACCTCGCCCGAACACACCTCCAGATCGATTCCATCGAGAACCGTATGGGTGCCGTAATGCTTGCTCAGCGACGCCAGGCGAATGAGCACATTGTCCGCAGCCGCCGTCATCGCTGGCTGGGCCGCGCCACGGAGTCGCAGCCGATCATCTCTTTCGCGGTGGAAAGCGGTTCCGTCCATATCATTTTGGCCCCCATGCAACAGCGATCGACACGCCCTCGAGACAGTCGGGTCTTTCGCCGGAAATGCTGCTCTTCATCGGCCCTCGGATTTTCCGTATCGGCCTCGTTCCCATTCTTATTTTAGGGAATGTTAGCACTGGGTCGCCGGCTGAGCAGCGTGAAAAAAATGCGCCTCTGCCAAACCTGAGGTTATGCTGTGTGGGTCGTGTTCATGCGGGCTTCCGGGCGGGCACGCGCGCCGCACACGAAATTTTCCGTCTGCACACGAGACGGCCTTGTCCCGCTCCCGCGCTGTCCCAAGTCTCGTTCCACCGCGGCGGTCTGCGAACCGTTTGTAGCCTGCTGAGACGCATCGGGCGTGGCGTGACCGGAAGGTGGTTGGGGGATTGAGAATGCGGGACCTCTCCTGGCGGTGGCTGCGCAGCACCTATCTGACGACGCCGGTGCTGTTGCGGTCGATCCCGGTCGGCATCGTCATTGCCGCGGGTGTGGTCGCAACCAGCTGGACGCATACGCTGCTCAGCGATCACCAGGATCTGGTCGTTCACACCTATGAGGCGATCGACACGACCAAGGATGTGCTGATCGGCCTCGACGATGCGGAGACGGGCCAGCGGGGATATCTGCTCAGCGGCGATCGGCGTTACCTCGACCCCTATAACAAGGCTCTGACGCGCCTAGCCGATCTGCGCGGCACGCTGAAGGCGCATGTGTCCGACAATCGCGAGCAGATCGCGCGGGTGGCGACGCTGGACGCGATGATCGACGACAAGCTCGGCGAGCTCCGGCAGGCGATCGCGGTCCATGACAGCGACGGTTTCGACGCGGCGCGACGCCTCGAGATCGCGATGATGGAGCGCGCCACGATGGATGGGATCCGACGGGTGATCGGGGCAATCACGGAAAGCGAGAAGGCGCTCTTGTCCGCACGGCAATCGGAGGTCGATCGGGACGAGACGCGGATCCGCATCGTGGCAATCCTCGTCGGTCTCGCCTCGTTCCTGACGCGGGCCGCGATCGAGCTTTACCTTGCAAGGAACGGCATGGGCGGGGCCGGACCGCAGCGGCGCAACAGCTGAGCGCCCCGGTCGGCCGACAGGGGCGCTCCTGGAGGCGACGATTTTTGGGCGATCAGTCGCCGGCGCAGGCCGCGGCCACCTTCTTCATCGAGACCAGCCAGATGACCAGACCGCAGACGGCGAAGCCGGCGAGGGTAAGGTAGGCGGCGGAAAAGCCGTAATGCGACACGATGACGCCGGCGATCGCGGGGCTGAGCGAGGCACCGACACCCTGCACCGTCATCACGGCACCAAGGCCGGCATTGATGTGGCCGGTCCCCTTCAGCATCCGCGCGACGAGACCGGGCACGGCCACGCCGAGGAGACCGGCACCGACGCCATCGAGCATCTGGACCGGAATGAGCGCATAGGGGCTCGGCCACAGGCCGGCGATCAGCCCGCGGACGGGCAGGGCGACGAGGGCTGCGACGAGCAGCAGGAAGTAGCCGCGCCGTCCGGCGAAGCCGGCCGCGAGAAGCGCGATCGGGATCATCGTCAGCTGGGCGATGATGACGGTGGCGGCCGTGTAGGAAACGGGATCCGACAGCAGGCTCTGCAGCGACGAGGGCTGGTTGACCGGCCGGGCCGCCGGCTGCCCAGGCTTGCTCTGTCCGGGCGGCAGCGCGGTCGTTGTGCCGTCGTCCTGTGTCGTGGTTGCGGCCGCCGTGCCGCCATCGGTCGGTGCGCCCGTGCTTTCAGCCTGTGTCGCGACCTGCTGGCCAAGCAGAGGGAGCATGGCGCCGTTGCCGAAATGGAACAGCATGAGGGTGGCCGCGAGGATCAGCAGCGGCGTGGACTTCCACAGCACGCTGAAGCCGGAGGGGGCTTCGGCGTCCTTGCCTTCCTTCTTCTCGATGCCGCGCGCGGCATCGTGGTCTATGTCTTCGGGGCTGATCATCATGACGGCGATGATCGAGCCGACGGCCATGGCCGTCATGAGGATGAAGACGGCGGTCAGGCCGAATTCATAGCCGAAGAAGCCGGCGCCGGCCGCCGCAAAGACATTGCCGCCGTGGTTCCAGGCCTCGTTTCGCCCGAGCTGCGGGGCAAGCCCCTTCTGCCCGACGAGGCCAAGCGTCAGGCCGGCGACGGCCGGGCCGATCGCCGCACCGGCGATGCCGGTCGCAATCTGGGAGGCGGCCACGAAGGTCACGGTGGGAACGAACAGGATGGCCAGCGAGGCCACGATGACCAGCGCCGCACAGAAGCCGACCATGAAGCGCTTGGCCTTGGAAGCGTCTGCCAGAGCGCCGAGCGGGGTGGTCGCCAGCATGCCGGCGATCCCGCCGATCGTCATGACGACGCCGATGGTTGCCGTGCTCCAGCCCTGCCCGATAAGGAAGATGCCAAGGAAAGGACCGAGCCCGTCCCGCACGTCGGCAAGAAAGAAATTGACGGCGCTGAGGGCTTTGACCGACCGCGACCGGGGTTCTACAGGCGCCGCATGTGCGCTTGCCGCCATTGTACTCATCAAGGAGGTCCTGTTCTGGGTGTGGAATCGGATCGGAAATTCGCTGCAGAACGCGCAAGGTGATCAAAGGTTTCTCATCAAGGGCAGGTTTAATTAACCGCCCGCTTTCATTAGAGCCTTCATGACAGCCCGATGTCGGATTTGCGCCGGGAACGACCGTGTTCGCGGCCAGTCCTTGTCGCTTTCAGATCAGGCGTTCCGCGGCGTACGCTCTACAATCCACCCGATATCGGAGATACGAGGCAGGCAATGGCAGAGTTTCCAAGCAGAGCAAAGGTCGTCATCATCGGGCTCGGCGGCATCGTCGGCGCGTCCATCGCGCATCACCTGATCGAGCGCGGCTGGGACGATATCGTCGGCATCGACAAGTCCGGCATCCCGACCGATATCGGCTCGACCGCGCATGCCTCGGACTTCTGCTACACGACCAGCCATGATTACCTCTCGGTCTGGACGACCCAGTATTCGATCGATTTCTACGAGAAGATGGGCCACTACGCCCGCATCGGCGGTCTGGAAGTGGCACGCACGGGCGACGACAGCTGGATGGAGGAGATCAAGCGCAAGCTCACCTCCGCCAAGGCCTTCGGCACGCGCGCGCATTCCGTGAGCCCCGCCGAGATCAAGCAGATGTTCCCGCTGATCGAGGAGGATCAGGTTCAGGGCGGTCTGTTCGATCCGGATGCCGGCCTCGTCATTCCGCGCTCGCAGACCGTCGCCGGCAAGCTCGTGGACGCCGCTGAGACATCCGGCAAGCTGAAGGTCTTCGGCAATACGCCCGCGACCTCGCTGATCGTCGAGAAGGGCCGCATCAAGGGCGTCGTCACGCATCGCGGCACGATTCTGGCGGATCATGTCATCGTCTGCGCCGGCATCTGGGGCCGGCTGATTGCCGAAATGGTCGGCGAAGACCTGCCCGTCATGCCGGTCGATCATCCGCTGACCTTCTTCGGCCTCTATAACGAATTCGCCGGCACCGGCAAGGAGATCGGCTATCCCCTGCTGCGCGACCAGGGCAACTCCGCCTATATGCGCGACACCGGCGATCCGAACACGACGGAAGGCGGGCAGATCGAGTGGGGCTATTACGAGGCCGAGAACCCGCGCCTCTGCCACCCGCGCGAGATCCTCGAAAAGCACCAGGCGCGCCTGTCGCCCTCGCAGCGCGACCTCGACATGGAGCAGATTCTGGAGCCGCTGGAACGGGCGATGGAACTGACCCCGATCCTCGGCGAACTCGGCTACAACGAAGGCCACTCGTTCAACGGTCTCCTGCAGGTCTCGGCTGCCGGCGGTCCCTCCTGCGGGGAGAGCCAGAAGGTGCGCGGCCTCTGGTACTGCGTTGCCATCTGGGTCAAGGACGGCCCGGGCTATGGCAAGCTGATCGCCGACTGGATGACGGACGGACGCACCGAGATCGACCATAACTCCATCGACTATGCGCGTTTCTACCCGCATCAGCTGACGGAAGCCTTCATCGAAGGCCGCAGCTACGAGGCGGCGCAGAAGATCTATTTCCCTGCAATCCATCCCCGCGAGCCCTATGCCTCGGGCCGCGGCGCCAAGCGCTCGCCTTTCCACGAGCGCGAAAAGGAACTCGGCGGGTACTTCATGGAACTGGGCGGCTGGGAACGCGCGCATGGCTACAAGGCCAACGAGCACTTGCTCGAGACCTATGGCGACCGCGTGCCGGTGCGCGAGAACGAGTGGGACAACCGCCATTTCTGGCGCGTCTCCAACGCCGAACATCTGGCGATGAGCGAGGATTGCGGCATCGTCAATCTCTCGCACTTCCACATGGTGGATATCGAGGGCCCCGACCATGTCGACCTGCTCGAATGGCTCTGTGCCGCCAAGATCGGGGGCGACGGCAATATCGGCAAGGGTATCTACACGCACTTCCTCGATGACGAAGGCATGGTGCGGGCCGATTTCACCGTCATCCGCATGGCCGACCGCTGCCGCCTGATCAACGGCGCGGATGCCGGCCCCCGCGACTTCCACTACATGAAGCGCGTGGCGGAAGACCGCGGCCTCGACGTCGTCATCACCGACGTCTCGGAAAGGTTCACCACCATTGGCATCTGGGGTCCCAACGCCCGCGAGACGCTGAAGAAGGTGGTGGCCGACCCCGCGGCGCTCGACGCTGACGCCTTCGCTTTCGCGGCGATCAAGCCGATCGAGATCGCCGGCGTGACCGTCACCGCCTTCCGCATTTCCTATGTCGGCGAGCAGGGCTGGGAACTGCATATGCGATACGAGGACGGCCTTGCCGTCTGGGATGCGCTGCGGGCGACCGGCGTCATGGCGTTCGGCGTGGAAACCTATGCCAATTCCCGCCGCATGGAAAAGAGCCTGCGCCTGCAGAACGGCGACCTCTTGACCCAATACAATCTGATCGAGGCGGATCTTGCCCGCCCCAAGGTCAAGGAAGCCGATTTCCGGGGCAAGGCGAAGCATCTCGAATACAAGGCGCGCGCCCACCAGCCGGCCATGCTTTGCACGCTCGTGATGACCGACAATACGGACGCCAGCGGCGTGAAGCGCTATCCCGTGGGATCGTTGCCGGTGATCGATCCGGACACGGGCGCGGTGCTGATCGACGACCTCGGTCGCCGGTCCTACACGACCTCGATCGCCTATGGCCCGACCATCGGCAAGAATATCGCGCTCGCCTATATCCCGCAGTCGCATTGCGAGGTCGGACGAAAACTGGTGGTCGAGTATTTCAACGAGAGCTTTCCGGTCGAGATCGCCGCCGTCGGCTACAAGCCGCTCTACGATCCGGAAAACCTGAAGCCCAGAAGCTGAGGTCGGCCCGGCCTGATAACCGTCAGGCCGCGCGACCTTTCTGCAGGATCACGATCACCACGAAGGCGGCGCCGATCGAGCTCGTGACGATGCCGACCGGGAGTTCCTGCGGCGGCAGGAGCGTGCGGGCGATGAGATCGCTGCCGAGAAGCAGGGCCGAACCCAGAAGCGCGCAGAGGATCGTCAGCCGCTTGTGCAGCGGGCCGACCAGCGTGCGGGCGACATGGGGGATCATGAGCCCGATGAAGCCGATGACGCCCGTGATCGAGACGAGAAGGGCGGTGGCGAAGCTGGCCGCCAGAAACGTTTCCCGCCGCAGCCGGCGCACGGAGATCCCCAGGCTTTCGGCCGTCTGCTCCCCGCCCAGCAGGGCGTCGAGGTGCCGGTGGCGGGCCATCGCATAGACGATAGCGACGGCGGCACCCGTGATGCCGATGCCGATGTTCTGCCAGCTCGCAAGCCCGAGGCCGCCCATGGTCCAGAACAGGACGGAATGCGCCGCACGCTGGTCGCCGGAAAAGACCAGGTAATTGGTCAGCGCCGTGAACAGGAAGGAGACGGCGAGGCCGGCGAGGATCAGCCGCTCCGGGCCGAAACCCTGCGCACGGCGGATGAGCATCAGCACGATGCCGGTCGCGCACATTCCCCCGACGAAGGCCGCAATCGGCAGCGTGAGGACGCCGAGCCGGTCTCCGAGACGGGTGATGACGATGACCGCACCGGCCGCCGCACCCGCCGACAGGCCGAACAGGAAGGGATCGGCCAGATCGTTGCGCGTCACTGTCTGCAACAGCAGCCCGATGACGCCGAGGCCCGCGCCCACTGCAATCGCGAGGATGGCCCGGGGCAGCCGGAGATCGACGATGATCCGGTCCACCACACCGGCCGGGTCCGTCTGGACGATCCCGGCCGCACGAGCAAGTGCTGTGAGAACCTGCGGCATGGGGATGACGGTGGAGCCATAGGCGATGGAGATGCAGGCAAGTGCCGCAACAGCCAGGCAGGCCGCCACGACGCCCAAGGGAAATGCGGCTCGCACCGTCAGAAGGCTTCTGGGTGCAGCGCCCGGGCGATCTTGCCGATGGCCGCGATGTTATCCGGGCCGGGCGTCAGCTCCTCGTAGCGCAGCGCCACGAAGCGCTCGTTCTTCACTGCGTCCGTCTCCTTCATCGCGGGATGGCTCTTCAGGAAGTCGAGAAGCTTCCGGTAGCCGGTATCGGTCTGGTAATCGAGAAGCACAAGAAACTGCGGATTGCGCATGGCGACAGTTTCCCAGTCCGTCGTGCCCCAGCTCGTTTCCATGTCGGCCATGATGTTGACGCCGCCGGCGGCCGAGATCATCGCGGTGGGAATGGCGAACTTGCCGGCCGTGAACGGCTTGTCCTCGCCGCTGTCGTAGAGAAACACGCGCGTTCCGCCATTGGCCGCGACCTTTGCCTCGATGTCGGCAAGCTCGACCTTCCAGCCCTGGATCAGGGTATCGGCTTCCGTCTTCCGGTCGAAGATCGCGCCCAGCTTTTCCATGTCGCCATACAGCAGGTTCATGGAGGCGGCGGGGCGCGCCTTGTCGAGGTGGACGCAGCTTTCCGTCAGCACGAGCGTCTTGATGCCGTGCGGCGCCAGCGTGTCCGGCGTCACGTCGCCGCCGGGCTTCATGCCGTAATACCAGCCTGCGAAGAAGAAATCGGGTTCGACGGCGACGAGGTTCTCCAGCGTCGGATATTTCGGCGCGAGTTCGGGGATAGCGCCCTGTTCCTTGCGGAAGGCGTCGTCGAGCTTGTACCAGCCGCTGATGCCGGTGACGCCGACCATCTGCGGCTGGAGGCCGAGCGCGAAGGCCATTTTCGCCATGTTGATATCGTGCACGACCGCGCGCTTCGGTGCCGCATCGAATGTCAGCGCCTGCCCGCAGCTGTCGACCGTGACGGGAAAGGCAGAAGCCGCAGAGGCAGCAAGAGAGAAGAGAGCGGCAAGGAGAAGGCGGTTCATAGGAGACGGTTCCGGGTTCAGAGAGGGGCTGCGATATCGAAGACGGTGAGTTCGCGGTCTTCATGCGGATGCGGCAGTCGCAGGAGGTCGATGCCGAAGACGTCGCGGACGACGGTCTTCGACAGCGCGGCGGCGACGGGCCCGCTGGCCACGGGCCGGCCGTCTTTCAGCACGACGACATGGGTCGCGAAATCGGGAACGAGATGCAGGTCGTGGAGGACGGCGACGACCGTGACGTCCAGTTGCGCGACCAGAGACAAAAGCGTTCGGCGGGCGAGCGGGTCGAGATGATTGGTCGGCTCGTCGAGGAACAGGATACGGGGCGCCTGCGCCAGCGCCCGGGCGATCTGCGCCCTCTGCCGCTCGCCGCCGGACAGCGACCCCATGGCCCGCGCCGCGAGGGCGGCAAGGCCGGTCCGCTCCAGCGCGTCGTCCACCAGCCGTCGTTCCTGCGCGCGCGTTGCCCGCAGCGTGTGGGGTATGCGGCCGAGCTGGACATAATCGCGCACGGCGATGCGGTGGTCGGGCTGATCGGACTGTCCGACCACGGCCGTCAGCCGGGCGCGCTCCTGCGGGGTCATGGAGGCCAGCGGCCGCCCGACCAGCGAGACCGACCCCGTCGTCGGCTGCAGCATGCCGGAGAGAAGCTGGAGCAGCGTCGTCTTGCCGGCGCCGTTCGGGCCGACGATCGCCAGCCGGTCGCCCCGGCCGAGGTTCAGCGAAACATCCCGCAGGATCTGCGCATCCCGGATCGACCATCCGAGACCGCTGGCTGACAGCGTCACATCGTGCACGCGGCGTCCTTCTTCTTCGGCCGGCGGTGTGGCGTCACCCGAAAGAGGGCGTGCCGGGAGCGATATGCGGATCATCTAGCCGTCTTTTCCCTTGAGGTAAAATCCCGAGCGTCGCCCGAGACGCGTGAGGATTGATGCAAATGTAATAACATTACGAATCGACATCCTGTCAACGGGGTCGCGCGGGAATTGGTCGCCTCGCGTCCGCGACAGAACGCGGAAGCCGGCTGTCCCGAACGAGCGTGGCACAAGATGTCGCGATGACAGACGAAACGAACTGTGGCATGCGAGTGGCATGACGTTCTGGCGCCGCATCATCGCAGACAGACAATCGGGGGGCCTACTGGGCGTTCTCCTGGCGCTGTCCTTTGCGATCCAGACGCTGGTGACGGGATGGTCCAGTGCCGCGATGGCGGCGCCGGATCCCCTCTCCGTCCTATGCGCTGCAGATCATGGCGCGCATCGCCCGGCCGACGACCATGGGCATCGGGATTGTCCCTGCAGCACGCTCTGCCATGCGGGCGTGCAGGCGCAGACGGCGATGGCGCCGTCGGACGATGCCGGCCTGCCCATCCGTTTTTCCATCGCCGTGGAGGCGCGCGCCGACGACGCCGTCGTCCCGTCCGCCGCGACGGATGTCCGGCGCTATGACGCGCAGGGACCGCCGGTCTGAGAGGCGTCAAGCGGGCGCGTGTGCCCGCCATCGACGGCAACGACATCTGTGCGCTTCGCGCGGACGAGCATGTCGAAGCCTCACGCTTTTCCGGCCGTTCCCGTGCGTCTTCCGGCGCCGGCACGCGGCTCGTTCCCAGGATCGACGATGACAGACCTTACCGCATCCCGGCAGGAACGCGCTTCCGCGCTTGCTGTCGATACCTACCGCGCCATCTGGCGATGGCACTTCTATGCCGGCCTCCTCGCCGTGCCCTTCATGATCCTGCTTGCCGTCACCGGCTCGCTCTACCTGTTCCGCGACGAAATCGACCACACCGCCTTTGCGTCGCGCACGGTGGTCACCGAGGAGGCCACGCCGCAGCAGGCACCCAGCGCCCTGATCGCCCGGGCGCAGACGCTCTACCCCGATGCGCGGGTCAAGGCCTATCGGCCGCCCATTGGCCCTACGGCCTCGGCACGGGTAACGTTCGCGACGGATGCGGGCGCGGCCTATGTGTTCGTCAACCCCTATACGGGTGCCGTTCTCGACACGATGCTGAAGACGCAGGAGTTCAACGAGGTGGTGCGCAAGCTCCACAGCCTGGAATATTTCGGCGCCTATGCCAACCGCGTGATCGAGGCCATGGCGGGGTTCGCGATCATCCTCGTGGTCTCCGGTCTCTATCTCTGGTGGCCGCGCCGGCAGACCGGCGGTGTCTTGACCGTGCGGGGAACGCCGTCGCGCCGGGTGTTCTGGCGCGATACGCATGCGGTGACCGGGGCCATCGCGGGCGGCTTCATTGCCTTTCTCGCCCTGTCGGGCCTGCCCTGGTCCTCCTTCTGGGGCGGCAAGCTGACGGAGCTGACGGTGGCGACCGGCACCGGCTATCCCGCCGCCCTGTGGGACAACGTGCCCACATCGAGCGAGCATGCCCAGCACGCGATGCAGACGGTCGGCTGGACGATGGAAGCCTCGCCGATGCCGATGCCGATGTCGCATGACGCGATGGACGCGCCGCTCGGCATCGACAGGATCGTCGAGATCGCGCGGGCGCGGGGCATGGCGCCGGGATACGAGGTCACCTTCCCCGGCGACGCCACGGGCGTCTTCACCGCGGCCGTCTATCCCGACGATCTCGCGCAGGTCCGCACGATCCATATCGATCAGTTCAGCGGCCAGCCGCTGGTCGATATCGGCTATGCGGATTACGGCCCTGTCGCCAAGGTGACCGAATTCGCGATCAATGTTCATATGGGGCAGGAATTCGGCCTGGCGAACCAGCTTCTGATGCTTGCGACCTGCCTCGCGATCATCCTCTCGTCGGTTGCCGCGGTCGTCATGTGGCTCAAGCGTCGACCGTCCGGCCGCCTCGGAGTTCCCCCCTATCCCACAAGCCGCAGGGTCTATGGCGTACTGTGGGGCATGGCGGTCGCCTTCGGTGTGCTGTTTCCGCTGACCGGCCTGCTGATCGTCGCGATGATCGCCCTCGACGTGCTCCTCATCCGCCGTGTCCCGGCTCTGAAGCGGGCGTTTGCATGACGGGAAAGGGGCTCGCTCTCCCGAGCGGGCCCCTGGCGTCGGGTGTCCGCGGTCGCCAGACCCGTCAGACAGCCGGAAGCGGCGCCTGGCGGGCCTGCGTGGTCAGGCGGATCGCGGCATTGGCTGCACCGAGCCCGCGATAGCCGCGCCGCTCGACGATCTCGAAGAAGAAGCCGCCTTCCAGCGTGCCGAGATAGATCTGGAAATATTCGCCGTTCTCGTCCCGGTCGTAGAGGATATTCCCCGTCCGCATCGCCGCAAGCGTCTCGGGCGTAATGTCGAACTTGGCGTCGAGATCGTCGTAATAATTGCCCGAAATCGGCAGCAGTGCGACGCCGCCGGCGCGCAGGGCCGCGACCGTCGCGAAGATATCCGTCGTCGCGAAGGCCACGTGCTGGACGCCCGGCCCGACGAATTGCGACACGAAGCGCGAGGAGAGCGTGCGCATGGATTGCGAGCCGTTGAGCACGATGCGCAGGCTGGCGTCGTCGTTTTGCAGGACCTGGCTGAGGACGAGGCCACCGGGATCGGGCACCTCGACCGGCGGCAGCGGTTTCAGATCGAAGATCGAGCGGTAGAACAGCGTCCAGGAGAGAATATCCTCGTAGCGCACCGTCTGGGCGATGTGGTCGACCGCCTTCAGGCCGGCGCCCGCATGCCGGTTCCAGCCGGGTTCGAGCGCGAAATCGGTTTCCCATTGCCGGTCGAGCGCCGCATCCTCGGGAACGAGATGCAGGAGGCTGCCGCCCATGCCGAACAGGGCCGGCAACTCCAGTTCGCCGGGCCCGACAGGCTGCTTGTACGGGGTGGCCAGCAGGCCGGCCGCGCGCGCCATGCCCTGCTGGACGTCCGCCATGCGCAGCCCCAGTGCCGAGACATTGGTGCCGTGGACGACGTAGGCGGAATGCGCCATGCCCTCGGTTTCGGTGTTGATGACGACGCGCAGATCGTTCTGCGTGTAGAGATCCACATCCTTCGAGCGATGACGGCCGGCATGGCGGAAGCCGATGGACTGGAGCAGGGCGGACAGGGGCACGGCCGACTGCATGTCGGTGGCGAATTCGACGAAGGAGATGCCCGCGGTGCGCGCTGGCGGCGGCAGCGGATCGGGCTCCGACGGACCCTTGACCGCGCGGCCCTCGGCCTTCAGCCGGTCCATCATGTAGATCAGCGAGCGCCGCCCATCGACGGCCGTCTGCTGCGCCGAGCCCGCGCGGAACTGGTCGTTGAAGATTTCGAGCGAGTAGTAGCCGTCGTAGCCGGTCGCCTCGATGGCAGCCATGAAGTCCGCGACGGGAAGGTCGCCCTGGCCGGGCATGTTGCGATAGTGGCGGCTCCAGGAGAGGAGGTCGAGATCGAGCTTCGGCGCATCCGCCATCTGGACGATGAAGATCTTGTCCTTGGGGATCGAGCGGATCGAGGCGCTGTCGATGCCGCGGGCCAGCGAGTGGAAGCTGTCGAGGATCAGGCCCACTTGGCTGTGGTCGGCCCGCCGCACGATCTCCCAGGCATCCCGATGGTCGTTGACATAGCGGCCCCAGGCCAGCGCCTCGTATCCGACACGGACCCCGTGCTCTCGGGCGATGTCGCCCAGTGCGCGTAGATCGTCCGCCGCGCGGTCGATGCCGCCGAGCGCGAGCGGCGAGACGTTGGAGCAGATGAGGATGAGGTCGGTGCCGAGCTCGTTCATCGTCTCGAACTTGCGCTTCGCGCGCTCAAAGGCGCGGCTGCGCTGCGGCTCCGGCAGGCCCTCGAAGTCGCGGAAGGGCTGGAACAGGCAGATCTCCAGTCCGGCATCGCGCACCATCCGGCCGACATCCGTCGGCCCGTGGTTGGAGGCGAGAAAATCGTTCTCGAAGATCTCGACGGCGCCGAAGCCGGCGGCGGCGATGGCAGCAAGCTTTTCCGACAGGTCGCCGGAGATGGACACGGTGGCAATCGAGGTTTTCATCGGCGTGTTCCCTGTTCAACGATCGGCATCATGGGTTGGCGCGTCTTCAGCTGCTGATGGTGCCCATGTCCGCGAAATGGGCGAGCATGCGCGCGGCATCGGGCTCGACGCCGGTGAAGAGACGGAAGGCGCCGACCGCCTGAAACACGGCCATGCCGCCGCCATCGACGGTGGCGCAGCCCGTGGCGCGGGCGACGCGCA
Organism: Rhizobium quercicola; assembly: GCF_021168455.1. Taxonomy (NCBI): domain Bacteria; kingdom Pseudomonadati; phylum Pseudomonadota; class Alphaproteobacteria; order Hyphomicrobiales; family Rhizobiaceae; genus Rhizobium; species Rhizobium quercicola. Next base: position 60,538 of record NZ_JAJOZR010000001.1, read on the forward strand.
GAAGCTCGGTCTCGAGCGGGAAGTAGACGATCTCGGCGACGAAATGATGGGGGCGGAGAAGGTCGTCCGGCAGCGGCAGGCCGGGATGCGCCGCCATGCCCGTGGGCGTCGCATGCACGAGGCCGCTTGCGCCCGCCATGGCGGCGGCCAGGTCGTCACCCGTCCGGATGCGCGCCTGCGGAAACAGCGGGGAGAGGCGCTGCGTCAGCGCTTGCGCGCGCGTGGTGTCGTTGTCGAAAATCGTCAGCTGCTTCGTGCCGAGCTGCAGCATGGCATGGGCGACGGCCGCACCCGCACCCCCGGCGCCGAGCTGGACGGCAGAGGAGAGGTCGGCCTGCGGCAATGCGCGGCGAAAGCCCTCCGCGAATCCCGAGCAGTCCGTATTGTGACCGATCCGGCGACCATCCCTGAGGACGACCGTATTGACGGCACCGAGCGCTTCGGCCTCCGGCGAAAGCGCGTGGAGATGGGGAATGACGGCCTGTTTTGCCGGATGCGTGACGTTGACGCCGGCAAAGCCGCGGTCCTCGACATCGCGCAGGATGTCGCCGAGCGCCTCGATGCCGACGCCCGGGCCGTGCCCGTCTTTCGCGCCCGTGCCCAGCCGGTCGAGGTCGATCAGCTCATAGGAGAGCGCCAGCCCGTTCGCCTTGCCTTCCGCCTCGTGCAGAGCGGGGGAGCGTGAGAGCTGGATACCGCTGCCGATGAGGCCGACCTGTATCGTGCGGGTGGATCGATCGAGCATATGCCGTCCTTCGGCTAGTGGATGGGGAGCGGCAAGGCGGATCGTCCCGCCTTGCCGCTGGTCGTGTTACTGACCGCGGATCGTCTTCAGCTGCGAGAACACGGCATCGACGGTTTCCGCGCCGATCGTGTCGCGGAACTGGGTGACGACCGGTTCGACGGCCTTGCGGAAGGCGGCAAGCTGTTCGGCATTCGGTTCGACGACCTCCATGCCGCTCTTCTTGATCTCCTCCAGGAAGCCGGCGTTGGCGTCGCGGGAGGCCTTGCGCTGGTAGTCGCGCGCCTGCGTGGCGGCATCCTGCAGCAGAGCCTGCTCTTGCGGGTCGAGCTTGTCCCAGAACACCTTGGAGACGATGACGATCTGCGGGTTGTACTGGTGGCCCGTCAGCGTCAGGTACTTCTGCACTTCGGTGAACTTGGCGTTGACGATGTTGGCGAGCGGGTTTTCCTGCCCGTCGACGGTGCCGGTTTCCAGCGCGCTGTAAAGCTCCGGATAGGGCAGCGGGATGGCATTGGCGCCGAGCGCGTTGAAGGTGGCGAGCGGCACGGCCGATTGCACGGTGCGGATCTTCAGGCCCTTCACGTCCTCGACCGTGTTGACCGCATGGCGGTTGTTGGTGAGGTGGCGGAAGCCGAGCTCCCAGAAGCCGAGGCCGACGAGGCGCTGGGCGGGCAGGCGAGCGGCAAGCTCCGTGCCGACGGGGCCGTCCATGACGGCGTCGGCCTCTTCCGGCGTTCCGAACAGGAAGGGCAGATCGACGACGCCGAATTCCTTGATGGTGCCGGAGAGAATGCCGGCATTCATCACGCTCATCTCGACGATGCCGCCCTGCACGGAGGCAAGCGTCTGGACGTCGCCGCCCAGCGTGCCGCCCGGGAACAGCTTGACCTCGATCTTGCCGCCACTCTTTTCCTTCACGATCTCGGCGAAGCGCTCCATGCCCATGACCTGGGGATGGCCCTTGGAGTTCTGGGCGGCGAACTTGATCGTCCGCTCGCTGATCTCGGCATGGGCACCGGCGGCGCCGAGGAGCGAGGCTGCGGCCAGCAGGGCCGCGATGGATTGGGTCAGTCTCATGGTATCCTCCGGGATAACGGCGCCTCCCGACGCCTGGGTTGTTTCTGGTTTCCCCGCCGGCCCCTCCCTTGGACACCGGCGCGGCAAGGGGCGCGGTCAGCGCCCGGCGAAGAAGGCCGCCGGGCCGGTGACGAGAACGGGGAAGAGGACGAGCAGGACGAGCACGATCAGCTGCGCGATCATGAACGGCCAGACGCCCCGGATGAGCTTCTCCATCGAGATCTTGCCGACGCCGCAGACGACGTTGAGCACGGTGCCGACCGGCGGCGTGATGAGGCCGATGGAGTTGTTGATGATGAACAGCACGCCGAAATAGACGGGATCGATGCCGGCCTGCTTGATGACGGGCAGCAGCACCGGCGTGAGAATGAGGATGGTCGGCGTCATGTCCATGGCGGTGCCGACGGCGACGATCAGCACCATGATGGCGATCAGCAGCAGCGTCTGGTTGCCCATCAGCGGCTCCAGCAGCGCAACCATGGCACCCGGCAGGTCGGCGATTGTGATCAGCCAGGCGGAAACCGACGCGGCGGCGACCAGGAACATGACGATCGCGGTGGTTTTCGCCGCCGAGGTGAAGACGTCGAGCAGCATGCCGGGCGTCAGTTCGCGGTAGACGACCATGGCGACGAACAGGGAGTAGACGGCCGCGACCACGCCCGCTTCGGTGGGCGTGAACACGCCGAACTTCAGCCCGAAGATGATGATGACCGGCAGCATCAGCGCCCAGAGGCTCGCGACGAGCGCGTGCCGGCGCTCCGCCCAGGAGGATTTCGCCGGCATGGCGAAGGTTTCCTTGCGGATGACCACCAGCCAGGCGACGCAGAGCGCCGCACCGATCATCAGGCCCGGCGCGATGCCGGCGAGGAAGAGCTTGGTGATGGAGACGCCGCCGACCACGCCGTAGAGGATGAAGCCGATGGAGGGCGGGATGATCGGCCCGATGATGGCGGAGGAGGCGATGAGGCCGCCCGAGCGGGCCGGATCATGGCCGGACTTGATCATCATCGGCATCAGAAGGGCGGCCAGCGCCGCCGCATCCGCCACGGCCGAGCCGGAGAGGCTGGAGAGGACGCACGCGGCGAGAATGCAGACGAAGCCGAGACCGCCCCGCTTGTGCCCGACAAGGGCGATCGCGAGATTGACGATGCGCTTGGACAGACCGCCCTGGTTCATGACCTCGCCGGCCAGCATGAAGAAGGGCACGGCGATCAGCGTGAAGCTGTCGGCGCCCTGCAGGATCGTCTGCGCGACGATCTGCCCGTCGAAGAGGTCCATGTGAACCATGAGCGCGATCCCGGACAGGATCAGCGCGAAGGCGATCGGCATGCCCAATGCCATGGTACCGAGAAGCGAGCCGAGGAAAACCGCGATGACCATCGTCGTTCTCCCTCAGCGACCGAAGCCGGACGCCGCGGGCAGCGGCGGTACGGGCGAAGCGGGCGGCGGTGGCAGATCTTCCGATTCCTGCACGAGCACGATGTTTGCGATATCGAGACGACCGGTGAGGATCGCGAGCGTCTCGCTGCCCAGATGCAGAAGGGCGGTCACCGCGAAGATGACGGCGGGGATCATGAACCACGCCATCGAGATGCCGGCCGCCGGCGTGATCGCCCCCCAGGTCAGCACGGATTGCGCCCAGGCGCCCTGGAGCAGCAGCACGCAGGCCAGCAGCATCAGAAGATAGCCGAGAAGGACGCAGGCCTTGGCGAGCTTCGGCGGCAGGGCCCGGATCATCGTGTCGATGCCGATATGGGCGTGTTCGCGCAGCGCGACGGCCGCGCCGAGGAAGATCAGCCAGACGAAGGCCAGCCGCGACATCTCTTCGGAGATCGTCAAGCCACTGTTGAGCGCATAGCGCATCACGACATTGGTGAAAACGAGAATGACCATCGCTGCGAGGAGCAGGGCGATGGAGACGCGCAGAAACGCAAAATACAGATCGACGATCCGTCTCATAAAAGTCCTCCCGTGCGACCGGCACTCCCTGCCGGATCGTCTTCTCCCGTCCGTCGATGCGGAGATCCCTCCAGATCCTAAGGCATCGCCGTGATGTCCTGTAGTCCGTTCATCCCGGCCCACAGGATTTTGTGACCCGGTACCGTCCTGCGTCGGGGCGACCGACCGTATCGCCTCTTTCCGCCCGGAGCATCCTGACATAAAAATGTACGAACCGGTTCGTTTGGTCAACGTGAAAATTATGTGGCTTTGACATTCGCGCAATGACGCGCCGTCCGGGAACGTGCAGAATGGCCGCACCGGTGCTTGCGACCGGTCGTGCCCGACAGGGGCATGGGGGAGGATGATGAGGAATATGGCCGACACAGACGGTGTTGACGCGCCCGAGGGTCCTGACGACGACGTGCGGCCCACCCGGCGCCGCGTGACGCAACGCGACCGCACGACGAAAACGCGGGACGACATCCTGCTGGTCGCGCGCGAGGAATTCGCGGCGAACGGTCTTTCGGGTGCCCGTGTCGATGCCATTGCCGAGCGCACGCGGACATCCAAACGCATGATCTACTATCATTTCGGCTCCAAGGAGGGTCTCTACCTCGCCGTGCTCGAACACGCCTATACCGGCATCCGCAAGGTGGAGGCGGAACTCCGGCTGGCCGACGGCGATCCGGTGGATGCCATGCGCCGCCTGATCGGCTTCACCTTCGACTATGACGAGGCCAATCCGGATTTCATCCGTCTGGTGACGATCGAGAACATCCACCGCGCGAGCCACATGCGCCAGTCCTCCAGCCTCGGACGGCTCAACGTGTCGATCATCGACACGATCGCCGCGATCCTCCGGCGCGGACAGGAAACCGGTGCGTTCCGCCGCGAGGTCGATCCGATCGACCTGCATATGCTGATCTCCTCCTTCTGTTTCTTCCGGGTTTCCAATCGCCACACCTTCGGCCATATCTTCGGCCGCGATCTCGGCGAAGCCACGATGCGCAGCCGCCATCGCATCCTGTTGCAGGACGCCGTGATCGCATTGTTGCGGGACCCGCAACCGGCCGGGAATGGGCCGGACGGGGCCTGATCGAGGATGCGGATAGGCGACGGGATCACGGGGATTTGGTCATGCCGGTGCTTTTATCGCGCCGTATCCCGGGTGTAGATAGGCATCGATGATGCTGCGCTCCATGTCCGCCCGGAACTACCGTTCGCTGCGCTCGATCCGCATGGATCTGGGCGGCGTCAACGTGTTCATCGGCGAGAACGGCGTCGGCAAGTCCAACCTCTACCGGGCCCTGCAACTCGTGCAGGCCGCCGTGACGGGCTCGCTCGCCTACGAGATCGCGGCGGAAGGAGGCATGGCGTCCGCGCTCTGGTCGGGCCCGAGACGCATCGAGAAGAATGTCCGCATCAAGCTCGAGGTCGAGGTGCTCGACGAGGAGCGGGCGGTGACGTTCCGCTACCGCGTGGAGGCGGGATTGCGGCCGCCGAAGGCCGCAGCCGGCTTCGCCTTCGAGCCGCAGGTCAAGGAAGAGGTGCTGTCCGTCGAAACGGGCGCGCGGCCGGTGACGATGATGAAACGCGCGGGGCCGGGCGTGATGGTGCGCGGCGAGCGTGGGCGGATGGAAGAGTATCCGCAACCCGCCATGACCTCCGAGACGGCGATCGCCATGCTCGGCGATGCCGGACACTATCCGGAAATCGGAACGTTCCGCCGCCTGGTCGATGGCTGGCGCTTCTTCCACGGCTTTCGCACCGACCGGGATGCGGCGCTCCGCCAACCCTGTCTCGCGGTCACGGCGCCGCTTCTCGACGAGGACGGCGGCAATATGGCGGCGGTCTTTGCGACGCTGGTCCATACCCGTGGCGACACCGTCGATCTCGACCGCGCGATCGCGGCGGCCCTGGGCGGTGCGCGGCTGCATGTGCCGCAACCGGGAGAGTTTGCGGAATTCGGCCTGATCTTTCCCGACTTTCCGCAACGCGTCTTCCAGCCGCGCGAACTCTCCGACGGGCAGATCCGCTTTCTCGGCCTGGCCGCCGCGCTGATGTCCTATCGCCAGCCGCCGCTGATCGCGCTCAACGAGCCCGAGGCGAGCCTGCACCCCGACATGCTGCCGCCGCTCGCCGACCTCATCGCGACGGCCGCCGCCACCAGCCAGATCTGGATCGTCACCCATTCGCAAGCACTGGCTGCCGCCGTTGCCGAGCGCTGCGGAACCCGGCCGAAACGCGTCATCCGCAAGGGCGGCGCGACATGGATCGAGGGCATGCGGCTCACCGGCCTCGTCGATGACGATGACGATGATAACGAGGACGAGGACGAGGCATAGCGCCTTTCTCTCCACGCCGCCATGGTCGAAGGCTGTTGCCGGCGCGGCAAGATGTCGTCATTCTGCAACCAGCGTGATGACCATCATCCAACCGTCACACAGGGCGGTTAAGCCTGCGCGCATACAGTCTCCTCCCTACCGAACGAGGTTCTCATGCGGACTCTTCTCGCTGCGCTTGTCGCCACCACCATTCTTGCCGGCGCCGCCCAGGCCACGACCGTCTACCCGCTGTCGCGCGCGACGATCCTTGCCGGATCGCCGTTCGACGTCAAGATCGAGCTGCCCGGCGTGGTGAAGGCCGAGGACGTCAAGGTGACCGTCAACGGCGAAGATTACGCCGCGGCGCTCGGCTCGGCGGCCGAATTCGTGGCCGAGGAGAAGGGCAAGGACGACAAGGTTCTCGGCTCCGCCCTGATCCTGCGCGGCGCGCGAATTCTCAAGGCCGGCAGCTACAAGGTCGACGTGACGGCCGGTGGCGAGACCAAGTCGGTGACGTGGGAGGTCTACGAGACCGCCGCGCAGCCGAAGGCGAAGAACGTGATCTTCCTGCTCGGCGACGGCCTCTCCGTCGCACACCGCACCGGCGCCCGCATCATGTCCAAGGGCATGACGGAGGGCAAGGCCAACGGCCGTCTCGCCATGGACGATCTCGACCACATGGCTTTCGTCGGCACCTCGGCGACGGACGCGATCGCCACCGACAGCGCCAACACGATGTCGGCCTACATGACGGGCCACAAGACGGCGGTCAACGCGCTCGGCGTTTATGCCGACCGCACCCCGGCAAGCCTTGACGACCCCAAGGTCGAAACCATTGCGGAAGCGCTGCGCCGCACCACCAAGAAGGCCATCGGCGTCGTTTCCACGGCCGAAATCGAGGATGCCACGCCGGCAGCCGTCGTCGCCCACACCCGCAAGCGCGCCGACAAGGCCGACATCGTCGGCATGTTCTACACCGTCCAGCCCGAGGTCATTCTCGGTGGCGGCTCCGCCTACTTCCTGCCGCAGGCAACGCCCGGCTCCAAGCGCAAGGACGACAAGGACTATATCCAGCTGTTCAAGGATGCCGGCTACGCGCTGGCGACCGACAGGAGCGAACTCGAAGCCTCTTCCGGCACCAATGCCGCCAAGCTGCTCGGCCTGTTTCACACCGGCAACATGGACACGGTCCTCGACCGCGATATCCTGAAGAAGGGCACGGTTGCGAAGTTTCCGAATCAGCCGGGCCTGGTCGACATGACCCACGCCGCGCTGACGCAGCTGTCGAAGAACGAGGACGGCTTCTTTCTGATGGTCGAGGGCGCCTCGATCGACAAGATGTCCCACCCGATGGACTGGGACCGGGCGCTGTATGAGACGATCGAATTCGACAAGGCCGTCGGCGTCGCGCGCGACTTCGCCGCCAAAAACCCGGATACGCTGATCGTCGTCACCGGCGACCATACCCACGGCGTTTCCGTCATCGGCACCATCGACGACGAGAAGCCGGGCACCGAGATGCGCCAGAAGGTCGGCGTCTACGCCGATGCCGGCTTCCCGAATTACGAGGACAAGAACGGCGACGGCTATCCCGATAAGGTCGATCCGACACGTCGCCTCGCCGTCTTCGCGAGCAACTTCCCGGATTATTACGAGACATTCCGCCCGAAGCTCGATGGCCCGTTCGAGCCGACGGTGCAGAACGAGAACAAGGAATATGTCGCGAACCCTGCCTATAAGGACGTGCCCGGTGCCGTTCTGCGCGAAGGCAACCTGCCGAAGACGTCCGAAAGCGCCGTTCATGCGGTCGACGACGTCGTGCTGCAGGCAAGCGGCCCCGGTTCGGAAGGCTTCAAGGGCTATATGGAAGAGAGCGACATCTACCGTGTGCTCGCCGACAGTCTCGCCCTCGGCGCGCCGGACAAGATCGCTGCGAAGTAACGATCGGCAGGCCGCCGGGTGATCGCCCGGCGGCGTTCGAGGAGACGACATGACGAAACCTGACGCCCTGCGCCGTCGAACGCTGCTTGGCCTGCTCGCGTCGCTGCCGGCGGCGGTCCTTGTGCCGCGGGCTTTCGCTGCAGACACCGAGATCGGCTTCGACGATCTCTATGGCAGCGTAGGCGTGCTCGGTCTCAACTTCTCCGAAACCGTGAAGGCGCTGAACGGCAAGGGCGTGACGATGAGCGGCTTCATGGCGCCGCCGCTGAAGGCCGAGGCCGTCTTCTTCGTGCTGACCGAAATTCCCATGTCGATCTGCCCCTTCTGCTCGTCCGACTCGGACTGGCCTGACAATATCGTCGTCGTCTATCTCGATGCGGCGCAGACCTTCGTCCAGCCGGGAACGCGCATTGCCGTATCGGGGACGCTGGAGGTCGGCACGTGGACGGATCCCGAAACCGGCTTCGTGAGCCGCCTGCGCCTGCGCAATGCGCATTACTGGTCCGTCTGAACCATGCTGTCGCTGACCCTGAAGAATATCGCCGTCTCCTATGCCGGCCTCGCCGCCCCCGTCCTGTCCGTTCCCGCCCTCGATTTCGCGGCGGGTGAAAACATCGCTGTCACCGGCGCCTCGGGCTCGGGCAAAAGCACCTTCGTCAATGTCGTCTCCGGGCTCGAACACGTGCGCGAAGGCCAGGTCGACTGGAGCGGGACCGATCTCGCCCGTCTTGCCGAGCACCGGCGCGACCGCTGGCGGGCCGCACATGTCGGCCTCGTCATGCAGGATTTCCACCTTTTCCCCGGTCTGTCGGCGCTCGAGAACGTGCTGCTGCCCGCACGGCTTGCCTCGGCGGCATCCGCCGCCGTCAAGCGCCGCGCACGCGACCTCCTTGCCGGCACGGGGCTCGACCGGCCAGAACAGCCGGTCGAGACGATGTCACGGGGTGAAATGCAGCGCGTCGCCATAGCCCGCGCGCTCGTGCGCGCGCCGGGCGTCGTCATCGCCGACGAGCCGACCGCCAGCCTGGATGCGGACAGCGGCCAAGTCATCGCCGACCTGCTGATCGGCCTTTCGGGTGCGGCCGGCGCGACGCTCATCGTCGTGTCACACGATCCCGCGCTCATTTCGCGCCTGCCGCGACGGATCACGCTCGATCGCGGCCGGATCTCTCATGACAGCAAGGCAGCGGCGATATGATCGGCTTCATCCTCGCGGACATCCGCCGCCACAAGGGCGGGACGATCGCCATCCTGCTGCTGGTCGCCTTCGCCGTGGCGCTCGCCGTGTCCGTGACGCTGCAGGAACGGGCGCTTCGGCTCGGCAGCGCCCGCGCGGCCAATGCGTTCGATCTGGTCGTCGGGGCCGCGGGCAGCGAAACGCAGCTGGTCCTCTCCTCCGTCTTCCTTCAGGCCGCCCCCCTGCCGCTGATGGAGGGTGCCGTGCTTCAGCGCCTCTCAGCCGATCCGCGCATCGCCTTCGCCGCCCCCATCGGCTTCGGGGATTCTTTTGCCGGCTATCCGCTGGTGGGCACTTCGACCGCTCTCGTGACGCATCTTTCACCGGACCTGCAGGAGGGTGCGGGCTTCCGGCGAGAGGGCGATGCGGTCATCGGCGCGGCGGTCGATCTCTCCATGGGCGCGGTGATCAAGCCCATGCACGGCACGGCGGAAGAGGGCGGCCATACCCATACCGGCCTCGCCTATGCCGTCGCCGGACGGATGAAACCGACCGGCACGCCCTGGGACCGGGCGATCCTCGTGCCCATCCAGGCGGTGTGGGAGCTGCACGGGATGGGGCATGAGGAGGCCGGCCATGAAGAGGAAGGCCACGAGGAGGCGGGCCACGCGGGCGGCGCGCAGGAGCACAGCGCCGATGCCGCGGCGCCGATCGATGAAGACTGGGCGAAGCATGCCGCCGGCGTCCCGGCGGTTCTGGTCAAGCCGAAGACGATTGCCGACGCCTACAAGCTTCGCCAGGAATATCGCAGCGGTACGACGCTCGGCGTCTTTCCCGGCGAGGTGCTGACGCGGCTCTATGCGACGCTCGGGGATGCCAAGGTTCTTTTGATGGCTGTGGCGATCGGCACGCAGCTTCTCATCGCGGCAGCCCTTCTGCTCGTCACCATCATGCATGTGGGCCAGCGCCGGCGGCAGATCGGCGCGCTGCGTGCCTTCGGTGCATCGCGCACCGTCGTGTTCCGCATCGTCTGGTTACAGCTCTTCGCCATCAGCCTCGCCGGCATCCTCCTCGGTTTCGGCCTCGGCTACCTCGTCTCGGAGGTCATCGGCGGCATTGTGTCTCGGCAGAACGGTTTTACGATGCCTGTCGCCTTCGACCGGGGAGACCTCGTCTTCGCAGCGTCGGTTTCGGCCTTCGCCGCGGCCCTTGCCATCGTGCCGGCCGTGCTCGCCTACCGCCAGTCGCCGGCCGCAGCCCTCAAGGGCTGAGACCGGCCAAGCGCCTGCGCCGCCGCCGGACATCGGAGGCGCGCGGCGGATCAGACCGTCTCGAGCGCGAGCGCGATCCCCTGTCCGCCACCGATGCAGAGCGTGACGATCCCCCTGGAAAGCCCATCCCGCTTCATGCCGTGCAGCAGGCGCGTGACAAGGATGGCGCCTGTAGCACCGATCGGATGGCCATGGGCGATGGCGCCGCCCTCGACATTGACGATGTCCTCCGGCAGCCCGAGTTCGCGCATCACGGCGATCGGGACGGCGGCAAAGGCCTCGTTGATCTCGATGCGCTCGACATCGCCCAGCTGCCAGCCGGCGCGGGCGAGGGCCAGCGTCACGGCGGGCACCGGACCGAGTCCGAAGAGACCGGGCTCCACGCCGGCCACACCGTAGCCGGCCAGCCGCGCCATCGGCACGAGGCCTTTCCTCTCCGCAAAGCCGCGGTCCGCAACGATGACAGCCGCCGCGGCACTGTTCAGCCCCGGCGCATTGCCGGCCGTGATCGTCCCCTCCGGGCGGAAGGCGGGCTTCAGCCGCGCGAGCGTCTCGATGGTCGTCTCCGGTCGTGGCGCTTCGTCGCGGGCAAAGCTCTCGTTACCTTTGCGGCCCTTTACCTCGACCGACACGATCTCTTCGGCAAACGCGCCGCTTGCCTGCGCGGCTGCGAAACGCTGCTGGGACCGGGCGGCGAAGGCGTCCTGATCCTGCCGGGTCATCTGCGCCTTTTCGACGAGGTCCTCCGTGTGCCAGCCGGAATGCTGGCCCGAGAAGGCGTCGTTCAGGCCATCGGTCAGCATGCTGTCGAGGATCTGGGCCGGGCCCATGCGATATCCCCAGCGCCCGCCGTCCATCATGTAGGGCGCCCGGTCCATATTCTCCATGCCGCCGGCGATCGCCGCCGATGCGCCACCGGCCATGATCTCCATCGCCGCCGACAGGATCGCCTGCGCGCCCGAACCGCAGACGCGGTTGACCGTCAGCGCCGGTACGGTCACCGGCAAGCCGCCGCCGATCGCGACCTGTCGCGCCGGGTTCATGCGGTTGCCGGCCTGGACGACGTTGCCCATACCGACGGTGTCGATATCGTCGCCCGACAGCCCGGACCGGCGCAGGGTCTCGGCGATCGCGATCGCGCCGAGCTCGGTTGCGGGCGTGTTCTTCAAGGTGCCGTTATAGCCGCCGATGGCGGTTCGCACGGGGAAAGCGAGGATGATGTCGGGCTGGCTCAAGGGGCGTCCCTCCGGTTCGTGAAAGAGGTGGTGTTGCTCGCCGTCAGGCGATGGCTTTGGGGTGATCGAGCGGAAAGACGAGCAGGGTCGATGTCGCGCTGGCACAGAGCCGCCCGTCGCGATCCTTGAGCGTCGCTTCCGCGAAAGCCGCGCGCCGTCCCATCGAGAGAATGCGCCCCTCGGCGCGAACGGGCCCGCTCGCCTCCGTCAGCGGACGGTGATAGGCGATCTTGAGCTCCAGCGTCGTATAGCCCTGCTCGGCCGTCAGCTTCGAATGGACGGCGCAGCCGCAGGCACTGTCGAGCAGCGTCGCGGCATAACCGCCATGCACCGACCCGATCGGGTTGTAGACGCTGCGGCCGGGATTGCCTTCGAACACGGCCCGACCCTCCTCGATCTCGATCAGGACGAACCCCATCGTCTCGTTGATCGGCGGCAGGCTGTTGGCCGCCATCAAGGCCTGCAGCTGGGCAAGACCGGTCAGGCCGGCTTGGTTATTCCTGAGGACGTCCATGCTTCTTCCTGTCTGTCGAGGGATGTCGGAGTAGGGCAAGGTGATCTTGTTCTTCGGAAGGACCAACGGACCCGGGACGCCAAGACGGAGACACTCCGCTGAGGGCGGTTCGGCGCTCTTGCTCACGATAGACGGATGGGTCCTCTTGTTTCACCTCCTCCTAAAGGTGCGAGGACTTTAATATGACGCTTATCATTAAACAAGGTCTCGATCGCCGGCAGCGGAGTGAGCAACGATGGCGCAGGAACCGTACGATTGCGGACGGAGATCGCGTCCGTTTTCTGACACTTTAAAGAATAAATACGTCCATCCGCCCGTCCCGTGGCTCAAGCGACCCCTTTATTAGGGTAAAACTCGGTCTCCGGTACGATGCGAATACCCCTCAAGCCATTGTTATGATAGTGCAACACTACCATGGTAGATTGACTTTAACGATTGCTTACGCTAACGCTTGCGACACCGGACGCAGTGTCGTCGCTTCTATTTCTGGAAAATGCAGCCATGACGGATATCTACAAGAACCCTGCCCAGTCGATCGAAAACCGCGTTGCGGATCTGCTCGCCCGCATGAGCGTCGAGGAAAAGATCGCGCAGATGCACGCCTTCTGGCTGCTCCTGTCGGACGACGGCCGTCACCAAGTGCGCGAAGATACGTTCACCGGCGCCGATGACGGGGATCGGCTGAAGGAGAAGCTGTCCTCCGGTCTCGGCCAGATCACGCGCCCTCTCGGCAGCCGCCCGGTTGACCCCGCTGCCGGCGTTCGCGCTTTGAACCGGCTGCAGAAATTCCTGGTGGAGGAAACCCGGCTCGGCATTCCCGTCATTGCGCATGAGGAATGCCTGTCCGGTATCATGGCGCAGGGCGGCACGCTGTTTCCCTCCTCGCTCGCCTTCGGCGCGACGTTCGATCCTGCGCTCATCGAGGAGGTGGGCCGCGTCATCGGGCAGGAGGCCCGCTCCATCGGCTGTCGGCAGGGGCTTGCCCCCGTTCTGGATGTCGCCCGCGATGCGCGTTGGGGCCGTACGGAAGAAACGTTCGGCGAGGATCCCTATCACGTCGGGCTGCTCGCCTCGCGCTATGTTCGCGGCCTGCAGGGGCGGGATCGCGACTTCCTGGCGACGCTGAAACATTATGCGGGGCATTCCCTGTCGGAAGGTGCGCGCAACCATGCGCCGGTCAATCTCGGCTGGCGGGAGCTGAACGACACCTTCCTCCTGCCGTTCGAAATGGCGGTTCGGCTTTCGGATGCGGGCTCGGTCATGCCGGCCTATCACGACATCGACGGGGAGCCGTGCCATGCCTCGCATCATCTGTTGACGAAGGTGCTGCGGGAGGACTGGGGCTTCGACGGCCTCGTCGTCGCCGACTATATCGGCATCAGCCTGCTCTACAAGCATCACGGCGTGGCGGCGGATGCGGCGGAAGCCGCCGCACTCGCTTTCAAGGCAGGCCTCGATGTCGAGCTTCCGGGCGACGACTGCGCCGCGCATCTGAAGGCAGCACTGGCCCGCGGCCTGATCGGGATGGACATGATCGACGCGATCGTGCGCCGGATCCTGACCGAGAAGATGCGCCTCGGCCTGTTCGAACATCCCTATACGGATGAAGCCGGCATCGCGCTGCAGACCCCGGAGGCGATCGATGTCGCCCGTCGGGTCGCCCAGAAGTCGGTCGTCATCCTCGCCAATGACGGCATTCTCCCGCTGGCGGAGGAAAAGACCATCGCCCTGATCGGGCCCACGGCCGACGATCCGCTGGCGCTGCTCGGCGATTATTCCTTCCCCGTGCACCTGATCGTCAGCGATCTCGCCGACACCGCGTCGTCCGTGATCACGCCGCGCGCCGCCTTCGAGGCGCGGTTCGGCACGGAGCGTGTCCGCTACGCCAAGGGCTGCCACATTCTGGAGGCCCGGCAGTCGGGTGCGCCGGTGTTTCCCGGCGACGTTCCCGATATGACGACGCTGTCGCAAACCTCGCCTGTCTCCACGAGTCTCGACCTCATTCCGGCGGCCGTCGAGGCCGCGCGGCAGGCCGATGTGGCGGTCGTCTGCGTCGGCGATCTCTCCGGCATCTTCCAGACGGGCACGGTGGGCGAGGGGTCGGATACCGATACGCTGGCGCTGCCCGGCGTGCAGCAGGCCTTGCTGGAGGCGGTCGTGGAGACGGGAACACCCGTCATCGTGGTCATCACCTCCGGCCGGCCCTATACGCTCGGCGGCCTGGAAGACCATGTCGCCGCCCAGGTCATGGCCTTCTTCGGCGGGCAGGAGGGCGGGGCGGCTCTGGCCGATGTGCTGACCGGTGTCGTCGAGCCCTCCGGTCGCCTGTCCATATCGGTGCCGCGCAGCGCCGGCGCATCGCCCTATTTCTACAATCACAAATTCAAAAGCGCGGGAACGCCGGTCGCCCGCCATTTCGGAAGCCGCTACCCCTTCGGGCACGGCCTCTCCTATACGCGCTTCGTGTACGAGGACATCACGCTCGACCGGTCCTCGGTGCAGAGCGACGAGGGAAGCATCGGCGTCTCCTTCACGCTGCGCAATGTGGGCGCACGCGGGGGAACGGAGGTGCCCCAGCTTTACGTCCGCGATCTCGTCTGTTCGGTCGTCCGCCCGATCAAGGAGCTGAAGGCCTTCCGGCGCGTTTTCCTCGAGGCCGGCGAAAGCGCCTGCGTCACCTTCCGCATCCCGACCGACATGTTCTCGTTCACGGGGCAGGACGGTTTCCGGATCGTCGAGCCGGGCATGTTCGAGCTGATGATCGGCTCATCGAGCGCGGCCATCCACCTGCGCAGCCAGATCGAGGTCAAGGGTCCCGTTCGCCGTATCGAGGGGGACTGGAAGATGGTCAGCAGGGCTTTCGTCAGTCATCCCTGACGGAACCTAGCCCGCGATCGCGGCTTTGCCATCCAGACGAAAGCCGCGCCTGCAAGGAGCAGGATGCTCGTGCCGATGAAGACGACGGGCATGCCGATATGGCCGCCGATGAAGCCGCCGAGCAGCGGGCCTGCGACCTGGCCGACATATTGCGCGGACACGGAAAGGCCGAGTGCGGTGCCGGCGGAGCGATCCGGCACGCTGTGCCGGATGACGGCGGCGATGCAGGGGAGAAGGCCACCGAGCGCCACGCCCATGAGGAAGCGTAGGAGGATCAGCTGCCAGGCGCTGGTCACGAAGGCCTGCGGCACGAGCAGGACGCCCGCCGCGACGAGCGCGCCGGCGATGACGGGCCAGTGGCCGATGCGGTCGGCGAGCCGCCCGAGCCGGGAGGCCGACAGGATACTGCCGAGGGCGGCCGCGGACATGACGAGCCCGGCCCACAGGGTCACCGTGTCGGGCCTGTCGACCAGCTGGGCGACATAGACCGTGATGATCGGCTCGATCGACATACTGGCCAGCATCAGCAGCATGCCGGTGGCAAGCATGGCGATGACCGGCGCCTTGTCCGGTATCGCCGCCCAGCCACCGCCGGCTTTCGCCGCCTGCCGGCGCCCGGGTACGGTCTCTTCCTTGATGAGGAATGTGGTGGCGAGGAACGCCAGAAAGATAAGCCCGCCGGCGGCCAGAAACGTGTTGCGAATGCCGATCAGCGGTGGCAGCAGGCCGCCGATCAGCGGCCCCACGAGATTGCCGGCCATGATGCCGGCGGAAAGCATGCCGAGCGCCCAGGCCGAACGATCCCGCGGCGTCTGCGTGGCGACGAGCACCATGGAGCCCGAGGAATAGCCACCGGCCAGCCCGACGAAGAGCCGCAGGGCGACGAGCTGCCAGACGTTTTCGGCAACTCCCATCAACGCGATGGCGACCGTCATGCCGAGGCTCGCCCGCACCAGCATCAGTTTCCGCCCGTAGATATCGCCCAGACGACCCCAGAGCGGCGCGACCAGCGCCGCCGCGAAGAACGTGGCGCCATAGGCGATCCCCGACCACTGCACGATGGCCGCATGATCGTTCACGCCAAGCTCCTCGACGTAGAGCGGCAGGAAGGGCAGAAGCAGCGTCATGGCGACGATCGTGGTGAACGAGCCGGCAAGCGAAACCGCGAGGTTTCGCTTCCAGTGGATCGAGCTGCCGTCAGCCGTACCGGGTTTTGCGTCGGTCATCGTTCCCGCCTGTTCGAGGTCGGCACCCCCTACGTCCGCCCGGCTGGCGCGTCAAGCGCGATGCAAGCCGGACGGCCGAGGCATCGAGGGCGGGAATGATCCGAAGCTTGGGGGGAAATATCCGGCGGCATTAACCGGTCAGTTTGACGGGCTTCGGTCCGCCATAGGCCCAGTCGAGCAGTTCGACGGTATGGACGATGGGGATGGCGGTTCCCGAGGCGATCTGGGTGAGGCAGCCGATGTTTCCGGCGGCGATCACGTCCGGCCTCGTCGCTTCGAGGTTCTTCACCTTCCGTCGCTTGAGCGTGGCGGAGATCTCGGGCTGGAGGATATTGTAGGTTCCAGCCGAGCCGCAGCAGAGATGCCCCTCCGCGGGGTCGCGCACGGTGAAGCCCGCGGCTTGCAGCAGGCGTTTGGGCAGGGCCGTGATCTTCTGCCCGTGCTGCAGCGAGCAGGCGGAGTGATACGCGACCACGAGATCGCGTTTCGGCAGGGTTTCGAGGTCGAGCGTGGAGAGATATTCCGTGATGTCTTTTGCCAGCGCAGAGATCGTCGCGGCCTTTTCGGCGTAGAGCGGATCGAGGCGCAGCATGTGGCCGTAATCCTTGATCGTCGTGCCGCAGCCCGATGCCGTGACGAGGATGGCGTCAAGCCCGCCCGCATCGACCTCGCGCATCCAGACGTCGATGTTGCGACGTGCGAAATCGAGCGCCTGGGCCTCGCGGCCCATATGGTGCACCAGCGCACCGCAACAGCCTTCGCCTTTGGGGTCGGCCACGGCGATGCCGAGACGCGTGAGCAGCCGCAGCGAGGCCGCGTTGATGCCGGGATCGAGCGTCGGCTGGGCGCAGCCGTCGAGGAGGATGACGCGGCCGCGGTCGGGCACGGGGGCAGCCGGAGCGGGCCGTGCAGTTCTCTTCGCGGCCCGTCGCGGTGTGAGGTCGAGCATGGCGGCGAGCGGAGCCAAGGGTGCCAGGCGGCGCAGGAGCGGGGCGAGCGGCCGGGCGACCCGGGCGAGCGCCAGCGCGGCGCGGAATCGCGCAGGGTAGGGCAGAATGGCGGCGAGCAGGTCGCGGATCATCCGGTCTGCGAGCGGACGCCTATAGGTCTGCTCGATGTGAACGCGGGCATGGTCGATGAGATGCATGTAATCGACCCCCGAGGGACAGGTGGTCGTGCAGGCAAGGCAGGAGAGACAGCGATCGATATGCGTCACGACCTCGCGGTCGGCGGGGCGATCGTTTTCGAGCATGTCCTTGATGAGGTAGATGCGCCCGCGCGGGCTGTCGAGCTCGTTGCCGAGCGTCACATAGGTCGGACAGGTGGCCGTGCAGAAGCCGCAATGGACGCAGCGCCGCAGGATCTTTTCGGACTCCGCCACATGCGGATCGGCCAGCTGTTCGGGTGTGAAAGAGGTCTGCATCTGCCGCTATCCCGTCCTGCCTGTCGTCCCGACACCGGGTCGCAAGACCGGTGCCATCCGGCCCGGCGAGAAGATGCCGGCCGGGTCGAGCTTGGCTTTGATACGCGCCGACAAGGCCGCGATCGGTGCGGGTTGCGGCTCGAAGGCGGAGAGGCCGGCGCGCGCATCGTCGGATGCCCGCATCAGCGTGGCGTGTCCGCCGCCCAGGGCCGCAACGGTCCGGCGCAGCAGGTCCGCCTGCGGCGCGCCGCCCATCTGCAGCCAGACGAGTCCGCCCTGCCAGTCGCAGAGCGCGTCGACCTCGGCATGCTGCCGGAGTTCCGCGATCAGCCGATGACCGGCCGCCGGCGCGACGGACACCCGCCAGAGCGGCCGCTCTTGATGCGCCTGCAGGGGCGTGACGTCGCGGATCGTGCGCCAGAGCCCGGCGCTGGCCGCCGCGTCCAGCGTATCGACCGGCGCAAAATCCGACAGCCGTGCGGCGAGCGCGGCGGACCGCACGGTAACGGACGCCGAGAGGCCCTCCAGTCGCAGGGCCGTCAGCGCTCCGGCCTGCCCGGCCGCGTCCGGCAGCGTTCGCGCCACGGCCTGCGGGACATGCGCCGCAGCCGAGACATCGGCCGGCTGCGCCATGGCGGCCGCCATCGCCTTCGTGGCCGTGGCCTCGTCGAGGCCGCGCAGCACGATGGTCGCCTCGCTCTCCGGCCGCGGCAGCACGCGAAAGGTGACCTCCGTTACGAAGCCGAGCGTGCCGTGCGAGCCTGCGAGCAGCTTGACGAGATCGAGACCCGTCACGTTCTTCATCACCCGCCCTCCGGCCCGGATCGCCACGCCGCGCCCGTTGACGAAGCGCAGGCCGAGCAGGCTGTCGCGCGCCGCACCGGCAGACAGGCGACGCGGGCCGGATGCGTTGGAGAGGAACACGCCGCCGATGGTCGGCTCTCCCTGCGTGCCCATCATGCCGCGGTGATCGGTCGGCTCGAAGGCAAGCATCTGGTCGTTGGCGGACAGGGCCGCCTCGATCGCGCCGAGCGGCGTGCCCGCCCGCGCCGTCATCACCATCTCGCCGGGCTCGTAGTCCACGATGCCGGCAAGGCCGGTGGAACAGAGAACGGCATCGGCCGCAACCCGGTTGCCGAGACCCGAGCGGGTATTGCCGCCCATGAGGGAGAGCGCCGTTCCCGCCTCCGCCGCCTGCCGGATCAGGTCGCAGGCTTCCGCTTCGCTCTGGGGACGATAAACTTGGTTCATGCGGCGGGCCGTCCGTCGAGCGGGAAGACCTTGGACGGGTTCAGCAGCCAGTCGGCGTCGAAGGCGTAGCGCACGGCCATCTGCTGGGCGAGGTCGGCATCGGAGAACTGGAACCGCATCAGGTCGCGCTTCTCGATGCCGACGCCGTGTTCTCCGGTCAGGCAGCCGCCGGCTTCCACGCAGACCTTCAGGATCTCATTGCCGGCCACCTCGGCCTTTGCGGCCTCCGCCGGATCGTTGGCGTTGAACAGGATCAGCGGATGCATGTTGCCGTCGCCGGCATGGAAGACGTTGGCGACGCGCAGGCCAAGCCCGGTGCAGATTTCCTCCGTGCGTTGCAGCACATGAGAGAGCTTGCCGAGCGGCACCGTGCCGTCCATGCAGATATAATCGGCGATGCGGCCCGTGGCGCCGAAGGCGGACTTGCGGCCTTTCCAGATCAGGGCGGCTTCCGTCGCCGACTGGCTCTCGCGCACCGTCATCACGCCGTGACGGCGGGCGATCGCGACGATGGCAGCCAGCATCGCCTCCATCTCGGCCTCCGACCCCTCGACCTCGACGATCAGCAGCGCGCCGACATGCAGGGGATAGCCGGCCTTGGCGAAAGCCTCGCAGATCTCGATCGCCTGTTTGTCCATGAACTCGATGGCGACCGGAATGATGCCGGCCGCGATGACGTCGGCCACGCAGGCGCCCGCCTCGCGCGATGTGGCAAAGCCGAAGAGGACGGGGCGGGCGCCTTCCGCCTTCGCAAGGATCCGGACCGTCGCCTCCGTCACCACGCCGAGCTGCCCTTCCGAGCCGCAGACGAGGCCGAGGAGATCGTAGCCCGCGGCATCGAGATGGCTGCCGCCGAGTGTGATGACCGTGCCGTCCATCAGCACCAGGGTTACGCCCAGAAGGTTGTTCGTGGTCACGCCATATTTGAGACAATGCGCGCCGCCCGAGTTCATGCCGATATTGCCGCCGATGGTGCAGGCAAGTTGCGAGCTTGGATCCGGCGCGTAGAAGAAGCCCTCCGGGCCGACGGTCTCGGAGATCGACAGGTTCGTCACGCCGGCCTGCACCCGCGCCACGCGGTTCTCCAGATCGACCTCGAGGATGGCGGACATGCGCGACAGGCCCAGCACCACCGCATCCGGCTGGGGAATGGCGCCGCCGCAAAGCGAGGTTCCCGCCCCGCGCGGCACGACGGGAATGCCGTGACGGTTGCAATAGGCAAGGACCGCGGAAACCTCCTGCGTCGTGCGGGGCAGGGCAACGGCCAGCGGCAGCTGCCGGTAGGCGACATAGGCGTCCGTCTCGAACGGCACCAGTTCGCGCGCCTCATGCACCAGCCCGCCTTGCGGCAGAAGGGCACCGAGATCCGCGATAATTCGCGCCCGCTGCGCCAGCACGTCGGCCCGCGGCGGCAGGAAGGCTATGGTGTGCGACACGGTCTCTCCTCCCCGTGGATCATGCTCCTCGCATCGATGGGGGATTATAGGCATCTTCGGGATCCGCGCGAGCGGAATTGCGGCGAGCGGGCGAAAAGAACCGGCCGCATCAGCGGTCCGTGTCCTGCCCGCCACCCTTTCTCCTTCTCGCGCGACCGATCTTCTGCCGGGCCGACAGACGCGAGAACACGCCATAGGGCGGCATCATGCCGGCGAGGCTCGCGATGTCGAGCCGTGGCTGGGAATAGATCGCCCTGAAATGGCTGAATGTCCTGAACCCGTCGCGTCCGTGATAGGTGCCCGTTCCCGACGGACCGATGCCGCCGAAGGGCAGGTCGTCCGGCAGGGCGTGAAAGAGGACGTCGTTGATCGTGACGCCGCCGGAGAGGGTGCGATCGATGACGTACCGCTGCTCGCGTGCATCCGCACCGAAATAGTAGAGCGCAAGCGGATGGCCCCGGCGGTGGACCTGGGCGATCGCGTCCGCCATGTCTTCGAAGCGGCGGATCGGCAGGATGGGGCCAAAGATCTCTTCCTGCATCACGCGCATGTCGTCGGTCGCGCCGCGGATGATGTGCAGCGGCATCTTGCGACCGTTTCCGGCGGAAAAGTCCTCATCGGCAGGATTGACGACCTCGACGCGCGCGCCTTTCGCGCGGGCGTCCTCCAGAAGGCCCGCCAGCCGGGCGATATGCCGGTCGCTGATGATCGACGTGTAGTCCGGATTGTCGAGGAGGGTCGGATACATCCGCGCAACGGCCGCTTTCAGCCCGGCAACGACCGCCTCCTCGTCCGCATCGCGCACCAGCATGTAGTCCGGCGCAAGGCAGACCTGTCCCGCATTGAGCATCTTGCCGAGCGCCACGCGTGCGGTCGTGCGCGCGATGTCGGCACCGCGACCGACGATCACGGGCGACTTGCCGCCGAGTTCCAGCGTGACGGGCACGAGATTGTCGGCGGCCGCGTGCAGGATGTGGCGGGCGATGCCGGTCGCGCCGGTGAAGATCAGATGGTCGAAGGGGAGGCCGGCAAAGGCCTGCCCGACCTCCGGGCCGCCGCTGACGAAGCGGACTTCGTCCTCTGCGAAATAGTGCCCGACCACGGCCTCGAAGACGGCGTTTGTCGCCGGCGTATATTCGCTGGTCTTGACCATCGCACGGTTGCCGGCCGCCAGCACGCCGGCCATCGGCGTCATGATGAGGTTGATCGGAAAGTTCCAGGGCGCAATGATCCCGACGACACCCTTCGGCTGATACTCGACATGCGCCCGTGCGCCGAGCAGCGCGAGCGGAAAGGGCAGGGGCCGGCGCTCGGGCCTCGACCAGGCGCGCAGGTTCTTCGCGGCGTGATCGAGCGCCCCGATCGGAACGGCGATATCGGTCAGCATGGATTGGGCGAGGCTCCGATGCCCGAAATCCTGCGAAAGCGCCGCGCAGAAGGTTTTGGCATTGTCGCGGATCATCGCTGCGGCGCGCCTCAGCCGGTCGATGCGGACCGCGGGCGGCTCGGGCAGCGCGGCCGTGAAGGCCCGGCGCTGGACCGAGAGAAGGGCGTCGAGATCGGTCATGCCGCGTCCTGTTTTCTCGCGCTTCGCAGGATCAGGTCTGCGGCGCGCTCGCCGATCATGGCGCTCGGGGCCTGGGTATTGCCGCTGACGATCGTCGGCATGATCGAGGCGTCGGCGATGCGCAGGCCGGTGACCCCGCGCACGCGCAGCTCCGGATCGACCACGGAGGCCGCATCGCTGCCCATCCGGCACGTGCCGACGGGATGGTAGATCGTGTCGGCATGCGCCCGGATGCTCGCTTCGATCGCCGCATCGTCCTGCGGGTCGAGGGCGCGGAAGGGGCGGCCCTTGTGCTGCTCCAGAGCGGGCTGGCGGAGAATGTGCTCGGCGATGCGCACGCCTTTGACCAGCGTCTGCAGGTCCCCGGCATCCGAGAGATAGCACGGATCGATGAGAAGCGCGCCCGTGGGATCGGCCGTCGCCAGCCGCACGGTGCCGCGGCTGGCGGGACGCAGAACGCAGACGTGAAGGGAGATGCCCGTCTTCAGGATGATGCGGCGGGCATGGTTTTCGACGAGGCCGATGGTGAAGTGGAACTGCAGATCGGGGCGATCGACGGCGGGCGAGGACCGCACGAAGCCGCCGGCCTCGGCGAAATTGCTGGACAGGTTTCCGCGCTTGCCCTGCAGATACGGCAGCAGCCCGCGAAGGAGCGGGATCGCGCCGACGGGGGTCGTTCCGATGACGCCGCCGCCGCGAACGAGCCGGCTGCTGATATGGTCGAGGTGATCCTGAAGATTGGCGCCCACCGCCTGCCGGTCCGCCACGACGGCGATGCCGTGCTGGCGCAGGTGCTCCTCGGGGCCGATGCCCGAAAGCATGAGAAGCTGCGGGGTGCCGAAGGCGCCACCGGCCAGCACCACCTCGCGTCGTGCGAAGATCATGTGCGTCTGCCCGCGATGACGCACCTCCACGCCGGTCACCCGGCCGTTCTCGAAGGTCAGGCGGAGCGCCTGCGTCTCGGGAAGAAGCCGGAGGTTGGGGCCACGCCGCGTATGGATATAGGCGGTGCCGGCATCGAAGCGGCGCCCGCCTTTCTGAAAGAGCTGGTAGGTGCCGAACCCTTCCTGCGTCCGCCCGTTGAAATCGCCGTTGGGCGGATAGCCGGCCTGCTTCGCCGCGGTGAGGAAATCTCCGGTCAGCGCGACGTCGGTCCAGAGGTCGTCCACATGCAGCGGCCCGCCCGTGCCGTGAAAGGCATCCGCGCCACGGTGGTTGTCCTCCGCGCGCAGGAACAGCGGCAGGACATCGTCCCAGCCCCAGCCGGTACAGCCGGCAGCCGCCCAGCCATCATAATCCTCGGGCTGCCCGCGGATGTAGATCATCGCATTGATGAGGCTGCTGCCGCCGACGCCGCGACCGCGGGGCTGGAAGCCGCGGCGATCGTTGAGGTCCCGCTGCGGAACCGTCTCGTAAGCGTAGTTGTGGCGATTGCGGCGGCCGACGAGACCGACGATGCCGGCCGGAGCGGAAACCAGCGCATTTCCTTTCGCCGGCCCCGTCTCGACCAGCGCGACACGCCAGTCGGGCCGCGCCTCGGAGATCCGGGCCGCCGTCGCGCAGCCTCCCGGACCGGCGCCGATGACGATGATATCGAACAGATCCGCGCTCATGCCGTGACCGGTACGGCATCGGTCCGGCCATGCGCCTTGCCGCGCACGACGGCTGCACGCGCCGCGCCTCCGTGAAACCCTCCCATCACGACCTCCCATTCGTGACCGCTTATTTAGCGGAATCCATAAGTTGGACGAGCGTCCCATTCTTGTCAAGCACCGCCTCGACGGAGGAGACGGTTGGGATTACAGCTAACCGCATGACACGCACGAAAACCGACCCGCCGCAGAGCGGACACAAGACGGCGAAAGGGCTGCAGCGCAAGACGGAGCTTGCCGATCAGGCCTTGCGAAGCCTGTCTGCGCAGAGCTATGCGCGCACGTCGCTGCGCGATATCGCGGCTGCGGCCGATATCAATCTCGGTCGTCTCCACTATTATTTTGGCGACAAGAGCGAGCTGATCGTCTTCACCGTCCGGCGGTTCAAGCAGACCTTCATCGCCCGGCTTGCCGAGATCATCGTTGAAAGGCGTTCGGTGGAGGAGGCGATCGAGGCGCTGGTGGAGAGCGCCATGACATCCACTGCCCTGCACCGCTTCTGGTACGATCTGCGCAATCAGGCCCTCTTCGAGCCGAAGTACAGGGATGTCGTGTCCGAGATCGAACACGAGCTGAAGGCCATGACCGGAACCGTTCTCCGGCTGATCGATCCGGCGCGGGACCCCGAACCGTTCCGGGACCTTGCCTATGTCGCGCTCGACGGCATTTTCTTCCAGGGCATACAGGCCGTGCTGTTCGGCGACGACAGCGTTCGCGAGCGCATGACCCAGGCGCTTTTCGCCGTGGTCATGGCCTACCGGGCGGCCGGTACGACCGCGCGACAGGATGCCGCCGGCGATCCGTTACCTGCGCAAAACTGAACGAGGCCGATGGCCTATCCACAGAATCCGTTGAGCTTCAGGATCTTGTGCGCCTCGATCGTTGCCTGCAGCTCGGCCTCCGACGCCCGGTTTCCGGCGTTCGAATCCGGATGGTGCAGCTTGATGCGCTCCTTGTAGCGCCGGTTGATCTGGTCCGGCGTGGCATCGTGCGGCAGGCCCAGGGTTTCGAAGGCCTTCGCCTCGAGCACCTTCAGCTTGCGCGCCTGCGCCTCCCGCTTCTGCATCAGCCGTTCGGCCGCGCTCTTGCGGGCGTTCAGCGACTTCGCCGAGCCTGAGCGCACGGTGAACGGCATGGGCAGTTCGGTCGCTTCCACGATCGGCTTGCCGAAGCTCGGTCGCGCACCGCTGATCGCATCGCGCTGGTAGCGCGCAACGACCGGGTCGGACAGATCCGGTGAAAAGTTGTAGCCCTTGTTGTATTCCTTGATGTGGTCGAGACAGAACATCAGGAACAGGCCTTCGCCTCCGGCACCGACCGGTGCGCGATGGGTGCCGACCTTCTCGCACCCGTGCCATTGACACTGCGGCCCCGTAGGGACCTCTGCGGCCTTGGACTTCTTCTTGGCAGACTTGAGGCCAACGAAAATACGTGAATCAGACATGCACGGCTTATGCGATCAGACGCGCGATCTCGCAAGACCGCTTTGCACGGTGACGATCATTCTGTGTATGAGACTGGCCTCAGATGGCAGGGAATGGCCGGCGATCGGACGCCGGCCATTCCCGCCTATGTCCGGCTTCCCGCGAAAATCGGTTTGAAGACCTGAACGAGCAGGATGACGATACCGCCGAGAATGGCGCCGAAGATCGCCTGCATCAGGGTCGCCAGCAGCCAGTGGACGACCTGCGGCAGGACGGGGATGGCCGTGACCGCCAAGGCCGCGGTACCTTCAACGACATGTTCCGGCAGGTGCAGCCCGAACTCGGCGAGGCCGTGATTGACGATGCTGCCGCCCACCCAGAGCATGGCGGCGGTTCCCACGATCGCGAGGATCTGCAGGAAGACCGGAACGCCCTTGACGAGACCATGCCCGATCGTCTTGCCGATGCCCCCGCCCGTCGCCACCAGATGGAGGCCGATATCGTCGGCCTTCACGATGAACGCCACGACGCCATAGACGGCAACCGTGATGAGAATGCCGACGGCGGCAAGGACTGCGACCTGCGTTGCAAAATTCGAGGTGGAGACGCCGGCAAGCGTCAGCGCCATGATCTCGGCCGAAAGAATGAAGTCCGTGCGGATGGCGCCCGAGACCTTCTGCTCTTCGAGTGTGGCGGGATCGACGGTCGCTGCCGCCTCTGCATCGGCATGTCCATGGCCCGACAGGGCGGAGTGGATCTTCTCGGCGCCCTCGAAGCAGAGATAGGTGCCGCCGATCATCAGCAGGGGCGTGATCAGCCACGGCACGAAGGCGCCCAGGAGAAGGCAGGCAGGCAGCAGGAAGACGAGCTTGTTGCGCAGCGACCCCTTGGCGATCCGCCAGATGATCGGCAGTTCCCGGCTCGGGGACAGGCCGACGACATAGGTCGGCGTCACCGCCGTGTCGTCGATGACGACACCCGCGGCCTTGATGCTGGCCTTTGCCGTTTGCGCGCCCACATCGTCGAGGGATGCGGCCGCCAGCTTCGCAATGGCGGCGATGTCATCCAGTAGCGCTATCAAGCCTGTCGCCAATACAACGTCCTTTCCGGGTCCGATGCCGGGCAAGCCGTCGCATCGCAATGGTCCTGTTGTCACCTCGTCGCGCAGCGTCGACGGCTGCGCACGGGAGACAGGGCCGCAAGATCGCGCCCAAGTCAATGCGCGACGAGCGTCATTCAGCTGACACAGGAAAGACGGTAGCATGCGCTTTTGCCACATCCCTTCTGTCCGTCACGGAGCTT
This sequence comes from Rhizobium quercicola, assembly GCF_021168455.1. Classification (NCBI taxonomy): domain Bacteria; kingdom Pseudomonadati; phylum Pseudomonadota; class Alphaproteobacteria; order Hyphomicrobiales; family Rhizobiaceae; genus Rhizobium; species Rhizobium quercicola. Next base: position 86,921 of record NZ_JAJOZR010000001.1, read on the forward strand.
CCATGAACATCAACGACCCGGCCCAGCTCGCGCGCATCAAGGCGGAGATTGTCGACAGTTTCGACGAGGAACTGGAAATGCAGATGGAGGAGGATCGCCTCGACGACCTCTTCGAAGAGGCCACCGACCCGACGGCCGAACCGCTTCTCGATCGCAAGGTCTATTTTCAGGAGCTTTTTCGTCTTCAGCACGAACTCGTGCGCCTGCAGGATTGGGTGCAGCACAAAAAGCTCAAGGTCGTCGTGCTGTTCGAGGGGCGCGACTCCGCCGGCAAGGGCGGTGCCATCAAGCGCGTGACCCAGCGGCTCAATCCGCGCGTCTGCCGCGTGGTCGCGCTGCCGGCGCCCTCCGAGCGCGAACGCCACCAGTGGTATTTCCAGCGTTACGTCCAGCACCTGCCGACGGCCGGCGAGATCGTTCTGTTCGATCGCAGCTGGTACAACCGCGCCGGCGTCGAGCGGGTGATGGGGTTCTGCACGCCGGACGAGCTGGAGGAGTTCTTCCAGTCCGTTCCGCAGTTCGAAAACATGCTCGTGCGCTCCGGCATCATTCTGATCAAATACTGGTTCTCGATCACGGATGACGAACAGGCCTTCCGCTTCAACATGCGGATCCGGGATCCGCTGAAGCAGTGGAAGCTGTCTCCGATGGATCTGGAGAGCCGCATACACTGGGAAGCCTATACCAAGGCCAAGGAAGACATGCTGGAGCGCACGCACCGCCCGGAAACGCCCTGGTGGGTGGTCGATGCCGTGGACAAGCGCAAGGCGCGCCTGAACTGCATTTCGCATCTCCTGCAGCAGATCCCCTACGAGGATGTTCCCAAGCCGTCCGTCCAGCTGCCGGACCGCGCCCGCAACGCCGATTACTACCGCAAGCCGGTGCCGGCGGACATGTACGTGCCGGATGTCTACGGCACGCCCGACGCCGGGGCGCCCCGCCACGTCCGGAAGAGCGGCGCGTAAGCATTCGGGACCTTGGCATCGCTTTGCATCGGCAACGGCGCGTCTTCCAGCGCGAACATCTTCGCGACTGGAGATGGCCGGGCGGCGATCGGGCCCTATCTCCGCTGCTCCGACGGTGTAGGGAATGTAAGAGGCGATGCAGACACTTCTGGTGGAACAGCAGACCTGTTGGCGGGTCGCGCGTGCGGACCGGCTTTCGGTCATTGTCGATGCCGAGGCCTTCTTCCGCCATGCCCGGCAGGCGATGATGAAGGCGAAAAGGTCGATCGTGCTGATCGGCTGGGATTTCGACACGCGCATCGATCTCGTGCCCGGCAAGAGCACGGATGGTTCGCCCGACAAGCTCGGACGCTTTCTGAACTGGCTGGCGGAGCGCAACGAGGCGCTCAACATCCGCATCCTCAAATGGGATATGGGCCTGTTCGCCTCGCTCGTCCGCGGCGAAACGCCGGTCTACATGCTCGGCTGGCTGTTTTCCGACCGCGTCAGTCTGAAGCTCGACAGCGCACATCCGCCGCTGTCGGCGCATCATATGAAGCTGCTCGTCATCGATGACGAGGTCGCGTTCTGCGGCGGCATCGACATGACGGTCGGCCGCTGGGATACGTCGGAGCATCTGGAAAAGGACAAGCGTCGCCGTTCGCCGCTGGGATTTGCGCAGGAGCCCTGGCACGACGCGACGACGTGCTTTTCCGGCAAGGCCGCTGCAGCCCTGGCCGAACTCGCGCGCACGCGCTGGCAGGAAGCGACGGGCGATACGCTGGAGCCGGTCGAAAGCGCATCGGACGCCTGGCCGGACGATCTCGCCGTCGATTTCCGCGATATCGACGTCGGCATCGCCCGCACGCTGCCGCAATATGACGAACGCCAGCAAGTGGTGGAGATCGAAACCGCGACGCTCGCCATCATCGCCGCCGCGCGCGAGACGCTCTATATCGAAAGCCAGTATTTCGCCTCGCGTCGGATCGCCGAGGCCTTGGCGAAACGCCTGGAGGAACCGGACGGACCGGAAATCGTCGTCGTCAACCCGCAAGGGGCGAACGGCTGGCTGGAAGCCAAGGCCATGGACTCCGCCCGTATCCGGCTCATGAAGATCGTTCGCGATGCCGACCGGTTCGACCGGTTCCGCATTCTCTATCCGGTCAACGATGCGGACACGCCGATCTACGTGCATGCCAAAATCATGATCGCCGACGACCGGATCCTGAAGCTCGGCTCCGCCAACCTCAACAACCGGTCGATGGGCTACGATACGGAATGCGACGTGCTGATCGAAGCGCGCCCCGATGAGCCGGAGATGGCGCAGAAGATCGCCGCATGCCGCAACGCGCTCATCGGCGAACATCTGGGGCACGGTGTGGACGGCGTGGCCGCCGCGATCGCCGAGCATGGGTCGCTCGTCAAAGCCATCGGGGCGCTGACCGCGCAGACAGGGCGCCGGCTGGTGCCCGTGGCAATGCGCGAGCTCACCGCAGCCGAAGAGATGATGGCGGAATCGGACATGGCCGACCCCGAACGCCCGGCCGGCGTCAAATACCGGACATCCAGCTTCCTGAAGCGACGGTTTCACAGGTCCTGACGGTTCCCTGCGACGTCCGCTTCGTCTCGGCATTTTCCGCCGAGACGTCGGGCCGCCTACATGGCCGACATATCGTCCAGCAGGTTCTGGGCGAGTTCGCTGATCGCGACCTCGGCCTCCTCCAGTCCCCAGCCGACCTTTTCCGCTTCCTTCGCCAGACGTTGAAACGGCGGTGGAAGGCGGCCGGAAGCGGTCTCCACGATGTTTTCCGGCGTCAGCCCTTTGGCGATATCGAGAAACGTCTGCTCGACGGCCTCCTGGCAGGCGATGTCGCGGTCCGGGTACGGGCCGGATCCGCGCGGCTTGTTCAGTAGCAGCATGTCGTTTCGCTCCTGTCGTTGTTCGTTGCGGGTCTATGCCAGTCGGTAGAGCATCGCAACATAGGCCAGCGCGACGATGACGGTGATCCGCGTCCGCAACCTGACATACCACCGGTGTTCGAGGTCGTTGGCAAAGATGATCCGGTCGGCCAGAAGCAGCAGCGCGAAAACGATCAGTTGCAGGCCCGCGGAGAAGGTGGGCTGGCGGACGAGCAGCGTCGCGAAGGACAGCAGCGCGAAGACATTGCTGGCGACGACCACCGCGAGGCCTGCCTTCCCCATCTGCGCCGCGCCCCAGAGCGTGCCGGCCATGAAGGCCGAGATGACGGCGCCGTAGGCGAGGAACGCCTGGCTTGTATCGATGCCGAGCACGGTGACGGGTGCGACCACCAGCAGCCAGAACGGCAGGGCGCCGGAATATGTCAGCAGTGTCGAGGCGGTTTTGGATCGTGTCGTCATGGCGGTGTTTCCCGTAAGGCGGGGAGAAGTGCGTCTGCGAGCCGGCTCGCGCTCTCGAACGCTGCTTCGACGCGGCCGGCAATGCACCAGTCGCCGCAACTGGCCAGCTGTTGCGCCGGATCGAGCAGGAACGGCTGGCCGGCAGGTCGTGCGACGTTCGCGTATCGCCAGCGCTTGATGACGGCGCTATCCGCTTCGGTGCTGTCCAAGGGGACGTACCGGCGAACCGCCTCGATGATCTGGACCCGCAGGCTTTCGAGCGGTGCCTCGATATGCCGGTCGGACCATTCCGGGCCGGCGTTAACGACGAGGCATGGCGCATCGTCGCGGCCGGGCTTGGTATCGTTGCGAGAGATCCAGCTGATGACCGGATCATCGAGGCGCGCGGCTGCAAACGGTGTTGCCGCACCGGGCTTCAATGGGACCATCAGGGTGAAGCAGGCATGCATGCGGGTCGTCTGCATGGCTGCGTGATGGGCAAAGGCGGGCGGGAGCAGGGCTGCCGACTGCGGCGCCGGCGCCGTTGCGACGATCCAGTCGAAGGGGCCGTCCTCGCCGGCGCCCGCCGTCAGGGTCCAGTGTCCGGGTGTTCCGGACACGGAAGAAATCTCGGTGTCGAAAGCGATATCGCAATCCCTCGCCATCCATTTCGGCAGCGCATTCATCGCCGGCTTGCCGACATATCGTGGCGCATCGGCGCGCGGGCCGTCCTGCCGTGCCGCCGGCAGGGAGACGATGTCCCGGTTCCAGCGTTCCACGGCGCCGTCGGCTGCGGCCGCGTCCAGCAGGTCGCGGAAGCGCGGCTCGCGGATCGTGATATACTGGGCGCCGTGATCGAACGCCCTGTCCTCGATCCGGCGCGTGGCCATCCTGCCGCCGATGCCCCGGCTTTTTTCGAAGATGCGGATGGCGGCGTGACCGGCGAGGGCGCGGGCGAGCGTCAACCCCGCCATTCCCGCACCGATGATGGCCACGCGTTTCGGATCGCTCATGCGTCTCCCGATCGTTCCTGTCGCCGACATGCCCCATTGCAGCGGCTGATCGAGGATCTAACGCCGCTGCGCGCGACGGCAACGGTCGAGCGACCGTTCATCGAAACAGGCGCTGCAGACGCGGGCGCACCCGCAGGAAACCGCGATAGGCGGTATCGAAGAGCGGTGTCACCGGCCCCCATCCGGCCAGAAGGCCGAGCGGGCGCAACAGCGGAATGGCGCGCCACATCGCAGCGAAGGCGGCAGCGCCCGAGAGAAGCCGCCCTTTCTCTTCGGCATGGAACCGCGCAAGAATATCGCCCCGGTCGATCGGACAGGAGGATGCGGGGTCGCAGGCATCCACGAACCGGATCGCCTGACGCCGGTCGAGCCGCCGCATGAGCGCGATTTCGCGCTGGCAAAGCGGGCATCCGCTATCGAACCAGACGGTGACTTTCTCGACCATGGACATCCCTCCGAAGACCCGTGACCCCCGACAAGAAACGGATGGTGACGGTGTGGGAGAGGTACGGAAGCGAAGCTGCGCCGGTTCAGTGGCGTGACCGATCGATGCAACCGCGCCCTGCGGCCCTCATCAATGACTTCAACGAAAATTAACCATGACTGATTTAGGGTCGCCGAAAGAGGGCTGCGGATCATGTTGGCACCGTTACGGACATTGGCTGGAATAACGGCGACCCATATGCGCGGCATATTCGTCTATTCCATCATCGCAAACCTGCTGGTCATCGCGCCCTCCATCCATATGCTGCAGGTGTACGATCGCGTGCTCGGCTCGCGGTCGATCGGGACGCTGGTCTACCTTACCCTGATCGTTCTCGTCGCTCTGGTGGTCTGGGGGCTGGCCGATGCGGTGCGCAGCCATCTCGCCGTCCGGGCGGCGGCGAAATATACCGTAACGGTTGCACCGAAGCTTTTCGCGCGGCTTGCGGCGGACCAGAAGGCAGGCCCGAAAGCCGGCAAGATGCTGCGCGATTTTTCCGCCGCCCGCGCCTTCATCGGCGGGCGCACCTTCGCCTCCCTGTTCGATGTGCCGTTCATTCCCCTTTACGTGCTGATCATGACGGTGCTCCACTGGAGCCTCGGCCTCCTGACCGTCGTCGGCATTCTCGTCCTCGCCGCGCTTTCCTGGCTCAACATGGCCGCGACCGAAAAGGAGCGGGAGCGCAGCCGGCAGGCGGAGAACGATGCGATCAGCTTCGCCCAGAGCGCTTTCAACCGCATCGAGGACCTGCGCGCCCATGGCATGCTCTCGACGTTTCTCACCATCTGGGGACGCAAGACGGCGCTCGGCCTTCGGGAAAGCGAGGCGGCGGGTGCCACCTCCGCGCGCTATCAGGCGATCAGCAAGGCTTTCCGCCAGATGCTGCAGGTGCTGATGATGGGCTGGGGCGCGTTCCTCGTGCTCAGCAACGAAATGTCGGCCGGCATGATCTTCATGTCCTCGATGATCTCCGGCAAGGCCTTCGCGCCGATCGACCAGGTCATCGGCGGCTGGGAGCAGATCTCGCGCGGCGCGGCCTCCATCCGCGACATCGAGGAGATGATCGGTCCCGACAAGTCGATCCAGGCGCGCATGACGCTGCCTGCGCCGGAGGGCAGACTCGCCCTCCACGGCGTGAGCTTCGCGCCCGATCCGAACAAGCCCGACCGGTACCTCTTGAAGGACGTCGACCTGCAGGTCATGCCGGGCGAGGTCGTGCTGATCACCGGCGCGACCGGGGCGGGCAAATCGACGCTCATCCAGATCATGGTCGGCGCCATCGCGCCGACGGGCGGCGCGGTTTCCGTGGATGATATCGCGCAGGACGTCTGGCCGTCGGCCCAGTGGGGCCGCACGATCGGTTATGTCTCGCAGGACATCGAGTTCTTCCCCGGCACGATCGCCGCCAATATCGCCCGGTTCGACCCGGATGCGACCGAGGACAGGATCATCGCCGCGGCCAAGGGCGCGAGCGTCCATGACCTGATCGTCGGCCTGCCCGAGGGCTACCGCACGCTGGCCGGCAACCGCTCGTTCCTCCTGTCCACCGGGCAGAAGCAGCGGATCGCGCTGGCGCGCGCGCTTTATGGCGATCCGAAGATCCTCGTGCTCGACGAGCCGAATGCGAGCCTCGACCAGAAGGGCGAACGCGCGCTTCTGGTGGCGGTCGCGGAGGCCCGGCACCGCAAGGCGGCCGTCGTCATCGCCGCCCATCGCACCTCCATTCTCCGCGTGGTGGACCGGGCGTTCACGATCGCCGACGGCACGCTCCAGCCGCTGACCCTCCTTGCCGAGCAGCCCGCAGCGCCAGCGGCACCCCGACACGACCAGACACAGGTGGCCTGACGCAGGATGACACACGACCGACCTGTACAGATGCCGCCTGCCGGCGGCGGTCAGGGCCTAAGCCCCGGACCGTCCGACGATGGATTGTGGTCGGACCTTTTCCGTCCCGCGACACCCGTTGGCGTCGCGGACGCAAAGGTGCCGGACGACATGCAGGGTCGCTGGGCCGACGGGGTGAAGACGGAAACGCGCGACATTCTCTCTCTGTCGAGCCGCGGCCTGCTGGCCGGCGCCGGTCTTTTCCTCCTCTGGTCTCTGCTGTTTCCGATCAGCTCGGCCGTGGTTGCCGAAGGCGTGCTTGTCTCCAGCGGTCGCAACAAGGTGCTGCAGCACCGCACCGGCGGCGTGGTGACCGACATCGCCGCGCGCGACGGCGAGGTGGTGCAGGCCGGTGCGCCCGTCCTGCGTCTCGATCCGGTCAACAACCAGGCGGATCTCATCCGCTTCAAGGCGCGCTTTGCCGTGCTCGATGCGATGCGGCGCCGGCTCGAGGCGGAGAATGCGGTTGCGGCGAACGCCGGTCGCGCGCCGACGGATGATTTCGGGCTGATGGAGATGCGCCAGGGCTTCGATACCACGCCGGCTCCGCTCGACTCTCTTCAGACCGGCGCGACGGGTGCGGGCGATCCGCTTGTCGCCGAACAGCAGCGCCAGTTCGCGCGCGGCCGTGGGGCCGCGGATGCCGAGATCGAGGCGATGCTTGCGCGCAAGGATGCGCTGATCCGCCGGCGCGAGGGCGTCAGGGAGCGGCTGGGCGTGATGGAAACGCAGGTCGCTTCCCTCAAGCGTCAGGCCGGCGCGCTGCAACCGGCCGTCGACAGGGGGCATATTGCCCGCAAGGTGCTTTGGGACGCGGAGGACCAGCTGCTGGCACGGACCTCGGACCTTTCCAACCTGAAGGCCGAGAACGACGCGCTGGAAGACGATGCGGGCGAGATCGACTCCCGTATCCGGCAGGCGCGGCTTACCGACCAGCGCGAGACCTCCATGAAGCTGACGGAGGTTCTGGCGGAGATGCGGCAGATTTCCGGGCAGATGCAGGCCGCAGAGGCAGCGGTGAGCTCCGCGGACCTCCGCGCGCCGGTCACCGGCACGGTGGTCCATTCCAAGCATACGACGATCGGTGCCGTCATCGCGCCCGGCGAGGTGCTGGCCGAAATCGTGCCGTCCGGCAGCGACTTCGCCGTCAAGGCGCGCATCGCGCCGCACGACATCACCCATGTGCGCACCGGGCAGACGGCCCGCGTCAAGATCGCGGCGCTGAACGCCCGGATTTTCGACGACATCGACGCCCGCGTTACGCGGGTTGCCGCGGACTCCACGGCGGACGAGAAGACCGGGCAGCACTATTTCGAGGTCGATCTCCTGTTGACGCAGGCCGCCCCCGCCGAACAGGCGCTGCTTGGTCCGGGCATGACGGCGCAGGTCTATATCGAAGGCGAAAGCCGGACCTTTGCCGACTATGTCTTGGCGCCGTTTACCGACAGTCTCTCCCGCAGCTTCCGGGAGCCTTGATGATGACGCGTTCTTGGCTTGCGCTCGCCTGCACCTGCCTCATGGCGGGCACCGGCTTTGCCGACGACCGTCGTCCGGCCGGCGATCAGGGCTTGCGGCTGATGACGATCGATCCGATCCAGACGGGGGGTACACCGTCCGGCCTCGATCTGCGTCTGACGATGATGGACCAGCTGGGTGCCGCATCCCTGCCCATTCGCCGCCCTCCGGCGGCGCGAGACATCGCGAACGCGCCGTCCCTGCTGCTGCGCGAGGGAATCGGCAGCGTATCGGCGGATCTGATGGATGCCGTTTCGGTGGCGATCGAGGAAAGCGATCTCGTCCGCAGCCTGTCGGCCGAGAAACGGGCTGCGCAGGCCGGCGTCAGCCGGGCCGGTGCGGCGTTTCTGCCGACCGTTTCCGGCAATGCCTGGATCGGCGACGACCGGGACTCGTCCCTTTCCTTCAGCGATGCCGGCATGAATGCCGGCATCTCCATCGCCCTGCCGCTGCTCGATGGCGGGCAACGCCTGTACACGAAGCGCAGTGCGGAGAGCCGGGCGCTGGCGGCGGCTGCCGAATTGCGCAGCGTCACGGAGAGCGTGGCGCTCGAAACCATCAATGCCGCGATCGACCTGAACCTCGCGACCCGGCAGGCCAAGGTGCTGGAAGACACTCTGCGAGATCTCGGCACCTTGCGGAAGGCCGTACGCGGTCGCGTCGAGGCCGGGCACGCCAGCGAAGGCGATGTCGCGGAACTGGAAGCGGAACTGAGCGACGTCGCCCGCACCCTGGTGGTCGCCGGCAGTTCGGCTGCGAAATCGCGGGCGATCCTCTCTTCCCAGCTGCGGCAGACTGCACCCGGCGGGTTCAAGCTTCCCGATCTCGAAGCCGTGCCGCGCCGGGGTCTGGATGCGCTGGTGGATCTGACGCATTCGCGCAATTCCGGGCTCGAAGCCAACTGGCACCGCTTCGATGCCGCGGAAAACGGGCGCAAGGTGGCCAAGGGCCGCTACCTCCCGCGTCTCGACCTGAAGACGGACTACAGGACCTCACGCACGACCCGCACCAGCCGCAACGCGGACGGCTGGAGCGTCGGGCTGCAGCTGACCGTGCCCCTGGTCGATCTCACGACCACGGCCGATGTGCGCGAGGCCGACGAGCTTGCCAATGCGGCGATGCATCGTGCGCTTTCGGAAGACCGGAAGGCCGAGACGCAGTTGCGCGTCGACTGGATCGAGGTCCAGTCCGCGACCCGGCAGGCGGAGCTGTCCCGCCGCAAGATCGCGGCGCTGCGCACGGCCTATGCGGCCAAGGTGGACCAGTACCATGCAGGCCTCATCCCCATAGACGACGTTCTGCTCACACGACGCCAGCTGACGATGGCGACCAGCGAGGAGCTGGAAGCCGTCGTCAGCCGCTTCGCTGCCATCACACGCCTCGCCGCAGCCTCCGGGTTGCTTGCCGAGATCGTCGGCGCGGGAGGCGGCAGGGGCGTCCACGAACGCGGCACGGGGAACCCCGGCGCGGGCGAACGGCCTCTATCGCTCCCGGGCGTGGTCGTCGCCCGGTAGCCGGTCGTCTGCCGATCAGTTCGTCAGGTGGTCGATTACCGTCGGATGGGCGGAGTCGTGGAACCAGACGGCTTCGACATTGTGCAGGACGTCGTGGCCCTCAAGAGCGCTGGACATGAGGATCGTGCCATCCGCTTCCTTGACGAAGCTGTAGTCGGCGGCATTCCCGGAAAGACGGAGCACATCGTAGCCCTGTCCGGCGTCGACGGTATCGTTGCCGCCGCGCGGCTCGAGGATGTTGTCGCCGGCATTGCCGAGGATGAAGTCGTCGCCGTCGGTGCCGTAGAAGGTGGCGGTATCGAGCGTGACCGCTCTCGCCATGCCCGTCTCCACGGCTGAGGCGGCGATGCCCTGGATATGCCCGTCACCGGCATTCGCGGCGATCACCGCCACCGGCTCGACGATGGCCTTGGCCGTCTCGAAGGTCGTGTAGGTCACGCCATGCCATGTCACGGCGCGACCGAGCGTGTTCCAGCTGCCGTCGTCGAGCATCTGCCAGCCCGCCGCCTTGGCAACGGCTGCAAAGGCGGTCTTCTCGGCCGTGCTGGCAAGGACCAGCTCGAGGCTGTCGGTGCCGGCGCCACCAGCGATGGTGCCCGCGCTGTCGCGGTTGGTGCTGCCGATGCGCAGCTTGTCGTTGCCGGCTCCAAGGTCCACGGCGCCGTCGATCTGCCAGTTCCGGCCGATCTCGACCGTTTCCGATCCGGACCCCGCGCCGATAAAGGCGCCCTTGAGCGTGAGATCGTCGCCGATCCGGACTGTGGTCGTGTTGTTGGTGCCCTGCAGCGACAGGGCGCCGTCGATGGTGACGTTGTTTCCGAGCGTCACGGTCTTCGTGGCATTGTTGCCGTTGGCGTAGAGAACGCCGCCGATCGAGGACCCGCTGCCGATTGTGACGTCGATCTCCATAGCGTCGGCGGACGTGCCGCTGCCGTCGATCACCACGGCATAGTCGGTGGTGACCTTCTCGCCCAGCGTCAAGGTCTGCGATGCCTTCGCGCCGCCGCCGTTCATCAGCACGTAGCTGATCTTTGAGCCGTCGCCGATGGTCACCGCGTTTGCAGCACCGGCATTGCTCATCAGGATATCGCCGCCGTTGAGGTTCGCATTCCTGCCGAGCGTCAGGTTGGAGGCGCCCGAACTGCCGTCGAAGTTCAGCGTGCCGGCCTTCAAGAGGAAATTGTCGCCGGCCGTCAGGCTGTTGGCGCCGCCGGCGAAATAGGTGCCGTTCTGCAGGGTGACGTCCGATGTGAGGATGAAGGCATCCGCGCCGGCTGTTGCCTGCAGGCTGTCGATGGCCGTCTTCACGGGCGCCGCCGAGGTGCCGGCGACGATGGTGGTCTTCACGGCTTCGAAGCTCGTATAGGTGTTGCCCTGCCAGCTCAGGGCGCGGCCCTGTGGATCCCAGCTGCCGTCCGTCTTGCGAACCCAGTTCGCCGCCGAGGCCGCGCTTTCGAACGAGGCGCGCAGGTCGGCCGTCATGACGATGTCGAGGCTGTCATTGCCGGCACCGCCGGAGATGGTGCCTGCGCCGTCGCGGGTCGTGGTGCCGATCCGCAGCGTGTCGTTGCCGGCCCCCAGATCGACCTGGCCGTCGATCTGCCAGTTGCGGCCGATCTCGACCGTTTCGGTACCGGAGCCCGCACCGGTGAAGGCGCCCTTGAGCGTGAGATCGTCGCCGATCTTCACCGTCGTCGTGTTGTTCGCACCCTGGAGGGAGAGCGCGCCGGCGATCGTGACCGCGTCGCCGAGCGTGACCGTCTTCGTGGCGTTGTTGCCGTTCGCGGTCAGAGCGCCGCCGACCACGGAGCCGGTGCCGATCCTGACATCGAGTTCCATCGCGTCCGCCGTCGTACCGCTGCCGTTGAGGACGATCGCGTAATCCGTCGTCACCTTCTGCCCGAGCGTCAGCGTCTGCGACGCATTGGCCCCGCCGCCGTTCATCAGCACGTAGCTGATCTTCGATCCGTCGCCGACGGTTACCGCGTTTGCAGCGCCGGCATTGCTCATCAGAATGTCGCCGCCGTTCAGATCGGCGTTCTTTCCGAGGGCCAGCTTTGCCGCACCCGTGCTCGCATCGAAATTGAGCGCGCCGGCCTTGAGCACGAAATTGTCGCCGGCCGTCAGGCTGTTGGCACCCGCGCCGAAGCCGCCGCCCTGGGTGAGGGTGGTGTTGTCGCCGAACACGATGGCGTCAGTGCCGGCCCCGGCCTTGAGGGCGGAGACGATCGTCGGGCCGGCGTCCGCGTCGGCGGCACCGGTGATCGTCACGACCGCCGTCTGGGTCGTCCGGCCGCCATGACCGTCATCGATGGCGATGTCGTAGGACTGGGTGAGAACCTCTCCCGCCTTGAGCGTGTCGAGGGCGCTGTCCTCCGCGGTAAAGGTCCAGCCGATCCTGCCGTTTTCTCCCGGAATGAGGCTGAAGGTACCGAGATAGCCGGCGCCCTTCGCCGCAAACGTCGCGGTATGGCTGTCGCTGAGGTCCGCGTCGGAATAGCGGACCGATCCCGCCGTCGTCAGGCTCGTCCTGTTCTCCCCGGCCGAGCCGTCCGCCAGTTCCGTGACGCCGCCGGCAAGGATGGAGGCGCTTGTGAGAATGACCGGTGCGTCGTTGGTTCCCGTGATCGTAACGCTGATCGGCTGCGTCGCCTTTCCGCCGCGCCCGTCATCGACGGTAAGGTCGTAGATCTGGACGCGCGTCTCGCCGGCGGCAAGCATGTCGACGGCGCTCGGGGCAACGGAGAACGTCCAGCCCACCTGGCTGCCCGACGCCGTTCCGAGAACGAGCGCACCCAGATAGTCCGCGCCGCGCGCGGCGACCGTGATGGTGGGCACGCTGCCGGCCGCGTCGGCATCAAAGAAGGTGAGGGCGCCGCTGGCGTTCAGAACGGAGCTTTCCTGGCCTGCCGGCTCGGCCACGACCCCGGCGAGCGTCGAGTGCGCGACGTCGATGACCGGCGCGACATTGACCCTGAAGTCGTCGTGCGCGCCGCGAATGGTGACGGAGACGGTCTCCGTCGCCTTGCCGCCATGGCCGTCGTCCACAGTCACCTGATAGGACTGGGTCAGCACCTCGCCGGCTTCGAGCCTGTCGAGCGCGGCATCTCCGACCTGGAATGTCCAGCCGAGCTTGCCGCCGGACACGGTGCCGAGGCTGAATGTCCCGAGATAATTCGCGCCGCCGGCGATGTAGCTCGTCGCATGCTTGTCGGTGATATCGGCATCGGCGATGCTGATCACTCCGGTTGCCGTATGGGTTGCCTGGTTCTCCTGCGGAGCACCGTCGGCAAGCTCGGTGACCGTGCCCGACAGCGTGGATGTCGCCGCCGTGATGACAGGCGCGTCGTTGGCCCCGGTGATCGTGACGGTGATGGTCTCGGTCGTGCTCGCGCCCTTGCTGTCCGTGATCCGGACGTCATAGAGCTGCGTGCGTACCTGTCCTTCGGCAAGCCAGTCGAGCGCACCGCTGCTGACGGAATAGACCCAGGGCAGCAGGCCGAACTGTGCGGAGGTCGGCTGCTTGTACTCCACGGTCCCGAGATAGCCGCCGTCGCGCGGCGTGATCGTCACGCTGTGCGTGTCGCCGAGGTTCTTGTCGCTGAACTCGATCGTGCCGTTGGCCTTCAGGCTCGTGCTGTTCTCGCCGATCCGTCCATCGGCAAGCTCGCCGACGGCGCCGGTCTTCGTCGTGCCGGAGGCCACCACCTCCGGCGCGTCGTTGCGACCCGCGACCTTCAGTTCGGCGCTTTCGAAATTGGTAAACGTCATGCCGCGCCAGGTGAGGTTGCCGCGGGGCGTCCAGACATCGCCGCCCAGCGCGACCCAGCCTGCTGCCCTCGCCGCTGCTTCGAAGCTGGCGAGATCGCCCGCGTCGATGCTGAGGGAGAGCGCGTCCCTGCCGGCACCGCCGTCAAACGTCGTCGGCGTCGTGTCGACGGTGGAGAGGCCGAGGCTCAGCCGGTCATCGCCACCGCCCAGGCTGACGCGGCCATCGATGTTCCAGTTCTTGCCGAGCGTGATCGTATCGACGCCGGTGGCGCTGCCGGTCAGTCCGCCACGCAGGGTGAAGGTGTCGCCGGCCGTGAGGGTGTTGATGTTCTGCACGCCGTTCAGCGTCATCGCGCCGCCCACGGTCACGCCGGATCCGAAGTCGAAGGTCTTGGTGGAATAGGCGCCGTCGGCATCGATGCCGCCACCGATGCTGACGCCGTCGCCGAGCTTGATCTTCATCGTAGCGAAGTTTGCAGCCGTGCCGGCACCATCCATGTCGATGGCGGCGTCCGATTTCGACCGGTCGCCGATCGTCACCGTGTTGACGGTGCCGGCACCCGAGCCATCGGCCCGGATGAGGCTGAAGGTCGTTTCGTCGCCGAGGACGACCGTGTTCTTGATGCCGCCCTTGCCCATGAGAATGTCGCCGCCATTCAGGCGGGCACCCATGCCGGTGGAAAGAGAGGCGGAATGCAGGCTGTTGCCGAAGTCGAGATTACCGGCCTTCAACTCGAAGAAGGTGCCGGCTTCCAGCCGGTTCGAGCCGCCGCCGAAGTCGCCGCCGGTCATCAGTCGAACATTGTCACCGAAGACGACGGTGTCGTCGGCCTTCGTGGTTGCAAGGCGGGAGACGACGGTGACCTGGCTGTCCGTCGGGAAGCCCGGATCGTCCGAGCCGCGCAGCGTGACGGAGATCGTCTGCACGGTGATGCCGCCATGGCCGTCGTCGATGGCGACGTCATAGGTCTGCACGACCTCCTGGCTCTCCGACAGCGTGTCGAGGGCCACGTCGTTGACCTTGTAGGTCCAGGTGATCGAGCCGGTCTTCACGCCGACGCCGGTCGTCGGGTTGCCGATCGTCAGCTGGCCGAGATAGTCGGCGCCCTTCGGCGTGATGCGTGCGGTGTGGGCTTCCGCGTCCGCATCGGCAAAGGCGATGATGCCGCTCGTGGTCAGTTCGGTCTTGTTCTCGCCCGGCGTGCCGTTCTTCAGTTCGGTGACATCTCCGGCCAGCGTCGAGTATTTCGTGAATACCTTCGGCGCGTCGTTGCCGGCCGTATCGTCCACATCCGGCACGAGCAGGCCGCAAAGGCAGACGGCCTCGCCGGTCGTGGCGCAGGGGCTGCTCGGTGCGGACGGATCGAGATCGGCGAAATTGCCGTAATTGGCGATCTTCAGGTCGCGGATCAGGCCGACGAAATGCGCGTCGCCGGAGACGCTGGATTCGCCGATGAGGTAATGCGCACGATCGACGTCGGCGGGCACGACGCCCTGGCCCTCTTTCAGAACCTCGGAATTCTTGATGATGCGCATCACGCCGTTCGGATCGACGCCGACGCGCCATGTCGCGGTCTCGCCTTCCACGATCGCGTTGGTCGCGACGATCCGGTAGGTTTCTCCGCTCTGCTTGATCACGAACTCGATGTCATGGGTCTCACCGACCTGACCGAGCCAGATATTCTGCGCATCCGGGCCGTTGCCGAGGTCGAAGATCTTCTGGTTCCTGCCGCCCGCCAGATCGTCGAAGCGTGCGCTCACGGCCAGCGCGAAGGCGCCGTCGATCTGCTCGTTGTCGATGGCATAGATGGTCGCGCCACCCCCCTGGAGATTGTCGGTCTGCTTGAGATCGACCATGTCGACGCCGACCATCTTGGCGACGGACGGCACGCCGTTTTTGTCCACGACGAACATCATCCAGGCGCCGGGAATGGCGACATTGGCCTTCGGGATGGTGATCTCGACCGTGTTGCCGTCGATGATCTTGTGGTCGAGCTCCACGAACCGCACGTCGGCATTGCGCGCATGGGTGTTGGCGCCGGACTTGATGAAGGTGATCTTGCCGATGTCGGAGGTGTCGTCCACGGTGATGCGGATGACGCTGTCCGTATCGATATTGGTCGGCGCGGACACGATCGAGGGGCGATCGGAGGTCGGATTGCCGTTGGCGTCGAAGAGATAGGACGGGTTGAGGATCTGGAAGTTCGCGTTCTCTTCCGGCCCCGGCGAGCCGCTGCCGCCGGAATAGATCGTGCCGTCGGGGAGGAGAAGTGCGCTCGAATGGTACATCCGGGCGAGATCCTGCTTCTCGGAATAGGTGACCGCCCCCGTTGCGGGATCCCAGAACAGGACGGAGTGCTGCGCCGTCCCGATATTATCGGCCAGGAGGCCGGCGCTGGAGGCGCCGCCAACCATGGCGACCTTGCCGTCGGGCATCATGATGAAGGTGCCGTTGGTGCGGGCGACCAGGCCGCCGCCATTCTCGTCCGCGATCGAGAAGGCGAGTTCCCACTTGATCGTCGGTTGCGACAGATCGGCCTTCCAGACCTGACCGGTGCTCGAGGCGACGATGACCTTGTCGGTCTCGTACATCATGGAGCCGGTGAGGTTGCGGGTGTCGAAGGGCAGCTTGCCGATCTTCTGCACAGAGCCTTCGCCGTGTACGTCCATGCGGTAGACGTCATGGCCGGCATTGCTGGTGCCGCCGGCCTCGATGATGATCACCGACCCATCCGTGACCTGCCAGGCATGCGGATAGTAATAGGTGCCGGTCAGCGTGCCCTCGCCATCCTTCATGTCGCCCATATAGGTGCCGGACAGCTGGCGCATGCCCGTTTCGCTGTTGTAGATCTCGGCGAAGGTCGAGCCGTTGGAGTTCTCGTCGCGCCCGCCGACCATCAGGATTTCGCCGTTGCTCAGCGTGACCGTGGTTCCGTACCAGCGGGCCTGGTGCAGGGCGAAGCTCGAATCCTCCTGCGAGATGTTGCGGATCGACTGAGTGGTGTAGTCGAACACCACGACATCGTGCCGGCCGGTCCAGGTGCCGCCGGCTTCGCCCGTATTGTGGTTATCGCCACCCATGATGATGACGTTGCCCGTGGTCGGGTCGATCGACATCTGCGAGCAGAAAATGTTGGTGCCGGTGGTGTTGGGCAGGACCTTGAGCACGCCCGTGACCGGATCGTAGATGGAATAGACGAACCGCGCGTCGTAATCTCCGGCCACGCCATCCGTGCCGAAGGCGAGGACCTTGCCGTCGGGAAGGACGATGGAATGCAGCGGAATGAGGGCGTCCTTGATGACGGCACCCCATTCGCCGTTGCCATTCATGTCCTTGGAGGTCGGGTTGGCCATTGGTCATACTCCATGTGATGAACAGACTGCCAAGGCGTTCAGCCTGCAGTGTCCCGAAACGGTCAAAGATGAAAATGCGGTCGAAAGCCTGCGTCAGCGCGCCGCTTGCAGCAGACGTGCACCAGCCGGACGCTGCCCTGCGGCAACAATGGCAGACACCATGAGGCCGAGGCCGAGAGCGGCGGCCGGGCAGCCCCAGCAATGGACCGCGTTGGCCAGTATCGAGCCCGAAGCATCGGCCGAACCGCCGCAGATCGCGCCGAGGAAGGCCTCTGTCGTCTGCAGATGGGCGGCGATCCTTGCCACACCTGCCGTCGCCAGCATGACGCCGAGACCGGCAACACCCATAATGAAGGCAGCCTGCTTTTCGGAATGATGGATCATATTGTCCTCGTCAGTATAACGCGCTGAATATTGAACAACAGTATTGCCTAAACTCCTTAAATAAGAAGCAAAATGCGGGATTGCTAAAATTTGACCGATTTATACGGTTAATTTTAACGCTGATCGCAGGTTTTCTCATCCATATTCTGCGCTGTCGCGCGAAGTGCATCCTCACCCTCAAGGCCGGGAGATCGTTGTGGGGTGTCCGGAAGCCGCTTGATTTGATCTGTGATGTTTGATCAAACTCGGTTGGTCGTGCAGACCAGCGGCAACGGGAGAGGGCGATGACGAAAGGCAAGGAAGGCGGTTTGCGAGACGAACCCGCGACCGCTGGCGTCGAGGCGTCTGCGCTTTCGCCGGTCGGGCGCGAGACGGTGCAGGATCGCGTCTATGCCCAGCTGCGCCATTCTCTCATCAGCGGCATGTTCGATGCCGGCGACGTGCTGCGCATCGTCGATCTGGCCGAGCGCCTGCAGACCAGCACCATGCCGGTGCGCGAGGCGCTGGGCCGCCTCGTATCGGAAAAGGCGCTGGAGTCTCTGCCGAACCGCTCCGTCCGCGTGCCGCTCATCACCCGCGCCCGGCTCGACGATCTTGCCCGCGCCCGGATCCTCATCGAAGGGCGGATGGTCTCGCTCGCGCTGCCGCACCTGACGCGCGAGGATCTCGCGATCCTGACGCAGGCCAATGCGGCGTGCGATGCCGCCTTCGAAACGCATGGCAAGGACATTGGCCATGTCACCTCCGCGCTGAACCAGCGTTTCCATTTTCATCTCTACAGCGTTGCCCGCTCGCCCGTTCTGCTGTCGATCGTGGAAAGCCTCTGGCTGCAATCCGGCGCCATCATCCGACAGGCGGCGCAGATCCACGACGCGCAGGGCGGGCTTGCGGCGACCGACCATCACTGGGCGCTGATTGCCGCGCTCGAGGCAGGCGACGAGGACGCGGCGCTTCGGGCACTGACCAACGACATCAGCCGATCCTTCGACCTCATCCGGGGGCGGCTCGATGCGCAGGACGGCCGGGAGGTGCGCTATGGTTGAGGCTGCCGATGACGGCTTCGAGCTGTTCGATCTGCGGGTGGACGTGATCATTCCCGAGGGTGGCGCGGTCTATTGCGGCGCGAAGCCGGGCGACCATTTCGAGCTGCGCGGCGAAATGCTGCACCTGCCGGAGGGGCAGGGCCTGTCGATCTATTCGCTCGCTTCCGTGCTGCCGCTGCTGGCCGCCAAGCAGCGGCCCACCCACCGCAACGACTGGATGACGACGGATGCGGAGATTGCGTGTCCCGACCCGAACTGCTCGACGCGGCTGCGCATCACGCGGCTGCGCCACCGGCGTTTCAGCCACGCGGCGACCACCGCAGTCCCCCTGAACGACGAAACACAGGCCTGACGACATGCAACGCATCGCCCTTGCTCCCGGTTACGAGATCTCCCGCGTCATCCGCGGCGGCTGGCAGCTTGCCGGTGGCCATGGCACCGTCGATGGGGACACGGCGGTGGAGGACATGATCGCTTTCGCGGATGCCGGCATCACCACCTTCGACTGTGCCGACATCTATACGGGTGTCGAGGACCTGATCGGCCGCTTCCGGCTTGCCTACGGCAACCTGCGCGGGGCAGAGGCGCTGTCCCGCATCCGGGTCCATACGAAGTTCGTGCCCGATCTTGCCGTCCTGCCGACCATCGACAAGGCGTATGTCGAGGGCGTGATCGACACATCGCGCCAGAGGCTGAAGCTTGAGACGCTCGATCTCGTCCAGTTTCACTGGTGGGCGCTCGACGTGCCTGGCTGGCTGGAGACGGCGGGATGGCTGAAGGAACTGTCCGACGAGGGTAAGATCGGAAAGGTGAGCCTTACCAACTTCGACACCGATCACGTGGCGGCCATCATCGATGCCGGCGTTCCCGTCGCCTCCCTCCAGCTGCAATATTCGCTGCTCGACCGGCGGCCGGAAAAGCGCATGGTCGATCTCGCGCAGGCCAAAGGGTTCGCCCTGTTCTGCTATGGAACCGTTGCCGGTGGCTTCCTCGGCGATCGCTGGCTGGGGCAGGCGGAACCGGAGAACCCGCTCGAAAACCGGTCGCTGACCAAGTACAAGCTGGTCATCGACGATATCGGCGGATGGGATCTGTTCCAGTCGCTGCTGGGCACATTGCGGCGCATTGCCGACCGCCACGGCACCGATATCGCGACGGTTGCAAGTGCGGCCATGCTGACGAAGCCTGCCGTTGCCGCCGTCATCGTCGGTGCACGCAACCGCGCCCACCTGCCGGCCAATCTCGCCATTTCCGATATCGCACTTGATGACGCAGATCATGCGGCGCTGGCAGCGGTCCTTGCCGAAGCCCGGCCGCTGGACGGCGATGTCTACGCGCTGGAGCGCGACCGCACGGGCCGGCACGGCGCCATCATGAAATACAATCTCAACAAAGGGGAATAAAATGAGACCGTCACATCTGCTCGCAGCGCTCTTCGCCACGCTGGCCGCCTCTACGTCACCGGCTCTTTCGGCTGATTGCGACATCACCGTCGGCCTCGTGATGGAACTGACGGGGCCCGCCGGCGAATACGGCCAGGCGGGGGCGAAATCCGTCGAGATGGCCTTCCGCGACATCAATGACGCCGGAGGCGTCGGCGGCTGCAAGGTCGTGGCCGATACCCGCGACAGCCAGAGCCAGGGCAATGTCGCCGTCGATCAGGCAACGCAGCTCGTCAACATCAAGAAGGTGCCGGTCATCATCGGCGGCATCATCTCCTCCGTGTCCATTCCGATCCTGACCTCGGTCACGGCGCCGGCGGGCGTCGTTCAGGTCTCGCCGGCTTCCTCGTCGCCGACGCTGACCGCGCTCGGTCGCGACGGCAAGACGAACGGCGTGTTCTTCCGCACCATCACCTCGGATGCGCTGCAGGGAACGGCGGCGGCGAAATACGCGATCGACCAGGGTTTGAAGAAGATCGCCATCATCAACGTCAACAACGACTTCGGCGTCAACATGGTGCGCGAGTTCAAGACGGCATACGAGAAGCTCGGCGGCACCATCACCACCACGACGCCCTATAACGAGAAGCAGTCGAGCTATGCGTCGGAGGCAAGTGCCGCCATGGCCGGAGAGCCGGACGCGCTCTACCTCGTCAGCACGCCGGTGGACGGTGCGACGATCGCGCGCGCCTGGATTTCCGGCGGCGGCAAGCAGACGTTCCTCCTGAACGACGGCATGAACTCCAAGGACTTCATCGAGAGCGTCGGCGCGCAATATCTCGAAAACGCCTACGGCACGTCGTCCGGCACGAGCCCGACCGCCTCGACCGAATATTTCAACGCCAATTACGAAGCCTTCTCCGGCGGCATCGCGCCGTCGGCGCCGGCCGCCGACCGTTCCTACGATGCCGGCGCCATCGTCGGGCTCGCCATCGCCAAGGCCGGCACGTCGGATGCAGCGGCCATCAAGACCGCGATGCGGGAGGTCGTGGCCGAGGGCGGCACGCAGATCCATGCCGGCAAGCAAGAGTTCGTCAAGGCTCTGGCGCTGATCAAGGAGGGCAAGCCGGTCAAGTACGAGGGCGTCATCGGCCCGGTGAGCTTCGACCAGTATGGTGATATCACCGGTCCGTTCCGTTTGTGGAAGATCACCAACGGCGAGGTGACGACCGTCGGCGAACTGAGCGCCGAGGAGGTCGGCAAGCTGAAGGACGGCAAGTAGGCCGTCTTCGGCCGGTGGGGCAGTCCCTGCCGGCCTTTCGGCCGATCACGCGAAGCGGATACACATGGGCGTGCCCACGGCGATCGTCGCACCGGTCGCTGTCAGACTTCCGCTCTGCGCATCCCGTGCGAAGATGGTGATGACGTCGGCGTTCTGGTTGGCGCAGAGAAGATGACGACCGGAGGGGGAGATCGCGAGGTTTCGCGGCGTTGCACCACCGCAGGGCGTGTGCGCGACATGCGTCAGCTGGCCGGTGGCGTCGTCGACGGCAAAGGTGACGATGCTGTCGTGCCCGCGGTTCGAGCCGTAGACGAAACGCCCGTCCGGCGAGATCTGGATATCGGCGCAGTGGTTGTCTGCGCGGGCCGTCTCGGGCACGGCGGATTTCGCATCGACGGGCGTCAGCCGGCCGTCGGCGCTGACGGCATAGCTTGCAACGGTCGAATCCAGCTCGTTCATCACGAAGATCCAGCCGCCGCCGGGATGAAGGACGGCATGCCGGGGACCGGCACCGGGCGCGGTCGGGCAGACATGGCGGCGTGACAGGCCGCCGTCGTCATCGACGGCATAGGTGGTCAGCGTGTCGGTTCCGAGATCCGCGATCAGCAGCAGGTTCGGGCCGATACGGGTGACGCTATGGGCGTGGCTGCGCTCCTGCCGGTCGGCATCCGGCCCGGTTCCCGCCTGCTGCACGCTGGAGACCGGCGGCGTCAAGCTTCCGTCCTCCCGAATGCCGTAGACCACCAGCGATTGATCCGGTCCGCCCGCACCCATGCCGTAATTCACGACAAACAGCCATCTGCCGTCGTCCGAAATCATATTGTGGGCCGTGATGCTGCCGAGCGTCGGCTGCATGCCGATCGGCGCGAGGGTTCCCCTTGCCCGGTCGAAGGATAGCGCCGAGACCAGACCTTCCGACCAGCCGAAAATCTCGGAATTGGCATAGACCCGGTGCCCGCCCGACGTCACCGAAAGGAACGTCGGGTTGTCGATGCCGGAAAAGCCGGCAAGCGGCGCTACTTCCAGCGTGTCCTCGTCAAAGCTGTAGACCGTCAGTCCCGTCCCGCGCGCGCCTTGGAAATACGGCGCCTCCCGATTGAGCGATCCGACAAATATCAGGCAGGGCTCCGCCATGTCTCTTCCTCCCGTCGTTGCCGTCAACCAACGGCGCCTTTTCCCGCCAGGAGAATGATCGATGCCCCTTGCAAATGCAATCCATATGTGAACACTATCTTCACATAAGAAAATACGGAGGAGGAGCTTCGTGGAGACGTTTCAGCCGACTGTGGGTGTGGAAAGCACATTTCCCTCGGACATGCCGGCAGATCATGCGGGCCTTCCGGTTTGGAATGCGGAGAACTGGTTCTACGAGGATTGGCCGGTCGGCCAGAAAATCCGGTCGCTGCGCCGTACCATCGGGGAGTCCGACAGCCACCTCTTCAACACGCTCGTGACCGACATCCATCCTTACGTTCAGGACGAGATGTTCGCCCGGCGGGAGGGTGTCTTCGGCCGTCGGCTCGTTGCCGGTGCCTTCGTCTTTTCCGCAGGCCTCGGCCTCGTCGCCACCAACTGCGTCAACGCCTTTTCCTACGGCTACGACAGGCTGCGCTTCATCAAGCCGGTCTTTATCGGCGACACGATCTACACGATCCGGACCAATATGGAGAAGACGCCGCGCACGGCGGATCTCGGCCTGATCCGGGCCAGCTACGAGATCTTCAAGGGCGAAGGCGAGCTGGTGCTCTACTGCGAGCATCTCCAGACCGTCCGCTACAAGAACCCCGGCGCTGTCGCCGCCACCGAAAAGTAAGCCGTTATGCCGATCTCCGATATCCCGACCCTCACGACCCCAGCCGCAACGAATGACGCCGAACTTCCTTTAAGCGGCCTTCTGGTCGTGGATATGAGCCAGTTCCTGTCCGGCCCCTATTGTTCGCTCCGTCTGATGGATCTCGGCGCCCGCGTGATCAAGATCGAGCGGCCCGATGGCGGCGACCTGTCACGGCGGCTCTACTTGAGTGATACGGAAATCGGCGGCGACTCCACGATCTTCCACGCCATCAACCGCGCCAAGGAGAGCCTGGCGATCGACCTGAAGAATGCGGACGACCTCGCGGCGCTGCGCAAGCTTCTGGAAAGCGCCGACGTCGTCATCCAGAACTTCCGCCCCGGCGTCATCGAGCGGCTGGGGCTCGACTATGCGAACGTAAAGGCGATCAATCCGCGCATCGTCTTCTGCTCGATCAGCGGCTACGGCAATGCGGGTCCCTGGGTCTCGCGGCCGGGGCAGGATCTTCTGGCGCAGTCGCGCTCCGGCGTGATGTGGCTGAATGGCGACGAGGGGCAGGGCCCGGTGCCCTTCGGGCTCGCCATCGGCGACATGCTGGCCGGTGCAGCTGCGGCGCAAGGGATTCTTGCAGCGCTCGTGCGGCGCGGCGTGACGGGCAAGGGCAGCCATGTGGAAACCAGCCTGCTCGAAGCCCTGGTCGATCTGCAGTTCGAGGTGTTGACCACCCATCTCAACGACGGCTTGCGCCTGCCGAAGCGTTCGGATTTCCGCAGCGCCCACGCCTATCTCTCGGCCCCCTACGGCGTCTATCCCGCAGCCGACGGATACCTCGCCATCGCGATGACGCCGATCCCGAAACTGGCGGACCTTCTGGAGATGGACGAGCTCGCCCTGTTTCGGGACGACCCGTCGAGCTGGTTTACCGCGCGCGATGCGATCAAGGCGCTCATTGCCAAGCGCGTCTCGGAAAAGACCATCGACGAATGGCTGGCGATCCTGGAGCCGGCCGACATCTGGTGCGCCAAGGTGCTGGACTGGAAGGAGCTGATGGACAGCGACGGCTTCCAGCATCTCGATATGCTGCAGACGGTGTCGCGCGACGATGGCGTGTCCATCCACACCACGCGCTCGCCGCTGCGGATCGACGGCGTGCGGCCCACGTTCGATCGGGCAGCGCCCCGGATCGGTGAGCAGAGCGCGGCCATCCGGCAGGAGTTTGGCCTGTGAGCACGCAAGGTATCACCCTCAAGGGCATGACCTGGAACCATCCGCGCGGCTACGATCCGATGGTCGCCTGCTCGCGTCTCTGGGAGGAGCGGACCGGCGTCACCATCACCTGGGACAAACGCTCCCTGCAGGATTTCGAGACCTATCCCGTCGAGGACCTGGCGCGCGCCTACGACCTCATCGTCATCGACCATCCGCATGTCGGCCAGATCACGCGGGAGACCTGCCTCGCGCCGCTCGACGTGCCGGAGAAGGCGGCGGAAGCAGAGGCGCTTCGCGCCGGCAGCGTCGGCGCATCCTTTCCGAGCTACCACTGGCAGGGCCGGCAGTGGGGCCTGCCCATCGACGCGGCAACCCAGGTCCAGGCCGTCCGCCCGGATCTTCTGTCTGCACCGCCGCAGCGTTGGGACGCGGTGATCGATCTGGCACGCGAAGGCCGCGTGCTGCTGCCGCTTCGCCCGCCACACAGCCTCATGTGCTTCTACACGCTGGCCGCCAATCTGGGCACGCCCTGCGCCGTCGATGGCGCGGAATTCATAGCGACGGAGGCCGGTGCGGGCGCGTTCGAGGCGTTGCGGGAACTCGCGGCCCTCGTCCCCTCGATGTGCTTCGAGATGGACCCGATTGCCGTTCTCGAAGCCATGGCGGAGACCGGCTCGGCCTATGTCTTGGCACCCCTGATCTACGGCTATGTCAGCTATGCCATGGCCGGGTTTCGGGAGAAGCCCGTCCATTTTTGCGACATACCCTCCGCGGGCAAGAACGGCCCTGTCGGGTCTGCGCTGGGTGGCACCGGCATCGCGGTTTCCGCCTTCTCGTCGTCGCCCCGGGACGCGATCGATTTTGCCTACTGGATCGCCAGCGGCGATGTCCAGAAGGGCCTCTATGCCGCATCCGGCGGACAGCCGGGACATGCGGCGGCCTGGGAAGACGGGGCGGTGAACGCCTCAACGGCCGATTTTTACCGCGCCACGCGGGCCACGCTCGAGGCCGCCTGGGTCCGCCCGCGGCACGACGGCTACATGCCGTTCCAGCAGGCGGCATCCGACCGGATCAATCGCGGCCTTCTGGAAAAGCATCCGGCGGCAGAGGTCGTCGCCGACCTCAACCGCCTGTTCCGCGAGAGTTTCAAGACGATCTAGCATCCCGGCGGAGGAGCCGGGCATTCGGGAGGAGATATAGAAATGACAATGAGGATCAACGGCCTTCTGGCCGCAACGGCGCTCATCCTGTCCACGCACGCCGTTCAGGCGCAGGATACCGTCGCAACCGTCATCGGCGCTCTGCCCGAGCCCCTGAAGGCGCAGTACGAGGGTGCGCCGCAAGCGGTTCTGCCGTCGGCCTGGGATGGCTTTACGGCGCCGGCAAAGCCCTGGAAATGGTGCCATTCGGAATCCTATCAGGGCAATCCGTGGCGGGTGACCGTGACGAAGGAACTGCAGCGTCTGGTCGAAGGGTTGATCGCGAACGGTACCGTCGCAAGCTTCGAAGTCTCCGACAGCAACAATGACGTCAGCCAGCAGATCAACCAGATCCGCGCCTTCGTCGACAAGGGCTGCTCGATCATCACCTCCATCCCCGGCTCGGCGACGGCGCTGGACGATGCGATCGACGCAGCAGCCAAGGCCGGCATTCCGTTCGTGACGGCTGCCGGATCCGTCACCAGCCCGAACGCGATCAATGTCGATTCCAACTATGCGCGCTGGGGCTACGACATGATGAGCGCGGTCGGCAAGGCTCTGCCGGACGGCGGCAGCGTTCTCCTCGTCGAGGGCATCGCCGGCCATCCGATCGTGGTGCAGGAACGGCAGGGTGGCGACAAGGCGCTTGCCGAGAACACCAGGCTGAAGGTCGCGCGCAGCGTCAACGGCAACTGGACGGCCAACGTCACGAAGACGGTCGTCTTCCAGGCGATCGCCACCAATCCGGCGCCGATCGATGCGGTCTGGACCACCGGGAGCGAGAGCCGCGTCGTCGCCGAGGCCTTTGCCGAAGCCGGACGCCCGGCGCCGCTGATCACCGGTTCGCTCACCGGCGACGCACTCGGTTACTGGAAGGCCAATCCCGACAAGTTCCGTTTCGAGGGCCATGCGCTTCTGCCGCATTGGACGGCGCAGACGCTGTTTCGCGTCGGAGCGCGCATGCTGGACGGGCAGAAGCCGAAGCTGAACACGCTGATGATCCCCATCCCCGCCATCCACAATGCCGATCTGGCGAGCTGGTACAAGGACTGCATGATGCCGGACTCCGTGTCCGTCTTCCCGGTTCCGCCGCAGGATCCGATGCCGGAACCGCTGCTCGACGCCTATTTCACCGGCGCCAAGCCCACACCCGGCTGGGACTATGCGTCCACGCCCGATGCCTGTGCGAAGTAGCGACAAGATGAAGGAAAGGCGGGCGCGTTCCATCGGGATGGCCCGCCGCCACAGGCGGACGGCATGATGCTCGAAATCCATACTCTGTCGAAACGATACGGCGAGACGGTGGCTCTTGCCGGCGCCAGTATCGCGTTCCGCGCCGGCACCATCCACACGATCCTCGGCGAGAACGGCTCCGGCAAGAGCACGCTGGTGAAATTGCTGTCCGGCATCGTCCAGCCGGATGGCGGCACGATGCTGCTGGACGGGACGCCGTTTTCGGGACGCAGGCCCGCCGAATTCCAGGCTGCGGGCTTTGCCACGGTGTTCCAGGAAGTGCTGATCGCGCCGGACAGGAGCGTTGAAGACAATATCCTGCTCGGGCTCGACGGGCTCGTGCACCGCAGGATCCCGCGCGACCGGCGGCGGCAGACGGCGGCGGATGCGCTGGCCCGCTTTGCCGTTACGCCCGTGCCGCTCGATGTCAAAGCCGGCTCTCTGCCGCTTGCGGCACAACAGTTGATCGTTCTGGCGCGTGCGGTCGTCCGCCGTCCGCGCGTTCTCATCCTCGACGAAGTGACGGCCGCGCTCGATTATGCCGACCGCGAGTCCGTCTTCTCCCTGATGCGCCAGCTGGCGGCGGAAGGTTCGCTGCTGCTTTTCATCACCCACCGCATGGACGAGGTCATGAGCCTCTCCGACAGGATCTCCATTCTGCGCAGCGGCAAGGTCGTGACGACCGAGGAGCGCGGGCTCTCGACGCCCGCGGAGCTTCTGAAAGCCATGGCGCCACAAACGGCCGCGGAGTTGCTGCATGTCTGATTCCGCACGCCTTCATGCCCGTGATCTCGTCATCCGGCGCGGCGCGACCCCGATCGTCGAGGAGATCCGCTCCGGCGAGATCGTCGGTCTCGCCGGCCTGGACGGACATGGACAGGAGCGCTTTCTCGAAACGCTCGCCGGCCTGCAAAAGCCGCTTGCCGGAGCCGTGTCTCTGGAACGGGGCGGCGCGGAAACGCGGATCACCGATTTCCGCAAGGCCGTCGCCGCTCATGTCGCCTACCTCCCGCGCGATCGGCGGGCGACAGGCATCTTCCCCACCCAGTCGGTCCTCGACAACTTCGCCATATCCACGGTGTCGGAGGATGCCCGCTTCGGCGTCATCAGCGCCGGCCAGCGCGCGCGGCGCTACGAGGTCTATCGCGACCGGCTGTCCATCGCAGCACCGCGGCCGGATGCGGCGATCACCACGCTCTCGGGCGGCAATCAGCAGAAGGTGCTGCTGGCGCGCGCTCTCGCCTTGAAGCCGGATGTGCTGTTGCTCAACGACCCCACCCGCGGCGTCGATGTCGCCACCCGTCATGTGCTTTACGACGTCTTCCGCGATCTCGCGCGGGACGGCATGGCGCTGGTGGTTCTCTCCAGCGAGATCGAGGAGATCCTGCTCTTGTGCCACCGCGTTGTCGTTTTCCGCGACCATGATATCGTCGCCAACCTGCAGGGGCCTGCCATGACCACCGATGCCGTCATCGCCGCCATGTTCGGACGCGCGGCATGACGAAGGCGTACCTGCGGACACTGCACGGGCTCCGGCGCGATACGGGCTTTGCGCTCGTGCTTCTCGTCATCCTGCTTGTCGTGAACCTCGTCCTCAACCCGGCACGCTTCCAGCCATCGGCCTGGGGGTCGCTCATCGGGCTTGCCGCGCCGCTCATCGGTGCGGCGGTGGCCTCCGCGCCTGTCATTCTCGCGGGACGCGGCGGCATCGATATTTCGGTCGGGCCGCTGATGGGCTTCGTCAATGCCATCGTCATCCAGCTTCTGTTTCTGAAGGCCGGCATTTCCTCGCCGCTCGTCATCATTCCCGCAGCCCTCCTGATCGGCGCTGCCATCGGCGCCATTAACGGGGCGCTGACGACACTGGTGCGGATCCAGCCGATCGTGGCGACGCTCGGAACCTATCTCGTCCTCACCGGCGTGACCCTGACCATCCTGCCCGCGCCGATCGGGCCGGCGCCGGGCTGGCTGAAGGCGCTGGCCGGCCCCTGGTCGGCCCTGCCGCTGATCGCGCTCTTTGCCGCCTGGTGGATCATCCGCCGGCTGCCCTATTACGACCAGCTGATGGCGATCGGCAGCGACGACCGCGCGGCCTATACCGCCGGCGTCGATGTCACCCGCGTCCGCTTCATCGCCTATGTTATCACGGGCGTGTTCGCCGCCGTCGCGGGGCTGATGCTGACCGCGCTGATCGGCTCGGCCGACCCGAACATCGGGCAGGCCTATACGCTGATCTCGATTGCGGCCGTGGCGCTCGGCGGCGTCAGCCTTGCCGGCGGGCGTGGCGGGCTGGTCGGCGCCTCCATCGGCGCGATCGACATCTTCCTGCTGCAGAGCGTACTCACCGCCTTCAACGTTTCCACCTATGTGCTGCAAATCGCCTATGGCGCCATTCTCGTTGCCGCCGTCATTCTGACGGCCGTGCAAGAGCGGGCGGCCCGTGGCCGGGAGGTCTGACATGGCTGTCGTCGAAACAGGTCGCACCGGCGCGGCACGGTCAAGCCTTGCGCTGCGCATCCGCTCGGGCCTTGCCGGCACGAACGGCCGCATCCTCATGGCCTTTCTCATCGCGGGCGTGCTGCATCTGGTCGGCACGCTCGCCATCCCGGGCTATTCCTCGCCGTTCGCCATCCGCGCGCTGCTGGTCATCGCCGCGCTCCTCGCCGTCGCCTCCATCGGGCAGACACTCGTGGTCATCCTGGGTGGCATCGATCTGTCCATTCCCTTCATCATTGGCTTTGCCAATGTGGTGGCCGCACAGCTCTATGGCGACAAATGGAATTTCGCGCTCGTCTGTCTCTTCGTGATCGTGGTCGCCATGCTGATCGGTGCGCTGAACGGCTATATCTCCCGGCGGCTCGATATCCATCCGCTGATCGTGACCCTGGGGATCGGCATGATCGTGCAGGGGTCCGTTCTGCTCTGGACGGCGGGGTTTCCGTCCGGCTCCGCGCCACCCTACGTCTCCGCCTTCGTTTCCATCGGCGGTTCGGCGGGCCCGCTGCCCTTTCCCTGGGTGGTGCCGGCGCTGGCCGTGCTCGCGACGCTCATCGTGCTCGTGCTTGCCCGCACGCCCTACGGGCGGCGGCTTTACGCGCTCGGCAGCAATCCCGGCGCTGCCATCCTCGCGCTGATCGACCCTGTGCGTATGTGGATGCTGACCTTCTCGCTCAGCGCCATGTTTGCCGCCGTCACCGGCATTCTGCTCCTCGGCTTCACCGGCTCGGCCTATGGCGATGTCGGCCAGCCCTATCTGTTCCAGACGATTGCGGCCGTGGTCGTGGGCGGCGCGGCGCTGGTCGGCGGGCGCGGCAGCTATCTCGGCACGATCGCCGGCGTGCTGGTTCTCACCGAGATCAACACCTTGCTGATCGGCCTCGGCTTCCAGCCCGCCGCCGTGCAGGCGTCGCTCGGCGCCGTCATCATCCTGCTCGTCTCGATCTACGGCCGGGAGCGGCATGTCAGCATGACGATCTGAGGCGCGTCAGGCTCCGATCGGGAGATCGAGGCTCCAGAGCTTCAGCGCATTGCCGGCCAGCAGGGCGTGGCGCTCGGAATCGCTGCTGCCCGCAAGCAGCGCATGCGTAGCTGCAACCCAGGTGGAGAGGCTGCCGGCGAGCGTGCAGACGGGCCAGTCGCTGCCCCACACCACCCTGTCCCATCCAAATTGCAGGATGGCGGTTTCCGCATAGGGACGGATCTTGTCCACGCTCCAGCTGTCGGGATCGGTATAGGCGATGAGCCCGGATATCTTGCAGACCACGTTCGGCCGGCGTGCGACATCCTTCAGCTCGTCCCGCCACAGCGAGATATCGCCCGCCTTGATATCGGGAACGCCGCAATGGTCGAGGATGAAGGTCACATCCGGCGCGAGGTCGGCAAGGGCCGCCGCGTGACCCAGCTGGCGCGGCAGTACGCAGAGATCGAAGGTGAGACCCGTGCCCGCGAGGCGCTTGATGTTGTCGCGAAAGACCGCGCTTTCCGACAGGTCGTCCGGCATGACGTGGAGGACGCGGCGAAAACCCTTGACCAGCGGGTTCTCGCGCTGACGCTCGAGCATCGCGGGAAAGCTCTGGTCTTCCGGCCGGCAAGCAGCGATGGCGCCGACGAGGAGGCTTTCGGGGAGCGCTGCGAGCTGCCCCACATGCAGCGTTTCCGCCTCGATCTCCTCGGCCGCGACATCGACCTCCATGTGCAGGCTGGCGGCGATGCCGCAACGCAGGGCCTCCTGACGATAGGTCTCATAAAGGTAGTCGCGGTCGAGCGCAGGCACCGATGAAAGCCATGGATAGGTGAGGGCCGTCCTGTCGATCAGGTGAAGATGGGTGTCGATGATCATCGCTGCTCCTCCCGCGCCATGCGCCTTCGGCGACACTCTCATAGGGAAGCAGAGGTTTCAAATAAGAATGTCGCGTCGCAGGCTAAGAAGAGGCTTACGTTTCCGCCGGCCCGTCGTGCTGGACGTCGGAGCCGGCGAGAAGCGAAAGCTGCTCGGCGGTCTTCTGCAGCAGCGAGATCGTCGTGGAGATATCGGGCGCCGACGGCGCGTTGACGAGGCTGATATAGGGCACGGTGAGGGCCGCGATACCGCGACGGTCCGGACCGAGAATCGGGGCCGAGAGGTTGAACACCCCGGCCGTCTGGGCGCTCGCCATCATCTCGTAGCCGCGCGCGCGGATCTCGTCGAGGCGCGCATAGAACTCCGGTGTCAGGGTGATGTCCTTCCGGCTCTTCACGTGCTCGGAGATCATCATCTCCCGCTCCTCCGGCGGGCGGAAGGCAAGGAGGACATGACCGGAGCCGGTGTCGAACAGGCTGATATGCGAGCCGACGCGAATGGAAATGCCCCAGTAATCCGGCGCTTCCTGCTGGGCGATGACGACGGCGGAGCCGCGGTCGAACACGGCGAGCTGGTTGGCCTGCCGGGTCCGCTGCGCAAGGTCGCGCATCAGCGGCGTCGCATAGGCCGCCAGGCGCCGCGTCGGGGCATGCAGCTGCGCGAGACCGAAGAGCTTGAGCGTCAGGGAGTAGCGGTCGCCGTCGATGCGGGTGATGTAGCCGCGCCGGACGAGGCGGTCGAGCATCCGGTAGAACTCGTTCGGGCTGCGATTGAGCTTCTTGGAAATCTCCGCCTGCGTCAGGCCGCCATCCACACCGGCCAAAAGCTCCAGAATATCGAGCCCCTTGTCCAGCGCCGGTGCGCGGTAGCGATCGTCTTCTCCGTCCGACATGCGGGACCCCCTGTGAATACGCATTTCCATATACGAAGAACGATGGACCGACAAAGCAAAGTTGTCGCTTGACGATGCGCGAGAATGTTGTTTGTATATGAATGAGTTTCTCGCAGATGAGAGATCGTGCTCCTGAGGAGGAGTGCACCCGGAGGAGGGAACCTGATGAACAAGCTGCTGTGTGGCGCCGCATCCGGCGTCGTGGCATTCGTTCTGGCGCACGGCGCAGCCGGTGCGGCCGAACTGATGGGCAAATTCGATGGCGTCACGATCGACGCCAAGCTGATCGGTGGTCAGCAATACGAGCCGCTCTATGCGCGGATCGCGGAATGGGAGAAGGCGACGGGTGCGAAGGTCAACGTGCTCTCCAAGAAGAACCATTTCGAGCTCGACAAGGAGATCAAGTCCGACATCGCCTCGGGGTCGATTTCCTGGTGCGTCGGCTCGAACCATTCGTCCTTCGCCCCGCAATATCCCGATCTCTATGTCGATCTGAACACGCTGGTGCCGAAGGAGATCGTCGGCGAATATGTCGACACCGTCATCAAGGCCTCCACCATCGACGACAAGCTGGTGATGCTGCCGCGCGCGCAGTTCGACGTGTCGGCGCTCTACTACCAGAAGAGCCTCTATACGGATGATGCCAAGAAGGCGGCGTTCAAGGGAAAGTACGGCTACGATCTCGCGCCGCCGGACACGTGGAGCCAAGTATCGGATCAGGCAAAGTTCTTCGCCGCCCCGCCGAACTTCTACGGCACGCAGTTTGCCGGCAAGGAAGAGGCGATCAACGGCCGTTTCTATGAAATGCTGATTGCCGAGGGTGGTGCCTATCTGGATGAGGAGGGCAAGCCTGCCTTCAATTCGGAGGCCGGTGTCCGGGCGCTTGATTGGTTCGTCGATCTCTACAAGGCAAAGGCGGTTCCCGCCGGCACGACCAACTATCTCTGGGACGAGCTTGGCGCGGGCTTTGCCTCGGGCACGGTCGGGCTCAACCTCGACTGGCCCGGATGGGCGACGTATTTCAATGACCCGAAGTCGTCCAAGGTCGCTGGCAATGTCGGCGTCACCGTGGCGCCGAAGGGCTCCTCCGGCAAGCGAACGGGCTGGTCCGGCCATCATGGCTTCTCCATCACCGAGGCTTGCGCCAGCAAGGAAGCGGCCGCCTCGCTCGTCTGGTTCCTGACCAATGAGGACTCGCAGAAGCTGGAGGCCGCAAACGGCACCCTGCCGACCCGCACCGCCGTCTGGGCCTGGGATATCGAGCAGGCCGCCTCCGACCCCTACAAGAAAGAGGTGCTGAGCACCTTCCAGGAGACGGCGAAGGGTGCCTTTGCCGTGCCGCAGACGCCGGAATGGATCGAGATCTCGAACACGGTCTATCCCGAGCTTCAGGCCGCCATCCTCGGCGACAAGACGTCGAAGGAAGCGCTGGACGCGGCCGCCGAAAAAGCGACCACCATCCTCAAGGATGCCGGCGCCCTCTGACGCCGCCTCGCCTTCGCCCGCAGCAGTGCCTGCGGGCGAAGGATCCGGTGGCGCATGTCGCCGCGCTCTTTTCTCGATCGGCCAGGCGCGCAATGTCGCCGGCCGTCAGGTGCCACAGCATGTCTCGAAAACTCTCAACGCCGGTTCTTCTTCTGCTGCCGGCCTTCGTCGTGCTCGCGGCTGTCGTGCTGCTGCCGCTGCTCTTGTCGCTTTATTCCAGCTTCACGCCGTTCCGACTGACGCGCCCGGCCACCCTCTGGGTCTGGGCCGGCTTTCGCAATTACGAGCGCATTCTCTCGGACGGCGTCTTCTGGGCGGCGTTCGTGCGCACGATCGTCCTGCTCACCATCGCGCTCAATCTGGAAATGCTCCTCGGCCTCGGCCTAGCGCTGCTCGTCAACAAGGCGACGCGCGGCAAGCGCGTGCTGCGCACGATCATGATGTTCCCGATGATGTTTTCTCCGGTTCTGGTCGGCTTCCAGTTCAAGTTCATGTTCAACGACAATGTCGGCCTCGTGAACAACGCGCTGCAGTCGCTCGGCCTGACGGACCAGGCGATCCCGTGGCTGATCGACGGCAATCTGGCGCTGTTTGCCATCGTCGCCGCCGAGGTCTGGTCCTCCACCTCCGTCTTCGCCATCCTCATTCTCGCAGGCCTTCTCGCCATGCCGCAGGAGCCGGTGGAAGCGGCGAAGGTCGATGGCTGCACGGCCTGGCAGACCTTCCGCTATGTCACGCTGCCCTTCGTCATGCCGTTCGCCTACATCGCCATGACCATCCGCTCGCTCGACATTGCACGCGCCTACGACATCGTGAAGATCATGACGGATGGCGGGCCGGCGCGACGGACCGAGCTGATCTGGACGCTCGTCGGCCGCACCGCCTATTCGGATGCGCAGATGGGCCTCGCCAACGCCATGGCCTACGTCTCGATCCTCCTGTCGATCCTGTTCACCGTCTATTTCTTCCGGAAGCTCGCCGCCGCCCGGACCCAGATCGGAGCGGAGTGGTAAGATGGATCGTAACTCCAAACAGCGCCTCAAACGCCGCGTTCTCAACGTCGCCTATCTGATCGGGCTTTTCCTGGCGATGCTCGTCATCTGCCTGCCGGGCCTTTGGATCGTGCTCAGTTCGCTGCGCCCGACGGTCGAGATCATGGCGAAGCCGCCGGTCTGGATCCCGCAGGAGATCACGCTCGATGCGTATCGCGCCATGTTCGGCGGCGTGGGGCAGGGCGGCATTCCGATCTGGGATTACTTCCGCAATTCGCTGATCGTGTCGATCACCTCCACCGTCATCGCGCTCGCCATCGGCATGTCCGGCGGCTATGCCTTCGCGCGTTTCCGCTTTAGCGGCAAGTCCGGCGCGTTTCTCGGCCTGATGCTGACGCGCTCCGTGCCCGGCATCGCCCTGTCGCTGCCGCTCTTCATCGTCTATTCCCGCATCGGCATCATCGATACGCATTTCGGGCTCATCCTGACCTATGTCGCGCTCAATGTGCCGTTCACGATCTGGCTGATCGACGGGTTCTTCCGGCAGGTGCCGCGGGATCTGGCGGAAGCCGCCCAGATCGACGGCTGCACGCGGTGGCAGGCCTTCTGGCAGGTGGAGTTTCCGCTGGCCGGCCCCGGCATCGCATCCGCCGGCATCTTCTCGTTTCTCACCTGCTGGAACGAATATGCGCTCGCCTCGCAGCTGACCCGATCGGTCACCTCCAAGACGCTGCCCGTCGGCTTGCTCGATTACACCTCCGAATTCACCATCGACTGGCGCGGCATGTGCGCGCTGGCGGTGATCATGATCCTCCCGGCGCTGGCTCTGACCTTCGCCATTCAAAAGCACCTTGTGTCAGGTCTGACATTCGGCGCTGTCAAAGGCTAATTGCATGGCTCAGGTCTCTCTCAAGAAACTGGTCAAATCCTACGGCGCCCTGCAGGTCGTCCACGGCATCGATCTCGATGTCGCGGACGGCGAGTTCGTCGCGCTCGTCGGACCCTCGGGCTGCGGAAAATCGACGACGCTGCGCATGATCGCCGGGCTCGAAAGCGTGTCGGGCGGGGCGATCGAGATCGGCGGCGTCGTCGTCAACGACCTGCCGCCGCGCGACCGCAATATCTCCATGGTGTTTCAGTCTTATGCGCTCTACCCGCACATGACCGTGCGCGAGAACATGGGCTTCTCGCTCAAGATCGCCAAACAGCCGCAGAGCGAGATCGACCGGCAGGTCAACGAGGCCGCCGCGATTCTCGGGCTGGACGCGCTGATGGAACGGCGGCCGGCACAGCTCTCCGGCGGCCAGCGCCAGCGCGTGGCGATGGGCCGCGCCATCGTCCGGCACCCGGAAGTCTTCCTGTTCGACGAACCGCTTTCCAACCTCGATGCCAAGCTGCGCACGCAGATGCGCACCGAGATCAAGAAGCTGCATGCGAAGGTGCAGTCCACCGTCGTCTACGTGACGCACGATCAGGTGGAGGCAATGACGCTCGCCGACCGGATCGTCATCATGCGCGATGGCTACATCGAGCAGGTCGGCACGCCCGACGAAGTGTTCAAGCGACCGGCTAGCCGCTTCGTCGCGGGCTTCATCGGCTCGCCGCCGATGAACATGGAGGAAGCGCGGGTGGCGTCGGGCCAACTGGTCTTTGCCAACGGCGACCGCCTTCCTTTGCCCCACCAGTTCGCGGATCGCGTGACGGAGGGCGAAAAGGTGGTCTTCGGCCTACGTCCGGACGATATATTCCCGAGCGGTCACGGCCTCAGTTCCGGAACCGACGGCGCTGTCCACGAGGTGACGCTGCCTGTCTCGATCACCGAGCCGCTTGGCAACGAAACGCTCGTCTTCGTGGAGTTTGCGGGACGCGAATGGGTGTCGCGGATGCTCAATCCCCGAACGCTCAAATCCGGCGAACGGATCGCCATGAGCTTCGACTTCTCGCAGGCGCATCTGTTTTCGGCCGACACCGGGCGCAGCCTGGCCGCAGCCCGGGAGATCTGACATGGCCCGGATCGAGCGTGTCGAACTGCGCATGGTGGACCTGAAGCCGAAGGTCAAGCGGACGGATGCGATCCAGAGCTTTGTCAGCCAGGAAACACCCATCGTCACCATCACCGACAGCGATGGCGCGACGGGCACCGGCTATTCCTACACGATCGGCACCGGCGGTTCCTCCGTCATGCGGCTGCTGGCCGATCATCTGGCGCCCGTCCTGATCGGCGAAGACGCCGACCGGATCGAGGCGATCTGGCACACGCTCGAGTTCCACACCCACGCCACCACCATCGGCGCCATCAGCGCCCTGGCGCTGGCGGCCATCGATGCGGCGCTGTGGGACTTGCGCGCCCGCAAGCAGACCCTGCCGCTCTGGAAGCTTGCCGGCGGTGCACGCGAAAGCTGCCCGCTCTACACCACCGAAGGCGGCTGGCTGCACATCGAGGCGGGCGCACTGGTGGACGATGCGCTGCAGGCCAAGGAGAAAGGTTTCGCCGGCTCGAAAGTGAAGATCGGCAAGCCGCATGGTTCGGAGGATGTCGCCCGCCTTTCCGCGATGCGCAAGGCCCTGGGCGACGGCTTCGAGATCATGACGGATTGCAATCAGGGCTTTACGGTGGACGAAGCCATCCGGCGGGCCGAGCGGCTGAAGGAGTTCGATCTCGCCTGGATCGAGGAGCCGCTGCCGGCCGACGATCTCGATGGGCACATCCGCCTGACGCGCGCGACGTCGACGCCGATCGCGGTCGGCGAATCCATCTACTCCATCCGCCACTTCCGCGAATATATGCAGAAGGGCGCCTGCTCGATCGTGCAGGTGGACGTCGCCCGCATCGGCGGCATCACGCCGTGGCTGAAGGTCGCGCATGCCGCCGAAGCCTTCGACATCCCGGTCTGCCCGCATTTCCTGATGGAGCTGCATGTCAGCCTCGTCTGCGCCGTGCCGAACGGGCGCTATGTCGAATATATCCCGCAGCTCGACGACCTCACGACGAAGGGCATGGAGATCCGCGGCGGCCGGGCGATCGCGCCGAGCGAGCCGGGCCTCGGCATCGCCTGGGATTG
Source organism: Rhizobium quercicola (assembly GCF_021168455.1). NCBI lineage: Bacteria > Pseudomonadati > Pseudomonadota > Alphaproteobacteria > Hyphomicrobiales > Rhizobiaceae > Rhizobium > Rhizobium quercicola. The sequence continues at coordinate 124,052 of NZ_JAJOZR010000001.1, forward strand.
GGAGGCGGTCAAGGCGCAGAGCGTTTCCGAGTTCACACGCGATATCACGGCGCAATAGGAGGTCGCGATGCAACGGATGGGAATGGTCATCGGGCTGCAGCCGGACAAGATAGCAGAATACAAGGCGCTACATGCGGCGGTGTGGCCGGAGATCCTGGCGCTCATTTCGGCCTGCAACATCACAGACTATTCGATCTTTCTGAAAGAGCCGGAGAACTTGTTGTTCGGCACCTGGACCTATATCGGCACTGATTTCGCGGCGGATATGGCGAAGATGGCGGCCGATCCGCGCAATCAGGACTGGTGGGCCGTCTGCATGCCCTGCCAGAAGCCGCTGGAAACACGCAAAGAGGGGGAATGGTGGGCGATGATGGAGGAGGTTTTCCATCATGACTGACACCCGCTTGACTGACACACGCGAAGGCAACGCGCCTTTCGATCCCGCGAGCCTGCAGCAATGGTGGCCGAAGCCGGGCCGTCCGCGCCCGATCGTCATCTTCGGCGCGGGCAGTATTGTCGGCGACGCACATTTTCCCGCCTACAGGAAAGCCGGCTTCCCGGTGGCGGGGCTTTACGACCCGGATCGGGAGAAGGCGCACGCGATGGCGGCGCGCTGGGGTGTCGAGGCCTATGCGTCCATGGAGGAGGCCGCGGCGGTCGACGGCGCGATCTTCGATCTGGCGACGCCGCCCGCGGCGCATGCCCATATTCTCGGGGCGATTCCACAGGGTTCCTACGCTCTGATCCAGAAGCCGATGGGGGCCGATCTCGATGCGGCGACCAAGATCCTCGACCTCTGCCGGAAGCGCAAGCTCCATGCTGCCGTGAACTTCCAGCTTCGCTTTGCGCCGATGATGCTGGCGCTCAAGGATGCCATCCGGCGCGGGCTGCTCGGCGATGTCGTGGATGTCGACGCTCACGTCGCACTGGCGACGCCCTGGGGCCTGTGGCCTTTCCTGAAAGGGCTGCCGCGGATCGAGATCGCCATGCACTCGATCCACTATCTCGATCTCGTGCGCAGCCTGCTGGGCGAACCGCTGGGCGTTCACGCAAAGACCATCGGACACCCCGGGCACGCTGTCGCGCAGACGCGAACGAGCGCGATTCTCGACTATGGCGACAGCGTGCGTTGCGCGCTGTCGATCAATCACGACCATGATTTCGGCCGAAAATTCCAGGCCTGCGAATTCCGCATCTGCGGCACCAAAGGGGCGGCCTACGTCAAGCTTGGCGTCAATCTCGACTATCCCAAGGGCGAGCCGGACGAACTGTGGATCTCTCCCGCAGGCGGTGACGGCTGGGTCGAGATTCCGCTGGAAGGCACATGGTTTCCGGACGCCTTCATCGGCCGCATGGCAAACCTCCAGCGCTTTGCGAGCGGCGAGGACGAGACGCTCGTCGGCACCGTGGACGACGCCTGGCGGACCATGGCCTTGGTCGAAGCCGCCTATCAATCCAGCGCCCAGCCCGCGACGCCGGTGCGCGCGCTGCCGGAGACATGAGATGATCGAGCAGACGCTCTATTTCGAAGACTACGAGCTCGGCCACCAGCGGCTGACGACGGGACGAACCATGACGGAGACGGATTTCGTCGTCCATGCAGGTCATACCGGCGACTTCTTTCCGCACCATATGGACAGCGAATTCGCACGGACCCTGCCCGGCGGGCAACGGATCGCGCATGGCACCATGATCTTCTCGATCGGCATCGGAATGACCGCATCGCTCATCAATCCTGTCGCCTTTTCCTACGGTTACGATAGGTTGAGATTCGTGCGCCCGGTTCATATCGGCGATACGATCAGGACGCGGGTGACGATCTCCGCCAGGGAGGATGATCCCAAGCGCGCCGACAGGGGCCGGGTGATCGAGCGGTGCGAGGTGCTGAACCAGCGCGACGAGGTCGTGCTGGCGGCAGACCACATTCTGCTCGTCGAACGAAAACAGAAGTGAGGACGAAACCATGACGACGACAATGACGGGCAGGACGGTGCTGATCACAGCCGCGGCCCAGGGAATCGGGCGCGCGACCGCTCTCGCCTTTGCCAAGGCGGGTGCTACCGTGCACGCAACCGACATCAACCTCGACATTCTCTCCGAAATCGCCGGCGAGCCCGGCATCCTGACGCACAGGCTCGATGTGCTCGACGCCGCTGCCGTGACGGCGCTGGTCGAGGAGGTCGGCGCGGTGGATGTGCTCTTCAATTGCGCCGGCGTCGTCCATTCCGGCTCGATCCTTGAGATGGCCGACAAGGACCTGGAGTTCGCCTTCGACCTCAACGTCAAGGCGATGATCCGAACCATTCGCGCGGTGCTGCCCGGCATGATCGAGCGCAAGGATGGCGCCATCATCAACATGGCCTCTGTCGCTTCCAGCATCAAGGGTGTGCCGAACCGCTTCGCCTATGGCACGACCAAGGCTGCCGTCATCGGCCTCACCAAGGCGGTCGCCGCCGATTACGTTGCCGCCGGCATCCGGTGCAACGCGATTTGCCCCGGCACGGTCGAGAGCCCCTCGCTCGAAGGGCGCATGCGTGCCCAGGGCGACTACGAGACGGCGCGCGCCGCCTTCATCGCCCGCCAGCCGATGGGCCGGCTTGGAACGGCAGAGGAAATCGCCGATCTTGCCGTCCATCTCGCCGGCGCCACGTATACCACGGGCCAGGCCTATGCCATCGACGGTGGCTGGTCGATTTGACCGACCGCTCGCCTCTCAGCTGAAAACCGCAAGGATACTGCCATGAAATTCGTTCGTTACGGTGCCGAGGGCGCCGAGAAGCCCGGTCTCGTCGACGCAACCGGTGCCATTCGCGACCTTTCCGGTCACATCTCCGATCTCTCCGGCGGATCCATCGATCCCGATGCCCTGGCGAAGCTCGGCGCCGTCGATCCGGCCTCGCTGCCGCTGGTCTCCGCAGAGGAGCGCCTCGGCGCCTGCGTTGCCGGCACCGGCAAGTTCATCTGCATCGGCCTCAATTATTCCGACCACGCCGCGGAGACCGGCGCGACCGTGCCGCCGGAGCCGATCATCTTCATGAAGGCGACGTCGGCCATTTCGGGCCCGAACGACGATCTTCTCATCCCGCGCGGCTCGGAAAAGACCGACTGGGAGGTCGAACTCGGCATCGTCATCGGCCGCAAGGCGAAATATGTCAGCGAAGACGAAGCGCTCGATTATGTCGCCGGCTATTGCACGATCCACGACGTCAGCGAACGCGCCTTCCAGACCGAGCGCTCGGGCCAGTGGACCAAGGGCAAGTCGTGCGACACGTTCGGGCCGACCGGTCCGTGGCTGGTGACGAAGGACGAGGTTCCCGATCCGCAGAACCTGCGCCTCTGGCTCAAGGTCAATGGCGAGACCATGCAGGACGGCACGACCAAGACCATGGTCTACGGCGCGGCCTATCTCGTTTCCTACCTCTCGCAGTTCATGTCGCTGCAGCCGGGCGACATCATCTCCACGGGCACACCTCCGGGTGTCGGCATGGGCATGAAGCCGCCGCGCTACCTCAAGCCCGGCGACGTCATCGAGCTGGGGATCGACGGTCTCGGTTCGCAGCGCCAGACCGCCCGCGCCGACGCCTGAATCTCATCGCCTCTCTCTCCGGAGCCCCCATGACCCGCATTACAGATCTGCGCGTGTTCGACCTGCGCTTTCCGACGTCCCAGAGCCTCGACGGCTCGGATGCCATGAATCCCGATCCGGATTACTCGGCAGCCTATGTCATTCTCGACACGGACACGCCCGGTCTTGGCGGTCATGGCCTGACCTTCACCATCGGTCGCGGCAACGAGATCTGCTGCATGGCCATCCAGGCGATGCGGCATCTCGTCGTGGGCACGGAGCTTTCGACGGTGCTGGAAAACCCCGGCCGCTACTGGCGACACCTGACGAGCGACAGTCAGCTGCGCTGGATCGGGCCGGAAAAGGGCGCGATGCATCTGGCGACCGGCGCCGTCGTCAACGCGGTCTGGGACCTGCTCGCCAAGCAGGCGGGAAAGCCGGTCTGGCAGATGGTCAGCGAGATGTCGCCCGAGCAGATCGCCGACATTGTCGACTATCGCTACTTGACCGACGTGCTGACGCGCGACGAGGCGATCGACATCCTGAAGCGCGCCGAGCCCGGCAAGGCCGAGCGCATGGCGGTGCTGCGGGCAGAGGGCTATACCTGCTACACCACGTCCGCCGGCTGGCTCGGCTATGACGACGAGAAGCTGCGCCGCCTCTGCCAGGAGGCCATCGACGAGGGGTTCAACCACGTCAAGATGAAGGTTGGACGCGATCTCGAGGACGACATCCGCCGCCTCACGATCGCCCGCGAGGTCATCGGCCCCGATCGCTATCTGATGATCGACGCCAACCAGGTCTGGGAAGTCGGCGAAGCCATCGACTGGGTCAAACAGCTCGCTTTCTGCAAGCCCTTCTTCATTGAGGAGCCGACGAGCCCGGATGACGTCGCCGGCCACCGCAAGATCCGCCAGGCGATATCCCCCGTGAAGGTCGCCACCGGCGAGATGTGCCAGAACCGCATCATGTTCAAGCAGTTCATCGCCGAAGGCGCGATCGATATCGTGCAGATCGACAGCTGCCGCATGGGCGGGCTGAACGAGGTTCTGGCCGTGCTTCTCGTCGCCGCGAAGTACCAGCTGCCGGTCTGGCCGCATGCCGGCGGCGTCGGTCTCTGCGAATATGTGCAGCATCTCTCGATGATCGACTATGTGGCCGTTTCCGGCACGAAGACGGATCGCGTCATCGAATATGTCGACCATCTGCACGAGCATTTTCTTGAGCCCTGCATCATCGAGAACGCGGCCTACATGCCGCCGACCCGTCCGGGTTTCTCCATCGAGATGAAGGCGCAATCGATCGCGGATTATACGTTCAAGGGCTGAACGCGGCGGATCGACGACTGCGTTAACACAGAAGCCGGGCTGTTCGCAGCCCGGCTTTTTGCGTCTGAAAAGGAGGTCGGTACTTACGCCTTGACCGCCAGTGAATATTCTTTCATAACAGATCTATTCGTATATGAATGATGCCAGGGGAGGAGCCCGGGCAGTGGAGGGTCTCATGAAGAGCATGCTCGTCGCGTCCGCACTGGCGGCGCTATCCTTTTGTGGTGTGGCGCAGGCGCAGGAATACAGCCTGCGGTTCTCAACCTCGCAGGTCAATCCGAACGAACCGATCGTCAAGGCGATGAAGCTCTATGCCGAGCGCGTCGGCGAGCGTTCCGGTGGCCGCATCGCCATCACCGTCATGACGGGCGACCAGCTGGGTGCGCAGAAGAAGGTCAACGAGATGGTCATGAGCGGCGCAAGCCTGCTCAGCGCCACGGATTACGGTCAGCTCGGGCAGTTCGAGCCGGATATGTCGATCCTCGCCGGCCCCTATGTCTACCCGAGCATCGAAGCGAGCGACAAGCTGTTTGCCTCCGACGTGTTCACGGAGCTCTCGGCAAAGCTCGAGGCCAAGGGCCTGAAGATCATCATGCCGAATGGCTTGTTCGGATACAGACACATCATCGCCGACAAGGCGGTGCGCACCCCGGCCGATCTCGCCGGCGTCACTGTGCGCGTGCCGTCTTCGCCGATCATGATGGCGACATTCGCCACATACGGTGCCCGCCCGACGGAGCTTCCCTGGGGCGACGTCTACAATGCGCTGCAGACGGGCGTGGTCGATGCCGCGGAAGGCCCGTTCGGTTCCATCGCCGGCGCGAAGCTGAACGAGACGCGCAAGGTCATCTCCAAGACCGGCCATCAAGTCATGTTCACCGCCTGGGTTGCCTCGGCCAGCTTCTACAACAGCCTGCCGGAAGACCTGCAGAAAGTGCTGACGGAGGAAGGCCAGAGGATCGCCGTCGATCTGACGAAGATGACGATCGAGACCGACGATGGCTATGCCAAGCAGCTGGCCGACAGCGGTGTCGAGATCGTCTCGGATGTGGACGTCCCCGCCTTCATCGAGGCCTCGAAATCCGCCTATGGCAAGGTGCCGAACCTGACGCCGGGCATGTTCGAGCGCATTCAGGCCACCATGCAGTAAGGGCGAGGGCCCGGCCGGACACAGGCCGGGCTGTCCCCTGCCGGGAGCTTTCATGGACATTCCTGACCAAATCTCGATCGAGCCGCCGCTCTGGAGACTTCGACGTTTCGATGAGGCCGTGGGCGTCGTTGCCCTACTGGTCATCGTCGTCTCCATCCTCTGGGGCATCGTCAGCCGCTACATCTTTCCGCAGCCGGCCGCCTGGACCTACGAGCTTGCGATCCTCGCCTTCTCCTATCTCGTCTTCTTCGGAGCGGTTGCCGGCGTGCGTCTCGGCACCCACGCCGCGATCGACGTCCTGGTCGCCGCATTGCCGGAGCGCTGGCAGGACGGAATCCGCTGGTTCAACTATGGGCTCCTGACCGCCTTCTTCGTCCTGATGACCGGCCTGTTCGTCTGGCAGGCCTGGACCTCGCGCAATGTGCACACCATCGCGCTCGATCTGTCCCGCAGCATTGCCTATGCGCCGCTGGCCATCGCCTCTGCCGGCATGCTGTTGCAACACCTCATCGTCGAGCGGCCCTGGCGGCCGCGCACGCACCGCATCGTGGATTCGATCATATGACATTCTTCCATTTGGCCGGCCCGTCGCTCGTCGTCGTCGTCCTGTTTCTGTTATCGACGCCGATCACCTGGGCGCTGGCGATCGGCGCACTGACCTTCTTCTTCCTGAACATGGACATGATCCCCCTGTCCAATTTCGCGCAGGAGATGGCGGAAGGCAGCCAGTCCGTGTCCTTGCTGGCGCTGCCGCTCTTCGTGCTGGCCGGCTGCATCATGAATGCGTCTGGCATCACGCGACGGCTCCTGACGCTCGCCGACGTGCTGGTCGGGCACATGACGGGCGCGCTGGCGCAGATGTGCACCGTGCTCGCCACGCTACTCGGCGGCCTGACCGCGTCGGCCAATGCGGATGCCGCGATGCTGGCGAAGACGCTCGGCATCCAGATGGCCGAGCGTGGCTACAGCCGGGCCTTCGCTGCCGTCATCACCTCGTCCGCCGCCATCATCACCAGCCTCATCCCGCCGTCGATCGGCCTGATCGTCTACGGCTTTCTCGCGGAAACATCGATCGGGCGGCTGTTTGCGGCCGGCGTCATCCCGGGTCTCGTGCTGGCGCTCGGGCTGATGATCACGACGCATTTTATCGCCCGCAAGCGCGGCTATCGCTCTCTGCGCGACAGGCGCGCCACCGGCGCGGAGATGCGCACCGCGCTGATCGATGGGCTCTGGGCCCTTTCCATTCCCGTCGTCATCTTCGCGGGCACGCGCTACGGCCTGTTCACGACGACGGAAGCCGGCGCCGTGGTCGTCGTCTATGTCCTTTTCGTTGCGATCTTCGGCTACCGCGAATTCACCGTGCGCCAGATCCCCGAGGTGCTGGCGGAGGCCGTGCGGGATTCCGCCGTCGTCATGGTGATGATCTGCGCGGCTGCCGCCTTCGGCTTCTACCTCGCCTGGGAGCAGGTGCCGCAGGCGATGTCGGGCTGGCTCGGCGGTGCGACGAGCAATCCGCTCGTCATGCTGCTCCTCATCAATCTCATGCTGCTCGTCATCGGCACGGCGATCGAGGGCTCGGCGGCGCTCATCATTCTGACGCCGATGCTCATCCCGATCATCGACGGCGTCCATATCGATCGCGTCCATTTCGGCATCATCTTCATCACCAACCTCACCATTGCCGGCATCACCCCGCCCGTCGGCGGACTGATGTATATCTCGTCCATGGTGATGAAAGTTTCGATGATGGCCTATGCGCGGGAGGTTTTGCCGTACCTCGCCATGATGATGGTGTTGCTCGGCGTGCTCAGCCTCTTCCCGCAGCTTTCGCTCTGGCTGCCGAACCTCATCTACGGAACCGCCGCCGTTCAATAGCGTCTTTCCGCCACGACCGCGCCGGAGCCGGCAGCTTTCCTCCAGGCATGCGACAGCCCCTGTCCGGGCTGCTGCCGTCCAGTCCGGCCGCGGACGTCAGGCGACGATGCGCAGCCGGGTCTCGCGATAGGTGAAGGCGGACAGGAGCTGACGCAGGGCCGTCGTCTGCGCGGCCAGTTCCACGCTTGCCGCCGTGCTCTCCTCTGCCATCGCCGCATTCTGCTGGGTCGCCTGGTCCATGGCGTTGACCGCGATATTGACCTCGCGCAGACCGACGGCCTGCTCGCGGCCGGCCTGGACGATCGCGGCGATATTGACGTCGATCCGGGTCACCTTGCCGACGATCTCCTCCAGCGCGCGCCCGGTTTCGCCCACGAGGTCCACGCCGTTGCGCACGATGCGGTTCGAGGCGGCGATCAGGGCGCCGATCTCCTTGGCGGCCTCCGCCGAGCGCTGCGCCAGCTCCCGGACCTCCTGCGCGACGACCGCAAAGCCGCGGCCCGCGTCTCCGGCCCGTGCCGCTTCGATGCCGGCATTGAGCGCAAGCAGGTTTGTCTGAAACGCGATCTCGTCGATGACGTCGATGATGCTGGTGATCGATTGCGACGATGCCGCGATCTCGGCCATGGCGGAGACGGCCCGCTCGACCACGGCGCCGGACCGCTCGGCGCCGCTGCGGGTCTCGGTGACGAGGCTGCCGGCTTCCTGCGCACGGGCACTGGTGTCGTTGACGGTGGTGGTGATCTCCTCGAGCGCGGCGGCGGTCTCCTCCAGGCTCGCCGCATTCTGCTCCGTGCGGCGCGACAGGCTGCCGGCATTCTGGCTGATCTCGCGCGAACCGTCGGCAATGGCCGCGACGCTGATGCCGATGTTCTCCATCGTGCTGCGCAGCTGCGCCAGCGTCGCGTTGAAGTGATGCCGCAAGTCCTCCATCGAGGGCACGAAGGGCCGGTCGAGGGACAGAGTGAGGTCGCCGTTCGACATCGCCTTCATGGCCGTGCCGATCTCGGTGATGGCGCTCATGCGCTCGGTGACGTCGGTCGCGAACTTCACGACCTTGCAGACCTTGCCGCTGGAATCGAGGATCGGGTTGTAGGCGGCCTGGATCCAGACCTCCTTGCCGCCCTTGCCGACGCGCACGAACTCGTTTGCGATGAACGCGCCGCCCGCCAGTCGCGCCCAGAAATCCTTGTATTCCGGCGATGCGGCATAATCCTTGCGGCAGAACAGGCTGTGATGCCGGCCGGTGATCTCGCTCAGCGCATAGCCCAGCGTCTTGCAGAAATTATCGTTCGCCGTGATGATTTCACCCGTCGGGTAGAACTCGATAACCGCCTGCGAGCGGGAAATGGCCTCCAGCTTTCCGGCATCCTCGATCGCCTTTTCCCTGGCGGCGGTGATGTCGGCGGCCAGTTTCACCACCTTGTAGGGCTTGCCGCCCTTCATCACGGGGTTGTAGGTCGCCTGGATCCAGATCTCGCGTCCGCCCTTGCCGATGCGCTTGTAGGCGCCGGCATCGAACGTGCCTGCCGCCAGCCGCTTCCAGAACGCGGCGTAGTCCGCAGACGCGACCGTCTCGGGCGCGCAAAAGAGACTGTGATGCTTCCCGACGATCTCTTCGATCGTGTAGCCGAGCGCCCGGCAGAAATTCTCGTTCGCCCTGAGGATGTTTCCCTCCAGGTCGAACTCGATGATCGCCTGCGATCTGGAAAGCGCATCCGAAATATCGGATCCCCATCCCGCGCCTTTGTTCAATCCAAACATGTGTTCCGCTCTTTTCTTGGCTTCGTTGTCTTCAGCTCGACGCGATGCTCCCGCGCGCCGATGACTGTTTCCGGCCCCGTGTCCGGCCTGCCGAACAGGTAGCCCTGGGCGTGTGCGCACCCTTCGTCGACGATCATGCGGTACTGGGCTTGCGTCTCGATGCCCTCCGCGGTCACCGGAAGATTGAGGCTTCGGCCGAGGCTGACGACGGCACGCACGATGGCGCGCGCATTGGCGTCGTGATCCATACCCGCGATGAAGCTGCGGTCGATCTTCAGCCCGTCGAAGGGGAAGGACTGGAGGTTGCTCAGCGACGAATAGCCGGTGCCGAAATCGTCCATCACGACCTTCACGCCGAGCGCCTTGATCTGACGAAGGATGTCGAGCGTCGCGACGCGATCCTTCAGCAGCGCCGTTTCGGTGATCTCGAGTTCGAGCCGCGCCGGCGGAAGACCGGTCGCGTCGAGGACGCTGGCGATCGCGCCGGCCAGATTCGCCAGTCGGAACTGGACGGCCGACATGTTGACGGCGACTTTCAGCGCAGGGTCCCACCCGGCGGCCTGCCGGCAGGCCTCGCGCAACACCCATTCGCCGATCGACAGGATGATGCCGCTTTCCTCCGCGATCGGAATGAAGACGTCCGGGGGTACGTTGCCGCGAACCGGATGCGACCAGCGGAGCAGCGCTTCGTAGCCGAGGATGGCGGCCTGATCGACCGACTGGATCGGCTGGAACAGGAGGTGCAGTTCGTTGCGGGAAATCGCCTGACGCAGATCGCTTTCGAGCTGGCGCCGGTCGCGCCGTTCCTGGTCCATGGCAAGATCGTAGAAGGCATGCATGCCGCGGCCGCTCGCTTTTGCCCGGTAGAGCGCGACATCGGCCGCCTGCGTCAGCGCGTCGGCATCGGCACCATCCTTCGGGAAAACGGCGATGCCGATGCTGACGCCGACGGCGGTCGGGTCGAGCGCGATGTTCATGCGCTCGCGGAAGGTGGAGCGGATGCGCGCGGCCAGCGCCCCTGCACCCTCCGTATCGACGCCCTCCGCCGTCAGGATGACGAACTCGTCGCCGCCGATCCGCGCGACGGTGTCGCCGCCGCGGCAGCTGGCGCGCAGGATGCCGGCGACGTCGCGCAGCACCCGGTCGCCTTCCGCATGCCCGAAAAGATCATTCACCGCCTTGAAGCGATCGAGATCGAGCGCGAGTAGCCCGAAGGGCTTGCCGGTCACGGCGCTGCGTTCCAGCTGCGTCTGCAGGCTTTCCTGAAAGATGGAGCGGTTGGTCAGCCCCGTGAGCATGTCGTGGCGGGCGAGGTATTCCACCTTCTTCTGCACCGCGCGCCGCTCGGTCAGGTCGCGCACCGCGATGACCTCCGACGGCCGGCCGCCATATTCGATGGTGTGCACGGCGACCTCGAAGATGCGGGCGTGATCCCCGCTGCGTGGCGATGCCTCGACGGCCGAACGGCGCGGCTGGTCGATCGGCTGATCGTCGATCGCGACCAGAAACTGATCCGCCCGCCGGCCGACGAGGTCGCCGTCCTCGCGATCGAGCAGCGCGGAGAACTTGGCGTTGACCTCGAGAATGACGCCATCTCGCACGACGGCGAGGCCATCGAGCGTGGAGTTGGCAAAGCCCTTCAGGTCGACCAGATGCCGGTCGATGATGACGCCGATGGCGGAGGAGACGAGGATCAGCAGCGTCACGCCCGTGATCGCGCTCGTCAGCCAGACATTGTCCGCCATGTCGATGACGACGGCCGGAAGGGAGGGGTCGGGCGTGATGATCGTTGCCGACATCGTGACGAAATGCAGCGTGCAGATGCCGAAGACGGCGCAGAGCGCCGGGGCAGCGATTCGGGAACGACCGCGCAGGCGGGAAAAGAGCAGGAGCGACAGGGTAAAGAGCGCGAATGCCACGACGGCACCGGTGGCGATCGGCGCCCAGGCGAAGTGGAGATGCGCCTCCGCGCGCAGCCCCGCCATGCCGACGAAATGCATGGCGGCGACGGTGAGGGTGATCAGCCCGGCGGAGGCGACCATCGACCCCGCGCCGAGGAGGCCATAGCGGATCGCCAGCCAGAAACCGACGACGGCGATGGCGGCGGAGAGCGTCGTGAACACCAGGTCGAACCGCAGCGCGACCGTTCCCTCATAGGCCAGCATGGCCACGAAATGCGTGGCCCAGACGCTGAGACCGGCGGAGAAGGCCGCGACCAGCCGCCAGTTTCGGCGTCGGCTGGCCGTGCTCTCCTCCGCGCGCTGGATGAGGTGATAGAAGGCGAGCATGCCAAGAAGCGCGATCGAGCCGGAGATGACCGTGATCGACCGGTCATGCCGATCCGTGACGCATTCGAGGACAGTGAACATCTGCACCGGTTTCCTTGGTCGAAATCAGAACGTCTTGGCTCTTGCCCGGCCTATTGGACGAGCACGGGATTTGCGCAGTCAACTTGGGTCACACGGACATCCGCTTCGCCGATGCGCATGCCGGCAACGGCGAGGATCCGTTCGAGAAGCGCATCGATGCTGGGTGTGACGGCGCCCAGCGTTTTCGCCAGCGCGGCCTGCACCACCTTGTCCGTCATCAGAGAGAGCAGCGGCAGACGGATCTCCGCTTCGAGATTGGCGAGAAGGGACTGGGTCACCGAGGTCAGGAGACCGCTCGACGAAACGTTCTTCGTCGTTCCCACCGCGATGTCTCCCGGCGTGAAGGTCAGCTTGCGCACCTGCGCGCTGCCGATATCGACGGATGCCAGACCCTCGACGGTGAGGAGGCCGGACTCGACCAGCTTCGCCTTGGTCACGCGCGGCGACGATCCGAAATTCTTCAGAGCGGCGGCATCGACCTGGCCGATCGACACCTCCGCCACGCCCGGAACCGTGTCGATCGTGACCGTCGCATGGCTCGCCTTGCCACCATGACACTGGATGCCCGCCAGCTTCGCTTCGGCATGAGCAACCTCGATGTAGAGCGGAAGACTGATTCTGATGCCGAGCAGGTCCGCCAGACCGTCGATCTTGATGGCGAGGGCGACGCGGACCTGTGCGGTGCGAACGGCCTGCCCGGGTTCTCCGACACGGTGCAGCGGTGTTCCGACCGGCGGCTCGCCGATGGCCAGCGCCAGATCGACCGAGCCAAGGCCAGGCAGGTCCAGCTTCGTATCGACCTTGACCAAGTCCGTGCCGTTGGCGAGCGCCGCGCTCGACTGGAGCAGATCGAGCACACCGACCTTGATGCCGAGCCCCGTGGGCGCATCGATGCGCAGATGGCCCTTGGTGCCGAGATCGATGAGGCGGGCGAGCGACAGGCGCTTGCCGCTTGCCGGTAAAGACTGTCGGATCTTCGAAACGAGCGTCGTCGTGCTGGACGAAAGGCCGCCGTGCCGCAGGATCGCGGTAAGGAGCTGTGGCACGGTGATCTCGGTCGCGAGGATCTCGTCGTAGGTGACGGCCGTCAGGTTGAGATCGGATGCAAGACCGCGCGTCAGCTGGAAAAGGTCGAGATCGGCCGTGGCCAGAGCGCGGTAATCCAGAGCTTTCAGATCGAGCGTGGTGCCGAGCATCTTGCCGAGAATCGCGTTCAACAGTCCGCCTTCGAGGCTTGCGAGGCGCGATCCGATGGAAAAGGCGGCGGTCTTGGTCATGGCGGCCGTGCCGACGGCCGACATCACCGGCGGGGTCGTGAACATCGAGGCGAAGAACAGCGTTCCCGGCTGTTCGACGGTGACGCGCACGGCATCGCTCGGGGCAACACCTGCCTGGAACCGCTGATCGACGCCGAGCGCTGCGTTGGCGACATAGCGCCCCTTCTCAAGGGTCACCCGGCCGGTCGTGCCGATGATGGACGCCTCCGGAACGAGAGCGCCACTCGGCGCCTTCCACCCTTGCGGCGTCTTCAGCACGAGGTTCAGACGATTGTTCTCGATGTGCGACAAGGCGGCCGTTTCCGCATGCGCCATATCGGAGGCGACGGCGATGGCGGTCAGGTCCGCCGCCACCTGCATCGCCCGGCGCTCCAGTGTCAGGTGGCCATAATCCACACCGATGGCGATCACGCTGATGCAGGCGGGCAGGACGAGCGCCGTCATGACGGCGACATTGCCGTCGCGGCGGGATCTCAAAGCCTGCATCTTCCGGTTGACGATCGAGGTCATCACGCACCGCCGATCCGGATCGTCGCGGAGCGCGCGATGATGGTATCGGGCAGGGCGAAGGTCATCAGGTTCCAGATCGGCAGATCGCTTGCGTCATAGGTGAGCTTGACGGTGAACTGATTGGGGCGAACCTTGTCGTCTTCGACGAGGACGTTCAGCTTCTTCTGGTTGATCAGCGCAAACTCGCCCGGCTTCATCGCGTCGATATGAGCGGAGGCCAAGGCATTGCGCTCGCTGGCCGAAAGACCGGCGACGGCGGCGCGTGCCGTGTCGGCTGCAATCTGCTGGACGGAGTGGGTTGCACCGAGGTAGAGGCCCCAGGCAACCATCGTGAACATGACCGCCAGAAACAGCGGTGCAATGATGGCGAACTCGATCGCGGCGACGCCAGAGGCGTCACGCGTAAAACGTGACATGATCGACATCACGAGACCTCTGATTTATCGTGAATCCAAGCCCCCTTGGTTCTCCGTAAGGTTGCACTTAAAAAACTAACGAGAGGTTAACAGGGTCTCCCCAACATCCGCGCACAGCCCGGATCTCTCTATCTGGGGTAATCATCCTAAAATCGGGGGTACAACCCTTTATTTAGGGCGGACGGCGCGGATCCCTCTGGCGACGGCATTTGCGCATCGTCTTCAATTGACCGCGCTAATGCGCGTGTGTTTGCAAAGTGGTAATGGGTTGTGAGAGGTTGCCGTATCCGGTCTGCAATTTCAGCGCGCATGCATATAGCTATCCAGGTGCCGTCGTGCACCGAAGGTATGCTTCACCCGGACGGCATGGCGTGAGGTCTTACGGTCGACAAAAATTTTATGGGTAAACGTAAAATTTATGCGCGCCGAACCAGCCGGGGAGGGTACAGATCACCGGGGCGGAGACGGTTGAGGTCGCGGCCCCATGATCCAGGCCGGCCGGAATGGTGAGTCGGTGCATGACGATCCGCGTCGAACCCGCATGGAAACGCCTCCTTCATCATATCCATGAAACATATTGTATGATGATTGGGAATCTGGTGTAATGCTTCGACAGCTTTGGTGATGGACCGGGCTGCGGATGGGGTTACCGACCACGTCGCGCGCCTGCCATCGGCGAAGCGGAACGTGGGAACCCGATGGGCAGGCAAGGGAGGCGTCGATGAGAAGACCGCGTGAACGCATCGCTTCCTTGCCGGCCGCCGCCGGCGCCGACATATCGGTGAAGCGTCCCCGGGTGCAGAAGAACGTGACGCGCTCGCTCGCCTCCGATATCTGCGCCGATCTCTTTCCGCCAAACGGTATGCTGCCGACCGAGAACGATCTCTGCATCCGCTACGGCGTCAGCCGGACGGTGATCCGCGAATCCCTGAAGATCCTGGAATCCAAGGGCATGGTGCGCGGCCGTTCGCGGATCGGCACCCAGATCCGCCCGCGCGAGGCGTGGAACCTCCTGGATCGGCAAGTGCTGGAATGGATCGGCCCGCGCATCTTCGATCTCGACCTGCTGCAAAGCATTCTGGATGCGCGCCGGGCGACGGAGCCCTTCGCGGCGGAACTTGCCGCCGAACGCGCCACCGTGCAGGAGATCGCCGAGATCGAGAGCGCTTGGCAGCGCATGCAGGACGCCGAAGGCGATGTAGAAGCCTTCACGGCGGCCGACGTCGCCTTTCACACCAATCTCATGAAGGCCAGCCACAATCAGGTCTTCATGCAGCTTTCCAGTATCATCCAGGCGGCCCTCGAATTTGCGCTTCATGCCTCCAACGAGGCCGTTGACGCCCGGGGCGAAGCCGTGGATATCCACCGCGCGCTGATCGAGGCCCTGAGGGTGCGGGACAAGGCCGCCGCCCGGGACTGTTCGATGCGCATGCTTGACCTTGCGGCCCGCGATCTGGCCACCGCGCTGCGAAAGTATCCGCGAACGCCGTCGTCCTGATCACCTCCATCCCTTCGAACCCCCCGTCACTTCCGAGACAGATCCTATGAAAATCACGAAACTGACCACCTACATCGTCCCCCCGCGCTGGATGTTCCTCAAGATCGAGACCGACGAGGGCATTACCGGCTGGGGTGAGCCCGTGGTCGAAGGTCGGGCGCTGACCGTGCAGGCCGCCGTCCACGAGCTTGAGGACTACCTGATCGGCAAGGATCCCTTCCTGATCGAGGACCATTGGAACGTGATGTATCGCGGCGGCTTCTACCGTGGCGGCGCCATCCACATGAGCGCGATTGCCGGCATCGACCAGGCGCTGTGGGACATCAAGGGCAAGGCGCTCGGCCAGCCGATCCACTCGCTGCTGGGCGGGCAGGTTCGCGACAAGATCAAGGTTTACTCCTGGATCGGCGGCGACCGTCCGAGCGACGTCGCCAACAATGCGCGCGAGGTCGTCGCCCGCGGCTTCAAGGCCATCAAGCTGAACGGCTGCGAGGAAATGCAGATCGTCGATAGCTGGGACAAGGTGGAGCGCGCCGTCGAGACCATCGCCGTCATCCGCGAAGCCATCGGCCCGCATATCGGCATCGGCGTCGATTTCCACGGCCGTGTGCATCGTCCGATGGCCAAGGTGCTGGCCAAGGAGCTGCAGCCCTACAATCTGATGTTCATCGAAGAGCCGGTGCTGTCGGAAAACCGCGAGGCGCTGAAGGAAATCGCCAATCATTGCTCGACGCCGATCGCGCTCGGCGAGCGGCTCTACTCGCGCTGGGACTTCAAGCAGGTGCTCTCCGACGGCTACGTCGACATCCTCCAGCCGGACCTTTCGCATGCCGGCGGGATCACCGAGTGCCGCAAGATCGCGGCGATGGCCGAAGCCTACGACGTGGCGCTGGCGCCGCATTGCCCGCTCGGCCCCATCGCGCTCGCCGCCTGCCTGCAGGTGGACGCCGTCAGCTACAATGCCTTCATCCAGGAGCAGAGCCTCGGCATTCACTACAACACAGGCAACGATATCCTCGATTACATCTCCAATAAGGAGGTTTTCCACTACGAGGACGGCTTCGTGTCCATCCCGCAGGGTCCGGGCCTCGGCATCGAAGTGGACGAGGACTATGTGATCGCCCGCGCTGCGGAAGGCCACCGCTGGCGCAATCCGCTCTGGCGTCATTCCGACGGCAGCGTCGCGGAATGGTAGGTCTCTGACCCGGTTTCCGGTCGATCAGACCGGAAACTCTCTCTTGCCCGGAGAAAATCCGCCCTCACAGCCAGAGACTTTCGCTGGTCAAGGCTTCCGGCGCGCGCAGCGATCAGCCGGAAACCGCGTGATAGGCCCGGTCGAAATAGAACAGCGCCGGCCCCTCCGTGCGGGTGGCGGTGGACACCACGCGGCAGAAGAGCACGTCATGCGTGCCCTGCGAGACGGTGTTTTCGATCACGCAATCGAACGACACCAGTGCGTCGTCGAGCGCCGGCGCGCCGGTCGTCAGAACCGACCAGTCTGCCGTGGCGAAGCGCTCGGCGGCCGGCGTCTTGCCGCCGAAAAGCTGCGAGAGTGTCTGGTGACCGGCGCTCAGCGTGTTGACGCAGAGAGCCCGGTTGGTCGTGACCGCATCATAGACCGAAGCCGAGCGGTTGAGGCAGACGAGCAGCGTCGGCGGATCGTCGGTCACGCTGCAGACGGCGGTTGCCGCGAAGCCGGTGCGCCCGCCCGGTCCATCCGTCGTGATGATGTTGACGGCCGCGCCGAGCTTCGCCATCGCACTGCGGAACGCTGCGCGCCGCATCTCGTTGTCGGTGATCTCGGAGAGATCCGTCCGGGTGGAAACGGCAATGCTCATGAGGCGGTGGCTTTCCTGTGGTTCGGGCTTTTGAGAAAGTCGAGCAGCCGTTGATTGAACGGGCCGGGATCGACCACGTTGACCGCATGGCCGCCATGATCGACGAGATCCAGAACGCCGTTCGCAAGCCCTTCGACCAGTCGGCGCGAGCGGGTCCAGGGAACGAGAAGATCGTCCTTCGTCGCCATCACCAGCGTCTCGTGATCGATTTCGGCCAGCCGGCCATCGACGTCGAAGGCGCGCAGCGCGGCGATGCGGGCCAGAAGGTTCGTGCGGCCCTGAAAATGCGCGAGGCCATGGGCTTCGTCGGCGGCCATCCGCTCGGGGTTCTCCGCCATCCACACGGCCGGATAGAGAAACAGCGGTTGCGCCTTGATGAAGGCGGGAATGCCGGATTTCTCCAGAAGTTCGATGCGGATATCGAAGCAGCGGCCCGAATGCGGGTCCGCCTTGCTCCAGGCATTGACCAGCACGAGACGACCGATGCGGCTTGGCGCGCGGAGCGCGATATCGAGCCCGATCAGGCCGCCGAGGGCGTGGCCGACGAAATCGACCTGCTCGATCGCCAGTGCGTCCAGGATCTCCAGAACGTCATCCGCCATCGCCGGGATTCCACCGCCCTCGGGCACCGCGCCGCCCGTGCGGCCGGTACCCCGGTGATCATAGGTGACGACGCGGAAATCGGTCGCGAGCGCCGAGATCTGATCGGCCCAGTATGCGCCCGAGCCGCCGAGGCCGGACGAGAGCAGAACGGTGCGGGCACCCGCATCCGTACGGCCGTGAAGATCGAAATGCATGGGTCCGCCTTTGTCGATGCCGGCCCGCAGGTGACGGGCGGCGACCTGTGTCAGCCGATATGGGCGATGGTCGCGATCTCGATCAGCGCGTCCGGCTTGACGAGGCCGCATTGGATGCAGAACCGGGCGGGCTTGTCGCCGGGAAAATACTCGGCATAGACGGCGTTCACGGCCTGATAGTTCGCCCAGTCGGTGATGAAAATGTGGTTCATGGTCACGTCGTCCATCGTGCCGCCGGCAGTCTCGATCACCGACTTGATGGTTTCGAGCACATGGCGGGTCTGCGCGCCGGCGTCGCCGACATGGACCACGTCATTGTTCTTGTCGAAGGGGAGTGTTCCCGAGACGTAGACGACGCCATCGGCGAGCGTGCCGGGGGAAAACGGGGCGATCGGCTTGTGCGTGCCTTCGGGGACGATGATGGACTTGGGCATGGTGTCTCCTTGATCGAATGGGGTCGGTTATGCGTGTCCGGTTCAGGCCTGATCGGGCGCGACCTGCGAGATTGCGCCGCAGAAATCGCTGACGGTGGAAACCCAGCCGAAGAACTTCTCGACATTGTAGACCGTCGCCTGCTGGATGAACTCCGGTCCGAGATGATGCGTCGCATCTTCCAGCATGACGCCGAAATATTCGAGATGGAAGGCGTCGCGCAGCGAGCTTTCCACGCAGACATTGGTGGCGATGCCGACGAAGACGAGGTTGCGGATGCCGCGGGCGCGCAGCACGCTGTCCATGTTCGTGTTGAAGAAGCCGCTGTAGCGCGTCTTCGGCACGAGAATGTCGCCCGGCTGCGGCTGCAGTTCATCGACGATCGCGTAATCCCAGGTGCCCTTGGCAAGAAGCTGGCCCTGCAGCTCCGGCCGTGCGCGCATGGTCTTCAGCGCGTTGGACTTGTGCCAGTTCGGCGACCCCGGTCCGCCGGCCTCCACATAGTCCTTGTCCCAGCCGTTCTGGAAATAGACGACGAGCACGCCGGCCGCGCGGGCGGCATCCAGGGTTTTCTTGATGTTGGCGATCGTGCCCTTGGCGCCAGCAATGTCGAAACCGGCGAGGTCGACATAGCCGCCCTCGGTCGAATAGGCGTTCTGCATATCCACGACGACCACGGCCGTTTCGTTCGGCTTGAGGCTGATCGGCTCCGGCCGCGCGGGCACGGTCACGCTCTGGACGTGGCGGCGGGGCAGCTGGTAGCCGGCGGTGACGGTCTCGCTCATTGTGCGGCCTCCAGGGTCATCGTCTTCACGTGCTGGCGGCAGGCCATCAGCGGCTGAATGCGCGTTCCGAAATCCTCGACTCCCTTGAGAAAATCGTCGAACGTCAACAGGACGCCGCCCGTGCCGGGCACGGTCGGCACTTCGTCGAGCAACCGGGCGACCGTCTCGTAAGAGCCGACCAGCGTTCCCATGTTGATGTTCACGGCAGAGACGGGATCGGCCATCTGCCGGACATTGGTGTCCGTGCCGGAGCGCGTGTCGGCTGCGCCCTGAATGCCGAGCCACTGGATCGCCTCCTGGTCCGCACCCGCCTTGTAGTGTTCCCACTTCGCGCGGGCCGCCTCGTCGGTTTCGTCGGCAATGATCATGAAGAGGACGAAGGACGAGACGTCGCGCCCGGTCCTTTCCGTCGCGGCGATCAGCCGTTCGGCGGCCGGTGCGAAGGCCTTCGGCGTGTTGACGCCGACGCCGAAGCAGAAATTATAGTCCGCATACTGTGCCGAGAAATCCATGCCGGCGGTCGAGGACCCGGCGCAGATGATCTTCATGTCGGCCTGCGGGCGAGGGGAGAGGCGGCAATCGTCCATCTGGAAGAATTCGCCCTTCAGGTCGCTGCTTCCCGTCTCCCAGAGATCCCGGAGCACCGTCGCATATTCCGCGAGATATTCGTAGCGCTTGGAGAAATACTCGTCGCCCGGCCACAGGCCCATCTGGGAATATTCCGGCCGCTGCCAGCCGGTGACGAGGTTCAGCCCGAAGCGGCCGTTGGAAATGCTGTCGATGGTGGACGCCATGCGCGCCACGATGGCGGGCGGCATGACGAGGCTGGCGGCGGTGGCGAAAAGCTTGATGCGGGTGGTGACGGCGGCAAGGCCCGCCATCAGCGTGAAGGATTCGAGATTGTGATCCCAGAACTCCGTCTTGCCGCCGAAGCCGCGCAGCTTGATCATGGACAGCACGAAATCGAGGCCGTATTTCTCGGCCTTCAGCGTGATCTCCTTGTTCAGGTCGAAGGTCGGCTTGTACTGCGGTGCGTTCTCCGAAAGCAGCCAGCCATTGTTGCCGATCGGGATGAAGATGCCAATTTCCACGGTGCGATCCCCTCTTTTGTCCGCCTGAACCGCGCCTCTCGGGCGCTGCTTGACGGCAAACCTGCACCGAAAAACGGGAATGCACCAGAAGAAAATTTATCAAAAGGTCAAAAATTTACCGTCCGGTAAAAACCTGCCGAACATCTCGGCGGCATGCCAAAACTTTCATCCGCTAAAGCATATTTCGTGGGCAATCCGGGGGCTGGGATGGGGCGTGCCCGCTCTGCCGGTGCGATTCGAGACGGGCTGGCCTGGGAAGGTTCGACTTGCGGCCGCTGAGGGGCTGGGTGCACGAAAGGAGAGGAGGGGTGTGCCTGTGACTCTGTTGTCGGAACAGGGCGCTCGCGATGGCGTGGCCGATGACGGCGCAATGGCCTCACGCACGGACATGGTTTGCTTGAACGTCGGCCCGACGACGGTGAAGCGTTGGTCACGAAGACCGGGCAGGAATGGCCGTGCCGTTGCGCGTTGGCGCAACCGGCACGGGCGGAAGCGGATCAGCCCTTCTTGCCCGAGGCTGCGGCCTTGACCTGCGAACCGAGCGCGGGTGCGGGGGTTGCGGCGGCCTTTTCCTTCTTGGGCTTGCGGGTTTCCTTGTTGCCGCGAACTTGACCTTTGGCCATGATATCCTCCGAAAGTGTTTGTGGGGTCGACCGGTCTACCAGACGAAGCCCGTGAGCGTGCAGTATGTGATGAAGATCATCGACAGAACGGGCGTCGCCTTCACGAGGACGAGCGCCGTCTGGGACGCGACGGTCGGAACGAATGCGGTCGGTGTGGAAGACATGATGTCCTCCTTCGCTTTGGGGCCGGGGCTTCATCACCCCGAACGGCAGCGCCCGCATCATGTGCTGCCGAAGGCATCATCTTGCGCCCATATCGGTGAGTTGGCAATGGGTTGCGCAGCTGCGCCGGCGTGCCGGACGGGCTTTGACCGCACGGCGCGGACGGCCCGCTAGTACTTCTTCTTCCGGAAGATCTTGTTGCCCTTCGGGCCGCTCGAAACCGGCGTCTTTTCTCGGTTTTCGGCCAGCAGGCCGCGCCAGCGCTCGAGGCGTGCGGCGTCGAGCGTGCCGCCGGCGATGGCCGCCTGGACGGCGCAGCCCGGCTCGTGCTGGTGAGTGCAGTCGCGGAAGCGGCACAGCGGAGCCAGTTCGGTGATCTCGGCAAACAGGGTGTCGATACCATCGGTGACGTCGCTGACATAGAGCGTCCGGATGCCCGGCGTGTCGATGACCCAGCCGCCGCCTGCGATGGAATGCAGCGAGCGGGCGGTGGTCGTGTGGCGACCCTTGGCATCGTGCTGGCGGATCTCGCTGGTCTTCTGCTGTGCTTCCGCACCGGACCCGGCGAGCGTGTTGACCAGCGTCGACTTGCCGACGCCCGACGATCCGACGAGGGCGACCGTTTCGCCCGGGCCGCACCAGGGGGCGAGTTTCGAAAGCGCGTCGGGCGAGCGCGCGTTGAGCACCACGACCGGCAGGTCGCGCTGCAGCGCCTGCGCCTGCGTTTCGTAGGATGCGGCGTCCTCGACCGTATCGCCCTTCGTCAGCACGATGACCGGCCGGGTCCCGGCCTGGTTCGCCATGATGAGGTAGCGTTCGAGCCGTGCCGGATTGAAATCGGCATTGCAGGATGTGACGATGAAGAGCGTATCGACATTGGCGGCCGCAAGCTGTTGCCCATGGCTGCCTTCAGTGCGCCGCTGGAGCACCGTCTTGCGATTGAGACGCCGGACGAAATCGCCGGTCACCGGCGATGCCAGCACCCAGTCACCGACGGCGAAATCCGCCGTGTTGGTATTGGCCGGCAAAATCACCTCGGCCGTGCCGTCCACATCGATCACGTCGATGCGCGAGCGATGGACAGAGGAGACGCGCAGAATGTCGAGGTCGCTTTCGTCCGGCGCCAGTTGCTCGGCGAACACGTCCGACCAGCCGAGGCGGCAGAGCCGATCCGTCCCGTCGGACCCCGTCAAAGCCGTGTCCGAAGATGCGTGAGCGAGATCATGTCCGGGCCTTGCATGCTGGTTTCGTTTTCGCCCATCGGATGGACGCGCGGTGACAGCCGCATGTCCTATCTATAGGGACGAACGACGCCCGTCGGCAAGGCCGGAACGGCCTGCGCGGCGCATTCAGGCCGCGATAGCGTCCGAAACGCCGAAACGGAACTGCCTGGCAAACGCACGCCGTCCATCGATGCCTAGAAGACGTCGATGGGAGCACCGCTGCGGAGCATTGGCCGGGGATCGCCTATTTGTTCTGGAGCAGCCAGATCTTGCCGGCCATCGTGATTTCGTGCGGCGTTTCCAGCGGGGCGCTGTCAGCCTCGATGGCGCGCAGCAGGCCCATGCCGCGCAGTTCGTCGAGCGTCGTGGTCGTCACGAACTTGATCTTCTGCGGGCGTTCCTTGAAACGGTCGGTCTTCGCATAGGTGATGGTGGCGTTTTCGTGCGTCCACTTCTTGGCCTCCTGCGGGAAGAGATTGCCGTCCTTGGCGAGCTTCAATCCGCGGATCTGCGTCGGCGTCAGTGTTAGAGTGGTCATTTCGGGTCCTTCACGTGGGATATGCGCCCTCCCACATTCACATGGGCCACGATCTCACGATCTCACGGGCACGGCAGGCTGCAAGCGGTTGCCCGCCGAAGAGAATGCTACGGCAGACGGGCCTTGCGAAACGCGGGCCGATCTGTCGCTTGTCAGCGCCGATCATTAAGTTCGGCGGTCGTGACTGCTGCAGGGTTCCGTCGATCGGGTCGATCTCGGGGCAAACGATGCAGCAGGTCGTGCGCATGACAGCGGGCCGGAGCGCGTCTTGCTGGACGCATGGCGCTGTTTCCAGTTCGCCGGTCGGGCGCTGCAGGGCTCCGGCAACCGCGCTCGATCAAGGGAGAAGAGGCGCATCGACACCGATGTTCGGCACGGCATAGGAAAACCGGCTGACCGCGGGATGGCGGCGCAGGGCACCGCCATCGTCCGATCGCCGGAAAATATCAGCCCTGGCGGGCTTTGCGGGCCGCATAACGGCGGTCGCGTTCGGCCTTGCGCGCGGCCTCGTCGGCCACGACGCGGGCGACGCGATCGTTGACTTCGGCCTGGCGGGCTTCGGCTTCGGCACGCTCATTGGCTTCGGCAGCGGCGGCGGCCTCGGCAGCCTCGGCCATCTGGCGTTCGTTCTCGGCCTTCTTCAGGGCTTCGCGTTCTGCGCGGCGCTCCTCACGGGCCTTGGCGGTCGCTTCGCGGGCCGCAAGCTGAGCCTGCATTTCCGGATCGGTCGGCTTGGGGGCTGCGGCAAATTTGGCGAGAAGCTGCTTCTTGGCTTCGATCGCCGTCTTGCGGCGCTCGTTGAAGCCATTGTCGTTCGGGTGTCTCAACGTGTCTTCCTTGTTCTACTTTCTCGATGGCAGCGATGCTGCCGCGTCTTTCTGCACGGACCGGATCCGCGGCAGCCCACCAGGGCGGGTCGGCGAGCGTGCAGGACCATCGGGGCCTGCCGTCGCATCATGCCTCACATCCGCGCCGGCCGAAAGACCATGCGTCTCCGGCAAAACCCGCAAACGCTGCCGATCGTGATTGTCAGCCGACGCAAAAAGGCCAGGCATCCGCCTGACCTTTCACCATCTCATGCTTCCCATGCCGGTACATCCGCGGTCAAGGGGAGCGAAAGACTTAAGCCGCCTGGAGCGAACCGGCGGACATCTTGCCCGACTTGCGGTCCTTCTCGAGCTCGAAGCCGAGCTTCTGGCCTTCGACGATTTCGCGCATTCCGGCGCGTTCGACGGCCGAGATGTGAACGAAAACGTCAGCCGAGCCGTCGTCCGGCTGAATGAAGCCGAAGCCCTTGGTAGCGTTGAACCATTTTACGGTGCCTGTGGTCATAATAAACCCTTTCAGTGCAATATTCGTTGCCCGCCATACGACGCATGGCAGGATTTTTGTCGACTTTTGAGAGGGGATTTTATCACGTGGCGCAAGGCGCAGCAAAAAAACGATCGGCAAACAAAGTATCGATGAACATCTTGTACGGCACGGAACACTCTTTGTCAAACGCTTGTGGCCCGCTAGCTGCGCCGATATGGCGGATCATCGGGGAGAACGCATCGAAATACTGTCGTAGATCTGGAAAATATCCACCCTGAGGCCCTGTGCCGACCTGTTTCCGGGCGCTTCCTTCGCACAATCCGGCTTTTCTGAAAATTCGCTTGTGGACGCTTTCAAAACAACGCGGATTCCGTCACGTCCGATCGGAATTGCTGATAGAGTCTGATTTTCCACTCGACATGAGGATACGATCGATGGCGATCACCCCCCGCAGGCCCATGAGCGCCAAGGATGCAGCCGAAGCGCTGTTCAAACCCGTCAAGAAGCCCGTCGCGCCTGCTGTGGAGCGTCAGGTCGTTCCCAAGACTCGCGAAATGGTGACGCTGAAGATCGACAGCGACGTGCTGGCGCATTTCCAGTCCGGCGGGCCCGGCTGGCAGGAGCGGGTGAACGCGACGCTGCGCGCCGCGATGAACGACAAGGGCTAAGCGCGCGGCAGCCCGCCAAGGGCTGCTTGGCTTGCAAGGCGATGCACGGGCGATCGGGGAGGAGAGACCGGTCGCAGCCCGAGGCGGCCGGTCAATTCCGACGATGACATGAGGACGGGAGGAGAAGACACGTGAAGAACGGCGTATCCATTCTCGGGATTTTCGTGGCCGACACGGCCTATCTTGCAGCGCGCATGCCGGTGGTCGGCGAAACGATCCGTGGCAGCGGGTTTGCGGTCGGGCCGGGCGGCAAGGGGTCGAATCAAGCGGTCGCCGCGGCGCGCGCCGGTGCTGCCGTCTCCTTCATTTCGAAGATCGGCCGCGACACGTTCGGCGATCTCGCGCAGAAGACCTATCGGGACGCCAGCGTCACGCCGGTTCTCACCGTCATGGAGACGGAGCCGACCGGCGCGGCCTTCATCTACGTCAACGAGAGCAATGGCGACAACGCCATTATCGTCTATCCCGGCGCGGCCGGCACGATCGGCGTCGAGGATGTCGAGGCTGCCCGCGCGACGATCGAGCAATCCGCCATCTTCGTCACCCAGCTGGAACAGCCGGTGGCAGCAGCGCAGCATGCGCTCGAAATCGCGCGAAATGCCGGCGTCGTCACCGTGTTCAACCCAGCCCCGGCCGAGCCCTTCCCCGACGCACTGTACGGCTTGAGCGACTATATCATTCCGAACGAGACCGAGGCGGCCGCTCTCGTCGGCTTCGGCATCGAGACGCTGGACGATGCGCGGTGTGCCGGCGATGCTCTGTTGAAGCGCGGCGCCGGTGCGGCCGTTATCACGCTCGGCGGTCGTGGCGTTCTTCTCCACACATCGGCGCAGTCCCATCACCTGCCGGTCTTCAGCGTCGGGCCGGTGATTGACACGACGGGCGCGGGCGATGCGTTTGTCGGAGGTTTCTCCGCGGCCCTTTCCGCAGGGCGGGATCCGCTGGAGGCCGTCCGATTCGGCTGCGCGACCGCCGGCATCTCCGTCACCCGCCGCGGAACGGCGCCCGCCATGCCCTCGGTCGCCGAGATCGAGGCCGTTCTTGCCGGTACGCGCTAAGGTCGATTGTGCTCCTTTCGTTTTCTGCCTAGATTGAAGAAAACGAAAGGGGAGGTGACCGTGCTGCTATCATCGCGTCAGCGCGAGATCGTATCGATCGCGCGGGAGCAGGGCCGTGTGCTGGTCGAGGACCTCGCGCTCCGTTTTTCCGTCTCGCCGCAGACGATCCGCAAGGACCTGAACGACCTCTGCGACGCTCGCGCGCTCAGCCGCATCCATGGCGGTGCGCTCTTTCCGCGCGGCAACGAGAATGTGGAGTATGAGGAGCGCCGCTCGATGGCGGCCGTGGAGAAGCAGGCGATCGGGCGGGCCGCAGCCGCGCTCATTCCGGACAATGCGTCGCTCTTCATCAATATCGGCACCACCACGGAAACGGTGGGCGACGCGCTCGTCGATCATACGTCGCTGATGGTCATCACCAACAATATCAATGTTGCTAACCGTTTGAGGGTCTATCCGCAGTTCGAGGTCGTCATTGCCGGCGGTGTCGTGCGCGGGTCCGACGGCGGCATCGTCGGGGAAGCGGCGGTCGATTTCATCCGCCAGTTCAAAGTCGATTTCGCCATCATCGGCGTCTCCGCCATCGATGAGGATGGAGCCCTGCTCGACTATGATTTTCGTGAGGTGAAGGTTGCCCAGGCCATCATCGCCAATGCCCGTCACGTCATTCTGGTCTCGGACTCGTCGAAGTTCGATCGTACGGCGCCGGTCCGCATCGCCCACATCTCC
The DNA here is from genome assembly GCF_021168455.1 of Rhizobium quercicola. Lineage (NCBI taxonomy): Bacteria > Pseudomonadati > Pseudomonadota > Alphaproteobacteria > Hyphomicrobiales > Rhizobiaceae > Rhizobium > Rhizobium quercicola. Next base: position 151,062 of record NZ_JAJOZR010000001.1, read on the forward strand.
CAGGTCGATACGTTCATCACCGACCGGTGTCCGTCCGAGAGCGTTCGCGCCATCTGCCGCGAGCACAAAGTGGAGCTGCTGGAAACGGCCTGATCACTTCCCAGCCCCGAAACGTCGTTTTGCAATCACTTTCATTTGACATTCGTTTTTATTTCGCTTTAGATGTCCCTGTTTCGCAGGCGCGCATTTATGTTGCATTGCGAAAGGGGTGGGGGACATGGCAGGGCAGGAACCTTTCGATATTTTCGTCATCGGTGGCGGAATCAACGGCTGCGGCATCGCGCGCGACGCCGTCGGCCGCGGATACTCTGTCGGCCTTGCCGAAATGAACGATTTCGCGTCCGGCACCTCGTCCGGCGCCACCAAGCTCATCCATGGCGGCCTGCGCTATCTCGAGCATTACGAGTTTCGGCTGGTGCGCGAATCGCTGATGGAGCGCGAAGTGCTCTGGGCCATGGCGCCGCACATCATCTGGCCGATGCGCTTTGTGCTGCCGTTTCACAAGGGCGGTATTCGCCCGGCCTGGCTCATCCGCCTTGGACTCTTTCTCTACGACCACATCGGCGGCCGCAAGCTTCTGCCGGCGACGAAGACGCTCGACATGCGGCGCGATCCCGCCGGCAAGCCGCTGAAGCCGCTCTTTACCAAGGCCTTCGAATATTCGGACGGCTGGGTGGATGATGCACGCCTCGTGGTGCTGAACGCCCGCGATGCCGCCAATCGCGGTGCGGAGATCCTGTCGCGCAGCCGTGTGATTTCCGCCCGGCGCGAGGGCAAGCTGTGGGCGGTCGATATCCAGGAAGGCAAGGGCGGTCCGGTCCGGCGCGTCACGGCGCGGATGCTGATCAATGCGGCGGGTCCGTGGGTCGACCGCGTGCTCTCCAATGCGGTCGGCAAGAACCAGGTTCACAATGTCCGCCTCGTGCAGGGCAGCCACATCGTTATCCGCCAGAAATTCAATGATCCCAGGGCCTACTTCTTCCAGAACCCGGATGGCCGCATCATTTTCGCCATTCCCTACGAGCGCGATTTCACGCTGATCGGCACGACGGACCAGGATTTTACCGGAGATCCCAAGGATATTCGCATCACGGACGCGGAAACCGACTATCTCTGCAAGGCGGCCAGCGAGTATTTCGCGGAACCCGTGCGCCGCGAGGATATCGTCTGGAGCTATTCCGGCGTCCGGCCGCTGTTCGACGACGGCGCATCCAAGGCGCAGGAGGCGACCCGCGATTACGTGCTGAAGGTCGAAGCGGAGGATGGTGCCGCGCCGCTGCTCAACGTCTTCGGCGGCAAGCTCACGACCTATCGCCGTCTTGCCGAGCACGCGCTGGAAAAGATCGGCGAAGCGATCGGCAACAAGGGCGCGCCGTGGACGGGCCGGAGCACGCTTCCGGGCGGCGACTTCGCCCCGACAGGCTACGAGGCCGAGGTGGCTGCGCTGAAGAACCGGTACGGGTTTCTCAGCGATCGCCATGCGCGCCGTCTGGTGCGGCTCTATGGAACGCTGGCCCGCAAGATCGTCGGCGATGCGCAGACGATCGAGGCTCTTGGACGGCATTATGGCGCGGATCTTTACGAGGCCGAGGTTCGCTATCTGATCGAGGACGAGTGGGCGCGCACGGCGGAGGATATCCTCTGGCGTCGCACGAAACTCGGACTGAACCTTTCGGGAACCGAGGCGAGCGCGCTCGCGGAAGACATGCAGGATTTGACGGCGCGCTGCGTCGCCTGAGGCTGCTCCAAGGAGGGAGCGCCGCGGGCTGGGAGGAAAGACATGCTGGAACTGACGAATATCACCAAGGTCGTAGGGGCGGATACGCATATCCATCCGACGAACCTCGTGTTGCAGCGGGGCTCGCTCAACGTGCTTCTCGGGCCGACCTTGTCCGGCAAGACCTCGCTGATGCGGCTGATGGCCGGGTTGGACAAGCCGACCTCCGGCACGATCCGGTTCGACGGCAAGGACGTGACCGGCGTGCGCGTGCAGGATCGCTCGGTTGCCATGGTCTACCAGCAGTTCATCAACTACCCCGCCATGACGGTGTACGAGAACATCGCCTCGCCCATGCGGATCGCCGGCAAGGATGCCGCCACCATCGATCGCGAAGTGAGGCGGGCGGCCGAGCTGATGAAGCTGACGCCCTATCTCGCCCGCACACCGCTCAATCTCTCGGGCGGCCAGCAGCAGCGTACGGCGCTGGCGCGTGCGATCGTCAAGAATGCAAGCCTCGTGCTGCTCGACGAGCCGCTCGCCAACCTCGACTACAAGCTGCGCGAGGAACTGCGCGAGGAACTGCCGAAGATCTTCGCAGCCTCCGGCGCCATCTTCGTCTACGCGACGACCGAGCCGGGCGAAGCCCTGCTCCTCGGCGGCCATACCGCGACCATGCATCACGGCAGCATCAGCCAGTTCGGCCCGACGATCGACGTCTACCGCCGTCCGATCGATCTGGTGACGGCGAGGACCTTTGCCGATCCGCCGTTGAATACGCTCGCGGTGGTGAAGTCCGGCGGCAGCTTCCTGCAGGATGGCGCACCGCTTCTGCCGGTTCCGACGCACCTCGCCGACATCGCCGACGGTCCCTGCACCATCGGATTCCACCCCTATCACCTGTCGCTCGACGGGGCCTCGGACACGGCGGCGGTGCTCCCGGCGCAGATCATTATCAGCGAAATCGCCGGATCGGAAAGCTTCGTGCACGTCCAGAGCGCCGGCGCACGCTGGGTGATGCTGTCGCCCGGCATCTTGAACATCGAGCCCGACACCGCCGTGAACCTGACACTCGACACCCGCCATCTCATGGCCTTTTCCACCGACGGGCGGGCCATTTCCGGCCGTCTCGACCAAGCGGCGTGAGGAGACAGACATGGCCCGCATCAGCCTCGATCATATCCGCCACGCCTATGGCCCGAACCCGAAATCGCCGGCCGACTATTCGCTGAAGGAGGTCCACCATGACTGGGACGATGGCGGCGCCTATGCGCTGCTCGGCCCCTCCGGCTGTGGCAAGACCACGCTGCTCAACATCATTTCCGGCCTCGTCTCGCCGTCGGAAGGCCGCATCCTGTTCGACGGGCGCGACGTCACCAATCTGCCGACGCAGGACCGCAACATCGCGCAGGTGTTCCAGTTCCCGGTGATCTACGACACGATGACGGTCTACGACAATCTGGCCTTCCCCTTGCGCAATCGCCGCGTTCCGGAAGCCGAGGTCGATCGCCGCGTCAAGGACATCCTGGAGATGATCGATCTCTCGTCCTGGGCGAAGAAGACCGCGCGCGGTCTGACGGCCGACCAGAAGCAGAAGATTTCGCTTGGCCGCGGTCTCGTGCGCAACGATGTCAGCGCCATCCTGTTCGACGAGCCGCTGACCGTCATCGATCCGCACATGAAATGGGTGCTGCGCTCGCAGCTGAAGCGGCTGCACAAGCAGTTCGGCTTCACCATGGTCTACGTCACGCACGACCAGACGGAGGCGCTGACCTTCGCCGACAAGGTGGTGGTGATGTATGACGGCGAGATCGTGCAGATCGGCACGCCGGCCGAACTGTTCGAAAAGCCGAAGCACACCTTTGTCGGCTATTTTATCGGCTCGCCGGGCATGAACGTCATCCCGGCCCGCATCGACGGCACGACAGCCGATCTCGGCGGCGGACAGGTGGCGCTCGGCTTCAGGCCGGAGATTGCCAGCGGCGCCAAGGTGGAACTCGGCATCCGCCCGGAATTCGTGCGGCTCGGCCGCGAGGGCATGCCGGTGACGATCTCCAAGGTCGAGGATATCGGTCGCCACAAGATCGTGCGCGCACTGTTCGCCGACCGGCCGATGGCGATCGTTCTCGGCGAAAACGGCGAGATCCCGTCGGAGCCGCGCATCACCTTCGATCCCGCCGCCGTCAACATCTATGCCGACAGCTGGCGGGTCTCCGATCCGTCGACCGCTGCGAACGGGAGGGCCTGAGCCGTGGAAAAGACCTGGAACAACAAAGCCTGGTTCATGGTGCTGCCGGTGCTGGTGCTGGTCGCCTTCTCCGCCGTCATCCCGCTGATGACGGTCGTCAACTATTCGGTTCAGGATACGTTCGGCAACAACGAGTTCTTCTGGGCCGGCACCGACTGGTTCATCCAGGTGCTGCATTCGTCGCGCTTCTGGGATGCGCTGCAGCGCAACCTGCTGTTCTCGGTCATCATTCTCTCGATCGAGATCCCGCTCGGCATCCTGATCGCGCTGAACATGCCGAAGAAAGGTTTCGGCGTGCCGGTCTGCCTCATCCTGATGTCGCTGCCGCTGCTGATCCCGTGGAACGTCGTCGGCACGATCTGGCAGGTCTTCGGCCGCGTCGATATCGGCCTGTTGGGTTACACGCTGGCCGCGCTCGGCATTCCCTACAACTACGTCAACAATGTCTTCGACGCCTGGATCACGCTGATCGTCATGGACGTCTGGCACTGGACGAGCCTCGTCGTTCTCCTCTGCTATGCCGGTCTCGTCTCGATCCCCGACGCTTATTATCAGGCTGCCAAGATCGATGGCGCGTCGCGCTGGTCCGTGTTCCGCTATATCCAGCTGCCGAAGATGAAGCGCGTGTTGCTGATCGCCTTCCTGCTGCGTTTCATGGATAGCTTCATGATCTACACCGAGCCTTTCGTCATCACCGGCGGCGGCCCCGGCAACTCCACGACCTTCCTGTCGATCGACCTCGTCAAGACCGCCATCGGGCAGTTCGACCTCGGGCCGGCCGCCGCCCTCTCGCTCATCTACTTCCTCATCATCCTGCTGCTCTCATGGATCTTCTACACCGTGATGACCACCAGCGACGCACAGAACTGATCCGGGGAGGGAGGAGAACCATGACCACCGCAATGTCCCATCCGGCGATCGAGACGCCGACATCGACGACCACAAGCCGCGCAGCAGCCCCATCGACGGGCGTCAGCCTGTCCTGGCTGGTTCCGACGCTCTACATCGTCTTCCTGCTCCTGCCGATCTACTGGCTCGTCAATATGAGCTTCAAGACGAACATGGAGATCACCAGCACCTTTTCGCTCTATCCGCACCAGCCGACACTGCGAAACTATGCGGTGATCTTCACCGATCCGTCCTGGTACAAGGGCTATATCAACTCGATCATCTATGTGGTGATGAACACGGTGATCTCGGTGCTGGCCGCGCTTCCCGCAGCCTACGCCTTCTCGCGCTACCGGTTCCTCGGCGACAAGCACCTGTTCTTCTGGCTCTTGACCAACCGCATGGCGCCGCCGGCCGTCTTCGCCCTGCCGTTCTTCCAGCTCTACTCGGCCTTCGGCCTGATCGACACGCACATCGCGGTGGCACTGGCCCACTGCCTGTTCAACGTGCCGCTCGCCGTCTGGATCCTGGAGGGCTTCATGTCCGGCGTGCCGAAGGAGATCGACGAGACCGCCTATATCGACGGCTATTCCTTCCCGCGCTTCTTCGTGAAGATCTACATTCCCCTGATCGCATCCGGCATCGGTGTCGCTGCCTTCTTCTGCTTCATGTTCTCCTGGGTCGAGCTTCTGATCGCCCGGACGCTGACGACGACGGATGCCAAGCCCATTGCCGCCATCATGACGCGCACCGTCTCGGCATCGGGCATGGACTGGGGCGTGCTGGCGGCGGCCGGCGTGCTCACCATCATCCCCGGCGCCATCGTCATCTATTTCGTCCGCAACTACATCGCCAAGGGCTTCGCCCTCGGCCGCGTGTAAGGAGACCGACATGAACTTCTCCTGGATGGCGTGGACGCTGCCGACGGTCCTGTTCTTCGTGACGATTCTCGCCTTGCTGATCGGCATGGGGATCTGGGAATTCCTTTCGCCCGGCGGCCATCCGCGCGTCGGCATCCTGCGCTTCGAGACGACACGGGGGGATCGCCTCTTCGTGTCGCTGCTCGGCAGCGCCTTCATTCACCTTGCATGGCTGGGGCTGATCGGCCCCAACGTGTGGTGGGCTCTTGCCCTGTCCGTTGTCTACGCCATCGGCGTCTTCAAACTGGTCTGAGGCATCTGAACGACACGGGGTCTGCCAGGGGAGGGTCCATGGCGCTCGTGACAGCAATCGCAGAAACCTTAAGAGGAGGACTACTCATGCGACGGCATCTTCTGACAACGACGGCAGCCATGCTGCTCGCCTTTACCGGGTCGGCATTCGCCGGCATGGACGAGGCAAAGACGTTCCTGGACAAGGAGATCGGCGATCTCTCGACGCTTTCGCGCGCCGACCAGGAAAAGGAAATGCAGTGGTATATCGATGCGGCAAAGCCCTTTGCCGGCATGGAGATCAAGGTCGTCTCCGAGACGCTGACCACGCATGAATACGAATCCAAGGTTCTGGCCAAGGCCTTTACCGACATCACCGGAATCAAGGTCACGCACGACCTCATCGGCGAAGGCGATGTCGTCGAGAAGCTGCAGACGCAGATGCAGTCGGGCGAGAACATCTACGACGCCTATGTCAACGACTCCGACCTGATCGGCACGCACTGGCGCTACCAGCAGGTGCGCAACCTGACCGACTGGATGGCCGGCGAAGGCAAGGACGTGACCTCGCCCACGCTCGACATCAAGGACTTCATCGGCACGTCGTTCACGACCGCGCCGGACAAGAAGCTCTACCAGCTGCCGACCCAGCAGTTCGCGAACCTCTACTGGTTCCGGTACGACTGGTTCAACGACGAGAAGAACAAGGCCGACTTCAAGGCGAAATACGGCTACGACCTGGGCGTTCCCGTCAACTGGTCTGCCTATGAGGACATCGCTGAGTTCTTCACCGGCCGCGAGATCGACGGCAAGAAGGTCTATGGCCACATGGACTACGGCAAGAAGGACCCGTCGCTCGGCTGGCGCTTCACCGACGCCTGGCTGTCGATGGCCGGCAACGGCGACAAGGGCCTGCCGAACGGTCTGCCCGTCGACGAATGGGGCATCAAGGTCAACGAGAAGTCCCAGCCGGTCGGCTCCTGCGTTGCCCGCGGCGGCGATACCAACGGCCCGGCCGCCGTCTACTCGATCGTCAAGTATCTCGACTGGTTGAAGGCCTACGCACCGCCGGAAGCCCAGGGGATGACCTTCGGCGAAGCCGGCCCGGTTCCCGCACAGGGCAACGTCGCCCAGCAGATCTTCTGGTACACGGCCTTCACCGCCGATGCCGTCAAGAAGGGCCTGCCGGTCGTCAACGAGGACGGCACGCCGAAGTGGCGCATGGCGCCGTCGCCGCATGGCGTCTACTGGAAGGAGGGCATGAAGCTCGGCTATCAGGACGTCGGTTCCTGGACCCTGATGAAGTCGACGCCGGAGAAGAACGCGCAGGCCGCCTGGCTCTACGCACAGTTCGTGACCTCCAAGACCGTGGACGTGAAGAAGAGCCATGTCGGCCTGACCTTCATCCGCGAATCGACCATCCAGGACAAGAGCTTCACCAAGCGTGCGCCCGAACTCGGCGGTCTCGTCGAATTCTATCGCTCGCCGGCCCGTGTCCAGTGGTCGCCGACCGGCACCAACGTTCCCGACTATCCGAAGCTGGCTCAGCTCTGGTGGCAGGCGATCGGCGATGCCGCCGCCGGCAACAAGACGCCGCAGGAAGCGATGGATTCGCTGTGCGCCGAACAGGAAAAGGTGCTCCAGCGCCTGCAGCGTGCCGGCGTCCAGGGCGATATCGGTCCGAACCTCGCCGAGGAGCACGATATCGAATACTGGAGCAAGGATGCAGCCGAAAAGGGCAACATCGCGCCGCAGCTGAAGATCGAGAACGAGAAGGAGAAGCCGGTCACGGTCAACTACGACGAGCTCGTGAAGAGCTGGCAGAAGTAAGCCCGACCCGCTAGACAACGGCCGGGGCGCGAAACGTGCCCCGGCCTCTTATTGACGACCGCGCGTCCGAACGGCGACATGGCCGTGGGGCGGGCGGAATGACAAGGCAATGCGCGCGCCGGACCGGCGTGGGCTCGGTCGATGGGGAGACGAGGACGAATGAGCGGTTACATTCTGGCGATCGATCAGGGAACGACATCCACTCGGTCGATGATCTTCGACGCGAACATGACCATTGCCGGCGTTTCGGGCCAGGAGTTCCAGCAGTTTTTTCCGGACTCCGGCTGGGTCGAGCATGATGCCGACGAGATCTGGGAGAGCGTGCTCTCCACCAGCCGCAAGGCGATCGAGAAGGCCGGCATCGCGGCCACCGATATCGTTGCCATCGGCATCACCAACCAGCGCGAGACCATCGTCGTCTGGGACCGCGAGACGGGTAAGCCCGTGCACCGCGCCATCGTCTGGCAGGATCGGCGCACCGCGCGCTTCTGCGACGAGCTGAAGGCGCGGGGCTTGGAGCCGCTGTTCACCGAGAAGACCGGCCTTCTGATCGACCCCTATTTCTCCGGTACCAAGCTCGCCTGGCTGCTCGACAGCGTGGACGGCCTGCGCGCGCGCGCCGAGGCCGGCGAGGTCTGCTTCGGCACCATCGACAGCTGGCTCATCTACAAGCTGACCGGCGGCCGGGTGCACGTGACCGACGCCACCAATGCATCGCGCACGCTGCTCTACGATATTTCCGAGAACCGCTTCGACGACGCGCTACTCGACATCCTGTCCGTTCCCCGCGCCATGCTGCCGGAGGTGAAGGATTGCGCGGCCGATTTCGGCGTGACCGTTCCCGAAATCTTCGGCGCGGAAATCCCGATCCTCGGCGTGGCCGGCGACCAGCAGGCCGCCGTGATCGGCAATGCCTGCTTTGCGCCCGGCATGCTGAAATCGACCTATGGCACGGGCTGCTTTGCGCTGCTCAACACCGGCGAGGACCGTGTGGTGTCCTCGAACCGCCTCCTGACGACCATCGCCTACCGCCTCGACGGCAAGACGACCTATGCGTTGGAAGGTTCGATCTTCATCGCCGGGGCGGCCGTGCAATGGCTGCGCGACGAGATGGGCTTCATCGCCAAGTCGTCGGAAGCGGAGGACCTGGCAAAGACCGCGGACCCGAACCAGCATGTCTATCTCGTGCCGGCCTTCACCGGCCTCGGCGCGCCGCACTGGGACCCTGACGCGCGCGGCGCGGTCTTCGGCCTGACGCGAGCCACCGGCCCTGCCGAATTCGCGCGTGCGGCGTTGGAAAGCGTGGCCTACCAGACGCACGACCTTCTGGACGCGATGAAAAAGGACTGGGGCGACAAGCGCGAGCGGACGGTCTTGCGGGTCGATGGCGGCATGGTCGCCTCCGACTGGACGATGCAGCGCCTCGCCGACATTCTTGCAGCCCCCGTCGATCGCCCCGTCGTGCTGGAGACCACCGTTCTTGGTGCGGCTTGGCTTGCCGGCTCGCGCGCCGGCCTCTGGCCCGACCAGGCCGGATTCGCCGAAGCCTGGCAATGCGACCGCCGCTTCGCGCCCGAAGATGACGACGGCGCGCGCCAGGCCGGCATCGACGGCTGGAAGGACTGCGTTGCGCGCTGCCTGACGAATCGCTCCGCCGCGTGACGTGCGCTTTCCCTGTCAGGTGACAGGTTCGGTGAGCGTCAACCGATCGGCGATATAAAGGGCGCGCATGCGCGCCGTTAAGGGCCCCGGCCGGCCGTCGCCGACCGGCGTCCCGTCGATGGTCGTGACCGGCAGGGCAAAGTTCGTGGCCGAGGTGACGAAGGCTTCCTGCGCCTCTTTCGCCTCCTCGGGCGTAAAGGCGCGCTCCTCGACCGGAATGCCGGCACCGCGCGCAAGCGACACGATGCTCGCGCGGGTGATGCCGGGCAGGATGGCATGCGACAGCGGACGGGTGACGAGCGTGCCGCCCCTGGTCACGATATGCGCATTGGCGGACGTCGCCTCCGTCACGAAGCCGTCCTCCACCAGCCACGCATCGTCGGCTCCCTGTCGCACGGCTTCCATCTTGGCCATGGAGGGATAGAGAAGCTGCACCGTCTTGATATCGCGGCGCGCCCAGCGCTGGTCGGGCAGGGTGACGACCGCAATGCCGGTCGCGTTGGAGGGATTGTCGAGAACGGCCTTGGCCTGCGTGAACAGCACGAGCGTCGGGCGCGCCGCTTTCGGAAAGACGAAGTCCCGGTCTGCCGCGCCGCGGGAAATCTGCAGGTAGATCAGCCCTTCCTTGAGCGCGTTGCGCGCCACGATCTCGCGATGGACGGAGAGAAGGGCGTCCGGGCCGAGCGGACAGGCGAGGGATAGCTCGCTCAGCGAACGCTGCAGCCGCGCGGCATGGCCGGCATAGTCGATCAGCCGGCCGCCGATGACGGCCGTGACCTCGTAGACGGCATCCGCAAAGAGAAAGCCGCGGTCGAAAACCGAAACCTTGGCCTCGGTCTCGGCAAGCCAAGCGCCGTCGAGATAGACGATCCTGTTCACGATCGGTGTCCTTGCCGGCGCCGGGTTGACGGATGGCGCCTGCGCTGACCGATGCAATCGCCGCCTCCGTCTGTCAACCCATCCGTCTCTGTGAAGGCGCTCGCTGCTGCATCCGAGCGCGTGACCACGTTGGCATCGGCCGTTTCAGCGGCGAAGTGTGACGCCATAACGTTTTGATATACTGAAATAACACTTCACAATCGACTTTTTTGCTTTACCGATTGAACCCTCGACAAAGGCCTCACATACTCGATGTCATAACAATGACAAAGAGGGCAACATGTTCAAATCTAACGTTATTCTGGCGCACGCCAGCCGATTGTCCGCGTCCGCCATCGCGGGGCTTCTTGTCCTTTGCGCGGGATCCGCCCATGCCGAAACGCTGCGTCTTGCCCATGCGTCGAGCTCGAAGAGCCTGATTCAAGAAGCCGTCGTCATGTTCGCCGACACGCTGGCCAAGGAGACGAAAGACGGGCTGACGGTGCAGATTTTCCCGGACGGCCAGCTGGGAGACGAAGGGCCGATCGCGGATGGCGTCGGCTCCGGTTCGATCGATATCGGCCTCGGTGGGGTGGCCGATGCGATCGATCCCAAACTGAACGTCGTCACCCTGCCGTTCCTGTTCTCGGACGCCAAGGCGGCGCATGCCTTTCTCGATGGGCCGGTGGGCAAGAAGGTGTTCGACACCGGCGCGGACAACGGCTTCAAGATGCTCGGCGCGCTCGATTCCGGCTTCCGCCAGTTCGCGACCGTCAGCACCTCCATCGCCACGCCGGCGGACATGAAGGGCCTGAAGCTGCGCACGCCGCCGAACCCGGTCATTCTCGCGACGATCGAACAGTTGGGCGCCTTGCCGCAGTCCCTGCCGTTCGGCGAAGTCTACACATCGCTGCAGTCGCATGTCGTGGACGGCGTCGAGCCGGAGATCCGCGATTTCGCGGACCAGAAATGGTATGAGAGCGCGAAGTTCCTGTCCGTCTCGAACTACATCTGGACGCCGAACTACTGGTTCATGAACAAGGAGCGTTTCGACAGCCTGAGCCCGGAGAACCAGGCCGCCGTCCTCAAGGCCGTCGATGCGACGACCGCCTGGTATCGCGGCAGGCTGGACGACGTCTACGCCAAGGTCATCGAGGATTTGAAGTCCAAGGGCGTGACGGTGACCACGGTGGACGCAGGACCGTTCCGGTCCATGGTCGATCCCGTCTATGAGAAGTTCGGCGCGGAGTGGGGTGCAGACTTCGTCTCGTCCGTCCGCAAGGCGGCCGCCGGCCAGTAATCAAAGCCGGCCGTCCCCCCGAACGATCGTCCGGGGGGACGGCATCGTCTGATTGCGAAGTCCTCCCTCCTATCCTGGAAACCCCATGAAACACCTCGCTTCCTCAGCGGTTCTGGTGATGACGGTCATTGGCGTCCTGGTCGTCGTCGGTCTGATCCTGTCCACGGGTCTTGGCGCCGTCGGCCGATACCTCGGCTTGTCCGGCATCACATGGTCGTTCGAAATGGTCGGCATCCTGTTCCTGTGGACCACGGCCATCGGTGCCGTGCTCTCGGAGGTCGCCGGCGAGAACGTCTCCATCGACGGCAACACCTCGACAAGCGGCCGCAATCGCTGGTTCCGCATCTATCACAATGTCATTCTACTCAGCGTGGCCGCGGCCTTTCTCTGGAGCGGCCGGGCAATGCTCGCCCGCACGGCTTTCGTGCCCACGCCGGTCATGCGCGCGCCCAGCTGGACCGTTCAGAGCATTATCGTCTTCATGGGAGCGGCCCTGGCCGTCATCGCCCTGGCACGGATCGTCCCAGCCTTCCGGGAGCGCGCCCGATGACCCTTCTCGTCCTTTTCGGCGTCTTCGCCGTGACGCTCTACACCGGCGTGCCGGTCGCCTGGTCGATCGCGTTCTCCACGCTCGTCGTGATCTTCAGCGGTCTGGTTCCGCTACCCCCGTCCTGGTTCGCCCAGCAGGTTTACATGGGTGCGGATTCGATATCGCTTGCCTCCATTCCCCTGTTTCTCGTCGCTGGCGGCATCATGAACGAGGGTGGCCTGACACGCCGGATCATCGACCTTGCCAATGACATGTTCGGCTGGGTCAGGGGCGGGCTCGGCGTCGTCAACGTCGCCACCTGCATGATCTATGGCGGTATCACCGGATCCGCGACGGCCGATACCGGCGCCGTCGGCGCCATCATGATCCCGGCGATGGCCGAACGCGGCTATCCCCGGGACTTCTCGGCCGCCGTGACCGCCGCCGCCGGCACGCTCGGCATCATTCTGCCGCCCAGCGTCGTGATGATCATGTACGGCGTCATCACCGACACCTCCATCGGCGGCCTGTTCGCCGCCGGCATCATCCCCGGCTTGATGCTGGCGATCACCTTCGGGCTGACCGCCTGGTGGGTCGGCGTCAGGGAGAACTTCCCGAAATCGGAGACCCGTCCGACGGTGTCGAGCTTCGGCCGGCATCTTCTGCGCGCCCTTCCGGCCCTGATGATGCCGATCGCGGTGCTGAGTTCCATGCTGAGCGGACTGGCAACGACCACGGAAGCCGCCTTCGTCGCCGTCGTCTGGGCGCTGCTGGTGGGCGGCGTGCTCTACCGCGAGATCACCTGGGCCGGTCTCTGGAAGATCGGGGTCGAGACGGTGCGCATGACCGGTGCGATCATGATCATCATGGCCGTCTCCGTGCCGTTTTCCTGGATCCTCACCGTCGAGCAGATCCCGCAATGGACGGCAGGGCTGCTCCACGCCTGGGGTGCCGGTCCGACCATCACGATCCTCCTGATCCTCGCCCTTCTGACCTTCGTCGGAACCTGGGCCGATCTGGGGCCGTCGCTGATCATCCTGGCACCGATCGTCCATCCGATCGGCGTCGAAGCGGGGCTCCAGCCGTACCAGCTCGGGCTGATCTTCACCATGGCACTCGGCATCGGCCTGTTCACGCCGCCCGTCGGCACCAACATCTTCGTCGTCTGCAACGTCGCCAAAGTGGGGGTGAACGCGGTCACGCGCCGGCTCATCCCGTTCTTCATCACCAGCAATATCTGCCTTCTGCTCGTCGCCTTCATTCCCGAGACGACCGAATGGCTGCCGCGCTACTTCGGATTCTAGGGCCCGAAGCGGCACAACATATGGACACATCACAATGACCAAACATCTGGTTGGAGGCATCTCCAGCGCCGGCCGCGCCTTGCCTTGTCTCGACGGCGTACCCTTTCTCGCCGGCCGGTCCGAAGGCGCCTATGTCTGGGACGATGCACAGCGCCGTTACATCGACACGGCGCTCGGTTTCGGCGCCACCGTGGTCGGTCACGCTCATCCGGCCATCGTGGACGCGGTGACGGCTGCCGTGCGCAACGGGCCGATGCCCGCTTTCGCCCATGACGGAGAGGAAGAGGCCGCCGCCGTGTTGACCTCGGCCACCCGACATCTCTCGCGGGCGATCTTCACGAACACCGGCAGCGAGGCGGTCCACCTGGCCTGCCGGATCGCGCGCGCGGCCACGGGGCGCACCCAGATCGCCAAGATGGCCGCCGGCTATGATGGTTGGTATGACGACGTGACGCTCGGACAGGCAGGCTCGCTCGATGCGGAAATGCTTGCAAATGTCAGGCCGACGCGCGAGCGGACCACACTGCTCCGCTTCAACGACATCGATGATGTCGACCGCCTGTTTGCGGAGAATGACGATATCGCCGCCGTCATTGTCGAGCCCATGCTGGCCAATGCCGGGTGCATCCCGGCCGCACCCGGCTATCTCGCGCATCTCGAAGCGACGGCCCGACGCCACGGGGCACTGGTCATTCTTGACGAAGTGCTGATGGGCTTCCGCACGGGCTTCGGGCTGGCCGGCCACGGCCTCGGCATCGAAGGCGACATCGCCACGGTCGGCAAGGCCATCGGCAGCGGCATTGCCGTTGCCGCCGTCGTCGGCCGGCCCGACCTCATGGCGCTGGCCGAAGGGGGCGGCGTCACGCGGGCAGGCACCTATAGCGGCAATCCCGTTGCCACGGCGGCCGTGACGGCGACGTTCCGGGTCCTCAAGGATCTGGACTACGCCGCGCTTCGGGCGCGGGGTCATGGCTTGCGGCAGGAGATCGGGGCGGCCTTTTCCGATCATGGCCTGCCGGTCACGACGTCCGGGGAAGGCTCCGTCTTCACGATCTGGTTTTCCGACAGCGCGCCCTCGACCTATGCGCAGGCCAAGGCCAAGGCGAGCGCCGCCCTGACCCTCAGGCTCCACGAGATGTTGCGCCGTCGCGGACTGTTGATCATGCCGTTCGCCTTCGGGCGGCTCTATTTGTCCGATGCCCATGACGATGCCGTCATCGCGGATATGGTCGGCATCTTCCGGGATGCGGCGCGCGACATGGCCGCTTAAAGGCCGCCGGCCCAGGTCGGACCGAATGCGCGGGCGGTGGTCCGGTCAAAGCTGCTGGAAATGCGAGCGAACGAAGCTTGCGACCGTGCGGACCGCGGCGCGCGCGCCGTGGGGGACGAGCAGCGCGATCTCCAGTGGCTTCAGCGTCGGCAGACCATCACCTTGCGCGTCGAGACGGCGATGTCTCGCGGCCACCACGGAGGCCGGCAAGGCCGTCACGGCTGCCCCGGCATCGAGCGCTGCCTGTATCGAGGGGAGATGCGACGAGGTCCACGCCGCACGCCACGGAATTCCGGCTTCCGTCAGCGCGTGCACGATATGCGGTCGTGCACGGCAATCCTTCTCGGGAAACAAGGCGAGAGGCAGGGGGCGCTGGCTTTGCGTATCCCCCTCCGCGGGCCCGCACCAGATCAGCTTTTCCCGACGCAGCAACTCGCCGACCACCGAATCCGGCGCACGCGTGATGATGGCGAGGTTGATCGTGCCATGCTCGACCATCGATTCCAGCGAGCGGGAAAAATCGCACTGGATCTCGACCTGGATGCGCGGGTTGGCGCGTGAAAACTCCTCGATCAGAGGCTTCCCGAACAGCTCGATATAATCGTCCGGCATTCCCAGCCGCACATATCCGCGCATCGCGCCGGGATCCAGGGCGGCCAGAGCCTCGTCCTCAATGGCGATGATGCGGCGGGCATAGCCGATCAGGATCTCCCCGGTCTCCGTCAGGTGCACGCCGCGTCGGGTTCTGTCGAACAGTTTCCGGCCGATCTGACTTTCGAAGCGGGCGATGAGCAGGCTCACCGCCGCCTGGGATTTGCCGATCCGCGTGCCGGCTGCGGTAAACCCGCCGGCGTCTGCCACGGCCACGAAGGTCGCAAGCGCATCTGTATCGAAGTGCTGCATGTGAACCCAGTTCCTGCTCATGGACGGGTGCCACCCGGCCGACCCAGCGTTCGGACGACAGACCGCGACGATATCGCTCGCCTGTCGCATTGTCGCTGCAGACATCAGCATTGCCTAAAAGCGGAGCTCTTTGGCAAGGGTGTTTCCATCGTCCGGCGGAACGCGAATGTGATCCAACGCTCGGATGCGGCTGGCCGCTCGACCGGAAAGCCGCAGCGACGCCCGCCCGGTATGGCGACGGAAGACGCGCGTCACGCAGGTTCCGCAAGCCTGTAGCCGACACCGGTCTCCGTCAGGATATAGCGCGGCTGGTCGGGGCTTTGCTCGATCTTCTGGCGGAGCTGCCGGACGTAGACCCTCAGGTACTGGACGTCGCTCATCTCGCCCCAGACCTTTTCAAGAATGAAACGATGGGTCAGGACGCGGCCGGAATGCTGGACCAGCAGCCGCAGGATATCGTATTCCTTCGGCGTCATCTTCACCTCGGTCCCACGAACCTTCACGATGCGCTTCACGAGATCGACCGAGAGGTCGCCCGTTTCGAAGACGGGAGCCTCGCCCTGGCTCTGGAGACGGTGGCGCAGGGCGACGCGGATGCGGGCGACGAGTTCGTTCATCCCGAAGGGTTTGGTGACATAGTCATCGGCGCCGCGCTCCAGCGCCTGGACGATGCCGGCTTCGTCGGTGCGGCTCGACAGGATGATGACGGGAAAGGCGACGTTTTCCGAGCGCCAGAGGGCCAGGAGATCGTGCCCGCGCATGTCGGGAAGCCCGAGGTCGAGCAGAACGAGATCGGGAACGTCGGCTTGCACCATTTCGATGGCGGAACGGGCGTTCGGCGCTCCGCGGACGGCAAAGCCCTGGGACGAGAGACCGACGTCGAGCAGCTTGCGGATCGGCGGCTCGTCGTCCACGACAAGGATCCTGACGGTGGCGTGGGTCATGCTGTCGTTCCCTCCGCTTTCGACGTCGCCGCCTTCGGCAGTACTATCTGGAACACGGCGCCGGCCCCGTCCAGCCTGTTTCCAGCGGTGATGCTACCGCCCATTGCCTCGACGAACCCCCGGCAGATCGAAAGGCCGAGGCCCGTGCCGGCCGTGACATGGTCGATCTTGCGCACCCGGTAGAAGCTGTCGAAGATGCGCTCCAGATCGCCGGGCGGCAGGCCCGGTCCTTCGTCCAGAACACGAAGCCGGACGAGACCGGCCTCGCCAACAGCCTCGATCCGGATCGTCGTACGGCCCGGGGCATACTTTGCGGCGTTGTCGATCAGGTTGAAGAGAACCTGTTCGAAGAGGACCGGATCGACGTTCACCATGGGGAGGTCGTCGGGGATCGCCGTCTCCACGCGATGCCCCGCCGTGATCTTGGACGCGCGTGCAAGGGCCGAGCCGACGATATCGCCGACGAAATGCGGCGCAGTGTTCGGCACCATGGCGCCGGACCCGATGCGGGTCATGTCGAGCAGGTTGGCGATGAAACGGTTGAGCCGCTCGGATTCCTCGATCACGGTCGTCAGCAGGTCGTCCTTGGCGTCTTCCGACAGGCCGGCACCGAAGTCCTTGATCGTTCCGGCCGATCCGATGATCGCCGCGAGCGGGGTCTTCAGATCGTGGGAAATGGAGGTGAGCAGGGCCGTTCTCAGCCGGTCCGTTTCGGCGGCGAGCTTCGCCTTGTCCACGTCGGCCACGAGCTGGATCCGCTCGATGGCGAGCGCCGCCTGATCGGCGAGCGCGTCGAACAGGCGCTGCTGGTCGGAGTTCAGGAGCGGTCCCTGTCTGTCGTTGTCGAGCCCGATCACGCCGATGGCGCCCCGGCCCGTGCGAAGCGGCAGGTAGAGACGCTTGGCGCCCGGCAGCGTATCGGCCGCGCGGCCTGCGGGCCGATCATGCTCCCAGGCCCATCGCGCGGCCGCGATGTCGGCGTCGATCAGCGTGTCGTCGGGCGGATAGCCGGCCCTGACGGCGATGGTGCCGTCCTCCGGCAGCAGGATGACGACGCGGACCTTGAGCATCGAGGCGATCTGGTAGGCGGTCGCCCAGAGAACGTCGTCGAGCGTGCCCGTGCCGGCGAGCTTGCGGGAGAACAGGTAGAGGTCCTCCGTCGTGCGCGCCCGTTGCCGCGCCGCCGTTGCCTGCCTCTGGACGGCCGCCGCGAGATTGCTCGCCACGAGTGCTGTGCCGAGGAAGAAGAGCAGGGCGACGACACTTTCGGGATCGCGGATCGTCAGCGTGTAGCGCGGTTCCAGGAAAAAGAAATTGAAGGCGAACGCGCCGAGGACGGAGGCAAAGAGCCCGGGGCCGAGGCCGCCCCTGACGGCCGATGCGAGAACGCCCATGAGGAACACGAGCGCAAGGTTCTGCACGTTGAGCGTCTGGTCGAGGAGGATGCCGGTGACGACGGCCAGCGAGACGAAGGCGAGGCTGAAGGCATAGTCCCTCGGCTTGATCCGGCTCCCGGTGCTCGCCGTCCGGACACCTCTCGGCGCAACCTCCTCGCCCCCGCCCGACATGACGTGCACGCTGATGGTGCCGGCGTTGCGGATGAGGTCGTGGGTGATCGAGCCCTCGTACCATTCCCGCCAGCGGGGCCTGTCGGACTTGCCGACGATGAGGTGGTTGACGTTGGTGGCGGCGGCGTAGGCAATGAGGTCGCGGGACACGTTCGACGCAGGCAGGGTCACCGTCTCCGCCCCCAGCTGCTCGGCAAGCCGCATGCAGGCCGCGAGGCGGTCCTTGTCCGCATCCGCGAGAGAAGCCGAACGGGCGGTCTCCATATGGATGACCGTCCAGGGCGCCCGCAGCCTGTCCGCCTGCCGGCGGGCATAGCGAACCAGCGCTGCCCCGTTGCGTCCGTGATCGAGGCAGACGAGAATGCGCTCGCCCGCAGCCCAGGGACCCGAAATCGCGTGGGCCTGCATGTGATGGAGAAGCTGGTCGTCCACCCGCTGCGCTGTACGTCGGAGCGCAAGCTCGCGCAGCGCCGTCAGGTTGCCCGGCGAAAAATAGTTCCCGATGGCACGTCGCGCGGTCTTGGGAACATAGACCTTGCCGTCCTCCATCCGCTTGATGAGGTCCTGCGGCGTGATGTCGATGATCTCGATGTCGTCGGCGCGATCGATGATGGAGTCCGGAACGGTCTCGCGCACCCGGATGCGGGTGATCTGCGCGACGATGTCGTTCAGGCTTTCGACGTGCTGGATGTTGAGCGTCGTATAGACGTCGATGCCATGGGCCAGCAGTTCCAGCACATCGAGGTAGCGCTTCGGGTGGCGGCTGCCGGGCGCGTTGGTGTGGGCCAGTTCGTCCACGAGCGCGAGCGCCGGACGGCGTTCGAGGATGGCATCGATGTCCATCTCGTCCAGCACCTGTCCCTTGTAATCGATGGATTGCCGCGCGACGGCCTCGAGCCCGTAGACCAGCGCCTCCGTCTCGTTGCGCCCGTGCGTTTCCACGACGCCGATGACGACATCGGTGCCGTCGGCCTGTCGCGCGCGGGCCGACATCAGCATCTCAAAGGTCTTGCCGACACCGGGTGCAGCACCCAGGAAGATCTTCAGCTTGCCCCGATCTTCGCGGTCGGCCCGGGCGAGGAGCGCTTCCGGCGACGGCCGCCGTTCCTGTCCGCCGTTCTTGTCGTTGGCCATCGCCCGCTCCGTGGTTTCCCGGCAGCCCTTCGGTAAGCGCTGCCGGCTGTCTCTCAGTTTCAGGGCGCCGCGGCATTGTCCAGCGCAAGGTTCATCTCCAGCACGTTCACCAGCCTGTCCGGCGTCAGCACGCCGCCCGGCGAAAACGCGCTGCGATCGATCAGCTGGTTGATGCGATCGACCGGAAGTTGACGCGCTCGGGCGATACGCTCGGCCTGATAGCGTGCGGCGCGCTCGGTGATATGAGGGTCGAGACCTGCACCCGAGGCGGCGGCCAGTTCCGCCGGCAGGGGGTTCTCAGGCGTCGCTCCGTAGGCGGCGACGGTTTCCTTGGCACGGTCCGTCAGGTCCGTGCTCGTCGGCGATTTGTTCGAGCCGCCGGCGCCTGCTGCATTGTAATCCACGGCAGACGGACGTGACCAGAAATATCGCGGCTGTGTAAAGGCCTGCGCAACCTGGCGGCTTCCGATGATCGTGCCGTCCGGCGCGGTGATCAGCGAACCGTCGGCAAGGTCAGGAGCGGCCGCCTGACCGACGGCCCAGACGACGCCGGTATAGCCGCCGACGCAGATGACCATGGTGGCAACGGTGATGCGGAGACTGGAGAGAAGGGTTTCCATGATGGCTGTTCTCACTTCATGAACATGACGTGCTCGGCGATGGGGCCGAGGGTGGCGGCGGGCAAGAAGGTCAGCGCGCCGACGATGACGACGGTGACGGTCAGCATGCCGGCGAAGGTGCCGTCTTCGACGGACAGCGTGCCGCTGGATTCGGTGGCGCGGCGCTTGGTGGACAGCGAGCCGACGATGGCAAGCGGCAGGATGATCGGAATGAACCGGGCCAGCAGCATGACGGTGCCCGTGGCGATGTTCCAGGCGACCGTGTTGTCGCCCAGCCCTTCGAAACCCGAGCCGTTGTTGGCGGCCGCCGAGGAGAACTCGTAGAGGATTTCGCTGAAGCCGTGCGGACCGATATTGTTGAGCGTTGCCGCACCCCACGGCGTGACCGCGAAGATCGCCGTGCCCACGAGAATGAAGAAGCCGTGGCTGAGCAGGCCCATCATGGCGAACTTCACCTCCTTCGCCTCGATACGCCAGCCGAGATATTCCGGCGTGCGGCCGATCATCATGCCCGCGATGAAGACGCCGACGACGATGTAGAGGAACATATTGATCATGCCGACGCCGACGCCGCCGAAGTCTTCGTTGAGCCACATGCCGATCATCGGCATCAGGCCGGTGAGCGGGTTGAGGCTGTCATGCATGGCATTGACGGAGCCGTTGCTGGTGGAGGTGGTCACGACCGCCCAGACCGGGCCCGCCGCCGCACCGAAGCGCAGCTCCTTGCCTTCGAGATTGCCGACGTCCTGCGTGATCGGCAGCGATGCGAAGGCGTGGGTCGGCACGGCTTCGAAGCCGATCGCGCCGGTGATGCGGGCGCCCATGAGAATGAGCATCACCGCAAAGAGCACCGCGGCATGTTTCATCCGCCCGAGGATGCGGCCGAACATCCAGACGCAGCCCATGGGAATGATGATGATCGAGACGGTCTGCAGCACGTTTGACCAGAAGGTCGGGTTTTCGAGCGGATGCGTGCTGTTCGGGCCGAAGAAGCCGCCGCCATTGGTGCCGAGCTGCTTGATGGCGACGAAGGCGGCAACCGGTCCGCGCGCGATGGTCTGCTGCACGCCCTCCAGCGTGGTCGCGACCGCCGAGCCGTGGAAGGTCATCGGCACGCCGGTGAAGAGCAGGAAAATGGCGACGACCAGAGCGAGCGGCAGGAGCACAAGGAACGTCGCGCGCTGCACATCGACGAAAAAATTGCCGAGCGTGCGTCCGGCAAGTCCGCGGGCCAGCGCCGCGAGCGCTGCAAGGCCGACGGCCGCCGAGACGAACTGAAGCCACATCAGCGCCGCCAGCTGCGACAGGTAGCTCATCGCCACCTCGCCCGAATAGTGCTGGAGATTGGTGTTCGCGACGAAGGAGCTGGTCGTGTTGAAGATCAGGCTGCCCTCCAGCGCGCCCTTTCCGTCGGGATTGAGCGGGAGATGCTGCTGCAGCGCCAGGATGGCGAAGCAGACGACGAAAATGACGGCATTGAAGCCGAGCAGGGAGAGCACGTAGCGCTTCCAGTCCTGCGTCTGTCGCGTCGCCGGTCCGCCGATGGACCGAAACATCGCGGTGACGACATCGGGTTTCCCCTGACCGGCACCCGGGTCCATCGCCCAGGCCATGTAGCGGCCGAGCGGCCACGAGAGGAGGGCGGTGCCCCCGATGATCAGAATTACGAAGAG
Organism: Rhizobium quercicola; assembly: GCF_021168455.1. NCBI lineage: Bacteria > Pseudomonadati > Pseudomonadota > Alphaproteobacteria > Hyphomicrobiales > Rhizobiaceae > Rhizobium > Rhizobium quercicola. Next base: position 172,661 of record NZ_JAJOZR010000001.1, read on the forward strand.
AATGGCTTGTATCATCGTGATGTCTCCAGCATCAGGCCCGTCAACGGGTCGGTACTCAGGCTTTGTCGAGGGCGGATGCCAAGGCGAAGAGAAGTCCGAACAGGACCATGCCGAGGAGGAAGGTGAGGAAGGTCATGATCTGCTCCGGTCATGCGAGGTTGAGGGCCGACACGATCATGTCGATGAGCTTGATGCCGACGAACGGCACGACGAGGCCGCCGAGGCCGTAGATGAGCAGGTTACGCCGCAGAAGCGGACCCGCACCGATCGCCTTGTAGGCCACGCCTTTCAGCGCCAGCGGAATGAGCGCGATGATGATCAGGGCGTTGAAGATGATCGCCGACAGGATCGCGCTCTGCGGCGTGGCGAGGCCCATGACGTTCAGCGCATCCAGCTGCGGATAGAGCGTGACGAACATCGCCGGGAGGATCGCGAAGTATTTGGCGACGTCGTTCGCGATCGAGAAGGTGGTCAGCGATCCCCGGGTCATGAGCAGTTGCTTGCCGATCTCGACGATCTCGATGAGCTTGGTCGGATCGCTGTCGAGATCCACCATATTGCCGGCCTCGCGCGCGGCAACCGTGCCGGTGTTCATGGCCACGCCCACATCCGCCTGGGCGAGCGCCGGCGCGTCGTTGGTGCCGTCGCCGCACATGGCGACCAGCTTGCCCTTCGCCTGCTCGTCGCGGATCAGCTGCAGCTTGTTCTCGGGCGTCGCCTGGGCCAGAAAATCGTCCACGCCCGCTTCCGCGGCGATGGCCGCGGCCGTCATCGGGTTGTCGCCGGTGATCATGACGGTGCGGATGCCCATGCGCCGCAGCTCCGCGAAGCGCTCGCGAATGCCGCCCTTGACGATGTCCTTGAGGTGGATGATGCCGAGCAGTTTTCCGTCGCGGGCGACGGCAAGCGGCGTGCCGCCCGCCTTCGAGATCGCGTCGGCGATCGCCTGTCCCTGGGCAGCGACGGCGTCGGTCGCCGCGCTACCGCCGGACGCGGCGGGAGATTGCAGATATTTCAGAACCGAGTCGACCGCGCCCTTTCGGATCGAGGTTCCCTCAAGGTCCACGCCGGACATCCGGCTCTGCGCGGTGAAGGCGACGAAGGTCGCGTTGAGGTCCTTCATGTCGCGCGCGCGAATGCCGTATTTCTCCTTGGCCAGCACGACGACGGAGCGTCCCTCGGGCGTTTCGTCGGCAAGCGACGCGAGCTGCGATGCGTCGGCGAGATCCTGCTCCGTCACGCCGGTGACGGGATGGAACTCTGTCGCCTGACGGTTGCCGAGCGTGATCGTTCCCGTCTTGTCGAGCAGCAGCGTATCGATGTCGCCCGCCGCCTCCACGGCTCGGCCGGACATGGCCAGCACGTTGAAGCGCACCAGACGGTCCATGCCGGCAATGCCGATGGCCGACAGCAATGCGCCGATGGTGGTCGGAATGAGCGTGACGAACAGCGCCACGAGCACGACGATCGGGATGGAGCCGCCGGCATAGCTGGCAAAGGCCGGAATGGTCGCCGTCGCCATGACGAAGATGAGCGTCATCGCCGCAAGCAGGATGTTGAGCGCGATCTCGTTCGGCGTCTTCTGACGCTCGGCACCCTCGACCAGCGCGATCATCCGGTCGATGAAGGTGGAGCCGGCGGCTGCGGTGATGCGCACCTTGATCCAGTCGGACAGCACCTGCGTTCCGCCCGTCACGGCCGAGCGGTCGCCGCCGGACTCGCGGATGACGGGCGCGGATTCGCCGGTGATCGCCGCTTCGTTGACGGAGGCGATGCCCTCGACGATCTCGCCATCGGAGGGAATGATGTCGCCTGCCTCCACCAGCACGACGTCGTTGACCTTGAGCGACGCGCCGGGCACGTCGTTCCACGTCCGGCTGTCGGCGGACACCAGCAGCTTGGCCTGGGTTTCGGACCGGGTACGGCGCAGCGACTCGGCCTGCGCCTTGCCACGACCCTCGGCCACGGCTTCGGCGAAGTTCGCGAACAGCACCGTGAACCAGAGCCAGAGGATGATCTGGAACGAGAAGCCCAGCCCGTCCGCGCCTGTTGCAAGGTCCTTGAAGAACAGAACGGTGGTGAGCACCGAAACGACGGCGACCACGAACATGACCGGGTTCCGGGCCAGGGTTCGCGGATCGAGCTTCCGGACTGCGCCGCCGAGGGCGGGCACGAGGATGCGGGCATCGAGAATGCTCGCGGATGTGGGTTTGCTCATGAGAGACCCCGAATGATGGTTGTTTGGTGAAATGGATCGGCCGGACGCGGTGAGACGGGCGAACGGGACCCGTGCCGCTGACGCCGCAATGCCTTTACGGGGCGTCAGAAGCGCTCCGGCCGCCAGAGCGCATAGGCGAGATAGGCCGTGACGAAGACGGTCACGCCTCCGCTGAGGATATAGTCGAATGTCATGTCGCACCTGTCCTGTCTGTCGAAGCCCGGCATGGCGAAAGCGCCGGGCCTGACGGATCTATGCGACCGATCCACGTAGGAATTCGAGACGGGAGAAACGGCGAAGATATAAAGATCTCATAGGGATTTCGATGGTGCGGCCTTGCGGGCTGAGCTGCGCGTGCCACGAGGATGGAGGCGCATCCTTCAGGGATCAGGTGGCGTCGGCGGGAGCTGGCCGTCGCTGGAGAACAGTCTCTTGCTGATGAAGTCGACGATGACCCGGACTTTGGGCGACAGATGCCGGCTCGACGGCCAGATGAGGTGGAACTGGCCGGGCGCGTCGAGATGATCCATCAGGAGCGGCGTCAGCTCTCCGTTTCTCAGCGCGGCAGCGGCCAGAAAATCCGGCATGCAGCCGATGCCGAGCCCGCGCAGGACGGCGCCGTGCAAAGCCTCCATATTGTTGCATGTGAGGACGTGCCGGATCCTGACATCCGGCTCTCCCGCTGGGCGCACCAGCGGCCAGTCCTGGATCTTGCCGCTGTTGGGGTAGCGGAAGCCGATCCCGACATGGGTGGACAGGTCGCGCGGGCAGGCCGGCACGCCCTGTCGTTCCAGATAGGCCGGTGACGCGCAGAGCAGCAGGCGGAACGGCCGGAGCCTGCGCACCATGATGCGGCTGTCGGGCAATTGCCCGCTCCGGATGGCCACATCGACGCCTTCATCGATGAGATCGACGATGCGGTCGGTGAAATCGAGGTCGAGCTCGATCTCCGGATAAAGCGACAGAAACTCCGCAAGCACGGGCAGGAGCAGGTGATAGGCGACGATGGGCGCGCTGACCTTGACCCGCCCGCGCGGGGTTTCCCGCGTTCGCAGCAGGGTCTCCTGCGCGTCGTCGAGATCGTCGAGAATGTGGCGGCAGCGTTCGTGAAACGCACGACCTTCCTCGGTCAGCCGCAGGCTTCGGGTCGAGCGCTGAAAGAGCCGCACGCCCAGCTGGCTTTCCAGCCGTGTCACGGCCTTGCCGACCGCGGAAGGGGACAGGCCGAGAACCCGTCCCGCGGCAACGAAGCTGCCGAGGTCGGCCGTGCGGACGAAGGCCCCGAGGCCGGTCAGGCGGTCCATCGCATATGCTCCCGTTTCGCGCCATTCGAGCGCATCTGTCCGTTATGACCGGAATGGCGGCGCCATATCCGAATATTCAAGCACCAATATACTTGAGCGGAAAGCGGTCGCCTATCGCCGCACCACTCTCCTGATTGAAGGAAAGACCCATGGCATCTCCCTCCATCGCGTCCCGCGGATCTCGACCCTGGCCGGCTCTGCTGGCCGTCTGCCTTGCCGCTGCGGCCATGCCCCTCACCTTCACGGGCACCGCGGTGGCGCTGCCGTCCATCGGCCGGGCGCTGGGCGGCGGTCCCGTTGCCATCGCCTGGGTGACGAACGCCTTCATGCTCACCTTCGGATCGACCCTGATGGCGGCGGGTGCTCTGGCGGACAGCTATGGCCGCAAGCGGATCTTTCTCGCAGGCGTCGGGTCGTTCGCATTGGTGTCGCTCGCGCTCGTCTTCGCGGCGGATATCCTGATGTTCGATCTCTTGCGCGCGGCCCAGGGTTTTGCCGCGGCAGCGGCGTTTTCGGGTGGCATGGCGGCGTTAGCGCAGGAATTCGAAGGCCCGGCGCGCCTTCGCGCCTTCAGCATCGTCGGCACCAGCTTCGGCGTCGGCCTGTCGCTCGGCCCTGTCGCCTCGGGCCTGATGATCGAGGCGCTCGGCTGGCGCAGCATCTTTCTGGCTGTCGTCGTCTTCGCGGTCCTCGCTTTCCTGCTTGGCTGGCGCGCCCTCAGGGAAAGCCGCGATCCGGCGTCGCGCGGGCTCGACTGGGGCGGGGCCCTCAGCTTCACCGCGGCGCTCGGCCTCTTCACCTACGGCATTCTGCTCGCCCCCGCGCGCGGCTGGAGCGATGCCCTGGTCCTTGGCCTGCTGGCGGGGGCGTTGCTCCTCCTTTTTCTCTTCGTCGCTGTGGAGCGGACGGTCCCCCGGCCCATGCTCGATCTCTCCTTGTTCGCTTATCCCCGCTTCGTCGGCGTCCAATTGCTGGCGGCAGCGCCGGCCTATGGCTTCGTCGTTCTCCTGGTCCTGCTGCCCGGTCGCTTCATCGGCGTCGAGGGTATGGGCGAAGCGGCAGCGGGAACATTGATGATCGCGCTGTCCGCGCCGCTCCTGATCCTGCCGATCGTCGCCGGACGTCTGACGCGCTGGTTCCGCCCGGCCACGATCTGCGGCATCGGCTTGCTGGTCTCTGCCGCTGGTCTGTTCTGGCTGTCGCGGGTCCCGATCGGGGCACCGGTGCTTGCCCTCGCTCTGCCCATGCTGGCGATCGGGACGGGCATTAGTTTTCCCTGGGGGCTGATGGACGGTCTCGCGGTCAGCGTCGTGCCCACGGAGCGCGCCGGGATGGCGACGGGCATTTTCAGCACCACGAGGGTGGCCGGGGAAGGCGTGGCGCTCGCGGTCGTCAGCGCGATCCTGTCACGGCTGGTGGCCGACGGCCTGAAGGGGCACGCCGTGCCTTCGACCATCGCAACGGGCGCCCAAAGGCTTGCGGCGGGCGATCTCGGCGCCGCCGGGAGTGCGCTGCAGGGACTGGATCGATCGGTGTTGACGTCTCTCTACGCGGACGCCTTCGCCAGCCTGCTGCTGCTGCTGACCGCCATCACCCTCCTGACCGCCCTCGTGGTCTTCGTCTTCCTGAGAACGGACGCCCACGCGCCCAGCGGGGCGCGGATCGAAAGCGCAGCCTGAAGCCTGGCTCGTGCGACGCGACCATGAGAGGGAGACGTCAGCCCTCGACCGCGATCCTCGCTTCGGTCTCGGCGTTGAAGAGGTGGACGTGTTCGGGGGCGATGCCGATCGAAATCCGGCTGCCGACACTGACGGGACTGCGTCCATTCGTGACCAGAACGATGTCCGGCTTGCTGGCGGTGGCGATATAGCTGTTCGACCCCGTGCTTTCGACCGTTGCGACATCGAGGTGGATCGGCCCTGCACCGGTGGGATCGATGACGAGATGCTCGGGTCTCAGGCCCGCGATCAGCGAGCGCCCGCGGGGCACGGGGCGATCGACCGGGACGCACTGTCCCGCGCCGAAGGGAAGAATGATCGACCGCCCGTCATCCCCCGCAACGGCCGGCACGAAGTTCATGGCGGGCGAGCCGATGAAGCCGGCGACGAAACGGTTGACCGGACGGTCGTAGAGATCGAGCGGCGCACCCTGTTGCTCGATGACCCCCTGACGCATCACGACCACGTGGTCGGCCATGGTCATCGCCTCGATCTGGTCGTGCGTCACATAGACGGAGGTGGCGCCCAGCCTGTCGTGCAGCGCGCGGATTTCCTTGCGCATATGAACGCGCAGGGCGGCATCCAGATTGGAGAGCGGCTCGTCGAAGAGAAACGCCTTGGGGTGTCGGATGATGGCGCGGCTCATGGCGACGCGCTGGCGCTGGCCGCCGGAGAGCTCACGCGGATAGCGACCCATCAGCCCGGAAAGGCCGGTCGTCGCCGCCACCTCCTCGGCGGCCTTCTTCGCCTCCGGCTTCTTCACGCCGCGGATGCGCAGGCTGTAGGTCAGGTTCTCCTCCACCGTCATGTGCGGATAGAGCGCGTAGGACTGGAACACCATGGCGAGATCGCGCTTGCGCGGCGGCACGGCGTTCATCCGCTCGCCGGCGATGACGAGGTCGCCGCTGGTGATCGTCTCCAGCCCGGCCATCGAGCGCAGAAGGGTGGACTTGCCGCAGCCGGAGGGGCCGACCAGCGCGACGAACGACCCTTTCGCTATGCGCAGGTCGATGTTCTTCAGAGCGTGGTAGGCGCCGTAATGCTTGTTGACACCTGTCAACGCGATCTGCAGTTCGGTCTGGTTGCTCATTTGAGGGCTCCCGAGGTGAGGCCGGAGACGATGCGGCGCTGAAGCAGGACGAAGATGGCGAGGATCGGCGTCACATACATCGAGGCATAGGCGAGGATGTTGTTCCACTCGTTGGTGTTCGGCCCCATGAAGGAATTGAGCCCGACGCTGGCCGGCTGCAGCTCGATGTTCTGGATTATCGACTTGGAATAGACGAACTCGCCGAAGGCCTGCATGAAGATGAGGATACCGCTGACGAGGATGCCGTTGCGGGCGAGCGGCAGCACGATGTTGAAGAATGCGCCGACGCGCGAATTTCCGTCGACCAGCGCGGCCTCTTCCAGTTCCATCGGGACGCTCATAAAGGTGGAGCGCACGAGCACCACGTAGAAGGGCATGCTTTTCGCCGCGATCGCGATGATGACGGCCACACGCGGCGTTGCGAGAAGGCCGAGCTGCGAGAAGCCGACGAAGATGGGCGTGATCAGAAGCGAGGCGGGCAGGACCTGCAGCATGAGGATCAGAAACAGGCCGACATCGACCCAGCGGTTTCGGTAGCGGGCGAGCACATAGGCGCAGCCTGTGCCGAGAAGCACGATGAGAGCGACGGATCCGGCTGCGATCATCAGCGAATTCCACATATAGCGGCCCATGTCCCGGGTTTCCCAGACATAGGTGTAGACGCTCCATTGCGGATCGCTGGGAAAGAGACCGGGCGGCGTCGCGAACATCGCCGATCCGCTTTTCAGCGAGGTCACGTACATCCAGTAGAGCGGGAAGAGATAGATCGCCGCGAGAACACAGGCGATCGCCAGCATCAGGCGGTGTTTCGTCGTTTCGCTCATCCGCGCACCTCATGCCGTGTCGAGCGGACATAGACGATCGAGGCCATCATCACGAACACGATCATGACGACCGAGATGGTCGCGCCCTGTGCAAAATCATACTGGCGGAACGACAGGTCCCACGCCCAGTACTGGGTGACGTTGGAGGAGTTGTTCGGCCCGCCGGACGTGATGGCCGCAAACAGATCGAACTGCTGAAGGGTGAAGATGAGCCCGAGCGAGATGATGGCGCCGATGGTCGAGCGCATCATCGGCAAGGTGATGGTCCAGAACCGCTGGAAGGCATTGGCGCCGTCGAGTTCGGCCGCTTCGAACAGGTCCTTCGGAATGGCGGACAGGCCGACCGAGAGGAGGATCATGTTGAACGAGGTGCCGAGCCAGATATTGGCGATGATGACCGCCCAGAGTGAGAAATTCGGGTCGGAGCGCCAGAAGATGTTGCCGTCGATGATGCCGAGCGCCGTCAGCAGGTAATTGAGGACACCGAAATCGCCCGAGAGGATCCAGTTCCAGATGGCGCCGACCACGAGGCCGGGCATGACCCAGGAGACGAGAAACAGGCCGCGCAGCCATGATGCGCCGGGAAAATTGGTCCAGAAGAACAGAGCGAGCGCGAAGCCGGCGATGAACTGGCCGGCGATCGACGCGACGACGAAGATTGCGGTGTTCTTCAGGATCGGCCAGGTTTCCGGCTGCGAGAACAGCGTCACATAGTTCTTGAAACCCACGAAAGGGCGCGCAAAGGTGCCGAGGCTGAACATATCGACCTCCTGGAAGCTCATCACCACATTGTAGACCAGCGGCAGGCCGGCCATTACGAACAGGAAGGCGAGGGGGAAGACGATCAAGGCGATATCGAAGCCTTTTCCGTCCGCCAGGCTGGAGAAGATGCGTTTCATCGTCGCTCCCATCAGAGCTTTTCCGGGCAATGGCGCGCGAACGCCCTGCGGTGATCGTCCGTCGGAACAGGGGTTCGTGGCGGGGATGGGCAGGTCGTGGCCGACCCATGAACACGGCACCGGAGGAGGCAAGCGGACCTTGATCCTCCTCCGGGCACCATGCTCTCCGGGAGGAAGCCCTTAGCCGAGAACCGACTTGATCTTCGCGGCCGCCTGATCGAGGGCGTCCTGCGCCGTCATCTGACCGGTCAGCGCGCCCTGGATGGCGTCCTGGATGGCCTTGGAAATCTTTGGCCATTCCGGATGGGGGCCGCGCGGCTTGGCGTATTTCAGCTGCTCGACGAACACCTTCAGTGCGGCATCCTTCTTCTCATTGCCCGTCGGGGGAATGGCGATGTCGGAGCGGGCTGGAAGCTGGCCGAAATCCTTGAACATCCGATCGTCCTGCGAGGCGAAATACTCGAGCACCTTGAAGGCTTCGTCGGGGTGCTGCGTCGTCGAGAAGATCGCCCAGTTGAAGTCGCCCATGGCGGACGAGCGCTCGGCGCCCGCTTCCGGCACGGGCAAGAGCGTCACCGCCCAGTCGAATTTCGCCTCCGTGCTCATCCGGTCGAGCTCCCACGGGCCCGAGATGACCATGGCGGCATTGCCGGAGTTGAACGTGCCGGTCGAATCCCACTGGCCACGCGTCAGCGTATCGGGCGACGCAAGCTTCTCGTCCATGATGGTCTTCCAGGTATCGAGCGCCTTCACGGCACCCGGCGCGTTGATCGCCTCGTAGGATGCGCCACCCATCTGCGCCCAGGGCAGGAACTGGAAGGTGCCCTCTTCGCTGGCCTTGGCCGAGAAGGCGAGACCGTAGACGTTCTTGGCCGGGTCGTTTAGCTTGCGCGCGGCATCCAGCAGCTCCGCCCATGTCTGCGGCGGCTTGTCCGGGTCGAGCCCCTTCGCCTTGAACATGTCCTTGTTGTAGTAGAGCGCGATCGTGTTGGTGGCCTTGGGGATGCCGAAAGACTTGCCGTCCCACATGACGGAGGCAAGGGGGCCCGGGAAGTAGTTCGCGGTCTTCACCACGCTCGATGCCGCGATCCTGTCGCTGAGATCGAGGAAGGCGCCGCGCGACGAGAAGAGAGCATGTTCCGGATTGTCGATCGCGATGATGTCGGGCGCCTGACCGGTCGAATAGGCGCGCATGGCCTCGCTGACGACATCATCGAACTGGATCTGGCGGTATTCGACCGTGATGCCGTTCTTCAAGGCATTGAAGTCCTTGATCAGGTTCGGCGCCGGCTGGATGTCGCGGTCGAGCGACCAGACGGTGATCTTCACGTCCTCGGCCTGCGCGGCCGGAACGGACATGAATGCGGTGGCCAGTGCGAGAGCACCGGCGGCAAGCCAGGTTTTCATGGTCATGTTCTCCTCCTTGTGTTTACGGGTCTTCCTCCGGGCACCAACCTCCATGGCGCCCGGCCGTCTCACTGCGGGTCGGTGACGAAGGTTCCGCCCCGGCACCGTTTCAGATAGTTCAGGCCGTGCACCTGTCCGGTCATCTCCAGCGCATCGCGATAGACGGGATCGTGCCAGCCTTCGATGTCGATCGAGCCGGACCAGCCGGCCAGGCGCAGCTCCGAGATGATGTCGGTCCAGTTGCTGTCGCCGAAGCCCGGCGTGCGCATCAGCACGAATTTTTCCTTGCCGAAGATGCCGTGCTCCCGGATGACGTCCCAGCGGATCGTCGCGTCCTTGCCGTGGACATGGAAGATCTTGGACGCCCATTTGCGGATCTGCGGCAGCGGGTCGATCAGGTAGACCATCTGGTGGCAGGGCTCCCATTCGAGCCCGATATGATCGTCCGGCGTCTCGTTGAACATCAGCTCCCAGGCATCCGGATTGTGTGCGATGTTCCAGTCGCCGGTCTGCCAGTTGCCATCCATGGCGCAGTTCTCGAAGGCGATCTTCACGCCCTTGTCGGCGGCGCGCCGGCCAAGCTCGCTCCAGATGTGCCTGTAGCGGGGCAGGCTTTCGGGCAGCGGCTTGCCGCGAACCCGGCCGGTGAAACCGGCGACGCAGGTGGCGCCGAAGTGATGGGCGTTGTCGATGCAGTCCTTCCAGCCCTGCAGCGTCTGCAGGTCGAGCTCCTCCTCCTCCAGAGGGTTGCCGAACATGCCGATCGTGGAGATGGTGATGTCGCGATCGCCGATCGCCTCCCGGCAGCGCTTGCCGAGATCGGTTAGATCCTGCCCGTTGGTCGTCTGCCAGAAGAAGGGTTCGAAGCTCTCGAAGCCGAGATCCGCGATCTGCCCGATGCGGGTGGCCGCCTGGCCGGCGCTCGCACTGATCATGGTGCCGACGCGGATGGCGTTTGCGGGGTTGGTCACAGGTTCTGTCCTTGTGCTGAAAGATCGACGGCAAGGCCGGTCCGGGCGCTTTCGATGGCGCCGAACACCATGGAAAGGCTGTTGATATTGTCGTGACCGATCGTCTCCGGCTCGCCGCCGGTGTCGATCGCACGGATGAAGTCGAGGAGGACGCTGGTATGCCCTTGCGTTTCCGCCGCGTCGGCCGCCTCCGGCATCGACAGTGACCGCGCGCCGTGCAGGAGGCCCGGTTCGTCGCCGGAGACCGTGACCTCGAACGCCTCCTCGCCGTCCCAGGTCGCCATGCCCTTCGCGCCGACCAGCCGCCATTCGCTCTCCCAACTCGTGCGGCGGCCTTCCGCGCACCACGAGCCGCGATAGGTGAAGACGGCATCGTCGGAGAGCTTGAAGATCGCATTGGCTGCGGCACCATGCGCATACCAGGACCCTGCAGGGTTGGTTTCCACGCAGTAGACCGACAGCGGCACCTTGCCGGAGACGAAGCGGGCGGCGTCGAAGGTGTGGATCGCCATGTCGAGCAGCAGCACATTGTGCATCGCGTCGCGGAAGCCGCCGAAATGCGGCGCGAGAAAAAAGTCGCAATGGATGGCGGTCAGTTCGCCGATCGCCCCGCTCTCGACCAGCCGCCTCATCCGGCGCACACCGGAAATGAAGCGGCGGTTCTGCACGACGGCATGGATGCGGCCGGCCTTGCGGGCGAGATCCAGAAGATCCCGAGCCTCATCGAGCGAGGTGGCCATCGGCTTCTCGCTGAGCACATGGCACCCGTGCGCGAGAGCCGCCGAAACGACCGCGCGGCGGGCAACGGGTATGACGACGTCGAAGACGAGCTGCGGCCGCGTTGCCTCCAGCATGGCGGGAAGGTCCGTTCCGATCGGGACATCGGTCAGTCCGAAGGCCTCGGCCAGCGCTTCCGCCGTGGCGCGGTCAAGGTCCACGAGGCCGACGATCTCGATCCGGTCCTTGAGCAGCGGGTCTGCGGCCAGTGCGCGCAGCCAGCCTTTGGCCATAGCTCCGCACCCGCATAAAACGGCTTTGTATGCTGTCACTGAAGTCCTCCCGAACGGGATCGAAACTCCTCTTTCGATCTCCGTAAACGTTTACGATACTATGGACAGGCGGTGGTTCGTGTCAATAGGATTTGTCGGACGAGAAGGGTGGGGCATCGGTGGTGGTGAAGGGCATACGGCAGCTGGCCGAGCATCTGGATATTTCGATCGGCACGGTTTCGCGCGCGCTGAACGGGAAGAAGGACGTCAACGAAGACACGCGACGGCGGGTTCTGGAGGCGGCCGAGCGGCTGGGTTACGTCGCCAACCAGTCCGGCCGGGCGCTGCGGAAGGGCTCCACCGGCGTGATCGGCTTTATGATGCAGACCGGCCACGAGATCACGGGGCAGGGGGATACGTTCTTCATGAGCGTGTTCGACGGCGTACAGACCGTCTTCGCGCGGCACGGGCTGGACCTTGTCGCCCTGCTCTGCTCCTCCGAAGAGGATCCGGATGCCTATCTGGAGCGGGTCGTGGCGCGCGGTTTTGCCGATGGCATCATGCTGTCGGCCACGCGGCGGGTCGATCATCGCTTCACGCTGCTCGACCGGCGCAAGATCCCGTTCGTGTCCCTCGGCCGCAGCCTGACGGATGTCGGCCAACCCTTCATCGATCTCGACTTCGAGGGGATGGCGACGAGGGTGATGACGCGGCTCGCGACCCGCGGCCATCGCCGCATCGCGGTTCTGCGCCCGCATGACGATCTCAATCTCGGTCACGTCTTTCTGGAACGCTGCCGGGCCGTGCTGGCAGAGCACGGGCTGGTGCTCGAGGACGATCTGATCTTCAACGCCGCGCCGAACGAGGCGGGCGGCTACCGCATCGGGCAGGATCTCGCGCGCCATTCCAATCGCCCCTCGGCCATCGTGGTGCTGAACGACGGCAGCGTCACCGGCCTGTTCCACGGTCTGGAAGCCGCCGGCCTGACGCCGGGCAAGGACATCGCCGTCATCGGCCTCCACAGCCCGCAGGCCCGATATCTCTCGCCGCGACTGACCTGTTTCGATCTGTCGCTCCGGGACCTCGGCATCGCGCTCGCCGAAACGCTGCTCGCCAGCATGCCGGCCTATGCGGCCCTCTACCCGAATGCCGCGCATCGCCAGCTCTGGCCGATGACGCTGATCGACGGCGATAGCGGTTAGGCAGGAAGCACCTGACGGAGAGGGGAGCGCTGCGGCGGAGAAATGGCTAGAGCGCCACACCCTGGCGATCGAAGCGATAGAGAAACGCCGCGTCCGGCGTCACGATCACCGTCTGGCCGACCGGCAGCACAAGGCCGCCATGCGTGCGGATCTGCAGGCGCCCGGCACCTTCGATCTCCACGACGAGAAACGTGTCGCTGCCGAGATATTCGGCGGCCGCGACCCGCCCCCGCCAGCCGTCTTCGCCCGTTTCGCCAGCCGCATCGGTCACGGCGCGAACGCCGAGGTACTCCGGCCGAACGCCGATGGTCTCTGAACCGTATCGATCTGCCAAGGGTCCCGTTACCAGGTTCATTTGCGGCGAACCGATAAAGGTCGCGACGAAAATATTGGCGGGCTTGCGGTAGAGGTCGAGCGGATGCCCGACCTGTTCGACCTTGCCGCCGTTCATCACGACGATCTTGTCGGCCATGGTCATCGCCTCGACCTGATCATGGGTGACATAGACCGTGGTCGTCGCAAGCCTTTGCTGCAGCTCGCGGATTTCCCCGCGCATTTGCACGCGCAGCTTGGCGTCGAGGTTGGACAGCGGTTCGTCGAACAGGAAGATTTTTGGCGCGCGCACGATGGCTCGACCCATGGCGACACGCTGACGTTGACCGCCGGACAGCGCGACGGGCTTGCGGTCGAGATAGCGCGTGAGATCCAGAATCTCGGCCGCCGACGCCACCCGCTTGCCGATCTCATCCTTGGCAAGACCGGCAAGCCGCAGCGCGAAACCCATGTTGGACTCGACCGTCATGTGCGGATAGAGCGCATAGTTCTGGAACACCATCGCGATATCGCGGTCGCGCGGTGCGAGGTCGTTGACCCGTAAGCCCTCGATGCGGATATCGCCAGAGGTGATCGCTTCGAGCCCGGCGATCGTGCGCAGCAAAGTCGATTTCCCGCAGCCGGACGGGCCGACGAGAGCGAGAAACTCACCATCCTCCGCCGCAACGGAAATGCCGTGCAGCACCTCCAGAGCCCCATAGGACTTGCGGATCTCCTCCAGTTCCAAACGCGCCATCTCATCCTCCCGACACAGTGGCTTGACACAAAACAAAAGTGATTTAATCTAATTTCCACGACCTGGGAAGATCGTTGTTGGAGGCGAGGAGGGTCGATTGGGGGAGCGGAGGCGGTGGGCGATAAGCCTGCGGCATACGACAGCCACGAGACGAGAATGTGAAGGTCGCCGCACGCTCGGCATCGCCAGGGGCGAGACGAGGTGCGGCTGTGCAAAAACTTTGGGAGGACATTCGCAATGAACGCCAGAATTCTCATGCTCCTGTCGGCCGTCGCCATGGCGCTGCCGGTTGCGGCTTTCGCGCAGGATACGATCACCGGCGACACCGTCGGTCCGGCGGACGCGCCGAACAAGCTCGTCTTCCGCATGACCTCCGACGGTCCACGTAACACCGATCCGGTTCTGGCCGAAGGCTACAGCAAGCTCTTCAACGCCTTCGTCGCTAACCATGCAGGATGGCAGGTCGAGTTGCAGATGATGTCCGGCGATATCAGTCAGGAGCAGGCCCGCATGCTCGAACAGGCCAAGTCCGGCAACGCGCCGGATTGCGCGGCCGTCGACAGCTTCGTGCTGCCGCTCTTCAAGAAGTCCGGTGTGTTGCAGTCGCTCTCGCCTTATTTCAAAAAAGAAGAGATCGACCAGCTGTTCCCGTTCATCCGCGAAGGCGTGACCGGCGCCGACGGTCAGATCTATGCCTGGTGGTGGTCGACCGACCTGCGTGTTCTCTATCGCAATACCGAGGTCATTCCGGATGCGCCCGAAACCTGGGACGACACGAAGAAGGCCGCGCTCGCCTCCGTTGAGAAGGGCATGGAAGGTATTCTTTTCAATGGCGGCCGCTACGAGGGCACGACCTTCGATTGGCTGGCGAACTTCTGGGGTCAGGGCGGCAAGCTCGTGGACGATGCCGGCAAGCCAATCTTCGGCGAAGGCGAGAACCGCGAGAAATTTGTGAAGGCCGTGAACTACTATCGCGACCTCGTCGAATCCGGTGCGGCACCCAAGCGCGTGGCGACGATCGGTAATTACGACGACTTCAACGCGGCAGCCGCGGCCGGCACCTCCGCCCTGTTCGTCGGCGGCAACTGGCAGTACAGCCAGCTGAAGACGGTTCTGGAGCCGGAAGAGCTCGCCAAATGGACCTTTTCGCGGCTGCCGGGTCCGACCAAGGACGAGCGGTCCACCGGCACCGGCGGCTGGACGGTCGCGGCCTTCTCCAAGGATCCGGCCAAGGTTGAGATGTGCGCAAACCTTGCCCGCGAGATCTACATGGGACCAGCCAACGAGCTGCAGGAACAGCTGCCGACGCGGGCCGACTTCTATTCGACCTACAAGATCTTCTCGAGCGACGCCAACAAGGCGTTTGGCGAGGCCCTGAAGGTCGGGCAGGCGCGTCCCGGTGCGCCCGTCTATCCCGAGATCTCCAACCAGATCCAGATCATGATGGGCAAGGTGCTCACCGGCGCTGAGACGACGGATGCGGCGGTGGACGAAGCCTTCAAGGCAGCGACCGCGGCGTTCAGCCGCCTCTAGCACCCCGGTTCGGCGCGGGTCGGTCCCCGCGCCGCGCACATCCCGCAAAAGGCCGGCTTGATCATGACAGTACGGAACGCAACCTTCGAACAGCATGTGGCTGCGCGCCTTGCGCGCGGCACCCGGCACGTTGCTCCGCGTGTGGTGCCCTGGGTGCTGCCGCTGATTCTTGTGCTTGGGCTGTTCTACCTCTACCCCGTCTTCGACGTGATGCGGCTCGCCTTCATGCGAGCGACGCTTTTGGCAAATGACGGGACTTATACCCTTTCGACACTGATCGACACGCTGTTGCGGCCGGAACTCGGGCAGATCCTTTGGGTCACCTTCGTCTTTACCGGCTCGAGCGTCGTCGCCCAGCAGCTGCTCGGCCTCGTCATCGCTCTCGTGGTGGTGCGCGGGGAGGGGCGCGGCCTGTTCGGAACGACGATCGTGCGCACCACGGCGCTCGTCGCCTGGGTGGTGCCGGGCATCGCGGGCGGCATTATCTGGAAAATGCTCTTCAACGAAGCGCCCTTCGGTGGTCTGAACAGCATCCTGCGCTTGGTGGGGGCGGCCCCCGTGCAATGGCTGTCGGATCCCGACCTCGTCATGTGGTCGGTGGTCCTCTCCAACGTCTGGCGCGGCACCGCCTTCTCCATGGTCGTCATGTATGCCGCGCTGAAGGCGATCGATCCCGTACTCTATGAGGCGGCGTCGGTCGATGGCGCGAATGCCCGCCAGCGGCTGTTCTACGTGACGCTGCCACAGCTTCGCGCCGCCATCCTCGTCAACATGATCCTGATCACCATCCAGACTCTGAACACGTTCGACGCGATCATCTCGCTGACAGGCGGCGGTCCCGGCCGGGCGACCGAGGTCCTCTCGCTCTACACGTTCAACATCGTCTTCCGGAACTACGACCTGTCGGTCGGCGCCGTGCTGTCGATCCTGATGCTGGCCATCAGCCTCGGCCTGGCATTGGTCTATGCCGTATTTCTGCCGAAGGGAGAGGAATGATGTCCGCCGCATCCCGCGAGAGACTGGGCGACGCGCTCAGTTACCTGTTCATGCTGGTGATCTTCGTCTTCTTCGCATGGCCGCTGCTCTGGCTCCTGTCGCTGGCGCTGCGCACCCGCAAGGAGGTCTTTCTTGGTGTCAGCCGGTTCATTCCGAAAGCGCCGACGCTCGACAACTTTGCCATGATTCTCTCCTCCGACAAGTTCCTCGGCTATCTCTGGAATGCCCTGAAGCTGTCGTCCCTCAGCGCCATTGGCTGCCTCCTCGTCGCGCTGCCCGCGGCCTATGCCTTCTCGCGCTTCAGGTTTCGCGGCAAGGGCGGCTGGATGATGGCCCTCCTGTCGGTCCAGATGATCTCGCCGCTGGTGATCATGGTGCCGCTTTATCGCTACATGGCGGGGATCGGCCTGACCGACAGCCATTTCGGCGTCGTCATGGTCTATATCGCGCTCGCCGTCCCCACGGTGACGTGGATCCTCAAGGGCTCCATCGACGGCATCCCCAGAAGCCTTGATGAGGCGGCGCTGATCGACGGGTGCAACCGGTGGGGCGTGTTCTTGCGGGTCATCCTGCCGCTGTCGACGCCCGGCATCGCCTCAGCCTTCATCATCTCGGTCATTGCCGGCTGGTCGCAGTTCCTCGTGCCCTTCCTGCTCATCACCCGCGAAGCGCTTACGCCCATCGGGGTCGGCATCTTCCAGTATGCCGGTACCCAGAACGACAGTTCCATCCAGTTGCTCGCCGCTGCCTGCCTCGTCTCCGTGGTGCCGGCGATCATCGCCTTCCTTTCCCTCCAGCGCCTCATTCTCGGCGCGATGACCGCCGGCGCGGTCAAGGGTTGATCCTTTCATGACACAGACCAGGACTTGAAGATCATGACACTCACACTTGCCCAACGTCTCGAGCGCTTCCAGGTGCGCATGGCCGAGCTGGAATTCTGGCGCGTCCGCAAGACCGCGCAGATCGATGGCTGGCGCTTCAACGACACGCCGATCGCCCTTGGCGCGGCCTGGCCGCAGATACAGGAGGCGCAGCGCTTCTCGGGCGCAGCCGACGTGCCCGAAGGCTGGCCGCTAGAGGACACGCGTCTTTATCTCGACCTCGGTGGCGAGAGCCTTATCACCATCGCTTCGGGCGATGGCGTGTCGAAGACAGTCGGTCTCGACCCTTACCACCGCGAGTTCGGCGTTCCCGCCGCGCGATTCACGGTGACCTCGGAAACCGTCGCCCGCCTGCCGTTCGGCGAGCCCGTGCGCAAGCCGCATCTGGAACGCGCTGAACTTCTCTGGCTGGAGCCATCCGTGGACAAGCTCTGGCTGCTCGTCCGCCAGATCTCGGAAGCCATCACAGTTCTCGAAGGTCACGACGTCGTGCCGCATCTGCTGGATGCAGGCGAAGACGCGTTACGCTCGCTCGACTGGCCTTCAGCCACCGCCGACTACGTTTCACGCACATCCGCAGCGCCGATGCAGCAAAAGATCTGGCAACTGCCGGATCTGAAGGCCGAGCCCGACGGTTTGGAAGACCATCATCGCGCCAGCGTCATCGAGGCTTATGATGCACTGATGGCACGGCTTGCCGGCCTCCGCGAACGCTTTCCGCCGCAGGGCAGGATCGCGCTCACGGGTCACGCCCATATCGACCTCGCCTGGCTGTGGCCCTACGACGAAACACGTCGCAAAATGCGCCGGACTTTTCACACGGCCCTGTCGCTGATGGAGGGATCGGAAGATTTCCGCTTCAACCAGTCCACGGCGCATTATTACGCACAGATCGCGGAGGATGATCCGGATCTTCTAGAGCGCGTGAAGGCGCAGGTAAAAGCCGGCAAGTGGGAGACCGTCGGCGGCCTCTGGATCGAGCCGGACACGAACATGCCGACCGGCGAAAGCCTGTCGCGGCAGGTGCTCTATGGCCAGCGTTATTTCGAAAAGACTTTCGGCCTGCGCCATACCGTCTGCTGGCTGCCCGACTGCTTCGGCTTCACCGGTGCCCTGCCACAGATCCTGCGACAAGGCGGCATGACCAGCTTCTTCACGATCAAGGTCAACTGGTCGGAGACCAACCGCTTTCCGGCGGATCTCTTCTGGTGGGAAGGCATCGACGGCAGCCGCGTGCTGGCGCACACCTTCGACAACCCGATGCAGGGCTATAACGGCTTCGTGCGGCCTGACTGCTTCGTGCCGACGTGGAAGAATTTTCGCCAGAAGGACAAGCACGAGACGACGCTTCTCTGCGTCGGATATGGCGATGGCGGCGGCGGCGTGACGCCCGAAATGGTCCTGCGCGAGGAGCAGCTTCGCGTCTTCCCGGCGATCCCGCAGGCGGAATGGATGCGTGTCGAAGACTTCTTCGACGGCGCGCACGAGACGGCTGAGGAAAAGGCGCTACATGTCTGGCAGGGCGAAATCTATCTGGAGCTTCATCGCGCGACGCTGACGAGCCAGAGCGCGGTTAAGCGCTTGCATCGCAAAGCGGAGCGCACGCTGATCACGGCGGAAACGGTGGCCGGCCTTGCCCATCTGATGGGCGCGGCGCGTCCGGCCTCCCTGGAGCCGACATGGCGGGTCGTTCTTAAGAACGAGTTCCACGACATTCTGCCCGGCTCCTCCATCGCAGAGGTTTATGTCGATGCGGTGCGCGAACTCGAAGGCGCGATTGCCGATGGAACGACCGCGCTCGATCAGGCAATGGCCGCCCTTGCGGGCCGCCTGCCGGCCGCGTCGGGCGCAGAAACGGGAGCGGTTCTCGTCGTCAATCCGTCGCTTTCGCCACGCGCGATCCGTCTCGACCTGCCTGACGGCCCAGTCTCGGCAGACGGCATGTTGCCGCCGCTTGGTATCGCCGTTCTACCGGCCTCGGCACTCGCGCCTGCACCGGGCCTCACGGTCACGAAAAACAGCCTTGAGAATGCGACAATCAGGGTGACGCTCGCCGAAGACGGATCGATTGCCAGCATTCTCCACAAGCCGACCGGCCGCGAGGCGATCGACGGGCGCGGCAACCGGCTCTATGCCTACACGGCCGACAAGCCGCGCAACTGGGATGCCTGGGATGTCGAGAACGACTACATCGAGAAGGCCGAGGAGATCACTGGTTTCGATGCGATCGAGATCGTCGAGACAGGTCCTCATCGTGTGGCAATCCGGATTGCGCGCACCTGGCGCCATTCCCGCATCGTCCAGACATTGAGCCTCGGCGCCAATGCGCGCCGGCTGGATATCCACACGGAGATCGACTGGCACGACCGGCGCGTCATGCTGCGCAGCCTCAGCGAACTTGCCGTGAAGAGCAAGCATGCGACCTGCGAATGCGCCTATGGCGTGCTCGAACGGCCGACGGGCTCCAACACGTCCTGGGACGAGGCCATGTTCGAGGCGCCCGCGCACCGTTTCGTCGATCTGTCGGAGCCGGACTTTGGCGTCGCCCTGCTCAACGACGCGAAGTACGGCCACAGCATGCGCGGCAGCGTGCTCGGCCTCTCGCTGCTGCGCTCGCCGATCTACCCGGACCCGATGGCGGACGAAGGCCATCAGGCCTTTACCTATGCGCTCATGCCGCATGCCGGCACATGGTACGAAGGCGGCGTGCGCGAGGAGGCCGAGGATCTGAACCAGCCGCTCGTGGTTCTGCCCGTCACGGATCGGGCCGTTGGTTCCTGGCAGCCGCTTGCCCCCAAGGGCATCGATGCGGCAATCTCCGGCCTGAAGCCCAGCGAAGATGGTGACGATCTCGTTCTGCGCGTTTTCGAGCCGGCCGGTCGTCGCGGCGACTTCGCCGTTGCGCTGCCTGAGGGCTGGGCAACGAGTGGACCGGTGACCATCCTTGAGGAGCCGATGGAGGGCGTTGCGGCTGCCGGACTTCTTCCCTTCGAAGTCAAAAGCTGGCGCCTCACAAGGACCTGATCTCTCAACCCTTCCTCCCCCGGCCACTTTGGCCTACCTTGGCCTGCGCATCGTCAAATGTGCAGGCCTTTTTCATCCGGCGCGGCCGGTCCAACATGACGGGAGACGTTGCGTGACTTTTGCCGGCTCCAACGGCGAACAGGCGGCAGCCCAGAACCGCGCCACCATCCTCAGCGACATCTATCGCGAGGCGCCGATCTCGCGCACGGAACTTGCGCAGCGCGCGCGGCTGACCAAGCAGACCGTGACCCGCATCGTCGATCGTCTTCTCGACGAAGGCCTCGTCATGGAGGCGCGCCGACGGCAGGGGCTGCGCGGCCAGCCGGCCATCGAGCTGGAAATCGACCCCGAGGGCGTTTTTTCGATCGGCGCCAATATCGATCGCGACCACCTGACCGTCGTTGCCGTGGATGCAACCGGCGCCGTCCGCGGGCGCATCCATCACGAGGAACGGTTTCTCATGCCGGAGACCTTCGTCACGCTGATGGGGGATGCCGTCTCTGCCTTTCTCCGGCGCAAGGTCATCCAGGAGCCACGTCTTGCCGGCATCGGTCTTGCCATCCCCGACTGGCTGGGCGAGGTTCCCGTGATCGGCCGTCCCGACACATACGGCCGCTGGAGTGGCTTCGACGTGCGCGGCGCGCTTGCCGGGGTCACTAGCCATCCTGTCTTCATCGATAACGATGCCAATGCCGCGGCCCTCGGCGAGATCGAATACGGCTTCGGAACGGAGATCAGCAGCTTCTTCTACATCTTCGTCAATGCGTGTCTAGGCGGCAGCCTCGTCATCGACGGTATGCGCCACAAGGGCGCGAGCGGCCTCGGCGGCGAAATCGGCTGGCTTCCGGTCGTGATTGAGGAGGGGCCGGGCGCCGGCAAGACGCAGCCGCTCGGCGAGATGTTCTCGCTGTTCATCCTCTATGACCACCTAAAGCAGCACGGCATTCATGTTTCGACCCCTGCCGAGCTGGCGGCGCTGACCGGCGCGCCGCGTAGGATCGTCAGCGCTTGGCTGCGGGCGATCAGCATCACGCTCGCCGAAGCCATCATCGATATCGGCATGGTCGTGGATCCAGACGGCGTTCTGATCGGGGGACGCCTGCCTGTGCGGATGATCGATGAACTGCTGGTGTTCACGCGCGAGGAGATTATCTGCCGCGGTGTCACTCCGCCGTCTTTGCACCGCGCGGCAGGCTCGGAGGATGCCGCAGCACTGGGGGCAGCGACCATGCCGCTCGCCCACAGACTGTCCCTGCCGACGGCCGAGGCCGCCCAGCGGGAACGCGTGCCTTTGTCAGCCCGCGACGGCGTCGTCAGCCCGCTCGCGGGAGCAGCAATTCCATCATAGGCGTCATCGCCGCGCCGATGACGGCACCGCGACCGCCCAGCGTAACGCGCCGGATCGGCGGGATCCACGGAGCGGCGACGAAGGTGCTTGCCTGTTCGTTGCGGTGTTCCTGCATGCGGTCGATGAGACTGTCGAGCACGGGCTCGGGCAGCGCACCGCCGAGCAGGAGGGCGCCGGGCGACACAAAACCCGCAATCGCGACGACGGCGTCCAGCAGGCGGCTGGCCGCGGTCTCGGTCCAGGCGGCAACGGCCGAGGGGCCCGCCTCAAGCGCCCGGAGATAGGCGCTGCGGTTGGCGACATCGGTCAGGCTCGGATGCAGGCGGCCGGGCCGCATTTCGCCGATCTGTCCCGCGCGTCCGCTCATGCCGCGAAAGGTCTTGCCGCCAATGAAGAGCCCGGCGCGCACGGTGTCGTCGATCAGCACCACCACAAGCCCGCCTTCGGGTTCGCCGAGTCCCAGCAGGCGCTCGCCGGTCAGGCATGCCTCCGTATCCGGCATGACGAAGGTCGTCCGGCCGGTCAACAGGTGCCTGATGCTGTCGCTCTGTGGCGCGCATCCCGGTGCGACGGCGATCCCGACGCCGAGCGGTACGCGGTGATCGCTGGCGTCAAGCAGGGATGACAGGGCATCCGGAAGACATGCTTCAAGATCCGCACCGCTGAGCTCCTGCTCGGCAACGACCGTGCCGTAGAGATCGATCAGCGCCATATCGAGCTTGTCTGCCGACAGGCTAATCCCCAAACCCAGTGCGCCTCCCGGTCGCAGCGCGAATTCTGCGGCATGGTAGCGGGCGCTGCTGGCGCGCTTGCGTTTCAGCACCAAGCCTTGGGCATCGAGCCGGCTCATGATGCCGGTCACCGCCGGCTCGGTCAGGCCAAGGCGCGCCGAAAGCTCCTGCCGCGTCAGCGGTCCGAAGGTCCTGAGCAGGCTGAGGACGACCCGGGAATTATGGTCTGCGATATCGCCCGGGCTCATGCCGGGGCCGGACGCACCCGCCGACGGCGCTTTCGTCTCCGGCCGCGCAAGCCTAGGGCCCCGCCTCATGCGCCTTGACTTCCACCGGCAGGCAAGGATGCCGAGTGACACCGCGATCTCGCCGCGAGACCTCTGCCAATCGCCTGGTTGGGCATTTCATCCATGTCTCTTTACGTGTGCCGATATCCGTCCTCTGCGCAAACAACGCAGCGGTCGTTCGAAACCCGATCGTTTCTCCCGTCACGAACCTGCAACGTTCTAAGCCGCCCGGCAAGAGATCAGGACGCTTTTGTCCGGAAATGCGCCCGCAGGCTGGTGCAATCCGGTCGGAAAAAAGGATAACGGCTTACCCTCTTGCCGCAAATGCGCCCAGCCTTAGACCCGCAGCACGCCTTTCAGCACCACGACGCCAGTTCCGGAGAGGTTCGGCACCGGCGTCAGCCGGACCTTGAGAATGCTTCGGCGGCCCATTTTTGTGCCCTGTTCGATCGCCAGTTCATCGGTCTTCAGTGTGCCGGTCGTGGCGAGATAGGCTGCCAGGAGCCCGGCGGCCGTTCCCGTTGCGGCATCCTCCCACAGGCCGACGGTCGGGTTGAAGAAGCGGGCATAGGCCGTTCCGGCACCGGCGGGATCGAACGCATAGATGTAGCATCCCTCGGCAGCGGTGTCCTTGAGGACGGCCAGCAATGCGCGGGCGTCCGGTCGCGCCGCGTCGACGGTTTTCGCGTTGCGGACACGCACCATGAGATGGGCCGCTCCGGTATCGGCAGGGCGGGGCGGCGGCTCGGGAAGAAAATCATCCTGTTCGAGGCCGAGCGCAGCGGCCAGCGGCCCGACGTCCTTCAGCGGCTCCGACAGGCGCAACGGCCCCTGGCGCATCCACCCGTGGACGCGTCCGCCGATCGACGCGAGTTCGATGGGAAGCACCTCCGGACCGATTTCCTGATGAAAGACCCGCTTGGTCGCCAGCGATCCGAGATCGCCATGCGCGCCGAGCCAGAGCCATGCCCCGAACGCATTGTGCCCGGCGCCGTAGACTTCCGCACCGCTGGCGGTGAAGGATCGCAGTTTCCGGTCGGCGCGCGTGCTCGTCAGAATGAAGGTCGTCTCGGCCTGCTGGAACTCGCCGGCGATCCGTCGCATCGTCTCGTCGCTCAGCTCGTCGGCGCCCTGCACCACGGCGAGCGGGTTGCCCGTCAAGGGCGCGTCCGCAAAGACATCGATGATGCCGGCGATCAGATCGACCATGGTCTGCTACCTTTCCTGACGGCGATTGCTTCTCCGACGGGGAGACGATCGGGCCGCCTATTCCGCGGCCTGCAGCCCGCGGTCGAGCCGCGCCGTCGATTGTCTCGCTTTGGGAAGGCCGAGATTCTCGCGCAGTGTCCGGCCTTCATATTCGGTGCGAAACAGTCCCCGCCTGCGCAGTTCCGGCACGACAAATGCGATGAAATCATCGAGCCCGCCAGGCAGCGTCGGCGGCATGATGTTGAAACCGTCCGCGCCGCCGTTGACGAAGCGATCCTCGAGCTGGTCGGCGATGTCTTCGGCCGTGCCCACCACCTGCCAGTGGCCGCGCGCGCCGGCGATACGCTTGGCAAGCTGGTTGATCGTCAGCTTGTCGCGCCGGGCGATCTCGAACAGCAGGTGCTGGCGGCTTTTGCCGCCGTTGGTTTCCGGCAGGTCGGGCACCGGACCGTTGAGGGATAGGCCGAGAGGTCGAAACCGCCGATCATGTCGGAGAGCAGGCGGATGCCGACGGCCGGATGGATCAGGTCCTGCAGTTCCTCGAATTTCTCCTGCGCCTCCGCACGGCTGCGGCCGACGACGGGGAAGATGCCGGGCATGACCTTCAGTTCGTCCGGTTCCCGCCCGTACTTGGCCATGCGGCCCTTGAGGTCGGCGTAGAAGGCCTGCGCCTCTTCCAGCGTGTTCTGCGCGGTGAAGACCACCTCCGCCGTGCGCGCCGCGAGCTCCTTGCCCGGCTCCGAGGAGCCGGCCTGCACGATGACGGGCTGTCCCTGCGGCGACCGGCGGACATTGAGCGGACCCGCAACGGAGAAATGGGCGCCGGTGTGGTTGGCGGCGTGGAGCTTGTCCGGATCGTAGAAAATGCCGCTTGCCTTGTCGTGCCGGAAGGCATCGTCCTCGAAGCTGTTCCAGAGCGTGACGACGAGGTCGATGAACTCCTCGGCGCGATCATAGCGTTTCGCGTGCAGCAGGTGCGGCGCCGTGCCGTAATTGCGCGCCTCGACCTCCAGATTGGAGGTCACGAGGTTCCAGGCCGCACGGCCCTCGCTCAGCACGTCCAGCGAGGCGAATTTGCGCGCGAGCGTGTAGGGTTCGTTGAAGGTGGTCGAAACGGTCGCCGTCAGGCCGATGCGCTCCGTCAGGGCGGCGAGACCGGCGAGCAGAGTGATCGGCTCGAAGAAGGCCGACCGGGCCGAGCGCGCGCCGGTCTCCGGATCGAGGTCCTTGACCGCCAGATTGTCGTCCAGGAACAGGAGGTCGAATTTCGCCGCCTCGGCCTTGCGGGCGATGTCGGCATAGGCGCGGAAATTCGAGCCGAGATCGGCGGTGGCGTCCGCGTGCCGCCACGCTGCCACATGGTGGCCGGGCGACATGAGAAAGGCGCCGAGTTTCAGCTGGGAACGGTGTGTCATGCGTCTTGCCTCTCCTGATGGTCGCGTTTTTCGAACGTTCCGGGCGCGCCTGTGGGTCGCGGTTCCGCGCCGGTGCCGGTATTCACGCCGAGAAGGCGGAGAACCTCGTCGCGCAGCGCGATGAACGCCCGGCTCGAGCGGTCCCGTCGGGCCGCTTCCGGAATGGCGAGCACGGTGGCGATGCGGCCCGGATGGGGCTGCATCACGACGATCCGGTGGCCGAGATGGACGGCTTCGTCGACATCGTGGGTCACGAGCAGGGCCGTCGTCTTCTCGTGCTCGACGATCCGTTTCAGTTCGTCCTGCAGCCGGAGGCGCGTCAGCGCATCGAGCGCGCCGAGCGGTTCGTCGAGAAGCAGGAAGCGCGGGCGGTTGACGAGCGCTCGGGCGATGGCGACACGCTGGGCCATGCCGCCCGAGAGCTGGGCGGGATACGCCCGGGCGAACGGCGTCAGCCCCACGAGGTCGAGATGCTCGCGCACCGCCGCCTGCTTCTGCGCCCGCGACAGCGAACTGCGCCGGAGCGCGGCCGCGACATTCGCCTCGACGGTGAGCCAGGGCAGCAAGCGGTGATCCTGAAAGACGATCGACCGGTCGAGACCCGGCCGCTGGACCGGTGCGCCATCGACGAGAACAGCGCCCTGATAATCGAGATCGAGACCGAGGATCAGGCGCAGCAGGGTGGATTTGCCGCAGCCGGACGCGCCGACGATCGTGACGAATTCGCCGGAGCGGACGGACAGGTCGATGTCTTCAAGCACTTTCAGCGTTCGGCCCGCGACCGTGAAACTCTTGTCGAGCCCGCGGATCTGAAGGGCGGGCGGTGCCGTCTGGAATGCGGATGCGGGAGTGATCTGGTTCATCGCGTTCGTCTCCTGAGAAGCCAAGTCTCCAGCCATTGGGCGGAGGTGTTGTAGAAAAGACCGATCCCGGCCAGCACGATGATGCCGAGGACCAGGAGGTCCATGTCGAACAGCTGGCTGGCCTCGTTGAGGCGTCCGCCGATGCCGGGCGTGACGTTGAGGAACAGTTCCGAGCCGAGCGTGGCGAGCCAGGCATAGATGAGGCCGGAATGAAGGCCGGTGAAGATCGCCGGCAGGGCGCCGGGCAGGGCCACCAGACGGGCGAAATCGAGCCGGCTGAACAGGAGCACGTCGGACAGTTCGCGGTAGGCCGGGTGCAGCGCGCGCACGCCGCGCCAGGTGTTGATGACGACGGGCTGGAAGGCGGCGACGGCAATGAAGGCGATCTTTCCGGCATCCGCCCCGCCGAACCAGACGGACAGGAGCGGCACCCAGGCAAAGAGCGCGATCTGGCGGAAGGCGAGAAGCGTCGGGCCGACGATCCGCTCGGCCGTGCGGGAAAAGCCGAGCACAAGCCCGAGAGAGAGGCCGGCCGCCGTGCCGAGCGCAAAGCCCGTGAGGTTCCGGCGCAGGCTCTCGGTGAGGTCGTGCGCCAGCGTGCCGGCGGTCAGTTCCGTTGCGGCCCGGGTGGCGACCGCAAGCGGCGAGGGCAGGAAGTGCGGATCGATCCATGCGAACCGCGACGCGGCGAGCCACAGGAGGAAAAGGGCGCCGAAGGCGGCGGCAGGACGCCAATGCCGCGTCACAAGGGTGAGGCGCTGCAGGGGCAAGGTCTCAGTGCTCACGGTCGGCCTCCGTCTTCCACGGCTGCACGAACCGTTCGAGATATTCCAGCGAGGCGTTGAGAGCGAGGCCGATCGCGGCGATGACGATCATGGCGGCAATGACGATTTCCAGCTGGAACAGCTGGCGTCCCCAGACCATCAGGTAACCGAGCCCTTCGAAGGAGGCGAACAGTTCCACGATCACCATGTTCTGCCAGGCCGACGCCAAGCCCTCGCGAAGGCCGGTGAAGAGCGACGGCAGGGCAGCCGGCAGCACGATGCTCGAGACGCGCTGAAGCGGCGTGAAATCGAGCACGCGGCCAAGCTCCAGCAGTTTCGGCGACACGTCGGTGATGGCGCGGGTGGTCGCAAGGATCACCGGTATCGCGGTCGCCCAGGCGATGCTGACATATTTCAGCTCCTCGTCGATGCCGATGAAGAGAACGAGCAGCGGCAGCCAGGCGAGCATGTTCACCTGCGCGATCGCGGAGAAGACCGGCCAGACGAAGGCCCGGACGCGGGGCAGGAGACCGAGCGCCGCACCGGCGAGGAGACCGAGAAGCGCACCGGTCGCAAAGCCGATGGCGACGCGCTTCAGGCTCTGGAGCGTGTGATCGGCGAGCGATCCGTCGCTCCACAGGTCGACGAGGGTGGCCCAGACCACCTGCGGCGCGGGCAGGATCTGCTGCGGCAGCCAGCCGAAGCGCGACGAGCTTTCCCAGGCGAGCAGCAGAACGAGCGGCAGCGAAACGCCGTAGGCGATGTCGGTGAGCACGGCCAGCACGGCGAAAGGTCGTCGCTCGGTCGGGGGAGCGGCGGAAACAGTCAGGGTCATCTTTGGCATCCCGGTGAGAGAGGGGCCGGCCGGTGTCGGTCGCGACACGGGCCGGCCATGCGCGTCAGTTGGTCTGCTTCCGGTCGAGATCGCCGGCCTTGACGATCTCGCCGGCGGCGCCGAAGCTGGACCAGTAGGTCTCGAGCTTCAGGTCCTTCAGGGCCTGCTGCAGATATTTTGGTTCCAGCCACGTATCGACATCGACGTCGGCCTTGATCAGGCCATAGGCTTTCGCGCGGGCCGCCTGATCCTTGTAGCGGGCGACGACGAAGTCATCGATGAGCGGATTGAGCCGGTTGGCGAGCGTATCGCCTTGCAGATCGGCCACGAAGGTCTCCTTGGGGAAGCCCGACAGAGACCAGCCCTCGAACACCTCATCGGTGTTGGCGGGATCGGAGGCGAAGGCGGCCGCCTTGACGAAAGTGGTGACGACGCGCTGCGTCAGGTCCGGATGCGCCTGTTCGAAGGCGGTCGTCACGAGATAGGACGAGTTTCGCCCGAGCGTCGGATCGTCGCCCTTGGTGGTGTAGACGATCTTGACGATCCCCTTCTTGGCCAGCGCCAGATATTCCGGGCCGCCGAAGACGGCGTCCACATTGCCGGAGGTCAGCGCCGGCACCGCCGCGTTGGTGTCCAGATTGATGAAGCGGACGTCTTTTTCCGTCAGGCCATGGGTGGAGAGAACGCGGTCCGTGGCCAGCTGCAGGTTGGTCCCCTTGAACAGCGCGACCTTCTTGCCCTTCACGTCGTCGATGGAGGCGATGGTGCTGTCGGCGGGGACGGCGAGATAGATCGGCTGGTGCCGGCCCGTCGTGAACAGAAACTTGTGGTCGAGACCCCGCGAACGGCCGACGATGGCCGGGAGGTCGCCGAGAAGGAAGAAGTCGAGCTGGTTGGCTGCGACCGCTTCGTTGAGCGCGGGGCCTGCGCCGCGAAAGAAGGTCCACTCGATCTTGATGTTCTTGTCGGCGGCGAACTCCTTTTCGATGTACGCGCGGGCCCGCCCGTAGGAGGTCGCGTCCCCTTGCGAATACTGCCGGTTGTCGAGTCCGATGCCGGGATAGCCGAAGCGGATGGTCACGTCCTCGGCAAAGGCGGCGGTGGCGACGAGTGCGGCGAGCGCCGCTACGATGAGACGTTTCATGGATCTGGTCCCTCTCCCGGCGCTCACGCGGCTTTCGCCGGAGGCTTGGCGGCCTTCACATGCGTCACGCTGCGGCGGCCATCGACGCTGGCCGGAATGTCGCCATCGACCGTGGCGCGGCGCACGACGCGGTGCTGGTCGCCATAATCGTTGACGGCGTAGTGCTGGGTGGCGCGATTGTCCCAGATGGCGACGTCTCCGGCCTGCCAGTGCCAGCGCACGGTGTTTTCCGGCGCGGTGACATAGGACTGGAACACCTCGTAGAGCTTTGCGGAATCGCTCTTGGACAGGCCGACGAGGCGCTGGACGAAATTGCCGAGCAACAGCGAGCGCTCGCCGGTCTCCGGATGGACGCGCACGACGGGGTGTTCGGTCTCGTAGACGGTGGAGGTGAAGACCTCCTCGAAATGCTTCCTCTCGTCGGCGGTCGCGCGGGGGCGAACGGCCGCATAGTCGTAGGCATTGCTGTGAACCGCCCACAGCGTATCGGCCAGCGACTTCAGCGGTGCCGGCAGGCTTTCATAGGCCGCATGCGTGTTGGACCAGATCGTATCGCCGCCCGCCGCCGGAATGACCACGCCGCGCAGGACCGAGATCTTCGGATAGGCATCGACGAACGTCACGTCCGTGTGCCACTGGTCCGCCCGGCCGCCACCACGGCTGGAATCGAGATTGAGGATCGAGGCTGTGCCGGCCACCGGTCCCTGCGTCGGATGGGGCACGAGGTCGCCCAGACGGCGGGCGAAGAGTTCCTGCTCCTGGTCGTCGAGATGATCCTGACCGCGGAAGAAGATGACCTTGTGCTTCAGGAGAAGCTGGTTGATGGCGGCGACCGTTGCATCCGACAGGTCTCCGCCGAGACGGATACCCCGGATTTCGGCGCCGACGCGGCCGGTGAGAGGCAGGATGTCGGCGGTCGGAATGGTCTGGTTGACAAGGACTGGATTGCTCATGAAATCACTCCTGTTGATCTGGGTAAAGGACAGCACATCGCGTCCGCCCCAGCGGTAAAGCGGGGCACTGAACGTCTCATCGCTCGACGTCGATGACCGATGAAACAAGATAATCTATAATTTCTATAGATAAAATATTCCAATTATTCGGGATTGAACGAAACAAGTCTTTTTCGTTTCTCGCCCTTCGGCAGAACGGACGATGCACGTCGCCCTGCACGCAACATCCTTTCTCCGGCGCCGACCTTTTCCCGATCGGCGCGAAAGAATGGGATAAATTTCTTTGCTATCGAATGGGTAGACAATACGCTTGTCGTCATCGGATGCGGTTTGCCCGTTCGCAGATCGCGCTCGCCCCTCGCGGCGGCCTTCACGCCCCCGCTGGCCGTTGAATGGTCGTCCCACAGCGGTCTTCAGGGCGTCTCCCGCAGCCGCGCGTGCGCCCGATCCCGTTCTATGAGGAGTAGACCATGACCATCCACACCACGCCCGTTCACCTGCCGACGATCGACTTTTCGAGGTTCTACGGGACGCCGTCCGAGCGGGAGAGCTTCGTTCGTGATCTGACGCGCGTTTTGCACGACCACGGTTTCTTCTATCTGACCGGGCATGGCGTGCCGCAGAGCCTGATCGACGAGGTGCTGTTGGCGTCCAAGCGCTTCTTCGCGCTGCCGGAAGCGGACAAGCTGGCGATCGAAATGGTGAAGTCGCCGCATTTTCGCGGATACAATCGCGCCGGATACGAGCGGACGCGCGGCGAGCAGGACTGGCGCGAGCAGCTCGATATCAATACCGAGGGTCAGCCGGTAGAGGCGGGTCCGCAGACGCCCTGGAACCGGCTTTACGGCCCGAATCAGTGGCCGGAGGCTCTGCCGGACCTGAAGCCGCTGCTGCTGCGCTACCAAGCGGAGGTCACCCGCATCGGCATCGATGTTCTCAAGGCGATCGCCCTGTCGCTCGGTCAGCCGGAAAACGCCTTTGCCGAGATCTACGAACCCTCGCCCTCGCAACTTCTGAAGATCATCCGCTATCCGGGCCGGGATGCGGCGGGCAGCGATCAGGGCGTTGGCGCCCACAAGGATGGCGGCTTCGTGACCGTGCTTCTGCAGGACACGACGCCGGGCCTGCGCATCCGCACCGAGGAGGGCGTCTGGATCGAGGCCCCGCCTGTGCCGGGAACCTTCATCATCAACAGCGGGGAGCTTCTGGAACTGGCGACCAACGGCTTCGTGCGCGCCGACGTGCATGGCGTCGTCACGCCGCCGGAAGGCACAGAACGCTTCTCGGTCGCCTTCTTTCTCGGCGCCCGCTACGACGCGAAGATCCCCGTCATTCCGCTGCCGGAAGAGCTGAAGCGCGGCGAACGCGGCATCACCGCCGATCCCCTCAACCCGATCTTCCGCGAGGTCGGCATCAACCACCTGAAAAGCCGCCTGCGCTCGCACCCGGATGTCGCTGCCAGGCACCATCCGGACCTGATCCACATGCTGGAGGCGGGCACCCGCGCTTGAGGTCTGGCGTCTGGCGAGCGGAAGCGGGCGCCGGGCCCGGTTCCGCGAGGACCGTATCAATCATCGGCGGCGGCTCCGCCAACGCGACCCCGCCGCCCTGCCCGTGGCGGATCGGCAGGGCACCGAACCGACAGGGCGTCGTCTGCGGGCGGCAGGATGGCGCGTGCGGCCCGCGGTTGAGACGGTGCTAAATCCCGGCGATGCGCCGCAGATCGTCCACGGCGCCGGGCGCTGCGGCCAGCACGGGCGCACCGCGGGTCAGCTGCTCGCCTTCGACGGGGAAGGGATGATGCCACCCGCCGGCCTCCGTCACGAGGCAGTAGCCGGCAAGGCAATCCCAGGCGTGCATATAGGGCTCGTAGTAGCCGACCAGCCGGCCGGCCGCGACATAGGCGAGCATCAGCGCGCCGGACCCGTTGCGAATGAAATTGCCGCCGGCGTCCATCAGCGTCTCGACCATCTTTCCGACGAAGGCCGGCGTGACGTAATTGTTGGCCCCGATGCCGGTGACGGCGTTGCGGATGGTGCGCGAGGGGTCGAGCGTCAGCACCCGGCCGTTGAGGACGGCACCGCGACCCGCGGCCGCGGCGTAGAGTTCCTCGAAGCAGGGCGCGTAGATCACGCCGATCACAGGCTTGCTGTCGAAGAGCACCGCGATGGACACACACCAGTTCGGCATGCCGTTGACGAAGGGGCTGGTGCCGTCGATCGGATCGACCACCCAGGTATAGCCGGAGTTCCCCGCGGCGAGGCCGTATTCCTCGCCGAGAAACCCGTCGTCCGGGTGGGCGTCGGCCACCGCGGCGCGGATCAGGTTTTCCACCTCACGGTCGGCGATCGAGACCACGTCCTGCGCGTCGCGCTTGGTTTCGATGACCAGCGTCTCGCGGCGGTCGAAATAGTCGCGTGCGACAGCGCCGGCAGTGCGGGCGATCGTTTGCGCCAGGGCAAAGCGGGTGTCGAGATCATGCGTCATGGGAAGTCCTTGTGATGAAAGCGGCTCAGTCGTTGATAATGGCAATACCGCGTCCTTTGAAGCCGACAGCGACATCCGTTGCCGGTGGCAGTGCGCGTTCCACGGCGGGATCGACGACGAACAGCCGGCCGGTGCCCGTCTCCACCTCATATTCCACGTGGTCGCCGAGGTAGGCGGCATGCGTTATGCGGCCCGGGAAGGCGGCGCCCGACGCCGGCTCCAGCGTGATCGCGTTCGGGCGCACGGCCAGCTTGGCAGGGCCCGGCCGCGCATTGCGGCTGGGCACGCGATGTTCGAGCGCGCCGATGCGGATGGTCGCGTCCGCCCCCTCGACGCGGATGACGTCGCAGGCGACGACATTGGCCTCGCCCATGAAGTCGGCGATGAAGGCGGAGGCCGGAGCCTCGTAGAGATCGCGCGGCGCGCCTTCCTGCGCGATCACGCCATCCTTCATGATGATGATGCGGTCGGAGACGGCCAGCGCCTCGTCCTGATCGTGCGTCACGTAGACGGCGGTAAAGCCGAGCCGCTGCTGCAGGTCGCGGATCTCGGTGCGCACCTGCCGGCGCAGGCGCGCGTCGAGGTTGGAGAGCGGCTCGTCGAGCAGAAGCACCTGCGGCTCGAGCACGAGGGCCCGGGCGACGGCCACGCGTTGCTGCTGGCCGCCGGAGAGTTCGGCGGGAAGCCGCGCGCCCATGCCGGCAAGGCCGACGAGTTTCAGGCCCTCTTCCGCGCGCGCGCGCGCGTCCTTGCGCTTCATGCCGGAGGATTCCAGCCCGTAGGCCACGTTGTCGAGCGAGCTCATATGCGGAAACAAGGCGTAGGACTGGAACACCATCGACACGTCACGCTCGTTCGCCGGCAGCATTGTCACGTCCTTGCCGCCGATGAGGATCTGGCCGGAGGTCGGATGTTCCAGGCCCGCCAGCATGCGCAGCGTCGTGGTCTTGCCGCAGCCCGAGGGCCCGAGCAGGGTCACGAGCTGGCCGGGCTCGATGGTGATGGACAGGTCGTGAATGGCGGTGAAGGCACCAAACTGCTTCTTGACGTGCTGGAAGACGACGGAACCGGCGCGGGGATGGATCATACTGTTTTCTCCTGAGCGAGAAGGGATGACGGTGCAGCGCGAAGGCCGGCGACGCGATTTTCGCGTCGCAGCCGGCGTTCGCCGACGAGAAGCTGGAAGCCCGCGATGATGAGGATCATCACGACGATCAGCATGGAGGAATAGGCGATCGCCACGCCATACTCGCCGTTCTCGACGAGGCCGACGATGTAGGAAGTCGCCATGTTGTATTCGGCGCTGACGAGGAAGATGACGGCGCTGATGGAGGTGATGGCCCGTACGAAGGAGTAGACCAATGCTGCCGTGATCGCCGGGCGCAGGAGGGGCAGGATGACCTTGCGCACGGTGCGCAAGCTCGTGGCCCGCAGCGTCAGCGACGCCTCGTCGAGGCTCTTGTCGAGCTGGCTCATGGCCGCCACCCCGCCGCGCACGCCGACCGGCATGTTGCGGAAGACGAAGCAGGCGATGAGGATGAGCGCGGTGCCCGTCATCTCCAGCGGCGGCAGGTTGAACGCCATGATGTAGCTGATGCCGATGACGGTACCGGGAATGGCGAAGCTCATCATCAGCGCGAATTCGAACACGTTGCGGCCGACGAATTTCTGACGGACGATGATGTAGGCCGTGAGCAGCCCGACCGCCGCCGTCAGCGGCGCCGAGATCAGCGCGATCTCCATGGTCGTCCAGAAGGAGTTCCAGGCAACGCCGGTCCAGGCGAGCACGCCGTCGCGCATCTCGACCGAGAAGGCTCTGACGTAGTGATCGAGCGTCAGGGAATTGTCGAGGCCCCAGGTTTTGACGAAGCCGCCGAAGAGGATCATGCCGTAGATGACGACCGTGAAGAGCATCCACGGAACGACCAGGGCATGCACGCCGATGGACAGCGGGCGCGGCAGGGCGATGTGGGAGCCGCTGTCGCCCTTGCCGGTGACGGTCGCGAAGTTCTTGCCGGCCAGCCAATAGCGCTGGGCGAGGAAGGCGGTGAGCGTGAAGCAGAGCAGGATGATGGCGAGCACGGCGGCGCGCGAGGGATCGTTCTGCGAGCCGACGACGGCAAAGAAGATCTCGGTCGAAAGCACCCCGTGGCTGCCGCCGAGCACCAGCGGATTGCCGAAATCGGCCATGCTCTCGATGAAGCCGATCAGGAACGCATTGGCGATACCCGGCTTCATCAGCGGCAACGAGACCCGCCAGAAGGTGCGCCAGCGATCGGCGCGCAGCGTCTGCGACGCCTCTTCCATGGAGGGGCTGACGCCTTCGACCACGCCGATGAGCACGAGGAAGGAGATGGGCGTAAAGGACAGGACCTGCGCGATCCAGATGCCGGTCATGCCGTAGAGCCAGCGGCCGGGCTCGATGCCGAACAGGCTGGAGAGCGCTTCGGTGACGACGCCGGCGCGGCCGAAAAGCAGCGTCAGCGCGAGGCCGATGACGAAGGGCGGCGTGATGATGGGCAGGACGGTGAGGAGGCGCAGGCCCTTCTTGAAGGGAAAGCGCGTGCGCGTGGCGACCAGCGCGAAGGCCAGCCCCATGATGGTGGAGCCGCCGGCGGTCATGATCGCCAGCCACAGCGTGCGCCATGCCACGCCGCACCGCTCGCCGCCGATGACACAGCCGAGGCTCCAGATGGCGGGGTCCTGAATGTTGCGGGTGAAGCCGTCCGGATTGAGCGAGCCGTCGACATCCTGAAACGCGCCGACCAGCATGCTGCCGACCGGGTAGAACACGAAGATCGCCACCAGAAAGACGAGAAGCGCGATGGAAGCGACGACGAAGGCATCGCCCTTCATGGCGCCGCGCTCGGCAAGGCCGAAGGAGAAAAGGAGCACGAAGACCAGCGCCGAAAGCATAGCGCCCGCCCCCATGGAGGGTTGCCCATCCGACAACGCTCCGAACAGCGTTTCGCTGATCGTCCACGACCAGCCGGAATAGCCGATGGCCAGCCCCTGCAGCGTCAGAAAGGCGACGCCGACGGCACCGGACAGGGCAAGGAGCGCGCCGCGCCGTTTCGGATCCCGCGTGAAGCGGGCAATGCCGGCGACCACCAGCATCAGCGCGGCGATGGCGAGCCACCAGCGGCCATGAAGAAAAATCTGCAACAGGCCGGGCGACACCGAAGCTTCGCCGGGGAAGCCCGACAACCAGCCGAGCCCGAGAAACCCGCCCTCGATCCGGTACCAGGGGACGAGCAGAAGGGCCAGAATGCCAAGACCGAGCGTGATATCCAGTCTGCGGTTACGATTGTCTTTGCCGGTATCCATGCCGATCCCCTCTGCAAGCCATGTCCTGTTTCAAGAACCGCGTGCCGGCCGCATGCGGTGCAGCCGGCACGCGCTGCGCATCAGTTCGCGTTGGCGCTGATCTCGCGGTCCCAGCGCTCCAGCAGTTCCTTGCGCTTGGCGGGGTCGCCATAGGTCTTGAAGTCGTAGTCGATCAGCTTGATGTCCTCGAAGCGCGGTGCTTCCTTCGGGATCTCGGCCGCTTTGTTGGACGGCAGCTGGAACGACTTGGCGTCCTTCATGCGCGACTGGACGGCGGGGGAAAGCGCCCAGTCGTACCAGATCTTGGCATTGTCGAGGTTCTTCGCGCCCTTGACGATCGACATGGAGCCGATCTCGTAGCCCGTGCCTTCGCATGGCGCGACCGACTTGACCGGGAAGCCTTCGGCCGTCTGGGCCACGGCGTCGTGCATGAAGACGATGCCGATGGCCGTTTCGCCGCGGGCCGCCGCCTTCACGGGTGCGGAGCCCGATTTGGTGTATTGCGAGATGTTGGCATTGAGCTTCTTCAGGTAATCGAACGCCTGATCCTCGCCCATGATCTGGACCAGCGAGGCGAGCGCGGTGTAGGCGGTGCCCGACGAGTTCGGATTGGCGATCTGAATCTCGCCCTTGAAGGCGGGATTGAGAAGGTCAGCCCAGCACTTCGGCTCGGTGAAGCCCTTCGTCTTGAAGATCTCGGTGTTGTAGCCCCAGCCGAGCGCGCCGGCATAGACCCCGACCGTCTTGAAGCCGGAGCCCTCGGCCTGTTTCTGCGCCCAATCCTGCAGCTGGTCGAGCAGCGGCGACTTGTATTCCTGCGTCAGCCCGTCGGAGGCGGCCTGCATATGGGGGTCGCCGGTGCCGGCCCACCAGAGATCCGTCTTCGGATTGCGGGCCTCCGCCCGGATCTTGGCATAGGTTTCGCCGGACGACAGGCGCACCATGTTGACCTTGATGTCGTGGTCCTTCTCGAAGTCGCCCTTCATCTGCTCGCAGATGACGACGTCTGCCGAGCAGATGAGGTTGAGCGTGCCCGCGGCCTTTGCCGATGTGGCGGTAAGTGCGGTCGCGGCCATCAAGAGAATGCCGGCTGTGGTGGTTTTCATGATGTTTCCTCCTTGGTTGAACGGTCGTCGCGGCATGGCCGTGCCTTGCCCGTTTGCCTCTGCAAGCGGGCTGACATGGTCCGTCCGGTGTGATGCCTCGGCGCCGGCGGACTTCGCGCAGGCGCCGGTCGTTGCCGGGAGGAGAGCTGAGTGCGGCTCCCCCGATGTCAGCGATCAGGGGATGCCGCGGATCTCGCTGTCGAAACGTTTGAGCAGCCGGCTGCGCTCGTCCGCCGAGCCGAAGGTCGCAAAGTCGTAGTCGACCATCCGGATCATCGAAATATCAGGGGCGCCGGGCGGCAGCGATGCGCCGGCATTGGACGGCACCTGGTTCTGCCCGGCGCCGGCCCCCGTCGCCTGACCCTCGGCGCTCAGCACGAAGTCGACGAAGGCGCGCGCCGCCTCCGGGTTCTTCGCGCCCTTGACGATGCTGACGGCGCCGATCTCGTAGCCCGTCCCCTCGCAGGGCGCGACGATCTCGAGCGGGTAGCCTGCCTGCCGCAGCGTGACCGCGTCGTGAATGAAGGAAATGCCGATCAGTGTTTCGCCATGGGCCGCATCCTTGACCGGGGCCGAGCCCGACGACGGATAGGCGCGGATATTGGCGCCCAGCCGGCCGAGATACTTGAACGCCTCGTCCTCGCCGAAGAGCTGAACCAGGGTCGCAAGTGCGGTATAGGCCGTTCCCGAAGAATTCGGATCGGCAAGCTCGATCGCCCCGGCATAGGTCCCGTCGAGCAGGTCCTTCCAACATGCAGGAGGCTTCAGGCCTCTCTGCTTCAGGAGATCGGTGTTGTAGGCAAAGCCGAGCGCTCCGGCATAGATGCCGGCGGAATGCCCGCCCGAGAGATCGAAGAAATTGTCGGCCCAGGGCAGCATCGCGGCGGACGAGGGGGGCTGGTAGGCTTGCAGCAGGCCCTCGTCGGCCGCCTGCAACTGGGCGTCGCCCGTGCCGCCCCACCAGACATCCGTCTGCGGATCGGCCTTCTCGCGGCGCACCTGATCGAGGATGTCTCCGGTGCTTTCGCGCGTCACGGTCGCGTCGATCCGCAAGCGTATCCGCACGGCCTCCTTCATCGCGGAGCACCAGGCTTCGTCGACGCCGCACAGCACGTTGAGCCGCGCCATGGGCTCCGCATGCGCGGTCGCGCCGAACGACAGGCATGCCGTCGCTGCCAGACAGATGAACGTCCTCACCGAAACCTCCACGCGGAAACAAGCATGTCCCGACCTCCGCGGCCAGAATGGCAGATACGACGCACGCTTCAAGGACGGAGTGGTTACGCTTGTTACAGCCGCGATGAGCGAGAGTTGCGAACCTTTCAAATGTTACATTTGTGACAGATCCCGTCATCGGCAAGGATTTGAACATTGCGTCCCGCAGCCTATGATGCGGCGGGAGGACGTTCGATATGCAGGCAAGGATTCTGATCGTGGAGGACGATCCGGATATGGCGGAGATGTTGTTCGATCTCGTGGAGGCGGAGGGCTGGACACCGTTCGTGGCGGGTTCTGCCGAGGAGGCGACGGCCTTTCTGTCGCGCGAGACCGTGCACCTCATCCTGCTGGATCATAACCTGCCCGGTGCGTCGGGGCGCACATTCGCGCAGCGCATCCGCAGCAGCATGGATGTCGGTATCATCATGGTGACGGCAGCCGGCAGTTCGGCCGAGCGCGTGCTGGGCCTGGAGACCGCCGCCGACGACTACATCGTCAAACCGTTCGAGCCGATCGAGCTTGCCGCCCGCATGAAAGCGGTGCTGCGCCGCTCGGTCCCGATGTCGAAGCCCGAGCGCATGCCGGAGCCGTCCCCCGATCTTGCGCCCCCGGCCTCGTCGCTTGCGCTCGCAGACTGGACGATCGACCTGAAGCGCAGGCTGGCGGTGTGCGAAGGGCAGCCGGGCAAGACGCTGACGGGTGCCGAGTTCGCGCTTCTGGAACTCCTTGCCGAAACGCCGAACCTTCCGGTCACGCGCGCGCAAATTCTCGAGCGGCTGGGCAGCGGTACCGACCGCTACGTGGATCGCAATGTCGATGTGCTGGTTCTCCGGCTGCGCCGCAAGATCGAGCAGAACCCGGAACTGCCGCGCTACATCAAGACGCGTCGCGGCCGGGGCTATGTGCTGGAGGTTGCGCGCCGCGAGACGGAGCGATGACCTCTCGCGCCTTCTTTTCCTCGATCGCCTTTCGTCTTCCTGCGGCTATCCTCCTCATCGGTGCGCTGGTGCTTGCCATCTCCACCGTCGCCATCTTCGGGCTGTTGAAGGCCCGCAACGAGATGGCCACCTATGGCACGCAGGCCTTCGTCAGCCTCGGCAAGTCCGCGCTCGTCTCCAAGCAGGTCTCCGACCTCGTTTCCAGCGCACCCTTTCTGATGAACGCGACCTCGCCTTACCGTATTTCCAGCGAAAGCCGCGCCGTGCTGGCCCAGGTGGAGGCCCTGATGCGCATGATGCAGCCGCAGCAGGAGCGGACCGCAGCGCCTGCCGATGGACGGGTGCTCGCGCTTCTGGGCGCGATCCGGCAGCAGACGCTGACCATGCTGGACGATGCCGAAGCGGCACAGACGCACAAGTCGAATGCCGCGACGGCACTGAGCCAGATCGCGACGCGGGACATGACGACGGTTCGCAACCTGCCACCAAGCCTCAACGCCATCGCGCAATCGGCCTCGACATCCGACAGCCTGTTCCAGCTGGGCGAGCTCCAGCGGCGCTATGTCCGGGAACTGTCGATCGCCGAGGCCGCGCCGGTGCGCATGGACCAGGCCGCGCTCGACGCCCATCGCCGCATCTTCGCGGCGCAGACCCGCTATCTGCGGGAGATGTTTTCCATCCGCGCCGCGATCACGCGCCTGCACGCTGTCTCGCGCGAACTGTCGCTTGCCGTCGAGGCGCAGAATGACGGCGTGGTGGGCAAGCTTGGCGACGATGTCCGGGCGATCTCGCAGATGCTGCAAAGACTGCTCAGTATCGTCTTCGTCACCGCGCTCCTCATGCTGATCATCGCGGCGTTCGCCATCCGGTCCGTCATCCGGGTCTCGCGCGGGATCGTCGATCTCTCGACCGGCATGAATGCGCTCGCCGGCGGGCAGAAGCAGATCGCCGTGCCGCATTACCGCGGCGACGAGACGGAGCTGATCCGGCTGGTGCAGGCCTTCAGCGCCTTCCGCGAGAGTGTCGACCGCGTCAGCCGTATGCGCCGCAAGGCGGAGGCGGCGGCCAAGACGATCCGGGCGATCTTTCGCAGCATGAACGAGGGCATCGCCCTGTTCGACGCCGCCGGCCAACCGCTTGCCATGAACCGCCGGGTGATCGAGCTTGTCGGCCGCGGCGGCGCCTCGCGAAAGCTGCCGTTGCGGCGCTTCCTCGAGGGATTGCCCGATCTCGATACCCAGGGTCTGCAGGCCGCGCTCGAGGACACGGAGCGTCCGGGCAGGCCTTTCGTCTTCCGCCTTCGTCAGGAGGACGGGCAGGTGGTGGAGGTGTCGCTTTCGCGCCAGAAGGATGGCGGTTTCGTTCTTCTCGCACGCGACG
Source organism: Rhizobium quercicola (assembly GCF_021168455.1). NCBI lineage: Bacteria > Pseudomonadati > Pseudomonadota > Alphaproteobacteria > Hyphomicrobiales > Rhizobiaceae > Rhizobium > Rhizobium quercicola. The sequence continues at coordinate 212,791 of NZ_JAJOZR010000001.1, forward strand.
TGACCGAGGCCGACCGGCAGGAAGCCGAGGCGGCGAAGGCCCTGCGGCTCGACGGCATCATGCGCATGACGCACCAGCTCGCCCACGAGGTCGGGAACATGATCGGCATCGTCACCGGCAGTCTCGGGCTTCTGGAGCGCGAGGACGTCGTCACCGACCGGCAGAGACGGCATCTCAACCGCATCCGCAAGGCGGCCGACCGCGGCCGTGCGCTGTCCTCCAGCATGCTGTCGGTCGCAAGCCAGCAACAGATCTTTCCCGTCTCGATCGATCTTCGATCCGTGCTGACCGGCATGATCGACGTTCTCGAAATCGCGGTCGGCGAGACCTGCCGGGTGAGGCTGTCGACGGCCGTGGATCTGCCGCCGGTCTATCTCGACCCCTCGCTCTTCGAGCAATCGGTGCTCAACCTCTGCCTGAACGCGGCGGCAGCCATGCCGAAGGGTGGGGAGATCAACATTTCGGCCACCCATGACGGTTCATCGGTCGTGGTTTCGGTGTCCGACGAGGGCGTCGGCATGACGCCGGAGGCGATCGACAAGGCCTTCGAGCCCTATTTCACGACGCGCATGAAAGGCGGCAGTGCGGGGCTCGGTCTTGCAACCGTCTACGGCTTCGTTCGCCAGTCCGGCGGAGATGCGGCCATCCAGTCGCGGCTGGGCGAGGGCACCCGCGTGACGCTCACCTTTCCCGATCGGCGGTCGGACGGTGTTTCGGGCTCTACGACGGCGTGAGCGGCCGGCCAAGCATGTCCGCAAAGCCGCGATCGCCGGCGGGGGTGATCGTCAGCGTCCTGCTGCTCGGTGTCCGCAGCACCCATTTGAGCTCGATCGTTCGCGCCAGCAGCGCCGAACCGAGCCGTCCCGCCATATGCGGCCGGCGCTCGCTCCAGTCGAGGCACATGCGGCAGACCGGACGCTTCGGCCGGTCGGTCGTCGCGAGGTCGATCCCGAAGTCGCAGAAGAAGCGATATCCCTCGTCCGAGAGAACGCCGACGCCCTCCGACCGGTGCAGAAGCCCCCGCTGCTCCAGCATGGCGGTGACTTCGACGGCGATGTGGCCGGCCATGTGGTCGTAGCAGGTTCGCGCCCGACGCATCGCTTCGTCGCGTGGCCCACGGCGCTTGGCCGACGCGGCCAGCGGAATCTGCGAGAGCGCCATCAGGCCTTCCAGCGCCTGTGCGACGGAGGGGGAGGCGAGCCGGAAATAGCGATGGCGGCCCTGCCGCTCGGCCGCGACGAGCCGCCCGTCGAGAAGCTTCGCCAGATGCCCGCTCGCCGTTTGCGGCGTGATGCCTGCATGAGATGCGAGCTCCCCCGCCGTCAACGCTTCGCCGCCGATCAGGGCGGCGAGCATGTTGGCACGTGCGGGGTCGCCCATGAGATGGGCTGCCTGAGCGATCATGTTGCCGGTGGGAAGGTCTGTCATGGCCGCAGGCTATCGGTTCGCCGCCCGCATGTCAGGCGCGAATGCTTCGGCGATGGCCGAAGCGTCGGCGGCTGGAAAGCTGTAAGGCTGCCGCATCGACATCAACGACCTGGACCGGACATGCCCGAACAACCGCCTCGCCTTGCCATGAGCCTTCTGATGCTGCTGGCTCTCGCCACCCTCTGGGGCGCGTCCTATACCTTCATCAAAATCGGCGTCGCCACGATCCCGCCCATCACGCTGATCGCCGCGCGGACGATCATTGCCGGGGGTCTGCTTCTCGTTGTTCTTCGTCTGCGCGGGCTGGGGCTCCCGAGGGATCGCCGCAATGCGCAGCGTTTCGTCATCCAGGCCGTTCTCAACTCCGTTCTTCCCTTCACGCTGGTTGCCTGGGGCGAGCAGCATGTCGATGCAGGACTGGCCGTCATCCTGAATTCGCTGACGCCCGTCTTCGCGTTCCTCATCAACGCCTGCATAACGCGTCATGAAGCGGTGACGGCACCGAAGCTGTTCGGCGTCGCCTTCGGGCTTCTCGGGATCTGCCTCGTGGTCGGCCCGTCCGTTCTTGGCGGATTCGGCACCGGCGTGATTGCGCAGCTCGCCATCATCCTCGCGGCTGTCGCCTATGGCGGAGCCGTAACCTTCGGCCGGACCTTCCGCGATCTCGACCCGATGATGCCGGCAGCGGGCTCGCTTATCTGGGGCGGCGTGATCCTGTTGCCGTTCAGTCTCCTCGTCGACCAGCCATGGACGCTTGCACCCGCCCCGTCATCGCTCGCAGCGCTTCTCGCCTTGTCCGTCTTCTCGACGGCGCTTGCTTTCGTGCTCTATTTCACGCTGCTGCAGAGGCTGGGCTCGGTCGGCACCACGGCGCAGGCCTATCTGCGGGTGCCGATCGGCGTCGGTATCGGGGTTCTGTTTCTTGGCGAAACGCCCAGCCCGAACGCCCTGCTGGGCCTCGTCCTGGTGGTGGCGAGCGTCGTTGCGATGACGATGCCGGCGCGTCGCAGGTCCGCCCCATGAGAGAGCGGCCCTTCCTGATCGACGGCGCCGTGTCTGCGGAGCCTATTCCCAGTAGCCGTCATCGGCGAGCGTCGAAACGCGGGCCAGCACCTTGCCGCCGTCGGCGAGGGGGGAGATGTTGGTATAGTCCTCGCAGAGCGTCATCACCCATGTGTGCTGTTCGCCCGTGAGGGGATTGCTGATGACCCGGCTGTAGAGATCCGCACCATTCTCCGTTCCACTCATCTGCATGGCCGGCGTGAAGGTGAGCGGTGCATGGACCGGCGGGCTGCACCGGCCGGCGGCAACCAGCTGTGCGGCAAGATCGCGCGCGGACTTGCCGGAGCGGGGATGGACCCAGTCCTCCCGGGCCCATTTCTCCCAGCGCGACAGTCCGAATTCCCGCGTCCAGAAGGTCTGCTCCATCTGCATGGCATCGCCGGGGCTCTCCCCGTCCGGCGCCCCGCGGGAATAGTGGCTGGAGACGACCGAGACCAGCGCCCGCCCGGATGTGTAGCTGATCTTTTCGACGGCCCAGGTCGTCAGGGCCCGGGTGTAGCGGAGCGCGCACGCACCCATGTTGGCGGACGCCGCACCTTTCTGCAGCTTCGTCTGGAACACGCCATAGCCCGTCGCCCCGAGCGCGGGAACGTCGGCCGGGCCGATGACCCAGCCGCGGAAGAAGCGGCGCGAGGTCTCCCTGTTCGCCCCGCAGAGATCGCTTTCGAAGGAGGATAGCGACACCGGGCTGTAACTGCCCATGATGAACCCGTACGCGTCGTCATGCCACTGGATCGAGGCGCCGTTCCGCTCCAGGTCGTCGTCGCTGTCGGGGTCCGTCGCGCCGCAGGGAATCTGGCGAAGCGTGGAGCTGATAATGCGCGTTTCGTTGAAGCGGGAGACGGGAACGTTGATCTTCGACACAGGCCCCGCCGCGCAGCCGGAGGTAGGGGCGGGAAAATTCTGCAGCGTGTAGGGCGGGGTTTCGCCCGGTGCGATATCCCGGTGGCGCTGACAGCCCTTGTCTCCAGGAATGCCGGAGACCGCCTGTCCGTCAGGTCCCGTGCACACGTCCATCACCATGAAGTCGGCAATGGGGCCGAAGCCTTGGGCGTGTGCGGCGGTCGTGAAGGCCGCCAGGATGGCCATGGTGGCCGCAGCCGAGCGAAGCAGGAACGTCTTCATCGAAATCCTCAAGTCCTTACCGATCCCGCTTCATCGCGGCCGGAGAAGGCTATATCGGATTGCGGGAGGGATTATGGCCGAGGCCGCCGTCAGGCGATTGCTGTCCTGCGCCTTACCCCGCGCTCCCGGCGCGCTATGTGCTCTCCATAACCAATGGAAAAGGCATGATGAAAAAACTCGCAATTATCCTGATTTCCCTCGTGACCGCGCTGACAAGCTTCGTGCCGGCACAGGCATTCCCGGCCCGGCCCGCCGCGCCATCGGCAGGTTCCGCAGCGCCGGGCACGACGGACGTTCAGCAGGTGCAGTATCGGGAAGACAGGCGGATCATCCGCCGCCACAACCAGCGCAACGGCCATCGCTACAACGGCCGCTATGATCGTCGCGACCGCTACAGCGACCATCGCCGCTACGACCGCCGCGATGGCCGGCGTTACGACCGTCGCCATCGCAACAATGGCGCGATCATCGGCGGTCTGGCCGCAGGCGCCATCATCGGCGGCGCGATCGCCTCGCAGAACCGCAGCAGCTGTGCGTCGCGCTACCGGTCCTATCGTGCGTCGGACAATACGTACCAGCCCAATTCCGGCCCGCGCCGCGTTTGCCGCTAAGGGTCCGAAGGCGCCTCCGGCGTCTCACATACAAGAAGGGCGCAGATCGAAAGGTCTGCGCCCTTCTTGCTTTTACTTCGCCGCGCTGGCTTCGACGGAGATGTTCACGGCAACGTCGTCGGAGACGGCCGGAGCGAACATGCCGAGATTGAAGTCGGTGCGCTTGACCGTGGTGGTGGCGTTGAAGCCGATCCACGGCTTGTTTTCCATCGGATGCTGGCCCTGCTGGTTGAGGACGGTATCGAGCACGACCGGCTTGGTCACGCCGTTCAGCGTCAGGTCGCCGGTGATCAGCGCGGTCTTCTCGCCCGTGACTTTGATCGAGGTCGATTTGAAGCTGACATTCGGTGCCTTGCCTTCACCGCCGAAAAAGTCGGCGGACTGGAAGTGCTTGTTGCGGCCGACGTCGCCGGTCTGGAGCGAGGAGATCGGGAATTCGACCGTGACGGTCGAGGTCTCGGGCTTGGCTTCATCGAAGTTGATCGTGCCCGTGATGCCGCTGAACATGCCGCTCGTGGTCGAGAAGCTCAGATGCTGGTAGGAGAAGACGACCTGGCTGTGGCCGGCATCGAAGGTGTAGGCCTTGGGCTCGGCATGAGCGGCGCCGGCGAGAAGCATTGCCGACGCGAACAGTGCATAGGTGGTTCTGGAGATCATGATCTTGTCCTTCGTTCATGCCGCCTGCGGAATGCAGACGGAAATGGAGATGTGAGAAAGGGCCTCAGCGCTTCGCCTGCAGGGCGATATCGACCTCGACCGAAAAGCCGACCGTCTTCTCGTCCGCATAGGTTTCACCGATCTTGAAGTCGCGGCGGTCCAGCACCGTCTGGCCGGACATGTCCGCAACGCCGTCCTTGATCGTCATCGTGAATGGCAGGCGGATGGGGATTTCGATGCCCCTGAGATTCAAGGTGCCGGCCGCGAGGAAGTTTTTGCCCTCCGGCTGGATCGTCGCGGTGAACCGGGCCTGCGGATGCTGTGCCGCATCCAGAAATCCGGGGCCCTTTACCTGATCGCTGACGCTGCCCAGCGTGACGCTTGCGGGGTTGATGACGGCCTCGACATGACCCGTGCCGGTCGCTTCGTCGAAGGCGATGGAGGCTGTCCAGTCCGAAAAGGTACCGGCAACGGGCGTTCCCATCTGGTTGACCTTGAAGCCGAGCGTGCCCTGGATCACCTGCCACTCGGATGCTGCGGCCTGGCGGGATGTGGCCGGCGCCGGCGCGGCGCGAAGGCCGATCTGCGACGCGAAGGCCACGCCCGCAAAGCCCACCGCCGCCAGGGCGAAGGTCGCGGCGGGCGTCCAGCCGGCGCGCCCGGTCTCCGTTGCCTTGCCGGCGTTCGTTCCGCGCGTCATGCGCTGGAGAACCCCGTCGCGATCGATCAGGGCGTGCTTCAAAGCGCCTGCCACGTGCAGCGCGATGGCGAGACAGAGCGTCCAGGCGAACAGCTGATGCGTGGCCGCCAGGCGCTGCGCCAGCTCTTCCGACTTCGGCACGAGCGGCAGATCCTGGCCGAACGGCCAGAGGATCGGCGCATATCCCGTTGTCGCGGCATGCTCGATCCAGCCCGTCAGCGGAACCAGCAGCATCGAACCGTAGAGCATCCAGTGAACCGTCGCGGCCGCGAAAGTCTCCAGACGCCGCTCCGGGTGGACGGGCGCCGGATGCCGCTGGACGAGCGTCCAGCAGATGCGGGCGAGGGCCAGCGCGAAGGCGAGAACGCCAAGCGTCTTGTGGATCGAGAAATAGAGAACCTTGGCATCGACCGCGTCCATGGAGGATCGGTTCGCGATGAAGCCCATCGCGATGTTCAGGCCGATGACGAGAGCGGTCGCCCAATGGAAGAAGCGGGACACGCTTCCGTAAGCCGTCGAACTGTTCTGCTGCACGCGGGCATCTCCGATGTCGTGCCCTGTCAGAGCATATCGTTCCTTACAAAAGAACCCGGCCAAATGCAGACATACTGTTCACCGTTTGCGAACAATCACGATAGATTGATCATTTTTTCAACGCGAAGCCTGTCGCAGTGCCGCTTGAACCGCGCGGTTGCCGACGCAGATGGTGATGGGTGGGATGATGGCGCATTGGACAAAATTGCCGGCGCCGGCGATTGTCCGTGTTGGCGGCCGTCATCTGCGGTTAAGGTTCAGCGCCACAAAGCTTCGCTGAGGAGACGATGCCAATGACGACGATCTACGACGAACCGGAAGACTTCGCCACGAGCGCCCTGAAGGGCTACGCCGCCGTTTACGGTCGCTTCGTTTGCGCAGTGAAGGGTGGTGTCGTGAGATCCACCCCGCGCGTTGCGGGCAAAGTCGCGGTCGTCGTCGGTGGTGGGTCGGGGCATTATCCGGCCTTTGCCGGTTATGTCGGACCCGGTCTTGCGGATGCCGCCGTGGCCGGAGATGTCTTCGCGTCGCCCTCGACAGCCGCCGTCGCGCGGGTCTGCCGGCTGGCGGATCGGGGCGGCGGCGTTCTGCTCGGCTATGGTAACTATGCCGGCGACGTCTTGAACTTCGGCGCTGCGGCCGAGCGTCTCCGGGCCGAAGGTCTCGATGTCCGCGTGCTTCCGGTCACAGACGACGTGGCGAGCGGCCCGGCCGATAATCACCTGAGCCGTCGGGGAATTGCCGGCGATCTCATCGTCTTCAAGGTCGCCGGCGCGGCCGCAGAGGAGGGCCGTTCGCTGGACGACGTCGAGGCTGTGGCGAAGCATGCCAATGCCCGCACGGTCTCCTTCGGCGTCGCGTTTGCCGGCTGCACCCTGCCGGGGTCGGCCGAGCCGCTGTTCACGGTTCCCAAGGGCCAGATGGCGCTCGGCCTCGGCATTCACGGCGAGCCGGGGATCAGCGAGACCGCGATTCTTCCGGCAGCGGCGCTTGCCGACCTCCTGACGCACCGTCTTCTGGCCGAGCGCCCCGCCGATTGCACGCGGGTTGCCGCCCTCCTGAACGGCCTCGGCGCCACCAAATACGAGGAACTCTTCGTCCTCTGGCCGCAGGTCGCGACGCGGCTCGCGGCGGCGGGCCTTGAGGTCGTGCGTCCCGAGGTCGGCGAGTTCGTGACGAGCCTCGACATGCGCGGCTGCTCGCTCAGCCTGCTGTGGCTGGATGCCGATCTCGAACGCCTCTGGAGCGCGCCGTGCGAAACGGCCGTTCTCGTCCGGCGCGACGAACCCAATCTTGCGGAAGCGATCCCCGAGGAGACGGCGGAAGTGCCGACCTTTCCGGCTGCCTCCGATGCCGCACGCGAAACCGGCCGTTGCATCGCCGGCATCATCGCCAGGCTCGCCGACGTGCTTCACGGTGCGGAGGCCGAGCTTGGCCGGATCGACGCGCAGGCGGGCGATGGCGACCACGGACAGGGCATGACCCGCGGTGCCACGGCCGCCCGGGTCGCCGCGGATGAAGCCGTCGCTGCCGGGGCGGGGGCCCGCAGCGTTCTTGCGGCCGCAGCCGATGCCTGGGCGGATCGCGCAGGCGGCACCTCGGGCGTGATCTGGGGCGTACTGCTCCGCGCCTGGAGCACGGCGCTTTCCGACAGCGCGGCAAGGAAGGATGCAGACGTCGTGGCCGGCGCGGGGCTGGCGCTCGACGGCGTCACACGGCTCGGCGGCGCGAAGGTCGGCGACAAGACGCTGGTCGATGCGCTCGTGCCTTTCGTCAAGACGCTGGAGACGGCGTTTGCGGAAACACGCTCGTTGAAGGCAGCCTGGACCCGCGCCGCCTCAGCCGCGACCGCGGCCGCCGAAGCGACCCGTGCGCTGACGCCCCGCCTCGGTCGAGCGCGACCGCTCGCCGAACGCAGCGTCGGCCACCGCGATGCCGGTGCCGTGTCGCTGGCGCTCTGCGCGGAAACCGTGGTTGCGATGCTGGGAGATTAGCGGGACGAAACTGCTTGCGCGTTGCCGCTCCGCGATGTCAAGCCTCCTGGGCCACCCCGAGCATCTCCATCGCGGGCGCCCGCGGCTGGCGTTTCGCCACATCCCGCACGTGGCTCGGCGGGCTGCCGGTGATGCGCTTGAAGGCGCGGCTGAAGGAGGCTTCGGACTCGTAGCCGAGCCGTTCCGCCACTGCGGCGACGCGCTGGCCTTCGCCAAGCCATTGGTGGGCCTGATGCATCCGCATGCGGGCGACGTAACGGGCAGGCGTCTCGCCGACCACGTCCGCAAAGCGCTGGGCAAAGCCCGAGCGGGAGGCGCCCATATGGCGGGCGAGTTCGTCGACGCTCCAGTCGTGCGCGGGATCGAGGTGGATCGCCGCCAGCACGCGGCCGATCTCGGGATTGCGCAAGGCCGCCAGCCATCCGGTGGAATCGCCGCAGCCATGCTCCACCCAGGTGCGGATCAGCGTGGCCGTCAGCACGTCGGCGAGACGCGAGAGAATGCCGCCGGCACCGACGCGGTTCATCTCGACCTCGCGCTGCATGGCATCGAGCAGCGGCCGGATGGACGGCTCGCTGGCGGCGAGGTCGCTGGCGCGCATCACATCCGGCATCAGTTGCAGCAGGGGATGCAGCGTATCGACATTGAAGCGCATCAGCGCGTAGAAGAGGACGTTGCCACTGCTCGCGCCGCGGCATTCCAGCTCGACGATGCCGTCGCAGAGCGGCTTGCGCGGCAAGGCCGCGAGCGGAGTGGCCGGCACGTCCGGTCCGCTGGCGATGAGATGGGCATCGCCGCGCGGCAGAAGCAGGGCGTCGCCCGGATGCAGCTCGCTCCAGGCGCCGGACGGGCTCTGGAAGAAGGCGGAGCCGGCTGCGAGGAAGTGGAACTGCGCCGCCTTCTGTTTCGGAAAGGCCGTCGCCCAGGGCGCCGTCGGCTGGCAGCGGCTGTAATCCACGCCATCGAGGCGCAGTCCTTTGAGCATTTCCGTCAGCGGATCGTTCACGGCACCGGCTCCCAGTTTGGACGAATGGTCATGCGATATGGATTTTCTAGCATAGATTCTCCAGCTTGTCGCGCCTAACCATAGGGACAGATCGTATTGGAGAACCTGCTTATGAACACGCTCATCGACGACGACGTCGCCCAGGTGCCGGCACCCGACGACGTCAAAACGGCGGCATGGGCCGGTGTCGCATCGCTGTCTCTCGGCGTTTTCGCCCTGGTAACGGCCGAGTTCCTGCCGGCAAGCCTGCTGACGCCCATGTCGCAGGATCTCGGCGTCAGTGTCGGCGCGGCCGGACAATCCGTGACCATGACGGCCATCGTCGGGGCGATTGCCGGCCCCGCCGTCGTGATCGGAACCAGCCGGTGGGACCGTCGCGCGACGCTTCTGGTGCTGACGGCCCTTCTCGTCGTGTCGAGCCTCATGGCTGCCTTTGCCAGCGGTCTTCCCATGCTGCTTCTGTCGCGCGCGCTGCTCGGCATCGGCCTCGGCGGCTTCTGGGCCATGTCGCTGGCGCTCGCCATGCGGCTCGTCCCCGGTCGCCTGATGCCGCGCGCCATGGCGATCATCATGACGGGCGTGTCGCTCGCCACCGTCTGCGCCGCGCCCCTCGGCGCCTGGATCGGCGAGGCCTATGGCTGGCGCACGGCCTTCGGCATCGCCGCCGCCCTCGGCATCGTCGCCTTCGTCATGCAGGCCACAAGCCTTCCCGCCATGCCGTCAAAGGGTGCCGCGGGCCTCTCGACGCTGCTCGGCGTCCTGCGCCGGCCGGCCATCCGCGTCGGTCTGCTGACCGTGCTTCTCGTGGTGGCCGGTCACTTTGCCGGGTTCACCTTCATCCGCTACTATCTCGAAACCGTGCCCGGCTTCGGCGTGGAGGCCCTCTCGGGCATCCTGCTCGCTTATGGCATCGGCGGCTTCCTCGGCAATATCTTCGGTGGCTTTGTCTCGGAGCGCAACACGTCGCTCTCGATCGCGCTTGCCGCCGGCGGCGTCGCCGCGACGGCGCTGGTTCTGGCACTCCTCGGGGCCTCGCCGGCGATCGCAGCCGTCACCACAGCGCTCTGGGGCTTTGCCTTCGGTGCCCTGCCGGTCAGCGTCCAGAGCTATGTGACGCGTGCCGCCGGCGACGAGGCCGAAAGTGCGGGCGCCCTGATGCTCAGCACGTTCCAGATCGCGATTTCGAGCGGTGCCGTGCTCGGCGGACTGCTTGTCGACACCCACGGCGCGGCTGCGGTCTTCGGGTTTACCAGCATTTCCGCCCTTCTCGGCGTGGTCGTCATCGTCTTCGCCGGGCGGGCCCGCCTCCAGCCGGCCTGATCCGAAGCACGAACCGAATGGCGGCCGCACGGCCGCCGTTCGCATGTCGGCGCCACGCCGATCGCCGGAAAAACCGCTTCGCTCCCGTCGCGGGCGGTGGCATAAATCTCCCATCATCCCGGCACGCGAAAGGCAGACGCCATGACAGACAAGATCGCCATCATCACCGCCGGTGGAAGCGGCATGGGCGCGGATGCCGCCCGAAGGCTTTCCGCCGACGGCTTCAAGGTCGCGATCCTCTCGTCGTCCGGCAAGGGCGAGGCGCTGGCGGAAGAGCTCGGCGGTCTGGGCGTGACCGGCTCCAACCAGTCGAACGAGGATTTGAAGACGCTGGTCGATCGCACCATGGCGCGCTGGGGCCGCATCGATGTTCTCGTCAACAGCGCCGGCCACGGACCCCGTGCGCCCGTCGCCGACATCACAGACGAGGACTGGGTGCGCGGCATGGACGTCTATTTCATGAATGTGGTGCGCCCGGTGCGGCTGGTCGCACCGATCATGCGCGCGCAGAAAGCCGGCGTCATCATCAATATTTCGAGTTTCAGTGCGGTCGAGCCCGATCCTGTCTTCCCGACCTCGTCTGTCTTCCGCGCGGGTCTGGCCGCTTACACCAAGCTGTTCGCCGACCAGTTCGCCGCCGACAACGTGCGGATGAACAATGTGCTCCCCGGCTTCATCGACAGCCTGCCGGAGAAGGATGCGTTTCGCGATCGCGTTCCCATGGGCCGCTACGGCAGGAGCGAGGAGATCTCGGCCACGGTCTCGTTCCTGGCCTCCGCTGGCGCGGGCTACATTACCGGGCAGAGCATCCGCGTGGATGGCGGCATTACGCGGTCGCTCTGAGGCGCGCTACCACATCGTCCGGGCGGCGCGGTCCGCCCATTCGCGATCGTAGGTTTCCTTATCGAAGCTCGCCTTTGCCTGCTTCAGCAGTTCCCCGGCCGTTGGCAGAGTGGCCGGGTCTTGGAAGCGGGCGGGGTTCCAGAGTTCGGAGCGGATGAGCGCGCGGGCGCACTGGAAATAGACCTCGCGGATCTCGACCACGATGACGCTGCGCGGGTGCTTGCCGTCCATCTCGAAGCTTTCGAGCAGGTCGGGCTCGATCGAGACCGTCGCCGCGCCGTTGATCCGCATCGTCGTGTTGGAGCCCGGGACGAGCAGCATGAGGGCGACCCGCGGATCGCGGACGATGTTTCGCAGCGAATCGATGCGGTTGTTGCCGCGCCAGTCCGGCAGGAGCACCGTCTTCTCGTCGCGCACGCGCACGATGCTGGCCGCATCGCCGCGTGGTGAGCAATCCATGCCCTCCGGCCCGATGGTCGCAAGCGCCAGAAACGGCGAAGCCTCGATCATCGCCCGGTATCCCGGCGTCAGGGCCGAGGTGACTTTCGCCGTGGACGCCTCCGAGACGCCGTCATAAATGTCGGCAAGCTGCTCGATCGTGCGGATGGTCGTCATGGTCTCTCCCCCTGTGCTGTCGCTGATCGTCTATCACCGTTTTATGACAGTTTTCGGCCGGTACGAGCCAGCGGTCATGCCTCCGCCGCGTCGTCGATCTGCGGCCAGCGCTCCAGCGCCTTCATGCCGGTTTCGGTCAGGCGGTAGACCCCGCGTTCGACGCGTTCGAACCAGCCATAGACATTGTCCTGCAAGATCGCAGCCGCCTTGGGCGCCTTCGGCCGCATCTCCACAGGGCGCACCCGGCCTGCCCTGATCGCGGCGGCGCAGAGAAGCGCCTGCTGGCGGTAGGCGGTCATGATCGGTGCGCGCGCGCCGCCACCGGCGGTCGGGTCGCCCTGGCGCGCGCGGTGTTCCTTGACGAGGCGCGCCCGGCGCTTCGGGTTTGTGCGCGGCATGGGTGAGACGGCGCTGACGATGACGCTGACGGCGCCGGTATCCGCAACGCCCAGCATGCCGATGCCGAGCCTGCGGCAGAGGTCGCGATAGCGCTTGTCCGCCTCGCGCCCGCGTCCCTTCGCCGACACCCGCGCGGCGATCCAGACCTCGTCGCAGAGGCTCGCCCGGTCCACGGCCTGCAGGATCAGCTCCAGATTGAAGGTCAGCTTCAGCTCGCAGACGACGACGATGTCGGGCTCGCCCGCGCGCACGCCGACGAGATCGCAGCTCGCGACCTCGCCTTTGACCTCGAAGCCGAAGCTTTCCAGAAATGTCTTCACGGGCAGATAGAGAGTGGTTTCCACGAGCGCTTCCGGTGCAACGGCCGGCTTCTACCGCAGTTCGTCCTCAGGAGCGACCCCCGGAAAGCGCGCGCTATGACTGCGTCAGCGTCAGCGGATATCGCTCGGGGTGGTGGACGAGCGTCGTCATATTGATCGGCCGGTTGCGGCGATCGAACACGATTTGGTCGACGGTGAGAACCGCAGCCGGATGGGCGAGCTCCAGACGTTCGGCCTCCCACGGCGTAGCGATGCGGGCGCTGAGCGTCGTATGGCCGCGACCGGGCTGGATGTGGTAGCGATCGCGCAGTTCGGCATAGAGCGAGCGGTTGGCCCCGGTCCAGTCGAGATCGGCCAGTCCCGGCACCTGGGATGCCGGCAGCCAGTCCGTCTGGATGGCGACGGGCACGCCGTCGATCATCCGGATCCGCTTGAGGATGACCACCTCGGCCCCTTCCGGCAGGAACAGGGGCCGGGTGATGTCGGCGGCCGGCCTGTAGGCCTGCACCTCCACCAGCATGCTGCCCGGCTGCCGGTTGGTGGAAAGGGCGGTCGCCGTGAAGCTCTCCAGCACCTGCAGCTCATAGCCGCGCGGGCGCAGCGTGACGTAGAGGCCCTTGCCCGGCTGGCTTTTCACCATGCCCTGGCGGATCAGGTCCTGGATCGCGTGGCGCACCGTGATGCGGCTGACGCCGAAGGATTCGACGAGCTTGCGCTCGGACGGCAGCTTTCCGTTGTGCGGCAGGCGCCCGTCTTCGATGGCGCGCAGCAGCGCCTCCTTCACCTGCTGGTGAAGCGGCCGCGGATCGTCGTGACGCACCACGGTGGCAAGCGGCGCATCGACGTGTGCGCTGTGCGTCCCGTCCACAAAGATGTCTGCTGCCGCACCGTCGCCCAACCGGATTCCTTTCCTGCTCGTGCCATCATTACAGATCTTGTCACAAGCCTGAAATATAAAATTGAAGGGCGATTGACATAACTGGTCATATCCAGTCCAATCGTCATCAACGGCCGAAAAAATCAAAACGAAGACGCCGTCAGAGGAAAAAATCGAACAGGGGAACGACCGTCATGTTCAATCGAAAGCTTGCCTTCAGCCTTCCGCTTCTCGCCCTTCTGGGCGCCGGCGCGGCACACGCCGAAACCGTGTCGGTCTTCTGCGCATCGACCGAGTTCGAGCTCTGCACCAAGGCCGCCGCCGCCTGGAAGGAGAAGACCGGGAACGAAGCGAAGATCAACAAGATGCCGGCGCTTCTGGATGACGCGATCCCGCTCTACCAGCAGCTGCTCGCCGCCAAATCCACCGATGTCGACGTTCTCTTCCTCGACGTGATCTGGCTCGGCATGTTCAAGAACAACCTGCTCGACATCTCCACGCTCGTGCCCAAGGCCGATCAGGACCAGCACTTCGCCTCGACGCTGAACGCCGCCAAGCTCGACGGCAAGCTGGTCGCCATGCCGGCCTATATGGACGTCGGCCTGATGTTCTACCGGAAGGATCTCCTCGAAAAATACGGCAAGCCCGCACCCAAGACCTGGGAAGAGCTGACGGCCACCGCCAAGGAGATCCAGGACAAGGAACGCGCCGACGGCAAGGCCGACATGTGGGGCTATGCCTGGCAGGCCAAGAGCTTTGAAGGTCTGACCTGCGACGCGATCGAGCTGATCAGCTCCAGCGGCGGCGGCAACATCATTTCCGACGACGGCAAGGTCACGATCGACAATCCCGCCGCTGTCGGCGCTCTGACGCTCGCGAAAAGCTGGATCGGCACGATCAGCCCCGAAGGCGTGCTCAACTACGACGAGGAAGCCTCGCGCGCCGTCTTCGAGTCCGGCAACGCTGTCTTCCACCGCAACTGGCCCTATGTCTGGGGCACGTCGCAGACCAAGGGCAGCGCCGTCATCGACAAGGTCGGCATGATGCCGCTTCCGGTCGGCAAGGCCGGCGAGAAATCGTCCGGCTGCCTCGGCCCGATGTATTACGGCGTCTCCAAGTTTTCGACCAAGCCGGATGTCGCGGCGAACTTCGTCGATTTCATCACGGGGCCGGAAATGCAGAAGATGCGCGCCGTCGATGCCGCCTTCAACCCGTCCATCACGGCCCTCTATACCGATCCCGACGTGCTGGCGAAGATCCCCTTCCTCAAGGACAACCAGCAGGCCTTCGCCGACAGCGCCAGCCGCCCGTCCGGCTATACCGGCACCAGCTACAACCGCGTGTCGCAGGCCTTCTACCGCAGCGTCCACGACATGCTGTCGGGCAGCAAGGAGGTCGAGAGCGGCCTCAAGGATCTGGCCGCCCGGCTGGAGAAGCTGAAAGAAAGTCGCTGAGCCCTCCCAAGGCTGTCCGCCGTTTCCGTCCCGTGAAGGGTCGGAAACGGCGGCGCGATGTGGCTTCGGGACGCTCTCTCGTCTCATCCTCCCCTTTCCGCATGACCACGCACCGGCCGCGCCGCAGGTGCGGCGGCGTTCTCTTGTCTTCCTGATCGGATCTGCCATGGCATCCATCGCCCTTTCCTCCGTCACCAAAGCGTACGGCACGCACGCCGTCATCCGCGGCGTCGATCTTCACATCGCGGACGGCGAGTTCGTGGTGTTCGTCGGCCCCTCGGGCTGCGGGAAATCGACTCTGCTGCGCATCGTCGCCGGCCTCGTTCCCGCCACCAGCGGTCAGGTGCTCATCGATGGCGAGGAGGTCACGGACGTGCCCGCGTCCAAACGCGGCGTCGCTTTCGTCTTCCAGTCCTATGCGCTCTATCCCCATATGAGCGTCGAGCGAAACATCGGCTTCGCACTGGAAACCATGCGCCTCGGCAAGGATGCGATCCGCCGCAAGGTCGAGACGGTCGCCCGGATGCTGAAGGTCGATCACCTGCTCGCGCGACGTCCGCGGGAACTCTCCGGTGGTCAGCGCCAGCGCGTGGCGATCGGCCGGGCGCTCGTACGCGAGCCGGAAATCTTCCTCTTCGACGAGCCGCTGTCCAACCTCGATTCCGACCTCCGAATGGAAATGCGCATCGAAATCGCGCGCCTGCACGAGGACATCAAGACCACCATGGTCTACGTGACCCACGATCAGGCCGAGGCGATGACGCTTGCCGACCGGATCGTCGTGCTCAACCAGGGCTCCATCGAGCAGGTCGGTACACCGCTGGAACTCTACCAAACACCGGTCAACCGCTTCGTCGCGGGCTTCATCGGCAGTCCCCGAATGAATTTCGCCAACTTGGCAGCAGGCTCCGGGACAAACGGGTTCGCCTTGCCGCCCGGCCTTCTGGCCGATGGCAGTCCGCCCGCCTCCATCGGCGTTCGGCCCGAAGCGCTGACGATCGTTGCGGCTGGCGCCGGCCGGATGGACGGCATTCTGGAGCGCGTCGAGGACCTCGGCCACGAGCATTTCGCCTATATCCGCCTGTCCGACGAGACGATCTGGGTCGTGCGCGTCGCCGGCCGTCCCCCCGCCGAGCGACGCAATCAGCCGGTCGGGCTTTCCTTTGCGGATGCCGACATCTTCGTCTTCGATGGGGAGGGCCAGAGGATCGCCCACCGATCTTCGAGCGCGGTGCACGAAGGCGTTCCAGCCGAGGGGGGATTGCGCCATGAGCGCTAAGCTCGCCCGCCGGGAGCACAGGACGGCGTGGCTGTTCCTGACGCCGCTGGTTGTCGTCATGCTGATGGTTGCGGTCTGGCCGCTCGGCCGCACGTTCTTCTTCAGCTTCACGGATGCCTATCTCGACGATCCCACCGTGTACGGCATGGTCGGCATTTCGAATTTCATCGAGGTCATCAACGATCCCGCCTGGTGGTCGGCGGTCCGCAATACGCTGACCTTCGCCGTCATTTCGGTAGCGATCGAGACGCTGCTCGGTCTCGGCATCGCCCTGCTGCTCAACGAGGCGATTCCCGGGCGCGGACTTCTGCGCGCGGCGATCCTCGTTCCCTGGGCGATCCCCGTCGTCGTCGCCACCAAGATTTGGGAATGGATGCTGAACGATCAGTTTGGCGTCTTCAACCGCATCCTGATCTCCCTCGGGCTGATCGACCACGGCATCGCCTGGACGGCCAGCAGTTCGCTGATCATGGGTGTGGTGATCTTCATCGACGTCTGGATGACGACGCCCTTCATGGTGCTCCTGATCCTCGCCGGCCTCCAGACGATTCCCGGCGAGATGATGGAGGCGGCCGAGGTCGACGGCATCCCCGCATGGAAACGGTTCTGGTCGATCACGCTGCCCTTGCTGAAACCGGCCATCGGCGTTGCCGTGCTCTTCCGGTCGCTCGATGCGATCCGCATGTTCGACCTCGCCTATGTGCTCGCCGCCAGCAACCAGAACGTCATGACGGTGTCGATCTATGCGCGGGACCGGTTGATCAGCTTTCAGGAACTGGGCGTCGGTTCGGCGGCCTCCACATGGGTGTTCCTGCTGGTCGCTCTGGTCGCCATCATCCTTATTGGCGCGCTGCGCCTCGATCGGTCGGCGGGAGAATGAACATGGCCACGACGGCTTCCACCGCTGCGCCCCTTCGCATCAAGCGCCGGTCGTCGGCGCATTACCGCCTGCGGCGGCGGGTCCGGAAGGGCGCTCTCGGCGTGCTCATCCTTCTCGTCCTCGCCTACACGCTGTTTCCCTACTATTGGGCGATCGTCTCCTCCACCAAGCAGGGGGCGGAGCTCTACACGACCGCTTTCCTGCCGGCGCTGAACTTTAGCTATTACCGTCAGCTGTTCGACAACCCGGTCTTCATGGGTTCGCTCCTCAATTCTGTCTTCGTGGCAACGGGCACGACGGTCGTGTCGCTCGCGCTCGGCATCGTCTCGGCCTACGCTCTCGGCCGCCTGGAGTTTCCGCAGAAGCGGCTCGTGCTCATGGCGATCCTGATGATCTCGATCTTCCCGCAAGTCGCGGTCCTCTCCGGCATGTTCGAGCTCATCAACGCGCTCGGACTCTACAATCGCCCGAGTGCGCTGATCGTCACCTACCTGCTCTCCACCGTTCCCTTCACCACCTGGATCCTCACGACCTTCATTCGCGAGTTTCCGCGGGAGCTGGAGGAGGCGGCGCTGATCGACGGGTGCTCGCATTTCCGGATTCTCACCCGGATCCTGCTGCCGCTGATGGGGCCGTCTCTGGCCAGCACCGGTATTCTCGCCTTCATTCTCGCCTGGAACGAGTTCCTGTTCGCGCTCACCTTCATGCTGACGGACGAGAATAAGACCGTTCCGGTCGCGATCGGCCTCATCGGGGGCACGACGCGCTATGAATATCCGTTCGGCCAGATCATGGCCGCTTCGGTCACCGTTACACTGCCGCTGATCATCGTCGTTCTGATCTTCCAGCGGCGCATCGTGGCCGGTCTCACCGCCGG
The DNA here is from genome assembly GCF_021168455.1 of Rhizobium quercicola. Classification (NCBI taxonomy): domain Bacteria; kingdom Pseudomonadati; phylum Pseudomonadota; class Alphaproteobacteria; order Hyphomicrobiales; family Rhizobiaceae; genus Rhizobium; species Rhizobium quercicola. The sequence goes on from NZ_JAJOZR010000001.1 coordinate 230,772, forward strand.
CGCGGTCAAGGGATAGGGAATTCTGCCATGGACATGCTCGTCAACCTTTACGACCTGAAGCCGGATGCGGCACTGGATGAAAAGGTGGCCACCGAAGGCGTCGTCATCCGCCGCGCCCTGCCGCCGGAGCTGCATACGATTGCGGCCTGGATCGGCCCGCGCTTCGGGCAGGGTTGGGTCAGCGAGGCGACCGTGGCGATGATGCGACAGCCGGTCTCGCTGCTCGTCGCCGTCAGACAAGGCGAGGTCGTCGGCTTTGCCTGCTACGACGCGACCGCACGCGGATTCTTCGGGCCGACCGGTGTGGACGAGGCCATGCGCGGCAAGGGTATCGGTCACGCGCTGCTTCTGAAGACCTTGCTGGCCATGTACGATCAGGGCTACGGCTATGGCGTCATCGGCGGCGCGGGACCGACCGGTTTCTACAAGCGTGCCGTCGGCGCCGTCGTGATCGCCGGTTCGGAAGAGGGCATCTACAAGGGCATGCTTACGGCGGCCCACGCGACCGGTATCGACTATAGCTAAGCGCCCGTTGCCGTTGCGTGTTCCGATCGAATACCCCTCAAATCGATGAGAGTAAGAATAAGTTTACCTAATTTCTGGACCCGCCGTTAACAGCCCTCGGCCATCATGCGCTCCGAAACCGGAGATCCACCATGATATCCAGACGCACGCTTGCAGCGCTCCTTCTGACGCTCGTCTCCGCCAGTCCGACGCTGGCGGAGGATCCGGTCCTGCGGATCGGCACGGAGGGGGCGTATCCCCCGTTCAACTTCATCAACGAGAAGGGCGAACTCGCCGGTTTCGACGTCGATATCGCCAAGGCACTCTGCAAGGAGATGCAGCGGACCTGCACCTTCGTCGTCACGCCCTGGGCGGAGATCATCGAGGGGCTGGAGCAGAACAAATACGACCTCATGGTCTCCAGCATGGCCTTCACCGAGGAGCGGGCGAAGCGCATCGCCTATTCCGATCCCTACTACCGCTCGCATGCCGTGTTCATCGGCGATGCGAAGAAGTATCAGGACATCAGCCCGGAGGGCCTTGCCGGCGCGCGCATCACGGCGGGAAAGGGGACGATGCAATCGCAATATCTGTCCAAGGTCTATGCCAAGAGCACGCTCGTCTTCGGCGAGGACCAGCCGCAAGCCCAGTCATTTCTCGAGCAGGGCAAGGCGGATCTGATGCTTGGCGATGCGATCGAACTGATGAGCTTTCTCGAAAGCGCCGAAGGGTCCGCCTTCGAGTTCATCGGCGATCCCGTCACCAACGATTTTCTCCAGAGCACGGCGCATGTGACGGCGCGCAAGAGCGATACGGCACTGCTGGAGCAGGTCAACGCGGCCATCAAGAAAACCCGTCTCGACGGCAGCTACGAGCGGATCAACGACATCTACTTCCCCTTCAGTATCTATTGATCCATGACCTTTCTGCGTAAACCCCGGCATGGCATTTCGATGCGGATCGTCGGCAGGGTCGCCCTGCTGCTGGTCTGCCTTTATGCCGGGATTGCCGCAACCTACTCCGTGCGGTTTCTGAACGGGATCGAGCGGGACGCGCAGACGGCCCGCGACGAGCAGATTCCGCTCATCCTGTCCCAGAACCGGAACGCGCTGAAGATCGAACGGGCCGCATCGCTCATCCGGTCGGTCTACCTTGCCCATGACCGCAAGATCGAGCGACAGATCCAGCTGCAGCTGCAAACGCTCTGCCAGAGTTTTACGCTCGATGAAAACCAGACGCTGATCGCCGGCGCGCGCGATATCGCCGCCTCCGTCAAGGTGATCGTGTCGACCCGCGAGGCTGCCCGGAAGCTGCGCGATCTGGGCGATGCCGAGATGACGGCGGAGACCGCAACGCAGATCAAGAATACGGACGCGGCGAGTGCTGAGGCCTACCAGCATGCCATCCGCACGGCCGACCGTCTGAGCGAGACGCTGGCAACGGACGCGGTGGCGCTGGCCGACAGCATGGCCTCCACCATCGGCAGTGCCGCGCGCGAGGTCAAGCTCGGCTGGACGCTGATCCTCACGCTGCCGGTGTTGTTTCTCGTCGTGACGCTTTGGGTGGTCAGCCGCCATGTCATGGCGCCGATCGGCGCGGCGGTGGCGCGGCTCGAAGCGATCGGCAGCGGCAATGCCGAGGGCGACGCACCGCGGACGCCGGTCTTCCATGAGCTCGCAACCATCGCCGGTGCGGTTGAAGCCTATGGCGCGCTGTCGAGCGATCTCTCACGCACCAACACGCTCCTGAAGATCCTCTCCGACCGCGACGGACTGACGGGCCTTGCCAACCGCCGCTCGCTGCAGGCTGTTCTGGATGCCGCGTTCCAGGCCGCGACAGCCGGCGGTCCGGATGTCGGCGTGATGATGATTGACCTCGACCACTTCAAGGCGATCAACGATACCTATGGCCATCATGCCGGCGATGCCTGTCTCGTGGCGGTGGCTGCCGCCCTGCAGCGGTTCGAGGAGGACGCCGGGGTTCGCGTCGGCCGCTATGGCGGGGAAGAATTCGTGGCCGTCCTGTCCGGGCAGGGTCGTGCAGCTCTCGCCGGGATCGCCGAGCGCATCCGCGCGGAGATCATGGCGCTGGACGTGCGCAGCGAGGAGGGCGGGCGGATCGCGCTGACCACAAGTATCGGTGTGTCCCACATGGCCGGACGGCCGCTCGATGGCGTCCATCGCCTGGTTTCCGAGGCGGACTCTGCGCTCTATCAGGCCAAGCGCGAAGGCCGAAACCGCGTCGGCTTCGCCGATCTTTCCGGACCCCGGGATATCCCGAAACGAAACAGGCAGGCCTGAGCCTGCCTGTGCAATGTCTTACCGGACTTTAAGTTCAGCGCGTACGGCCGTAGAGCCAGGCCAGTCCGGCAACGATGGCGGCGGCGGCAAGCGGCTTCTCGCGAATGCGGCCTTCGATGTCGGCCAGATAGCCGTCGATCGAACCCTTCACGTCGGACGAGGCGGACGGGCGGTTGCGGAAGCGGCTTTTGCCGGTGTCGCCGGTGGTGGAGGAAACGGCAACCGGATCCGAGGCGGGGAACGTATCTTCCAGCGCCTTGTCGAGATCGCTTTCCGTGCCGCGACGCTCGCGGTCGCCCTGCTCGTTCTGCAAAGACCGTACAGCCGGGGAAATATTGTTCTGGTTTGCCATGGTCACTCCTTCGGTTCGATATGCGCGTTAACGGGCAGTTGCGGGCGAAGTTCCACGCGGCGGGCGGTATCCGGACGGCGCTCCTGCGTCAGCCGTCGGCACGATCTGCGCGCGGTATCGCCGCCGCTGTCTGTGCCGTGGCGCGGGGCAGGGTGAGGCGGACCGTCAGGCCACCTGCGGGGCGGTTGGCCAGGACGATGCTGCCGCCGTAGAGTTCGGCGACCTCACGCGCGATCGTCAGCCCGAACCCGTCGCCCTGAACGGTCTCGTCCATGCGCGTTCCGGGCAGAAACGCGTTGGCGATCCGGTCCTCGGCGATCCCCGGCCCGTCATCCTCGATGCTGATAACGACCGTGCGGCCTTCGACGACTGCCGTAATGCCGACGGCGGTTCGGGCCCATTTGCAGGCATTGTCGATCAGGTTGCCGAGAATCTCGTCGAGATCGTCGGCCGCGCAGGCGACCGCGATGTCGGCGTGGACGGCGCAGTCGATGGCCAACCCCCGGTCTGCATGGATGCGCGAAAGGATCTGCACGAGATCGGCAAGGCTCGCATGAAGGTCGGTCGCGGCCCCCATGCCTGCGCCGGACATCGTCTTGCGAGCGCGCGCGAGATGATGGCGAATGCGCTCGTCGATCCGCTCCACCAGCCGGCGCATCTCGCCGTCCGGGTCGTTGCGATCGTCGAGCGCGAGCGACAGGCTTGCCACGGGCGTCTTCAGGCCGTGGGCGAGGTTGGCGAAGTGCAACCGGGTGTCGGCGAGGCGCTGGACGTTCGTGGCGATGAGCCGGTTGATCTCACCTGCCACCGGCCGCAGCTCTTCGGCCTGGGCGTCGGGCAGCGTTTCGCGCGACCCTTCCGCGACGTCGGCAATATCCCGCGTGAGCCTCTTCAAGGGGCGCAGACCGTAGCGCACCTGCAGCAGGGTGCCGAGGACGAGGCTGATCCCGAGAACCGCCATGGCCGGCACCAGCCAGAGGAGGGCCCGCCGTGCCGGATCGTTCAGCGCCGCCTGCGGCGCCGTCGCGGAGATGTCGAGCGTTCGGTCGCCGATGCGGGTCTCGACCGTGCGGATGTGCAGATCCCTGCCGCCATCGTCGGCAGCCTCGGCCCGTGTCTGCGGATCGCCCGCGCCGGCCCGATGCCGGCCGGGCATCGGGCGCGGCGGGCTTTCGATCGTGCGGCGGCCGAGGGACAAGGAGGTGATCGGCGCGCCGTCTCCCGTCACCTGCCAGTACCAGCCGGAGCCGATGCGGTCGAACGGCGGGCCATCGAGCGCGGCGCCGAGCGCCAGCGAACCATCCGGTTGGACCACCAGCGTGCCGCGCAGCGCGTCGATCTGGGTGTCGAGCCGCTGGTCGATCTGCTCGCGCACGACGCCGGCCACGATCAGCCAGAGGATGACGGCGGCGACGATCACGGCTGCCGTGACGAACAGCGTCGAGAAGATCAGGAGCCGGGCGGAGATGGTCGATCGCGACGGGAGGGCGAGGAGCTTCATGGCGCGGCCGTCAGCATGTAGCCCCGGCCGCGAACCGTCTCGATCCGCTCCGCGCCGATCTTGCGGCGCAGCCGCGCGATGATGACCTCGATCGAGTTGGAATCGACCTCCGCGTCGCCCTCATAGACCCGCTCGATCAGCTCGCGACGATCGACGATCACCTCCCTGCGCAGGATCAGGCAGGAGAGCACGCGCCATTCGAGCGCCGTCAGTTTCAGCGGCAGGCCCTCCAGCTCGAAGGTGCCGAGCTGCGCGTCGAACACGAGCGGACCGCAGGTGACGAGCGACGCGGCGTGGCCCGTGGCGCGGCGCACGAGCGCGCGCAGGCGCAGGACGAGTTCCTCCACCTTGAACGGTTTGGTCATGAAGTCGTCGGCACCGGCCTTGAAGCCGGCGACCTTGTCCGGCCACCCGTCGCGCGCCGTCAGGATCATGACCGGGAAGAGCCGCTCCGCTTCCCGCCAGGCCTTGAGCACGGAGATGCCGTCCTTGCGAGGCAGGCCGAGATCGAGCACGGCGACGTCGAAGATCTCGGTGAGGCCGGCATGTTCCGCATCCTCCCCATTGGTGGCGATGTCGACGACGAAGCTTTCCGCACGCAGGCTGGTGGCGATGCGCCGGGAGAGATCGGCGTCGTCCTCGACTAGAAGAACTCTCATGGCATGCCGTTTCCCGCTGATCGTGGAGGATGACATAGGGCGCGGCGGCTTAACGCAAACTGAACCGCGGGGTTCAGGCTGCCGGTGGCAGGGTCTTGCTAGAAAGGTCCGGTCAACACGACAGGAGAACACGATGTCCAACGAAGAAACCCACACCGGCGCAGAACAGGCCGTCCCGCATGTCGCAACGGACCGCCCCGCGCCGCCCCACCGCAGGCGCCCGTCGCGGCTGGCGTTTACCGGCGTCGCGGCCATTGCCCTGCTCGCCCTCGGCGTCGCCGGCGGCGCCGGTGCGATGAAGCTCGCCAAGCCGAGCGTCGAGATGGCGCCGATGGCGCCCGTCGCCATCGCCACCCTGCCGGATGGCGACCTCGTCACCATCAAGGGCAAGGTGGCCGAGGTCTTCGGCAACAAGTTCGTCCTTCAGGATGCCAGCGGCCGCGCTCTGGTCGAGACCGGCCCCTCCGGCGAGGACGGCAAGCTCGTGACGGTCAACGAGGAGATCAGCATTCAGGGCCGCTTCGATGACGGCTTCCTGCATGCGAGCTTCCTCGTCCATCCCGACGGCAAGATCGAAGCGCTCGGCCCGGCGGGCAAGCCGCCGCATCACGGCCTCGGACCGCGTCCCGGTCCCGATGGCCCGAAGGGGCCGAAAGGCGGCCCGAAGGGCGGGCCCGATGCCCGATCCGATGCCCGATCCGATGTTGGTCCCGGCCCGGCCGCAGGCCCTGTCGCCGATGGCGCTCCCGGCCCTGCAGACGGCCCTGAGGATGGTCCGGCACCGGGTACGGGCCCTGCGCCCGACCAGGGTGCCGGCGCTCCTGCCGCTGGCGAAGAGGCGCTGCGGCCGTAAGGCATCCTGCCGGCCGATGATGGAACGGCGTCCCGGGGTATCCGCCCCGGGGCAACGTCCGCATGTTTTTTCCCCGACAACTTGACAGGGACCGCCCCGAGCCTCTTGAATCCGCACGAAATCTTCGCCAACTGGTCGTTCGACATTCGACCATGACGGAGAAGACGACAGATGACGAACCTTGATGCGGACCGCCCCGCCGAGAGCCATGTTTTCGAAGCCGACGTGTCGCGTCTGCTGCACATGATGGTGCACTCGGTCTATTCGGACAAGGACGTGTTCCTGCGCGAGCTGATCTCGAACGCGGCCGACGCCTGCGAGAAGCTGCGTTTCGAGGCGATCGCCGCGCCGAACCTTCTGGGCAGCGATGCCGACAGCCGGATCACGCTGACGCTCGACGAGGACAATCGTCGCCTCGTCGTCGAGGACAACGGTATCGGCATGAGCCGCGAGGAGCTGATCGAAGCGCTGGGCACGATCGCACGCTCCGGCACGCGTGCCTTCATGGAGCGGATCGAGGCTAATAAGGCGGGCGAGGGCGCACAACTGATCGGCCAGTTCGGCGTCGGTTTCTATTCCTGCTTCATGGTCGCGGACCGGGTGGATGTGGTCTCGCGGCGTGCCGGTTCGGAAGAGGCCTGGCTCTGGTCGTCGGACGGGCAGGGCGCCTATACCGTCAGCCCGGTCCACCTCGCGGATGCCCCGGCGCGCGGGACGCGCATCACGCTCAACCTGATGGAAGACGCCAAGAGCTATGCCGCGCGCTGGTCCGTCGAGCGGATCGTCAAGGAGCAGTCCGGCCACGTGCCGGTGCCGATCGCCATTGTGGAGAAGCCCGGTGCCGAGCCTGTGCCGCTGACGGACGGCACGGCGCTCTGGACGCGCGCGAAGAACGAGGTCTCCAAGGAAGATCACGCCGATTTCTATCGCAGCCTGTCTGGCCAGTACGACGAACCGGCCCTGACCGTGCATTTCCGTGCCGAAGGACGCCACGAATATACGACGCTTGCCTATATTCCGGGAGCGCAGCCGTTCGATATGTTCGATCCGGACCGCAAGGGCCGGATGAAGCTCTACGTGAAGCGCATCTTCATCACCGATGAAGCCGACGTGCTGCCGCGCTATCTCCGCTTCGTCCGCGGTCTCGTCGATACCGCCGACCTTCCGCTGAACGTCTCGCGCGAGATGATCCAGGAAAGCCCGATCCTCTCGGCCATCCGCAAGGGCGTGACGAGCCGCATCATCACGGCCATCGAGAAGCTGGCGGAGAATGACGCCGAGGCTTTTGCGAAGGTGTGGGAGAATTTCGGCGCGGTGCTGAAGGAAGGCATCTACGAGGATGGCGAACGGCGCACGCAGCTTCTGTCGCTGGCCTGCTTCAAGACGACGGCAGGCGGCGCGGAGAGCCGCTCGCTCAAGCAGTATGTCGAAGACGCCAAGCCGGAGCAGTCGGCGATCTATTATCTCACCGGCAACAGTGTCGAACAGCTGAAGGCGTCGCCGCAGCTGGAAGGTTTCCGCGCGCGCGGGATTGAGGTTCTGCTTCTGACGGATCAGATCGACAGCTTCTGGGTCATGACGGCCGGCGAGTTCGAGGGCAAGGCCTTCAAGTCGATCACGCAGGGTGCCGCCGATCTCGCCCAGTTCGCCAAGCCGGAGGGCGAGGCCGAACAGGACAGCGCGCCCTCCGCCGACGTCGCGACCTTCATCGCCTACGCCAAGGAGAAGCTCGCGGGCGAGGTTTCCGACGTTCGTGCCTCCGACCGCCTGACGGAAAGTGCCGTCTGCCTCGTTGCCGCCGAGGGTGGCTATGACCGGCAGATGGAAAAGATCCTGCAGGGTGCCGGCCGGCTGGAGCTTTCGGCAAAGCCGATTCTCGAGATCAACCCGGCGCATCCGCTGGTCAAGGCGATTGCCGCCAAGGCGGACGGAACTGCGTTGAAGGAGGATGCCGCCCTCCTCCTTCTCGATCAGGCGCGCGTGCTCGATGGCGACAAGCCGGCCGACCCCCGTGCCTTTGCGGAGCGCCTGACGCGGGTGTTCGAGCGCGCTTTGCAGGCGTGACGCTCTTGCCGCCGGCCCGCGCGACGCAGCGGACCGGCGGCGGCAGCGCGTCGGAAAATCATGCCTAAATCAGCGTATGGTACATGAACAAAGCTGCGAAAGAGGCGTTGATGGGGGCCACTCAACAATAGGATTTCCTATGAAGCGCCTTCTTCTTCTCGCCGGTCTTTCCCTGTCGCTCGCTGCAGGCGCAGCGGTCGCCCAGGAGACACCTCCGCCGCCGCCGGCACCGCCCGCTGCAACCGATGCCATGACCCCGCCGCCCCCGCCCCCGCCGGGTGGACCGCGTGGTCCGGAAGAGGCCCGGAAGGGCGACAAGGGCCCGCGCGGCCCCGAGGGTCATCGCCCGCCGCCGCCGCCCTCGAAGGCCGCGCATTACCGCGTGGAGACGGACGAGGTGAAGATCGATCTGAAATGCGCCGACGACGAGCCCGCAAAGGCTTGCGCCGATCTCCTGATGTCGACCATCGACAAGCTCGGCATCGCCCGCGACTGATCGCAGCGCGAACAATCGCACAGATGCAATGCAAGACGCCGGCCGGGAGCGATCCCCGCCGGTGTCTTTCGTTTTCGACAGGACGTGCCTCGATTATCGCGCGCCCGGCAATGGCGCCTTCCGCATGTCGTTGAGAAGCGTGACCAGGCCGCGCGCCTGATGCTCGGCCAGGGCCTTGCCTTTCTCCATCGTCGCCTGCGCCGCCTCGCCGACCGCGCCGCCGGGGTTGAGATCGCTGGCGATCCAGGCATAGGCGTGGGTGCCGGTGGCACGCAGCAGCGCGAAAGTCTCCTCGTCCCGAGCGACGACGGAGGGAAAATCCTCGGCCTTCTCCATATCGACGGCGTGCGGCCGGAAGTGCAGGATCAGGGACGTCTCGGCATCGCCGCCGTGAATGCCGAAGCGGTTTTCCACATCCGAGAACAGCCCGTCCGGTTTGCCGAAACGGGACCACGAGGTTTTCGCGACCAGCATGCCCTCGGTCACCCGGAGCTCCCGCGCGACGATGCCCATGACCTCCTCGTTGCCACCATGGGAATTGACGATCACCAGCTTGCGAATGCCGGCGCGGGCGACCGACTGACCAAGGGCGATCCAATGGTCGATGAGCACGGTTGCCGGTATGGTCAGCGTGCCCGGCGCGTGCAGGTGTTCGTTCGATTTTCCGACCGACTGGATCGGCAGGATGCGCAGGTCGAGGTCTCCGGGCAGGAGCGGGATCATCGTCTTCAGCATGCCGCGGGCGATCGTCGCGTCCGTGCCGCAGCCGAGATGGGGGCCGTGCTGCTCCGTTGCCGCGATGGGCAGGAGCGCGATCGTTTCCATGGGACCGATATCTTGAAAGTCCGTGGTCGCGAAATCGCCCCACCAAATCTTGCGCTGACCGGTCATGATCTCGGCTCCTCTTCTGCCAAAGGCGTCTCGATCGCCGCGGCGACGACCTCGATCTCCACCACGAACTCCGCGCGTGTGAAGCCGCTGACGATCATCAGGGTCGATGCCGGGGGATGTCCGGCAAACAGCCGGTCGCGCACGCGCATATAGGGCGCCATGTGTTCACGGCCGGTCACATAGGCATTGATCCGCACGACATGGGCAAGGCTCATGCCGACCCCTTCGAGGATTGCCTTCACATTGGCAAAGCAGATCTCCGCCTGCCCCTCGCAATCGGCCGGCACCGTGTCGTCGGCGCCGAGACCCAGCTGCCCGGAGCAGAAGACGAGCCGTGCGCCGGGCGCCACCTCGACCCCATGGCTGTAGGCCGCGAAAGGCGGCGCGATGCCCGAAACGGGGACCGGACGATGCGCTGGTTTCATCGTGGATGAGGATGTGGAGATTTCCGAAAAAATGCCTTGCAATTGTGCATGCCTCTTTTAGTATCATCGCATTCCGCTGATACAGTACACATTAGAAAGACGATTACCACTCCTTTCATCAGCTCAACTTATTCCGCCACTCCCGTCCCCCCGAAGGATCTCTGCCCATGCCGAACCTGCCCGTCTCTGCATTCCTTCTCTCCCTGGCCGTTTTCGCCGCCACGCCGGCGCTCTCGGCCGATAAGGTGACCTTCGGCACGAACTGGCTCGCGCAGGCCGAGCACGGCGGCTATTATCAGGCCGTTGCCGACGGCACCTATGCGAAATACGGGCTCGACGTGTCCATACGGCAGGGCGGGCCGCAGGCTGCCAATCGCAATCTTCTGATCGCCGGGCAGATCGATTTCTACATGGGCGGCACGCTCGGCTCGTTTGACGCCGTGGCGCAGGGCATTCCGCTGGTGACGGTCGCCGCCATCTTTCAGAAGGATCCGCAGGGCATTCTCGCGCATCCCGATGCCGGCATCGAGAGCTTCGAGGACCTGGCCAAGGCCAAGACGATCTTCATGGGCAAGGAAGGTTTCACCACCTACTTCACCTGGATGAAGGCCAACTTCAAGGGCTTCTCGGACGAGCAGTTCAAGCCCTACCAGTTCAATCCCGGCCCCTTCCTCGCCGACAAGGGCTCCGCCCAGCAGGGCTACATCACGTCAGAGCCGTTCGAGATCGAGCGGCAGGCCGGCTTCAAGCCGAAGGTCTTCCTGCTCGCGGATGCCGGCTACGATCCCTATTCCACGACGATCGAGACGCAGACGGCGCTGGTGGAAAAGAACCCGGACCTCGTCCAGCGCTTCGTCGATGCGACGGCCATCGGCTGGTACAATTACATCTATGGTGACAACAAGGCCGCCAACGCCCTGATCAAGACCGACAATCCGGAGATGACCGACGAGCAGCTGGCCTTCTCGCTTGCCAAGATGAAGGAATTCGACGTTCTGGAATCCGGCGATGCGAAGGAAGGTGGAATCGGATGCATGTCGGATGCGCACTACAAGGCCTTCTATGACAAGATGGCCGCGATCGACGTCGTCAAGAAGGACCTCGACATTGCGAAGTCCTACACGCTGCAGTTCACATGCAAGAAGGTGGGCATGGACCTGAAGAAATCCTGAGCCGATGATGCAGGCCGTTTCCTCCGGCACGCCGGACGGCGCCGAGGCGGTGCCGGTCCCGGCATCGCCCCGCAGCGTGGTGTCGCTCCGCGACGTCACCAAGCGCTTTTCCAACGGCACGATCGCGCTCTCGCGCATGACGATGGACATCCGCAAGGGCGAGTTCGTCAGCCTTCTCGGGGCGTCCGGCTGCGGCAAGTCGACCGCGCTGCGGATCATCGCGGGGCTCGGGCGTGCCTCGCAGGGCATGGTCGACTGGCCGGCCTCGCGGATCGGGCGGGACGGGCGGCCGGATGCCGATATCGGCTTCGTGTTTCAGGAGCCGACGCTGATGCCGTGGAAGCCGGTGTTCGAGAACGCCTATCTTCCGCTTCGCCTGAAGGGCATGGGCAAGGGCGAGGTCCGCGACCGCGTGATGGGGGCGCTGGAAACCGTGGGCCTCAAGGATTTCGCCAGGGCCTATCCGAGGGAGCTCTCGGGCGGCATGCGCATGCGGGTGTCGATCGCCCGGGCGCTCGTGACCGACCCGAAGCTCCTCCTGATGGACGAGCCCTTCGGAGCGCTCGACGAGATCACCCGGCAGAAACTGAACGACGATGTGCTGCGTCTCTGGAGCGAGAAGGATCTGACCGTGGTGTTCGTCACGCATTCCGTTTTTGAGGCTGCCTATCTCTCCAGCCGCATCGCGGTCATGGGCGCCCGGCCCGGCCGGGTCGTCGCGGATATGATGCTGCCGCGCCCCGAAGGTCGCGAGAAGGACGAGGGCTTCCGCGCGTCCGACACCTATGCCGATCTCTGCCGCACGGTGTCGCGGGCGCTCGTGCACGCCATCGCGGCACCCGCCGGCGAGGACGCCTGAGATGGACATGGCGATCGAGCCCGCATCCTCCGACGAAACGCCCGGCCTCGGCCGAAGCCGGCTGCTGCGGGTCGTGGTTCCCGCCGTCATGCTGGGGCTTACGCTTCTGGCCTGGGAGGTCTACGTCCGCGTCAACGCCGTGCCGCCCTACATCCTGCCGGCGCCGAGCCTCGTCGCGCAGACGTTGGTCAAGGACTGGGGTACGCTTTATCCGGCTCTGCTCGTTACGCTGCGCATCACGTTCTCGGCGCTGATCCTCGCGCTCATCGGCGGCACCTTGCTCGCGGTTCTGCTCGTCCAGTCGAAATGGGTGGAGCTCGCGCTTTATCCCTATGCCGTCATCCTGCAGGTCACGCCGATCGTCGCGATCGCGCCGTTGATCCTCGTCTACGTCTCCTCGACGCAGGCCGCGATCATGATCTGCGCCTTCCTCGTCGCCTTCTTCCCCATCCTGTCCAACATGGTGCAGGGCCTGAAAAGCGTCGATCACAACCTCCTCAATCTCTACGATCTCTATGGCGCGAGCCGCTGGCAGCAGCTGCGCCTTCTGAAACTGCCGGCCGCCCTGCCGTATTTCATGACGGGGCTGAAGATCGGCGGCGGTCTGTCGCTGATCGCAGCGGTCGTCGCGGAGTTCGCGGCGGGGTCGGCCGGCGCCGGTTCGGGCCTCGCCTTCCGGCTGCTGGAAGCGCAGTACCGCCTCAACATTCCCCGGCTCTTCGCAGCGCTGGTCCTCCTCTCGGCAACCGGCGTCGCCATCTTCGCCCTCACATCGGTCGTCGCCTGGCTGTCGCTGCGCCGCTGGCACGAAAGCGCGCTTGCGCGGGAGAATTGACGACATGACGATCGCAACACCTTCGACCGACATTCTCATCCGGAAAGGCCGCATTCCCGGCCGAAGCGGTTTTCCCGGCGCGGATATCCGGCTTGCCGATGGACGGATCGCGGCCATCGGCCCGTCCGGCTCGCTGATGCCGGCGGGTGGCGAAACGGTGCTGGACGCGGATGACGGCATCGTTCTCCCCGCCTTCGTGGACCTGCACACCCATCTCGACAAGGGCCACATCACGCCGCGCAGGTCCAATCCGGACGGCTCGTTCATGGGCGCGCTTACCGCAGTGACCGCCGATCGCGTGGCGAACTGGAACGCTGCCGACGTCGAGGCGCGTATGGAGTTCGCCCTGCGCTGCGCCTATGCGCATGGCACGGCGGCCATCCGCACGCATCTCGATTCCGCCCCGCCGCAAAACGGGATCTCATGGCCGGTCTTCGCGCGGAAGCGGGAGGAATGGGCCGGACGCGTCGAGCTTCAGGCGACGGCGCTCTGCGGGCCGGACCACGCGCTCGACACGGCGCTGGTCGAAGAACTGGCGCGCACGGTCAAGACCTATGGCGGATCGCTCGGCGGCGCGATTTCCGTGTTCGACCGGGCCGGGGAAGCGATCGCCAATCTCGTGGAGGCCGCCGGTCGCCATGGCCTCGATCTCGACCTCCATATCGACGAAAGCGGCGACACCGCCTCGCGCAGCCTGTCGCTGCTGGCCGATCGCATCATCGAGACCGGCTTTTCCGGTCGCGTCCTGGCGGGACATTGCTGCTCGCTCGCAATTCTTGCCCGTGAGGATGCGAAGGCGACCATCGACCGCGTGGCCGAAGCCGGGATCGCCGTGGTGTCGCTGCCCATGTGCAATCTCTACCTTCAGGACCGCCGAGCGGAGGAGACGCCGCGCTGGCGCGGGGTGACGCTGCTGCGCGAGCTGAAGGCGGCGGGCGTCGCGGTCTCTCTTGCCTCCGACAATACGCGCGATCCGTTCTACGCCTATGGCGACCTCGACATGCTGGAAGTGCTGCGCGAAAGCGTGCGCATCGGCCATCTGGACCATCCGGAGGAGAAGCTTGCCGATTGGTTTTCCGCGGTCGCCGCTGTTCCGGCGTCCACCGCCGGCTTTGCCTATGGCGCGACGCTTGCGGTGGGCGCACCGGCCGATCTCGTCGTCGTGCGGGCGCGCACCCCCGGCGAACTCTTCTCGCGGCCCCAGTCCGACCGCACGGTCATCCGCGCCGGCACGGTCGTCGCAGCCCGGCTTCCCGATTATCGCGACCTCGACACCCTTCTCGGAGTGACATCATGACGCTCGACGCTTTCCGCAACGACATCGGCTCCATCGCGGTCGAAGACAATCCGAAGCTTGTGCAGAAGAAAAGCCGGGACTTCTACTGGTATTCGCCGGTGCTGAAGCGCCAGCTCGATCACGTCACCGCCGATCTCATCGTCAGCCCGAAATCCGAAGGGGAGGTGGTCGAGGTTCTCGCGGCCGCCCACCGGCACGGCATCGCCATCACGCCGCGCGGTGCGGGCACCGGCAATTACGGACAGGCCATGCCGCTGGCAGGCGGCGTGGTGCTGAACCTTGCCGAGATGAACCGCATCATCGAGACGAGCCCGGTGCATGTGAAGGCGGAAACCGGCGCCATCCTCGAAAAGATCGACCAGCAGACACGGGCCGCGCATGGCAGCGAAATCCGGTTCTTCCCCTCGACCTACCGCACCGCCACGGTCGGTGGCTTCGTCGCGGGCGGGTCCGGCGGTGTCGGGTCCATCCGCTGGGGCGGGCTGCGGGCGCTCGGCAATATTCTCGGGCTCACGGTCGTCACCTGCGAGGCGGTGCCGCGCGTGCTGAAGATCGAGGGCGCCGACATTCTCAAGGTCGCGCATGCCTACGGCACCAACGGCATCATCACCGATGTCACCCTGCCGCTGACCGCGGCCTACGACTGGATCGACGGCCTCGTCGGCTTCCCCGACGTCATGGCGGCGACGCGTTTCGCCGAGGCGCTGGCACGGCAGGACGGCATTCTGACCAAGGAGATCGCGGTGGTCGCCGCACCCGTGGCGCACGACTATTTTCCCCACTATCGCCGCTTCTTCGAGCGCGAGACGTCGCTCGTCGTCGTCATCGCCGCACCCCACGCCATGGATGCGCTGGCGCTTCTCGCCGCGCATCACAGGGGCGATCTCGTCTACCGCTCGGATACTGTGCCGCCGGAGGAGAAGCGCCAGTTTCCGCCGGTCTACGAGCTGTGCTGGAACCATACGACGATGCGTGGGCTCAAGGTCGATCCGTCGATCACCTATCTCCAGACGCAATATCCCGATTTCGAGCATGTCCGTCGCATCCACGAGATGCTCGGCGACGAGATGCCGCTGCATCTGGAGATGATCCGCTTCGACGGCCGCATCGTCTTTTCCGGCCTGCCGATCGTTCGCTTCACCAGCGAGGAGCGGCTGGAGGAGATCATCGCCATCCACGAGAACAATGGCTGCCTCGTCTTCAACCCGCATCGCTACACGCTGGAGGAGGGCGGCATGAAGCAGACGGATGCCGGCCAGCTCGCCTTCAAGGGCGAGGCCGATCCGAAGGGGTTGCTCAACCCCGGCAAGATGGTCGCCTGGGAAAATCCGGACTACGACTTCAACCAGAAGCGCAGCTGGGTCTTTGCCGGTCTGCAAAGCATGGATGCGGCGTGAGCCATGGCGCGTATCCTGCTCATCCACGCGCATCCGGTGGAAACCAGCTACAGCGCGCAATTGCGCGATGTCGCCCGGCAGGCGTTGGAGGCGCGGGGACACGCGGTCGATCTGCTCTCGCTCTACGACGAAGGGTTCGATGCCGTTCTTTCGCGCGAGGAACGGCTGAACTACCACGACGAGGCCATCAACATCACGCCCGAGATCGCGCCCTATGTGGCGCGCATCCGGGCGGCCGATGCGGTGGTGCTCGTGCACCCGGTGTGGAATTTCGGCCTCCCGGCGATCCTGAAAGGCTTCTTCGACCGCGTGTTCGTGCCCGGCGTCGCCTTCAGAATGGCGGCGGGCGACAAGGGCAAGCTCGTGCGCATCCTGCACAATGTGAAAACGGTCGCCGTGATCACCACCTATGGCGGCCCGCGCTTTCGCGCCATGCTCGTCGGCGACCCGCCGCGCAAGGTGGCGCGCCGCGTGCTGTGGGCGATCTTCCGCCCGAAACGGCCGGTGCGCTATCTCGCACTCTATAATATGAACGGCAACGGCCCGGCCGAGCTCGAGGCCTTCAAGGCGAAGGTGGCAAAGGCGATGGCGGCGATCTAGACTGTTCGGGACGATACATGCCGGCATTCACCTGCCGGAGGAGGAGACAGCTTGGCAGGCGGTATCAAGACGGCGACCGACACGCTGGAGGTCGGCGAGCGCACGCGCGGCGAACTCGACATCCGCCAGCTGCGCGTGCTGAAGACCCTGCTGTCGGAAAGCAGCGTTTCCCGCACGGCGGCGATCCATGGCCTCAGCCAGCCGGCGGTCAGTCTCACCCTTCGGCGGTTTCGGGCGATGACCGGCGATCCGCTGCTGGTGCGCAGCGGCACCGGCCTTGCTCCGACGCCGCGGGCGCAGGATCTCGTCACGCTCGTCGATCGCATCCTCGATGACATCGACCATCTCGCCGGGCGCGAGGCCGACTTCGATCCGGCGACGTCGCAGCGGCGGGTGCGCATCGTCGCGGCGACCAGCTTCGGCCCCTTTCTCGTTCCCCGTCTCATCCGTCATCTGCGGCAGGTCGCGCCGCACATGATGCTGGAAATGCTGCCGATGCCGAGCATGGCGGCGCTTCAGCAATTATTGGAGGCGGGCGAGGTCGATCTGGTCCTCGCGCACCGCCAGCCTGCCTCGCGCAACCTGCGGGGCGAAACGGTCACCGAATGCCGGACCGTCTGCATGCTCGACCGGCATCATCCGCTTGCGGCGGCGTCCGCCATATCGATGGACGACTATCTGGAGCTTGAGCACCTGTCGCCCAACCCCCCGCACGGCGCCTCCGTCAGTCCCATCGACGGACATCTCGCCGAACTCGGCCTGCAGCGCCGCATCCGTGCGAGCCTTTCGGAATATGCGCTCGTCCCCATGGTGCTCGCCGGCAGCGATCTCGTCTTCACGACGTCGAAGCCGTTCGCGGATCATTTCGCGGCGCTGTCGGATATCGCCGTGGTGGATGCGCCCGAGGAGTTCGGCGCCATGTCCGTCTTCCTGTTCTGGCACGAGCGGGCCCATCATTCGACCTTCAACGCCTGGCTGCGCCGCCTCGTCCGCGACATGCTCGTGTAGCAAGATGGGCGCATGTCGCGGAATCTGGGGACGGGAGACGATGTTTACCCGCTGTTAAAGCGTGGGAATTAACGTTCGCATCGACGCACCGGACATCGTCCTGCGGGGTCGCTGCGATGCAGGCTCCGCCCACGGGTCGTTCGGCGTCGCGATACAGCCGGCGCCGGGGCGGCACCGGCAACGAGGGTGGCATGGAAAATTTCGCATTTCTTTTGCCGGTCATCTTTTGCGCCTTCGGACTGACCTTCCTCTTCGTCGGACGTCACGAACGGCGATCGGCGCCCTGGTGGGGCATCGGCTATCTCTGCGCCGCGCTCGGCTTCATCATGCCGATCCTCCCGGAGACCTTTCCCGGACCGTTCCGTTCGCTCACGGCGGATACGCTTTTCCTGCTGGCACTGAGCTTCAATGGGCAGGGCCTGTTGGCGCAGTTCCGCCGGCATCTGCCGGTCTGGCCGCGGGCGCTGCTCGTCGCGGTCGGCATCCTCGCCTCCGTCGTCTCGACGTTCATCCTCGAAAACCCGACGCTGGCGCTGGCGGCGAACGACCTCCTGACGTCGCTCTGCTTCGTCGTCCCCGCCCTTGCCGTCATGCGGCATGCCCGGGGTGCCGCGGAGCGCGTGCTGGTCGCCATCGTTTTTCTGGTCGTCGCGGACTCGCTCGTCCGCAACATCGTCATGACCGTGCTCAACCGCAATCCGAGCGACTTCGAGACCTTCCTGCTGTCGCCCTATGCGTTCCTGATGCAGACGACGAGCACCGTGATCGGCATCCTCATGGCGCTTGCGGCGCTCGCCTGCGTGACGCTTGAGGTCATCGACCGCTACAAGGACGTGGCCGAGCGCGATCCGCTGACGGGCCTCCTCAACCGGCGCGGCTTCGACAGGCTGTCCGGCCAGAAAACGATCGCCGGCGCCGTGATCGTGTGCGACATCGACCATTTCAAGCGCGTAAACGACCAGTATGGCCATGCTGCCGGCGATGCCGTGATCGCCGAGCTTGCACGCATTCTGACGCTGGAGCCGGTGGATGGTGCGGTGCTTGCCCGGTTCGGCGGCGAGGAATTCGTGCTGTTCCTGCCGGGTGTCGCCTGCGAGGCCGCGCGTGCCGTGGCTCATGCGATGCATGCCCGCATCGGATCGACCGACTGGACGCGGATCGGCGTCGGCGCCGTCACCGCCAGTTTCGGCGTTTCGGCATCCCGCAGTGGCGATCTCAGCATCTACGAGGTCATGGCCCGTGCGGATCGCGCGCTCTATGCCGCCAAGACGGCCGGCAGAAATCGTGTCTTTACAGAAGGCGAGAGGGCGGCCGGGCCGCGCCCGGCGCCGGCACGGGCCGTCGCCTGATCACAGCGGAACGGTCGGGGCGTTCCGACGCTCCGTGACGGCCTGTGCCGCGGCCTTTCGGATGGCAAGCCATCGCGCATGCTCCAGCGTCGCATCGCCCAAAGCCCGGTGTACGGGTTGCGCGGGTTCGGTGCTCTCGATCATGCTCTTCACGAAATCGGCGATCTCGCGGCGGGTGAATGTGCCGTCCATGATGGTCCGGGCATGCGCCAGAAAGACATCGTCGGATTTGCCGAGTCTCAGGGCATGGCGTGGCAGGCCGCCGGCGCGCAGCAGCACGCTCAGCCATTTCCCGTCCCACGAAGGGGCGCTGGCGTAAAACGCATGGCCCTCCAGCGCGTCCAGCATATCGCGCGCGACCTCCGCAGCGGGCGTGCCCTCCTGGTGGAGACGCCGGCGGGAGAGGCCATGGATCCGCTCGGCCTTCACCGACCAGTCCGTCCAGTCGGGCGTCGGGCGGATCAGGTGGGCGCGCGACGTTCCATCCTCGAAAACCCAGGCGACCTCGACCGGATAGCTGTTCTTGCCGAGGGAAGACGCTTCGAAATCGAGAAACACGAGCATGGCACCGATCCGGGACGAGGTGGGGAATGAGGCGCACGATAGAGGCCGCCGCGACAGTCGGCCGTTCCGATGCGTCCGCGCGATCTAGCCGGATTGCGTGATGGGGTAAAGCGAGAGCGAAAGGCATGCAACGACGAGGACCGCGTTCAGCAAAACCTCCTTTGAGATCATGTGAAATGATCATTGACTCATTATACCAGTTGTCGTTAGATGCGGTGACAGAACGGGATCAAGACACATGACATCGATCGCACTTTTCGGCGCCGGCGGAAAAATGGGCACGCGGCTGGCGCGCAACCTTATCGGCTCGCGCTTCGACATTCGCCCCGTGGAGGTGAGCGACGCCGGGCGGGCGAGGCTTCAGGCAGACCTCGGGCTGACCTGCTTCTCGGTGGAGGATGCGCTCGACGGCGCCGATGTCGTCGTTCTCGCCGTGCCGGATACGGCCATCGGCAAGGTCGCGTCCGGGATCGTGGACAAGCTCGCACCCGGCACCATGGTCGTCGTGCTCGACGCGGCAGCACCCTTTGCCGGCCATCTGCCGGAACGCGCCGACATCACCTATTTCGTGACGCATCCCTGCCATCCCCCGATCTTCAACGACGAGACCGAGATGGCGGCGAAGAAGGACCATTTCGGCGGCATCGCCGCCAAGCAGCATATCGTCTCCGCGCTGATGCAGGGGCCGGAAGAGCATTACGCGCTGGGCGAAGAGGTCGCCAAGACCATCTGGGCGCCGGTGATGCGCTCGCACCGGGTGACGGTCGAACAGATGGCGATCCTCGAGCCCGGCCTGTCGGAAACGGTCTGCGCCTCGCTGCTCGTCGTCATGAGCCAGGCGCTCGACGAATGCGTGAAGCGCGGCGTGCCGGAGCAGGCGGCGCGCGACTTTCTGCTCGGCCACATGAACGTGCTCGGCGCCGTCATCTTCAAGGAAGTCGAGGGCGTCTTCTCGGATGCCTGCAACAAGGCGATCGAGTTCGGCATCCCCGCACTGATGCGCGACGACTGGAAGAATGTCTTCGAGCCGCAGGAAATCGCCGAGAGCATTCGCCGGATCACCTGATCCGCACGCGGCCACGACGGTCCTGCTCATGAGCGGGCCGTCCGACGGCCAGACACGGACCCGCAGGGAGGCGGGTGCGTCAACCGAACGACAAAACCTGGGAGGAACCACATGAAACTCGCACGCAGACTGACCCTTGCCGCCTTTGCCGGCGTTCTGGCGCTTTCCACCGCCATGCCGTCCTATGCGGCCGATCTCATCGCGATCATCACGCCGAGCCACGACAACCCGTTCTTCAAGGCCGAAGCCGTGGGTGCCGAGGCGAAGGCGAAGGAACTCGGCTATGAGACGCTGGTTCTCGTGCATGACGACGACGCCAACAAGCAGTCGCAGCTGATCGACACGGCCATCGGCCGCGGCGCGAAGGCCATCATTCTCGACAATGCCGGTTCGGAAGCTTCGATCGCGGCCGTGCAGAAGGCCAAGGACGCGAAGATCCCGTCCTTCCTGATCGACCGCGAAATCAACGCGACCGGCGTTGCCGTGTCCCAGATCGTCTCCAACAATTACCAGGGCGCCCAGCTCGGCGCCGAGGAATTCGTCAAGCTGATGGGCGAAAAGGGCAACTATGTCGAGTTGCTCGGCCGCGAGGCTGATCTGAATGCCGGTATCCGCTCCAAGGGCTACCACGACATCATCGACGAATATCCGGACTTGAAGATGGTGGCGCAGCAGTCGGCCAACTGGAGCCAGACGGAAGGCTACTCCAAGATGGAGACCATCCTGCAGGCCAATCCGGATATTAAGGGCGTCATCGCCGGCAACGACACGATGGCGATGGGCGCGATCGCCGCCCTGCAGGCCGCCGGCCGCAAGGACGTCATCGTCGTCGGCTTCGACGGCTCCAACGATGTCCGCGACAGCATCAAGGCGGGCGGGATCAAGGCGACCGTGATGCAGCCGGCTTACGCGCAGGCGCAGATGGCCGTCGAGCAGGCGGATGCCTACATCAAGACGGGCAAGGCGCCGGCGGAAGAAAAGCAGCTGATGGACTGCGTGCTGATCACTGCCGACAATGCCGACAAGCTCGAGACCTTCGCGCTCAAGGATTGATTGCAGTCTCTTGAAGCGGGCGGCGCGTTCAAAGCCGCCGCCCGCGCCTTTTCCCATCCGGAGTTGACGGAAATGCCGCGTTTTCCCGCCGCTGCCGCGCTGTGCCTCGCCTCGGCCACGCTCTTGGTCCTGGCCGGCTGCAAGATCATCAAGACGCCGACGGCGGAAGAGGCTGCGGAGGCCGCCAGCGGCGGTTTCAACCCCGAACGGCAGGCAACGGAGTTGTGGACGCCGAAGGTGGTGCCCTATCTCACCGCGAAGGCCGGCCCTTACACCGACGTCGCCGCGCTGATCGCGTCCGATCCCGCAGCGGCGGCTGCCAAATACGGCCACAAGGAAAAGGAGGGCAATGCCCCCTGGACCTATGCCGCCAAAGTCTCGGGCACCGTGATCAAGGCCGAGACCACGTCGCGCGCCGGCTATCTCGACACGGATATCGACGGCGACGGCAAGGCAGATGTGCGCGTCCAGATCGGACCGGTCATCAAGGGGACCGCGATCCGCGACAGCCTCGATTTCGTCAGCTTCAACCAGTTCAAGAACCAGATCCAGTGGGCCGAATTCGGCAAGGCCTTCAATGCGCACCTGAATTCTCAGGTGCTGCAAGCCGTGCCGCGCGAAGGGCTGGAGGGCAAGACAATCGAGGCTGTGGGCGCCTATCCGCTGCCTGGTCCGGGGCAGCTGCCATTGTTGACACCTGTCAACCTGGTCGTCGGCGGCTGACCATGACAGGGGAAGACGACATCATCCTTCAGCTCGAGGACGTGACGAAGGTCTATTCCGGCATCGTCGCGGTGAAGAACGCCAACCTGTCGCTCCACCGCGGCGCGGTCAACGTGCTCGTCGGGGAGAACGGTGCGGGAAAATCCACGCTGATGCGGATGATCGCCGGCGTCGAGCGTCCGTCGCTCGGCCGGATTCTCCTCGACGGCAAGCCGGTCGAGTTCCACTCGCCGGCGGACGCGCAGAAACACGGCATCGGCATGGTGTTTCAGGAGCTCAACCTCTTCGGCAATCTGTCGGTCGCCGAGAACATCTTCGCCACCCGCGAGATCGTTCGCGGCTTCGCCGGCATCGATCACAAGGCCCAGGTCGAGAAGGCCAACATCTTCCTCGACCGCCTCGATGCGGGCATCAGTGCCGAGACGATGGTCGAGGACCTGCCGATCGGCCAACAGCAGCTGGTCGAGATCGCCAAGGCGCTTTCGCTCGACACGCGCATTCTCATTCTCGACGAGCCGACCTCGGCCCTGTCGGCCGCCGAGGTCGATATCCTGTTCAAGGTCATCGCCGAGCTGAAGGCGCAAGGCGTGGCGATCGTTTATATCTCGCACCGGCTGGAAGAGCTGATGCGCATCGGCGACCACATCACCGTGTTGCGGGACGGGCAGATTACCGGCCAGGCCCTCGTCAAGGACATCGACACCCGCTGGATCGTTCGCTCGATGATCGGCTCGGATGCCAAGGATTTCGCGAAATCCATCGATCACACGCTGGGTCGCGAAGCCTTCCGCGCCAAGGAGATTTCGCTCGCGCGGCGAACCGGCGGCCTTGCGGTCGATCATCTCTCCCTCTCCGTGCGGGCCGGCGAAGTACTCGGCATCTACGGGCTGATGGGCGCCGGGCGCAGCGAGTTCTTCGAATGCGTCATGGGACAGCATGCCCACGCGACCGGCCGCATCTTCGTGGACGGCGAGGAGATCCTCGCGCGCGACACGCCGACGCGCATCAAGCGCGGGCTGGCGCTGATCCCGGAGGACCGGCAACGCGAAGGCCTGGTGCAGGTGTTGTCGATCGCGGCGAACCTGACGCTCGCCAGCCTCGACCGGTTCGTGCGCTTCAAGTTCCACATCGCCGGCGAGCGCGAGCGTTCCGCCATCACGGCCGCTATCGCGGATCTTGCGATCAAGGCGCCGAACCCGGATTTCGACGTCACCTCCATGTCGGGCGGCAACCAGCAGAAGGTGGTCATCGGCAAGGCGCTGATGACGAGGCCGAAGGTTCTGCTGATGGACGAACCGAGCCGCGGCATCGATGTCGGCGCGAAGGCGGACGTCTTCCGCACCATGCGCCGGCTGGCGGGGGAGGGGCTCGCCATCCTGTTCTCCACCTCCGACCTCGAAGAGGTGATGGCGCTCTCCGACCGGATCGCCGTGATGAGCAACGGCCGCATCACCACCATTCTCGACCGGGCGGAGGCGAGCGAGGAAGAGATCGTGCGGGCGGCATCGATCGGGCACAAATCGACACAGACCAGCGGGGATATCGCGCCATGACGACGGCCACCACGACCACACCGGCAGCCGCGGCGGACGGCGGCTCGCTTCTGCTGACGCTGATGAAGCTGCGGACCTTCATCGCGCTGTTCGCCGTCATCGCCTTCTTCTCGGCCTTCGCGCCGAATTTCCTCTCGACCGCCAATATCATCCTGATGTCGAAGCACGTGGCGCTGAACGCGTTTCTCGCCATGGGCATGACCTTCGTCATCATCACCGGCGGCATCGACCTTTCGGTCGGCTCCATCGTCGGGCTGTGTGGCATGGTGGCCGGCGGGTTGATCCTCAACGGCATCGACCTGCAGATCGGCTATACGATCTATTTCAACATCGTCGAGGTCTGCCTGATCACGCTGGCGGTCGGCATCCTGATCGGCGCCGTCAACGGACTGCTGATCACGCGGCTGAACGTCGCGCCCTTCATCGCGACGCTCGGCACGCTCTATGTGGCCCGCGGGCTCGCACTTCTCTCCTCGGACGGGCAGACCTTTCCGAATCTTATCGGCAAGCCGGAACTCGCCACCACGGGCTTCGGCTTTCTGGGGTCTGGCCGCATCGTCGGCCTGCCGGTGTCGATCTGGATTCTCATCGTCGTCGCGCTCGCTGCCGCCTATTTCGCGCGCTATGTGCCGCTCGGCCGGCAGATCTTCGCGGTCGGCGGCAACGAGCGGGCGGCGCGCATGTCGGGCATCCGGGTCAACCGGGTGAAGATGTTCGTCTACATGTTCTCCGGCTTCTGCGCCGCCATCGTCGGCATCGTCATCTCCTCCGAACTCATGGCCGCGCATCCGGCCACCGGCAACTCGTTCGAACTCAACGCCATCGCGGCAGCGGTTCTCGGCGGCACCTCCATGTCCGGCGGGCGGGGCACGATCGGGGGCACCATCATCGGCGCCTTCGTCATCGGCATCCTGTCGGACGGGCTGGTGATGATGGGCGTCTCCTCCTTCTGGCAGATGGTCATCAAGGGCATCGTCATCATCGTCGCCGTTGTCGTCGATCAGGCCCAGCGCCGGTTGCAGCAGCAGGTGGCGCTGATGCAGCTGGCCAAGAAAGGTTAGGCGGGCGAGCCCTTGCGGCGCGGGCCTCGCCCCCGCCGCTCCCAGACGACGAGCAGGATGCTCGAGGCGACGATCATCAGGGCGCCGACGAACACGTTCACGGCCGGCACCTCCGCCCAGATGAGGTAGCCGTAGAGGAAGGCCCACATGAGGCCGGTATATTCGATCGGCGCGATGGCGGAGGCCGGGGCGTAGCGGAAGCCGTCATAAAGCAGGTATTGCCCGATGGTGGAGATGAGGCCGAGCGCCAGCAGGAGGCCCCAGCCCGCCAGATCCGGGGTCGTCCAGACCCAGGGCAGCGACAGCGCGCAGGCAAGGCCGAAGAGAAGGCTCGTCGCATACATCTGCGTCAGCGTGGATTCGCTGCGGCTGACGAGGCGCACGAGAATGGTGCTCCAGGCCCAGCAGAAGCCCGCGACGACGCACATGGCGGCGGGCACGAGATTTGGAGAGTGGGTGGGGTTTGCGGCCACGACCACGCCGATGAACCCGCCGATACAGGCGATCCAGCGTCCCGTGCCGATCGTTTCCTTCAGCACGAGGATCGACAGAAACATGACCATGATCGGCGCCGAGAAATAGAGCGTCGTCAGTTCCGCCAGCCCGAGCGCGCGGGCGGCATTGTAGAAGAGCAGCCAGGCGATGAGCATCAGGGCGGCGCGCAGCACCAGCGTTTTCCGGTAAGGGCTCTGCCAGGCGGAGGGGTGCTTGCGAACGCGGACGAGCACACCGGCGATGGCGACGATCACGAGGCTGCGGAAGAATAGGATCTGCGGCACCGCGTAGTCCGTCACCAGCCATTTGACGATCGCATCCTGCAGGGCGAAGCAGGCATAGCCCGCCGTGGCCAGCGCGATGCCCGTCAGCGGACCCTTGTCCTTGATCTGCGAAACCATGTGGTCCTCCAGCCGCGCACCCTCCGGCCCGCAAACATACGGAGCGGGGGCGCGCCATCGACAGCGCCGCAATGGCAGGAACCGGGCTGCGCCGCAATGTCAAAGTCAGGCGGAAGGCACGGAGAACTCCAAACGCCCGGGGCGCACGGCCGGACCCGCCAGAATCGTAAGGGTTTTATTATGTTTTAATCTGCATCTGACAGAATGCCCCACGCGCTGCGCGGATCACTCCGCTGCAGCCCTTTATGAGGTGGGGGAGCCTTTCATGATCGATCGTTTGATGTCTCGGATACGAATCCAGACCAAGGTGCTGGTGCTCGTCACGCCGTTCGTGCTCAGCATCACGGCCGTCGGCATCACCGGTCTCTACACCTCCGGCCTGTTGCAGGGCCGCATGGAAATCTCCAACAGCGTCCTCCAATCGCTGAGCGGCTTCAAGGAGGTCTTTTCCGCGATGTCGCGCTTCCTGATGCAGCCGTCGGCCGAGACCCACGATGCCGCGCGCAAGGAGCTGAGCGACGAGATCGCCAACCTGAAGACGATGGCGGACGGGCTGCGGGCGGAAACAGATGTCACAAGCCTCGACGAGGCGCTTGCCCAGTCCGCGACCATCGCCGCCAACATCGAAACCCTCTGGGCGCTGCAGACCGACCGCGAGCGGATCGCCGCCGCAGTCGGTGCGAGCACCGAGGAACTGCTGGCCGTGCAGGCCGCCGCGGGAAAACAGGCCTTCGTTCTCCTCGCCTCGGCCAAGACCTTGGAAAAATCGGCAAAGTCGGACCTGAAGACGGCGCTGCAGGTCGGCGCGCTCGGCTCCGCGGCGCAGACGTTTGCGGCGCAGGCAACCGCGGCGGCCAGTGACGCGGACCGGATCACGGCGATCAAGACGGGCCTGCTTGCCGTATCCGCCGCACTTGAAACAACGCTGAAGGCGCTCGGCAAGGTCTCGCTTCCGGCCGTCGATGCGCTGAAGCCCGAGATGGCGGCCGTTGGCGATACCGCTGCCAAGGCGGGTGCCGATCCCTTCGCCGCCGGCACGCTCGTCACCGCGCTCGCGTCGCTCGACCGCGCCGCGGCGGCGATCAAGGCGGCATCCGACGAGGCCCTGCGCAACGCCGTCTCGGCGCTTGCTGCTGCCGAAGGCGAAATCGCCAAGGCCGATCGTGTCGGCAACAAGCTGCGTGCCATCGTCGGAAATGCCAACCAGATCCGCGTCGTCTTCGCCGAACTCGCGGCCGTTCCGGACGAGGGCGGCGTGAAGAAGGTGCAGCAGGCGCTCTATGCCTATGGCAAGGAGATGGAGGGTCTCGCGACCGCCGTTCCCGGCGATACGGTTCTGGCCGCACTGCCGGCAAAGGCGAAGCCGGCCCTTGCGTCGCTGGAGGCCAATGCTCTCGCGCTTGTCGCCCTGTCGGAAAAGCAGCGCTCGGAATTCGACGCCGCGGCCGCACAGATCGACGGAACGTGGACGCTGCTGACGCAGTTTGCGGAAAGCCAGAAGCAGAGTGCCGGCACGGAACGCGAGCAGGCGAACACCATTTCGCTCGGTGCGACGCTTGCCGGCATCCTCATCGCCCTTCTGGCCGGCACCGCGCTGGTCATGACGCTGAAGGGCCCGATCGGCCAGATCACGGCCGCCATGCGTCGCCTTGCCGACGGTGCGCTCGATACGTCGATCACGGGTGAAAACCGGTCCGACGAAATCGGCGACATGGCGCGCGCGCTTTCCGTCTTCAAGGGCAATGCGCTGACCAAGGTCTCCATGGAAGAGCAGGCCGAGGCGACACGCCGCGAGACGGAGACCCAGCGCCTGCGCAACGATGCGGACCGCCAGGAGGCCGCGCAGCAGGTTCAGTTTGCCGTGGACACGCTGGCGCAGGGCCTGTCGCGCCTCGCGCGGGGCGACATGAGCTTCACCATCGACACGCCCTTTGCCACGCATCTCGATCGTCTGCGCAGCGACTTCAACGCCTCGGTCGGCGGCCTGCGCGAGACGCTGTCGGAAATCCGCACCATCTCCAGCGCCATCCACCACAATGGTCAGCAAATGGCCGACGCCGTCGGCGATCTCGCCAAACGCACCGAACAGCAGGCGGCGGCGCTGGAGGAAACCTCGGCCGCGGTCGACGAAGTCTCCTCCACCGTCCGCACGGCGGCTGGCCGCGCGAACGAGGTGCAGGGCATCGTCCAGCGCGCCAAGCGCAATGCCGACAACTCCTCCGGCATCGTGCAGAACGCCATTTCGGCCATGCTGCGCATCCGCGAGGCCTCCGACAAGATCGGGCAGATCGTCGGCGCCATCGACGCGATCGCCTTCCAGACCAATCTCCTCGCGCTCAACGCCGGCGTCGAAGCGGCGCGGGCGGGCGAGGCCGGCAAGGGCTTCGCCGTCGTCGCCCAGGAGGTGCGCGATCTCGCACAGCGTTCGGCGCAGGCCGCCAAGGAGATCGGCGGGCTGATCGCGAAATCGTCCGCAGAGGTTGCGACGGGCTCGCAATATGTCGAGCAGACCGGCAGCGCGCTCATGGAGATCGCGCACCAGATCGTCGATATCGCCGGCCATGTCGATCATCTCGCCACCTCCAGCCGCGACCAGTCGACCTCGCTCGAATCCGTCAACGGCTCCGTCAACCAGATCGACCACATGACGCAGCAGAACGCGGCGATGGTGGAAGAGACCAATGCCGCGACCCTGCAGCTTGCCGAGGATATCGACATGCTCGCAGGCCTCGTCGCCCGCTTTCGTCTGCTGGAAGCGGACGACGTGCGGCACGCACGGGCCGCTTGACCGGCCTTTGAGGCAGATCTCTGCGAATTCGGTTGAATTGCGGGGAGACCACGGTAGCGTCAGGCTCCCAGATCACCGGAGCCTCCTCGATGACGTTGACCGACCAGAAACTGCGCGACCTGCGCGAGAAGTACGCGACCGGGCATGGCGGCGAGATCAGCCATCCCGGCTTTCGCCGCGTGGCCGCGCATATCTTTTCCGAAAGCGGGACGCGGGCCGCACCTTATTCCGGCATTCCGACGCTGCTGTCGGCGCCTCTTGTCGAGCCGGGCGATGCCGACGCCTTCGATGCGCTGCAGGTCGCGCTTCTCGGCATTCCCATGGATCTTGGGGTGACCAACCGGACCGGATCCCGCTTCGGCCCGCGCGCGCTGCGGACGATCGAGCGGATCGGGCCCTATAACCATGTGCTCGAGGTCGCGCCGGTGCACGAGCTCCGCGTCGCGGATATCGGTGACGTTCCCTTTCGCAGCCGCTACCGGCTGGAGATGAGCCACGAAGATATCGAGCAGCATGTGGACCGGATCGTCGCAAAGGGCATCCTGCCGCTGTCGGTCGGCGGCGACCATTCGCTCACGCATCCCATCCTGCGCTCCGTCGGGCGGGAGCGGCCTGTCGGCATGATCCATATCGATGCGCATTGCGACACGGGCGGTGCGTATGATCTGACCAAGTTCCACCATGGCGGCCCCTTCCGCAACGCGGTGCTCGATGGCGTTCTCGATCCGACGCGGGTGATTCAGATCGGCATTCGCGGCTCGTCCGAATATCTCTGGGAGTTCTCCTACGATTCCGGGATGACGGTCATCCATGCCGAGGAGGTGACGGGGCTGGGCATCGCTGCGATCGTCGAAACGGCGCGCGCGATCGTCGGCGATGGGCCGACCTATCTCTCCTTCGATATCGACAGCCTCGACCCGGCCTTCGCGCCCGGGACGGGAACGCCGGAGATCGGCGGCCTGACGACGCGCGAGGCGCTGGAGCTGCTCCGCGGGCTGAAGGGCCTCAATTTCGTCGGCGGAGATGTCGTCGAGGTCGCGCCGCAATATGACAGCACGACCAATACGGCCCAGGCCGGCGCCCAGATGCTGTTCGAGATCCTGAGCCTGCTCTCCTTCAGCCCGTCGCTGAAGCCGTGATCATGGTCTACCGTTTGCGACGCGGCCAGCGCAGGATGCCCGTGGCATAGAGCGGCAGCCAGACGAGCACCGGCTGGAGCGCCAGACGCGGGAGGTGATAGAGCCAGGGCAGAACGCCCGCATCGATGGCGGTCAGGCTGTCGATGGCGTGCTTGATGTTGGCGGGGTAGACGCAGACGGCATACAGCGCGAGACCGATCGCCGCCGGCCGCTTGGCGCCGCGCAGCCAGAGGCCGATCGCGCCGAGAAGCTCGCAGACACCCGTCAGGGCGATGACCATTGCCGGATCAGGCACCCAGCCGGGCGTGATCGTCAGGAAGGGTGCTGGCCAGGCGAGATGCAGGAGGCCAGCGGCCCCGTAGAACAGGGAGAGCCCGATGCGCAGCCCGGTATGCCGTTCGTCGCTGCGCGCTGCTTCGATCATGGTGTGTTCGTCGTCCTGTGGCGGCCTGCAGCTTTACGCGATGTTCACTGCATCCAACACCCTGATGCGAGCGACCCGCCGCTTCAGGGAAAGCGACGGGCCTTGACCTCGAAGGCAGGGAGTAACGCCCCGAGGTCGAGGGAGATACGGCGAGCGCCAGCCGGTTCTACAGGTTGGCCAGGAGATCGTTGATGCGGTTCTCCATGTCTGCCAGCGCGGCATCGACCTCTTTCTGGCCGGTCATCGCGGCGTTCATTTCCTGGCCGATGATGTCCTGAATCGCGAACTGGCGCTGGACGGTGGAGGGCAGGGCCGTGCCGAGCGTGGCGATCGGTGCCACCGTGTCACGGTGCGGGAGAGCCTTGAACGCCGGCGTTTCGAACACGGCTTTGACGGCCGGCAGATGGCCGGTGCGCGACCATTCGAAGTCGTTGTCCTTGAAGAACTTCAGGAACTTGCCGATGGCCGCCGTCTCTTCGGCCGAGCGGTCCTTCTGCGAAATGCCCCAGGCATGGCCGTCGGCATATTGCGCCTTCTTGCCGGGGAAGAGCTGCGGATAGGGATAGACGGCATAGCCGCCCTTGTTGAGCGCGGTCCCCGCGGTTTGCGACGACGCATTGTAATCGCCGATGACCCAGGTGCCGTTGAGATGCACACCCCCTTCGCCGGCGAGGAAGGCGTTGATGCTGGCGGCGTAATCCATGTCCTTCGTGGTGTCGCCCTGATCGAAGATCGCCTTGTACATTTCGAGGACCTTCTTGGCCTCTGGCGTCTTCAGCTTGACCTTCAGCGGATCGGCGAAGAAGTCGGAATCCTGCTGGAACAGATAGGTGTAGAAATTGCGGGTGTAGAGCGCCGTCTCGTTGGCGAGGTTCTGGACGAAGTAGGGCTTGCCGGTCTTCTCGCGGAACTGCTTGGCCTGTGCCAGAAGTTCGTCGACGCTGGTCGGCAGTTTCGGCGTGCCATCGGCGTTGACGAGGTCGGCCTGCTTAAACAGGTCCATGTTGATGTGGTAGAGCATGGTCCAGTTGTCGATGGGCAGGCCATAGATCTGGCCGTCCTTGGTCACGCCGTTGCGGGCCGCATCGGTAAAGTCGTCCGGTTTCACGCCCACGGAGGCGAGAACCTCGTCGAGCGGCATCAGCAGGCCCTTGGACTGGTAGTCCGACAGGGCGGAGTGGTGGATCGAGACGATGTCGGGCGGATCGCCGGCCGCAAACTGCGCGGTCAGCTGGTCATAGCCCGGCCACTCCACCGTCGTCACCGAGATATGGATATCGGGATTGTCGGCGTTGAACTTGTTGATCATCGAGGTGATGATCCCGCATTCGCCCACGGCCTTGGCCACATCGGTATTGCTGCCGAAATCCGCGTCGCAGGCGCCGAAAAAGCGCTGCAGGCTGAGCTCCGTTGCCGCGAACGACGGCGTCGCCGCCATCACGGCAAGGGCCGAGGCCGCGGCCAGAATAGACGTCCTCCATACATGCATCATGCGTG
This sequence comes from Rhizobium quercicola, assembly GCF_021168455.1. Taxonomy (NCBI): domain Bacteria; kingdom Pseudomonadati; phylum Pseudomonadota; class Alphaproteobacteria; order Hyphomicrobiales; family Rhizobiaceae; genus Rhizobium; species Rhizobium quercicola. The sequence continues at coordinate 262,098 of NZ_JAJOZR010000001.1, forward strand.
TCTCCTCCATGTCATGATTGCGTTCACCGGCCTGCGGGCCGGGCAGTCTTCTCACCGCACGGCAGCGCCGGATACGGCGGTAACGATGTATTTCTGGAAGAACAGGTACAGGATCAGGATCGGCGCGCTGGCGAAGACCGCCTGCGACATGAGAAAGCCGAGACCTTCGGACTGCGCGAAATTCGTCTGCGTCGAGGCGATGCCGACCGTCAGCGTGTACATTTCCTTCTTCGTGCCGGAGATCAGCGGCCAGAAGTAATCGTTCCAGACGCTGAGGAAGGTGAAGATGCCCAGCGTCGCCTGTGCCGGCACCGTCAGCGGCAGCAGCACCTTCCAGAAGATCTTGAATCGGCTGGCATTGTCGAGAAGCGCGGCCTCGTCCAGCTCCTTGGGGATGGCGCGAAAATACTGCGTCATCAGGAACACGCCGAAGGGCGCCGAAAGCCAGGGCAGGATCAGCCCCGGATAGGTATTGTGCAGCTTCAACCAGGAAAAGAGCTGGTGACGGGCGATCAGAACGGCCTGCTCGGGAATGGCGAGGCCGATGAGCACGATCACGAAGAGGACGTTGCGGAAGGGAAAATTGAGGCGGGCGAAGCCGTAGCCGGCGAGCGAGCAGAGCACCAGCGTGCCGAGCGTTACCCCGCCGGAGACGATGAGGCTGTTGAGGATCCACCGGAAGACCGACGAGGTCGTCAGGATGTTGAGATAGTTCTGGAGCGTGTAGGGCGCATGGAAGACGGCGTTCATGCTCGCCATCAGCTCCTTGTTGTCCTTCAGCGACAGAGCGACGACCCAGACCAGCGGCGCCATCATGATCACGGCTGTCGCGATCGTGAGGGCCAGAATGATGCGGTCGCCGGTGCTGCGGCCGACCATGCCCGAGGGTGCCGCACGCGTCGGCGCGGATGGCGCGGTCATCGTGCTCATGCGTCTTCTCCCCTTCGCCGGGAAACGAGATACTGGATCATCGCGGCCACGAGGATCAGCGCGAACAGCACCTCGGAGGCGGCGGCGCCCAGGCCCAGATCCCACCGCTTGAACGCGGCGTCGTAGATATAGAGGACGAGCGGGGTGGATACGTTGTTGGGACCGCCATTCGTCATCAGCCGCGCCTGCCCGAAGAGCTGGAACTGCAGCACGATCTGGATGACGACGACCAGCACGAAGGTGCGCTTGATGGACGGGAAGGTGATGGAGCGGAACGTGCGCCAGCGCCCCGCATTGTCGAGCGCGGCGGCCTCGTAGATGTCGCCGGGGATCTGCTGGAGCGCGGAGAGAAACAGCATCATCGGCAGGCCGATGCACCACCAGATCGTCGCAATCGCGATGGCGATCATCACGAGCTTTGGGTCGGACAAAAAGGCCGGGGCCGTCGCGCCGAACCAGCCGTAGACGGTGGACAGGAGGCCGAAGCCCGGCACGAAGACGATGCGCCAGATCAGCGTGACGATGGTGACGGAGAGGACGGACGACGCGAAGAAGATCGTGCGCAGCACCGCTGCCGTGCGCGTCTGCCGGTTGAGCGCCAGCGCCAGTAAAAGGCCGATCAGGGCCAGCGCGGGAACGGTGAGGAGGACAAAATAGAAGGTGTTGCCGATGGCCTGCAGGAAGATCCGGTCGTTGAAGAGCCTGATATAATTGGCCAGCCCGACGAAGCGGCCGGTGGAAAAGGCATCCGCCTTGTGCAGGCTCATCCACATGCCCCAGAACAGCGGCACGATGAGCAGCAGCACGAAGAAGACGAGATAGGGCGCAACGAAGAGCGCGTTGCGCCAGAGGGGAGCGTTGACGTTCTGGACCCGTCGCCGGGACGGTGCAGCGGGTTGCGCCGGGGCGGCGCGGGAAAGCGTGAGGTCAGCCATGGCCGATCTCCTCCGCATGGCGGGCCCGGCCTTCCGCGTCGAACAGATGCGTCCGCGTGCCGTCGAGGGTGAGCGCGATCTCGTCGCCGATGGCAACGCGGCTCATGCCGATATCCTCGGCGACGATCATGCTGCCATCCTTCAGGCGGATGTAGAGGAGGGTGCGGTCGCCGAGCCTTTCGAGCACCTCGACCCGGCCGGGAATGGTGTCGCTGGCGCCGGGCTCGGCCCGACGCACGGCTTCGGCGCGGATGCCGAGCGTCTGCTCGCCGCCGGTCATGCCATCGGCCCGGATGGTGGTGGTGAGGTGCGCGCCGTTCGGCAGCGTCGCCACGAGGAAGCCGCCGCGTTCCGACAGCGTGACCGGCAGGAAGTTCATGGTGGGCGACCCGACGAAGGTCGCGACGAACCGGCTTGCGGGCCGCAGATAGATATCCATCGGCGTGCCGATCTGCTCGATCTGCCGATTGTTCATGACGACGACCCGATCGGCCAGCGTCATCGCCTCGATCTGGTCGTGGGTGACGAAGATCATGGTGGATTTCACGCGATTGCGCAGTTGCGCGAGTTCCACGCGGGTTCGCACCCGAAGCGCGGCGTCGAGGTTGGACAGCGGCTCGTCGAACAGAAAGGCCTTGGGTTCCTTGACGATGGCGCGGCCGATGGCGACGCGCTGGCGCTGGCCGCCGGAAAGCTGGCCGGGCTTGCGGTCCATGAGATGCCCGATCTCCAGCATGCGGGCGGCTTCCGCCAGACGCGCCGCGATCACGTCCTTGGGCACGGCGATGTTCTCAAGCCCGAACGCCATGTTGTCGGCGACCGTCATGTGCGGATAGAGCGCGTAGGACTGGAACACCATGGCGATGCCGCGCTGGCCGGGTGGCAGCGTGTCGATCCGTTCGCCATTGATCAAGATCGAGCCTTCGTCCACGCTTTCGAGCCCGGCGATCATGCGCAGCAGCGTCGATTTTCCGCAGCCGGAGGGGCCGAGGAACACCATGAACTCGTTGGCCTTGACGGACAGCGAGAGGTTCTCCAGCACCGTCATGGCGCCGTAGCGCTTCGTGACGCTGTCGATCTCGATCTGCGCGGTCATGCAAGCCTCCTGCCGGTGTCGTTCAAAACACAGGTCCGCATCCTATCCTCCCGGCGGGGGAGCGGGTGACCGCCCGGCGATCCGCCATCCTTGCCGCCATTCCCTATCGCCGAACCGGGTATCCTCTGCCGGTTCGCATGCTCGCTTTCGAGCCGTCTCAGGCCTTCAGCCGGATCATCCGGTAGCTCAGCGGCGCGATGGACGCCGTGAGGCGACCGTCCGCCAACAGGGCGCCGTCGCCCTTCACCGGCACGACATTGTCGGGCGTCTCCGCTGTGTTGGTGATGCGCAGGTCGGAATGGGCGATGACCTGATCCTCGACGATAGTCAGGGCGCCGAATTCGAGCAGGCCGACATCGAGATCGAGTGCCTCGCTCTGATGCCGGTTGACGAGGAAGAAGGTGAGATGGCCCGAGGTCGCGTCGTGCACGGCTGAGACGTCGAGATAGGGAACCGTGCCGATGTCCTCGACGCTATAGGTCGGGCTGTCCACCATCAGTTTCAGCGCCGTGCCACGGCCATAGACCGAGGCGTAATAATAGGGATAGAAGATCGTCTGGCGCCATGCCGGGCCGCCCGGCACCGTCATGATCGGCGCGATAACGTTGACCAACTGCGCAAGGCAGGCGATCTTCACCACGTCGGCTCGGTTGATGAACGTGTTGAGAATGCAGCCGACCTGCAGCACATCCTCGAAATTGTAGTCGTCCTCGAGCAGGGGCGGCGCCTCCGGCCAGCCATTGTGGCCTTCGAGGATCGCCTTGTCCCGTTCCTTGGAGTGGTACCAGACGTTCCATTCGTCGAAGGAGATGTAGACGTCCTTCTTGGACCGCTTCTTCGATTTCACATAGGCGATGACGCCCGCGACCGTGCCGATATAGGTGTCGAGTTCCAGGCTGCGGGCCAGATAGCTCGCCGTGTCCCTGGCCCGGTTCTCGAAATACATGTGCAGCGAGATGTGGTCGACTTCGTTGTAGGTGTGCTCCAGCACCGTCGCTTCCCATTGCGGGTAGGTCGGCATGTGGGCGTTGGAGGAGCCGCAGACGACGAGTTCGAGCCGGCTGTCGAAGGCGCGCATGGCCTTTGCCGTCTCGTGCGCAAGCCGCCCGTATTCGTCGGCCGTCTTGTGGCCGATCTGCCAGGGTCCGTCCATCTCGTTTCCGAGGCACCAGAGGCGCACGTCGAAGGGCGCTTCGCGGCCATTGGCACGGCGCTTGTCGCTCCAGGTGCTGCCGCCCTCGTGATTGACATATTCGAGGAAATTTCGGGCTTCGTCGAGCCCGCGCGAGCCGAGATTGACCGCAAGCATCATCTCGGTGCCGACCGTCTCGCACCAGTCGGCGAATTCGTGAATGCCGACCTGATTGCTCTCCGAGGTATGCCAGGCGAGATCGAGACGAACGGGACGCTCTTCGCGCGGGCCGATCCCGTCCTCCCAATTGTAGGCGGACACGAAATTGCCGCCGGGATAGCGCACGATCGGCACCTGCAGCTCTTTGACGAGATCGATGACATCCCGGCGCATGCCATCGGCGTCGGCCGTCGGGTGGTCCGGCTCATAGATCCCGGTGTAGACGGCGCGGCCCAGATGCTCGATGAACGAGCCGTAGAGTCGCGGGTCGATCTCCGAGATCGTGAATTTGCTATGGGCGATAACCGTCGCCTTCATGCCGTCCTCCCGAGTCAATCATATTTCATGATTTATATCATGATTTAAGATGAATAGAGCGGAGGCAGGGAGAAGCGTCAAGCGGAAAATGTTGTGCAGTGCGATACCGGCAGCCTACGTTCGGGTGCGCAGCCGCAGCACTATATCCTGATCGTAGTTGCCGAAACCGCGCCCGAAAATGTTGATGCCGCCGGGATGCTTGGCATCGTCGCGCACGCCGATCCGCAGGCGGATGGAATGGTGGACGTCCAGTTTCAGATCGTCGAGGCGAATGTCGGATATCCGCAGGCCATCGACATAGGAGCCTTCGTCATTGACCCGAAAGCTCTTGAGCTTCCCATATTGCGAGCCCTTCAATTTCCACCAGTCCGGCGTGTAAACCCCTCTTTTATCACCGAAATCCCCAGGGGATGTCCATGTCCCCACCTCTACGCCATTGACGCCAAGCGTGATGTCGGAAGGCCAGTCGGCGCTGGTGCCGGGGACCTCGGAGGACAGTTCCAGCACGAATTCCAGCTCGCGGATCTGTGCGTTGGCAAGGCGGGCATTGTTGGGAAACTGGTATTCGACATGGCCGCGGGTGAACCAGATCAGCCCGGTCTTCATGCGGTCGGGATCGAGAAACGTGCTTGGCACATCGAGCAGTCCGATGATGCCATCGACCGAACAGAGGCCGCAGGGTGCCGAGACCTCGAAGCTCGTGTAGAGGCCAAGTGGCATCGACACGTCGATCGCGTCCGGTTCCGTTTCCTTGATATCGTTCTTAAGAACGATCAGGATTTCATCGTAAAGCGTGTGACAAATCTTCTGGTTTCCCTTGCGTGCCTTGATCGTCTCCGTCCGGATCAGCCCGGCTTCCTGCAGCACCTGAATATTGATCGACACGCTGGATTGCGGCGATCCGAGGACCTCTGCGATGTCGTTGACATTCATCGGCCCCTTGCTTTGCAGCAGTTTCAGGATCGAAATGCGCGCCGGCGACGCCAGACCTTTCAACACGGCCTGGTTTTCTTCGGGATCGACGACAAGAAAATTTCGGCTCACGATCTGGCACTCCGAGCTTGGCCTGAGATCGGCCATTCATATCGATAATGCTGATCCAGTCAACAACCGCATTTGCGCCTGATTGGCCGGTGAACCTTGCTTTCCCCGCCCTATCTACCGCGAAACCTCTCGCGCGGCCGACGACGATGCCGGCGGGACGAAGACCCGCGAAGGAGACCCGCGTGACGACACCGACAGCCCGCGTGCAGCAGACCGCCGACGCCACCTCGGGCGCAGCCCTCGGCAATCTCGACCCCGCACCGCCCGCCACGCTGGTGATCTTCGGCGCGACCGGGGATCTCACCCGCCGCCTGCTCGTGCCCGCGCTGATCAACATGGAGCGGGAAGGGCTCATCCACCCGTCCTCGACCGTGCTCGGCATCGGCAAGGATGCGGGCGACGACGAGATGCTCCGGGCGGGCCTGGAAAGCTTCAGCGCCGGGCATTTCGGTGAGGGAGATGCGCAGCGTGGCGAGGCCTGGGCGCGCCTGCGCCCGAGACTGCGCTACCGCGCCGGAGACTTTACGGCAGACGAGATCTACACGCAGATTGCCGCGGAACTCACCGGCAACGCCGTCTTCTACCTCGCCGTACCGCCGCGCTTCTTCGGCGATATCGTGGAAAAGCTCGCCGATCACGGGCTGACGACGGAAGCCGACGGCGCCTTTCGCCGTATCGCGATCGAGAAGCCGTTCGGGCACGATGCGGCATCCGCGAAAGCTCTGAACACGCGCATCCTGTCGCGCGTGGCGGAGACGCAGGTCTACCGGATCGACCATTTCCTCGGCAAGGAGACGGTTCAGAACATCATGACGCTGCGGTTCGCCAATATGATGATCGAGAAGCTGTGGAACAGCGACAGCATCGACCATATCCAGATCACGGCGGCGGAAACCGTGGATGTCGGAACGCGCGGCAGTTTCTACGACGGGACCGGCGCCTTGAGAGACATGGTTCCGAACCATCTCTTCCAGCTTCTGTCCATGGTGGCGATGGAACCGCCGATCAGCTTCGACGCCGAGGCCGTGCGGGACGAGAAGGCGAAGGTCTTGCGCGCGATCCGGATCTACGAGCCGGAAGAGGCGGCTGCCAACAGCGTGCGCGGCGTCTACACGGCCGGAACCATCGGCGACCGGACGATCCCCGCTTACACGGAAACGGCGGATGTGAAGCCCGACAGCACGACGGAGACCTATGTCGCGCTGAAGCTGATGATCGACACCTGGCGCTGGGCCGGGGTGCCCTTCTACCTGCGCACCGGCAAGGCGCTGACCGTGCGGGATACGGAGGTCATCGTCACGTTCAAGCCCGTGCCGTTCGCGCAGTTTCCGCGCCTGCGAAACGCGCACCTGCCACCGAACCGCATCGTCATCCAGATCCAACCGGATGAGGGTATCAGCCTCGACATGCTCATCAAGCGACCCGGCATCGGCGTGGCGGTGGAGCCGGCGGTGATGGATTTCCGCTATGCCGGCCTGTTCGATATTGGCCGGCTGAACGGCTACGAAACCCTGATTTACGACATCCTGACCGGCGACCAGACCCTGTTCCAGCGGGCGGATGCGGTGGAAGCAGGCTGGCGGGCCGTCCAGCCGTTTCTCGACCGCTGGGCGGAAGGCGGGTCACCTGAGCCTTACGCGCCCGGCTCGCTTGGGCCGGATGCGGCGGCAGATCTGCTCGCCCGCGATGGTCTCGCCTGGCACGATCTCGTCACCCGTTGACGCGCGGGATTGAGGCAAGACCGCGGGCCTCGCTTGGCCGGAATGGGACGGAAACGTCCCGGCGTCGAAGCCGCACGGCCGTCGCCGCGCTTTGCGTCGCGCTTCTCGCCGCATGCCTGTCACCTGCGCCGGAGGCGGCGGCCCGGACCAAGGAGGAGCGGGACGCCGGCTGCCTCTACGACAGCGGTGCGGCGTCACCGGCTCTCTGTATTCGCAAGGGGAGCTTCAACGGCGATCTCTGCCGGGCGATCGAGCATTTCGCGAGACGGTCGGATCTGCCGCCCGACTATTTTGCGCGGTTGCTCTGGCGCGAAAGCCTGTTCCGGCCGGAGGCCGTCAGCCCCAAGGGTGCGGAGGGTATCGCGCAGTTCATGCCGGGCACGGCGCGCGAACGCGGCCTCGGCAACACGTTCGATGTCATTCAGTCGCTCGATGCCGCCTCGGCCTATCTGCAGGAGCTTCGCATACGGTTCGGCAATTTCGGTCTTGCCGCTGCGGCCTATAATGCGGGAGAGGGCGGGCTGTCGCGCTTTCTCTCGACGGGACGGCTGCCGCTGGAGACGCAGGATTATGTGTTCGCCATCACCGGGCATCCGGTAGAGACCTGGAAGACCAGCCCGCCCGCGCGTGCCGCCCCGATGCTCGATCCGGCCAAGCCGTTTTTCGATGCCTGCACGGCACTCGCAACCAGCCGCATCATCCGCGATCCCGTTCTCACCGGCTCGGCCGACTGGGCGCCCTGGGGCGTGCAACTGGCCGGGCACTACAATCCCGCCACCGCGATGAAGCTTTTCACGCTGGCCGTCGCCCGGCTTCCCGCGCCTTACAATGCCGAGCGTGCCCTTCTCGTCCGCCAGCGCGGCGGCAATTTCGGCTACCGGCCGCGCTATGCCGCGCGCATCGGGCGCGAAAACCGGCAGCAGGCAGACGCCCTCTGCGCCATCGTGCGGAAAACCGGCGGCGCCTGCGTCGTCTTTCGCAACAGGCCACCGCGCTGATCCGTCACCGGCACCGACGCAAAAGGCCCGACACCGCCGGGCCTTCAGATATGCGCGTTGTGGCCGTTACTCGGCGGCCTGCGATACCGGTGTCAGGTTTCGATAGGGCTCGCAGAGCGCTTCCATCATCCGCACCTCTTCGGCCGTCAGGTCGGTCAGCGGCGCGCGCACCGGGCCGGCATCGAAGCCCATCAGCCGGACGCCGGCCTTGATGGCGGACACGGCATAGCCCTTCTGGCGGTTGCGGATGTCCATGAACGGATAGAAGAAGTCGATCAGGATGCGGTTGGTGGTCGCGGTGTCGCCGGCCCGAAGCGCCGTATAGAACTGCTGGGCGAGCGCGGGCACGAAATTGAAGACGGCCGAGGAATAGGTCGTCACGCCGGCGCCGAGATAGGCATCGGCAAAGAGCTCCGCCGTCGGCATGCCGCCGAGATAGGTCAGGCGGTCGCCCATGGTCGCCGTGATGCGGCGCACCAGCGCGATGTCGCCGGAGCCGTCCTTGAAGCCGACGAGGTTCGGGCAGGCGTCGCAGAGGCGCGACAGCGTGTCGGCCGTGAGGATCGAGTTGTCGCGGTTATAGACCATGACGCCGATCGACACCGACTGGCAGACGGTCTTGATGTGCTGGTAAAGGCCTTCCTGGCTCGCATCCATCAGGTAGTGCGGCAGGAGCAGGATGCCGTCGGCGCCGGCCTTTTCCGCGGATGTCGCGATGGAAACCGCCATGCGCGTGCCATAGCCGCACCCCGCAACGATCGGCGTCGCGCCGGCCGAGGCCTTGGCGGCGGCGACGATCTCGGGGATTTCCGAAGGCTCCAGCGAGAAGAACTCCCCGGTTCCGCCAGCGGCGAACAGAACCGTCGCGTCGAAGCCGGCCAGCCAGCCGACATGCGCCTCATAGGCCTTGCGATGGAACAGCCCGTCGGCACCGAAGGGCGTGACGGGGAAGGACAGGAGGCCGGCGCCGAGCGCGTGCTTCAGTTCGATGGGGTCCATGGACATGGGCGAAGTTCTCCAGACGTTGCATTCCGGAGAACGATAGCTAGAGATATTATCTCTGTCAACAGTTGTATGATCTATGTCATCGCAGGGCCGCGCGTGTTGCGCATCAGAGCCCGGTAACGCTGCTGGCTGCCCTTGAGATGATTGCGCATCGCATCCCGCGCAGCAGTCTCGTCGCGATCGGCGATCGCGCGGGCGATGGTTTCGTGCTCCTGCTGGATCTGCGACAGGTAGTCGGGCGGCGTGGCCTCTGGCCTGTCGTCCCCCAGGAGAGAGCGCGGGATCATCTGCTCGCCGATGGCCTGCAGCAGTTCGCGGAAGCGCGGATTGTTGGTGCTGTCGGCGATGGCGAGGTGGAAGGCGCGGTCGCTCTCCACCGTGGCCGTGCCCGATGCGATCTGATTGTTCATCACGTGCAGCGCCTCGAACACGAGCTCCTGCTGCGCGGGGGAACAGCGTCCGGCAGCAAGCCCCGCGGCCTCGATCTCGATGGCGGCGCGGACCTCCAGCATCTCGATGATGGACGAAACGCGATTGGGATCGACGCTCTGCAGGCCGCCCTGCGGCTTGGGTTGCGTCGCCAGAACGAAGACGCCGACACCGTGGCGCACCTCCACCAGCCCGTCGGCCCGCAGGGACGCGATCGCTTCCCGGATGACGGTCCGGCTGACCTGGTGCTCCTCCGTCAGGCCACTCTCGCTCGCCAGTTTCTCGCCCGGCTTCAGCGTGCCGTCGGCAATGGCGGCACGCAGCCTCTGGCTGACGGTGGCCACGAGGTTTCTCCCTTTGCGCGCCGGTGCCGCCTGTGTGTCGTGGTCCGATCTCATCACGTGTCCCCGCTCTGCGAATGCCATGTTTGGTCTGCTTTTCCGGCAAGGATAGACCAAGAGACAGACCTGCGGGAAGAAATTAATTGACCTTGGCAGATAGTCTTATAGGATGACATACGTCAGTTATATGATAACAAGCAGACGTGCTGGAGGCGGGACGCTTGGGCGAGAACGATCGATCGCCGGCGGAATGAGCCGGATCCGGGCGCATATGTGGAGGAGACCACCATGACCATTTACCAGAACCTGATTGCCGGCGCGTGGGTCGGATCGGAGACCTCCCGAAACCTGAGCCCATCAGATACGAACGATCTCGTCGGTCTCTATGCGCAGGCGAGTGCGGACGATGCGCGAGACGCCATCGCCGCGGCCAAGGCCGCGTTTCCGGCATGGTCGCGCTCCGGCATTCTGGAGCGGCACGCCATCCTGCGCAAAGCCTCCGACGAAATTCTCGCCCGGAAGGACGAACTCGGCACGCTTCTGGCGCGGGAGGAGGGCAAGGTGCTTCCCGAGGCCATCGGCGAGGTCACGCGTGCCGCGCAGATCTTCGACTTCTTTGCAGGCGAGGCGCTGCGGCTGGCCGGCGAGACACTGCCATCCGCCCGGCCGGGGATCGGCGTCGAGGTGACGCGTGAACCACTCGGCGTCATCGGCATCATCACGCCCTGGAATTTTCCAATCGCCATTCCCGCCTGGAAGATCGCGCCGGCGCTTTGCTATGGCAATACCGTCGTCTTCAAGCCGGCGGATCTCGTGCCCGGTTGCGCCTGGGCGATCGTGGACATTCTCCACCGCGCCGGCCTTCCCAAGGGGGTTCTGAACCTCGTCATGGGGCGTGGCTCGGTCGTCGGTCAGGCGCTGCTCGATAGCCCGGATCTCGGCGGGCTCACCTTTACGGGCTCGACCGGCACCGGCAAGCGGGTCGCTCTCGCCTCGATCGAGCATAACCGCAAGTTCCAGCTGGAAATGGGCGGCAAGAATCCTATGGTGGTTCTGGACGATGCGGACCTCGCCGTCGCGGTCGAGGCGGCCGCCAATTCCGGCTTCTTTTCCACCGGCCAGCGCTGCACCGCGTCGTCGCGGCTCATCGTCACCGAAGGCATTCACGACCGCTTCGTCGCGGCGCTGACCGAGCGGCTGAAAGCGCTGACGGTGGACAACGCCATGAAGCCCGGCACGCATATCGGCCCGGTCGTCGATGAACGGCAGCTGCGCCAAGACACCGACTATATCGATATCGGCAAGGCGGAAGGCGCAAAGCTGGCCTTCGGCGGCGAGGTTCTGACGCGCGAGACGCCCGGCTTCTACCTTCAGCCGACGCTCTTTACCGAGGCGACCAACCAGATGCGCATCTCGCGCGAGGAAATCTTCGGGCCGGTGGTCAGCGTCATCCGGGCCAAGGATTATGACGAGGCGCTCGCGATATCCAATGACACGCCCTTCGGTCTGTCGGCAGGCATCGCCACCACCAGCCTGAAGCACGCCACCCATTTCAAGCGCAACGCGGAGGCCGGCATGGTCATGGTCAATCTGCCCACGGCCGGCGTGGATTTCCATGTGCCGTTCGGTGGTCGCAAGGCCTCCTCGTTCGGTCCGCGCGAGCAGGGCCGCTATGCCGCCGAGTTCTTCACCGTGGTGAAGACCGCCTACACGCTGGCCTGAGGCGTCGGCCCTCTCTTTTTCGCAATGACCGGCAGCGGCGTTCGCCGCGACCATCCCAGGAGGACTTTCCGTGAAAATCGTCGACGTCAATGTGCGCGTCTTTGCCCACACCACCTATCGCCATCAGGACACGGCCGGCCACGCCCATCCGGGGCCGGCGCACAAGGTGCACCTCGCGCTCCTGACCATCGTCGATGACGAAGGTGGCGAAGGCCATTGTTTCGCAGCGCCTGAGGTCGTGCGGCCGCATGTCATCGAGAAGTTCGTGAAGAAGGTGCTGATCGGCGCCGATCCCTTCGCGCGCGAGCGGCTCTGGCAGGAGCTGGCGCACTGGCAGCGCGGCAGCGCGGCGCAGCTGACCGACAGAACGCTGGCGATCGTCGATTGCGCCCTGTGGGACCTCGCCGGACGCAAGCTGAACATGCCGGTGCACAAGCTGATCGGCACCTACCGCGAGAAGATGCTTGCCTATGGTTCGATCATGTGCGGCGACGAGCTGGAGAACGGTCTCGCGACGCCGGAGGATTACGGCGGGTTCGCCGAAAAACTCGTCGCGCGCGGCTACAAGGGCATCAAGCTGCACACCTGGATGCCGCCGGTCTCCTGGGCGCCGGATGTCAGCATGGACCTCAAGGCCTGCGCGGCCGTGCGCGAAGCCGTTGGCCCGGATATCCACCTGATGATCGATGCGTTTCACTGGTACACCCGCACGGATGCCCTGAAGCTCGGCCGCGGGCTCGAGGCGCTCGGCTTCGACTGGATCGAGGAGCCGATGGACGAGCAAAGCTCCATGTCCTACGCATGGCTGTCTGAAAACCTCGATATCCCGGTTCTCGGGCCGGAGAGTGCCGGCGGCAAGCACTTCAGCCGTGCCGAATGGATCGCCACCAAGGCCTGCGACATCCTGCGCACCGGCGTTCACGATGTCGGCGGCATCAGCCCGGCCATGAAGTGCATGCATCTGGCCGAATCCTTCGGCATGAATTGCGAGATCCATGGAAACGGCGCTCCGAACCTGATCGTCGCTGCCTGCTCGAAGAACGCCAACTGGTATGAGCGCGGGCTGCTGCACCCCTTCCTCGAATATGACGACGGCTTTGAGTATCTGCACGGCCTCGTCGATCCGATGGACGCCGATGGCTATGTCCATATCTCCGACAAGCCCGGCCTTGGCGAAGATATCAACTTCGACTTCATCGACGCCAACCTCGTCGCCTGAGGCTCACAGGACGCGGTCGAGCCAGTCGATCGCGTCGTCCTGCTGCTGCACCGGAAAGACATGGCCGTCCGGGGCCATCCGGGTCTGGAGCGCATCCGGTGCGCCAGACGCATCCCAGATGATTTGCATCTGCCGAAAGGCTTCGGCGGCATCGGCCTCGGGGAAATGCCGGTCCTCCCGGCCGCTGAGAAAAAGCGCGGGTTTGGGCGCGGCGAGCGCGGCAAAATGGGGATAGTCGATCCGTCCGGCGATGCCGGGATGCAGCAGGTAGAAGGCGGACTGGCCGCGCAGCTGGTTGCTGCCCGACTGCATCAGCCCCGACAGGGTGCCCATCCACCCCACGGACACACAGGCCTTCACGTCCGGCGACAGGGCGGCCATCTGCCAGGCCCGCGCGCCGCCCATTGAAAAGCCGAAGCTTGCCACGCACTCCGGGTCGATACCTTCGAGCCGTTTCAGGAATGCGAGCGCTTCGAGATCTTCCCGCAGGACGATGCCGGCAAGCGACTGGCCGAACTGCATGAGGTTCGCCGCGAGCGCCTGCTGGCCCTCATACCCCGTGCCGGCCCGGCCGCCCCATCCCAGCGCATCGACGCAGAGCACGCTGTAACCGCGCCGCGCCAGCGCATTGCCGAGGTGCCTGCCACCATAGAGACGGGTCGCCCAGTCGTCCGACGGCGCCGCCGTTTCGCGCGGCTCGTCGGGCCGCCGGATCAGCTTCTGCCGGCCGATGGAAAAGAAGGCGCCGTGATCGTGGAGGAGCAGAATGCCGGGCGTGGGATGCTCGGTGGCAGGGCGGAGCAGATAGGCGTCGGCCGTCTCGCCATTCGAGTAATTAAGCTGCAGATGCTGGCCGAGAAGTCCGCCATCGTCCCATTCGCCAAGGTGTGTCGCCAAGGGCGTGGCGATCGTCTCGATACCGAGCGCACGGCGCATCGCGGCAAGCGTCGTCCTTTGCCATGTCGCAACATCGGACGCGGCCGGGTCGAAATTCCAGGCGAAGGCGTTCCGATCCCGCAGGCGCTTTGCGAGACCCGGCATGTTCTCGCGGTCGATCACCCGCCGCTGCGCATGCGCTCGATCATCCGGTCGCGGCTGACCGTCAGGTGTTGGCGCATCGCCAGCCGGGCGCCGTCGATGTTGCGCTCGGCGATGGCGCCAAGGACCAGGCGGTGCTCGGTGTTGACCCGCGCGAGATTCGCCTGAAACACCGTGTCCTCCACGCCGCTGGTCTGCAGCCGCATGCGCGGCATCAGCGTTTCACCCAGATAATTGAAGATGCCGAAGAAATGCTCGTTGTGGCTGGCCTTGGCCACCGCGCAGTGAAACTCGAAATCCGTCTGGCTGTCGCGGATGACGGTCCGGATCGCGTCGTCCATCGCGTCGCAGACGGAGGCCATCGCGTCGAGATCGGCCTGCGTGCGGCGCTCGGCCGCCAGAGCCGCGGCTTCGGACTCGATGCCAATGCGCAGTTCGAGGCCTTTCAGCTGGTTCTCCACCATGGTCAGCCTTTCCGGGGCAAGCCGGAAGGGTGGAATACCCGCATCGTCGCGGACGAATGCGCCGACCCCGTGCTGGATCGAGACGAGACCGCTCGCCCGCAGATTGGCGATCGCCTCGCGCACCACGGTGCGGCTGACGCCCAGCTCGTCGATCAGCACCTTCTCCGTCGGCAGCTGCGAGCCGCGGGAATACTCGCCCTGCCGGATGCGGTCCGCAAGGGTGCGGATGACCTGTGAACTCAGCGTTTCGCGTCTCCGCCCGCTCGCGGGAAGCGGCGCGGCATTGTCGGCATCGGTCGTCATGGCGCAGAGCCCCTCCAGCGGGCGGTCGACCGTCAAACGGCCTGGTCGTAGGCAAGGCTCGCTTCGATCAGCTCGCGGGCATAAGGGTCCTTGGCTTTGCCGGTGGAGAGAACGGAGCGATCCATGATCTCCACCACGCGCCCATGTTGCATCACCGCCAGTCGTTCGCACATATGGTCGATCACCGCCAGATCGTGGCTGACGAAGAGATAGGTGAGGTTGCGACGGGTCCGCAGGTCCGCCAGCAGGTTCAGAACCTCGGCCTGAACGGAGACGTCGAGCGCCGACGTCGGCTCGTCCAGCAGCAGGATGCGCGGCTCGAGAATGAGCGCGCGCGCAATCGCCACGCGCTGGCGCTGTCCGCCGGACAGTTCGTGCGGATAGCGGGCGAGGAAGGCGGGATCGAGCCCGACATCGGTCAGTGCCCGCTCCATCCGCTCCCGTTGCCGGTCCATGCGGTGGATGCGCAGAGGCTCCTGCAGGGCGGTGCGGATCGACTGGCGCGGGTGGAGGGAACCGTAGGGGTCCTGAAACACCATCTGCACCATGCGGCAATAATCGGCGAAGGGCATGTCCTTGATCGATGTGCCTTCCATCTCGATCGCGCCGTCCCAGAGCGTCAGCAGACGGGCGATGCAGCGCAGGATGGTCGATTTGCCGGAGCCGGATTCGCCCACGAGCCCGAAGGATTCGCCCGGTTTGACGGAGAAGGCGACGTCTCCGAGGATCCGCCGCTTCGCGGCGCCGGAGCCGAGGTCGATCGAGACGTTGCGGACATCGATGGCGTTCATGGCTGCACCTCCCACGTGCTGCGGACCATCAGCTCGCGGTTGAGCACCGGCAACGAGCGCCGGCTTCCGCCGATATGCGGCTGGGCGGCGAGAAGGCCGCGGGTGTAGGGGTGGACGCAATTCTGCATGTCGCGCGCGGCGCGCTCCTCCACCACTTCGCCGTGGCGCATGACGAGCACCCGGTCGCAGAAATTGCGCACGAGGTTCAGGTCGTGGCTGATCATGATCAGGCCGATGCCCTTGTTCGTCACCAGCTCGTTGAGGATGTTGAGCACCTGCATGCGCACCGTCACATCCAGTGCCGAGGTCGGCTCGTCGGCGATGATGATCTGCGGCTCGGGGATCAGCATCATCGCGATCATGATGCGCTGGCCCATGCCGCCGGAGACCTCGTGCGGATAGAGCCCGTAGACCCGTTCGGGATCGCGGATCTTCACCGCTTCAAGCATGGCGAGCGTCTTGTCGCGCGCGACCTGGGCGGAGGCCTTGTTGTGGACGCGATAGGCCTCGGCGATCTGGTCGCCGACGCGGTGCACCGGGTTCAGCGAGAACTTCGGATCCTGCAGGATCATCGAGATCCGCCGGCCCCGGATCGAAAGCATCTGGCGTTCGGTGGCCGCCAGAAGATCGGTGCCCTCGAAATCCATCCGGTCCGCCTGGATCCGGGCCGTCGGCAGGAGCTTGAGGAGCGCACGTCCGATGGTCGATTTGCCCGATCCGGACTCGCCGACGATGCCGAGCCGCTCGCGGCCGAGGTCGAACGAGACGCCCTTGACGACGGGCGTAAAGGCTTTGCCGTTGCGGTAGCTGACGCGCAGGCCTGCGACGCGGAGAAGCGGCGTGGTGTTGTCCATCTGCGGTTCCATCATCGCCTCCTAGTGGCCCTGTTTCGGATCGAGCGCATCGCGCAGGCCATCGCCAAGCAGGTTGAAGGCGAGGCTGACGAGAAGGATGGCGCCGCCGGGGAAGGCGACCAGCCACCAGTTGTCGAGCATGTAGCGCCGGCCCGTGGCGATCATCGCGCCCCATTCCGGCAGCGGCGGCTGCGCGCCGAGGCCGAGAAAGCCGAGGCCCGCCGCCGTCAGGATCACCGTTGCCATGCTGAGCGTGACGCGGACGAGCACGGAGGGCAGGCACATCGGCATGATCGACTTGACGATGATGCGCAGCTTGGAGGCGCCCTGCATGCGCGACGCTGAGATATAGTCCGCATTGCGGAAGGTCAGCGTTTCCGCGCGCGCCAGCCGCGCGATCGGCGGCCAGGCGGTGAGGCCGATGGCGATGATCGCATTTTCGAGGCTTGCGCCCAGCGCCGCCACGAAGGCAAGCGACAGGATGAGGCTCGGGAAGGACAGGAAGATGTCGGTGATGCGCATCATCACCGTATCGTACCAGCCGCCGAAATAGCCCGCGGTCGTGCCGACCAGAAGCCCGAGCGGGCCGACGATGACGGAGACGATGGTGATGATCGTCAGGCTGATGCGCGACCCGTGGATGATGCGGCTGAGCACATCGCGCCCGAGTTCGTCGGTGCCGAACAGATGCGCGGCGGACGGCGGCTGCAGGGCCTCTGCGAGGTTAATCATGTTCGGCTCGTAAGGCGCAATCCAGGGTGCGACGAGCGCGGTAAAGAGCAGGATCGCAATCACCACGAGGCCGAAACCGGAGGACGGATTGCCGAGCAGGTCCTTCAGAACCCGGACGAGGCGGCTCCAGGCCGTGTAGGTCTTCTCGCTGGAAGCGGTCATGGCTGCGGTCCCGATGTCGATGGTTTTCGTCGTCATGTTAGCGCGTCCTCGGGTCGAAGATCTTGTAGAGCGCATCGGACAGGAGATTGAGCCCGATGAAGATGACGCCGACGAGCAGGACGCAGGTCATCACCGCGTTCATGTCGCCGACCAGCATGTTGTTGGTGATGTACTGGCCGAAACCGGGCCAGGAGAACACGGTCTCGATCAGCACGGCGCCTTCGAGCAGGCTGCCATAGGCGAGCGCGACAATGGTGACGAGCTGGACGCGGATATTGGCGAAGGCATGGTGCCAGATCGTCCGGCTCTTAGAGAGACCCTTCACCCGGGCCGTGGTCACATATTCCTGGTTCAGCTGGTCCAGCATGAAGCTGCGCGTCATGCGGGTGATGTAGGCCATGGAGGAATAGCCGAGAATGCTGGCCGGCAGAAGCAGGTGGTTGACCGCGTCCCCGAAGACCTCCCAGTCGCCGGCCAGCATGGAGTCGATCAGAAGGAAACCGGTCGTCTCCGGCACGAGGCCGATGTAGTAATCCGACAGGCGGCCACCGCCGCCCACCAGATCGAGGGCCGCGTAGAAGACGATGAGGCCGATCATGCCGGTCCAGAAGATCGGCATGGAATGGCCGATGAGCGTCAGGAACCGGATGACGTGATCGACCGGCTTGTTGCGGCGCACGGCCGCCAGAATGCCCAGGGGAATGCCGAGCCCGGCGCCGACGATGATGGCGAAGGTCGCCAGCTCGATGGTTGCCGGCATGACGTGCAGGATATCGTTGATGACGGGCTGTCCGGTGCGGATCGAGACGCCGAAATCGCCATGAAGCAGGTCGCTCACATATTTGAAGAACTGCTGGTAGAGTGGCAGGTTTGCCCCGATCCGCTCGGCAACCATCTCGTAGGTCGCCCGGTCGGCCTCTTCCCCGACGATCGCGCGCACGGGATCGACCGGCATCAGGCGGCCGATGCAGAAGGTGAGGATCAGAAGGCCGATGAGGGTGACCATGATGGTCCCTGCCTGCCTGCCGAAAGCTGAAAAGCGTGCAGTGTTCATGGCGGCGTCCTTGGATGCGAAAGGTCGAAGGGGAGGGAGCCGGCGCGCGGGCACGCCGGCCAGAGCGCGCTAGCGCTCCTTCGTCACCGTGCGCAGCCGCGTGGACCAGGACGGATTGAGCGCAAGTCCCTTGATGTCCGCACGATATCCGACGCTGTCGACCACTTCGGCGAAGGGCTGGATGGCGGGGACGACATCGGCGTAGTAGGTCTGGATCGCTTCATAATCCCTGACCTGCTTGGCCTTGTCCGTTTCCACCAGCGCCGCATCGACCATGCTGTTGATCTTTTCGTCGTAGAAGGCGGTGCGCCAGCCCTGGAAGTTGGTCAGCTTGGCTTCGTCGGCATTGTCGGGATTGTAGACGATGGCGCGCAGGTTGCTGTCGGGATGCGGCAGCTGTCCACCGCCGCCACGGCCGACGAGGAGTTCGTACTTCCGCTCGCGCATCGCGCCATAGATCTGGTCGCCGCTGCCGGTGATGATCTCCGCCTTGATGCCACCCTGCGCCAGCGTCGCCTGGATGGCGGTCGCCGCATTCATGAAGGGCGCGTCGGAGATCGCGCGCAGCGTGGTCGAGAAACCGTCGGGATAGCCGGCTTCCGCCAGCAGGGCCTTCGCCTTCTCCACGTCCAGCTTGTAGCCCGCATTCGGCAGGGCGCCGAAAAGGCCGGTCTGGATCGGGCGATCCCGCAGGCGTCCGAAATAGGGCAGGACGGTGTCGTTCAGACCCTGATAGTCGATCAGGTAGCGTAGCGCCTCGCGCACCTTCGGCTTCTGGAACTTCTCGTCCTTCATGGAGACGGCGAGATAGTAGAACCCGCTGCCGCCATTGGTCTGCACCTTGACAGCGTCGCTCGTTTCCAGCGCCTTCAGATCGGCGGCCGACATGGAATAAGCGATGTCGATGTCGCCCTTTTCGAGCATCAGCCGCTGGCTCTGGGACTCCGCCAGATGCCGCATCATGATGCGCTTCATGCCGGGCGCCTCGCCCCAGTAGCTCTCATTGCGGTCGAGAATGACCCGCTCGTTGGAGCGCCACTGGCCGAGCGTGTAGGGGCCGGAGCCTGCGGAATTGTTGGTGAGCCAGGCGGAACCGAGATCGCCGGCCTTGTCGTGTTCCATCACTGTCTTGCTGTCGAGCACCGAGCCCGGGCCGACGATGCCCAGCGTCTGGACGATGATCTCGGGATCGACCTTCTTCGGCAGGGTGATGACGACCGTCGTCTCGTCGGGGGCGGCGAAGCTCTGTTCGGCGTTGGCGGCGGTGAAGCCGTGTGTCTTGAGGAAGGAGGCCTGCGCGAGGTTCAGCGTCAAGAGGCGCTTCAGCGACCAGACGACATCGGCCGATGTCACGGGATTGCCGGAGGCGAAGGTCGCGCCGGACCTCAGCTTGAAGGTGATCGCCGTATTGTCGGGGCTGACGCTCCAGCTCTCGGCGAGCTGCGGATTGACCTGTGCGCGATTGACGGCGTCGAGGCCGACAAGGTTATCATATATGTTGGCGAGAACTTGTACCGTCTCCTTGCCGGTGATGGCGGCGGGATCCAGCGTCAGAATATTGCTCATGGAAAAGCCGACAACCAGCATGTTCGGCGGCGTTTCAGCCCAGGTCGGGCTGGTCATCAGGGTGGAGCCGACCAAAATCGTCGACAGTGCTGTGATCATGCGATGCATCGTTTCCTCCACATGCTGCTCCCCAGCAGCATTCCATTCCTCAACTCCGAGACAAGAGATATGATGTCTTACCTTAACTGTCAATCGGATTTGGAAGGGCGGGCGAGGGCTGCGCGCAGGTAGCTTCTTACGCGGCTGGAGGCTGCGATGAACCTGTGATCACAGAGAGTGCAGAAAGATGCGCGTCGGCGCTGGCCCGCGGATCGCGGACGCTCCGATGTCAGGACAAATCCGATCGGTTGCCCGACCGGTCTGTCCTGTGTGGCCGGTTGGGCAGGCCAGGCGCGTGCCTGTCTGCCGGTCCGTCCGGCGGCATGCCTGCCGGCGCTTTAGACGCTGAGCATCGACATGATCATCGAGGCACTGCTTTCGCTCGGCTGTTCGGATGCGGCGGACGACCCGCTTTCCGCGCTGGACGTCTCCGGACCCGAAGCGACCCGGGCGCTGGAGGCGCTCGACGTCGTCTGGGCGTTGATCGCCACGTCCGTGAGAGCCTGCAGCTGCGCGGAGGTCATGCCGTTGATCTGTGCCGGCGTGAAGGCCTCCGCCTGCGCGACCGTCAGGCCCGAAATGGCCCGCGTGCTCAAGCCGGAGATGGCGCCGGTGCCGAGCGCGATGATGTGTTCCGGCGTCAGCTGAACCAGATCGTCCGAGCCGAGGGCCGCGGCCTGCATCAGGCCGAAGGCACCGACCTGCGACGTCGAGAGCATGCCGATCTGCGCCGGTGTGAGGGCGCTCACCTGGCTGTATCCGAGGGCCGCGACCTGGCTCGTCGTCAAGGCCGCGATACTGGTCGATGTAAGCCCGGAAACGATCGCCGTGCCCAATCCCTTGATCGAACCCGGTGCGATGGCGGCGATCTCCTGAGTCGAGAAGGTCGCAAGCTGCATCGTGGTCAGGCCGGCGAGGCCGCCCTGGCTGAGCGCGGCGATCTGGCTGCTCGTGAGCTGATTCACCTGTTCGGCGCTCAGGACGCCGACCTGCGCGCTCGTCAGCCCGGCAACGGTGCCTGTGCCAAGGCTTGCGATCTCGGTGGGAGACAGGGCGGCGATGAAGGCGGTCGGAAGGCCCTTGACCGCTGTCGAGCCGAGAGCACCGATCTTGGTAGGCTTCAGCGTTGCGAGGCTATCGGTCGTCAGCCCCGAAATGGCCTCGGAACTCAGGGCCGCGATCTGGCTGGTCGACAGGACGTGCATTTGCGCGGCGCTGAGCGCGGCGGCCTGCGCGCTGCCGATACCGGCAAGCCCCTTGATGCTCAGGGCGGCGAGCTGGCTGTCCGAGAGACCCGCGATGCCGGTCGTCTTCAGGGCGCCGATCTGGCTGGAGGTCAGCGCTCCGACCTGCGCGAGGGTCAGGGCTTCGATCTGGCTGGAGGTCAGGGCCTCGATCTGCGTCGAGGCGAGCCCCGAAATGCCGCCCGTGCTCAAGGCCGCGATCTGCTGCGGCGTCAGGGTGGAGAGCATGGACGACGAGAGACCGGCGATAGCGGCCGAACTGATGGCGGCGATCTCGCTGGTGGTGAAGCTGTCGATATCGTCCGCGCCGAGGGCCGACAGTTGACGGGAATCAAGCACCGCGATCTGCGACGCCGTCAGCGCTTCGGCCTGATCGACGTTGAGGGCGGCAATCTGCGCCGTGCCGAGACCGGCGATGGCGGCGGTGCCGAGGGCTGCGATCTGGCTCGTGGAGAGCGAGGCAAGCATCGCCGTGGACAGGCCGGGAATGGCCAGCGAGCTGATGGCCGCGAGCTGTGCCGGGCCAAAATTTTCGAGGGCATCGGTGCTCAGCACGGACAGCTGTTGCGAGGAGAACGTGCCCACCTGAGCGGCCGTCAGGGCCTTGGCCTGATCGATCGTGAGGGTGGCGATCGCCCGTGTCGAGAGACCCGCGACCCCGCTCATTCCCAATGCGCCGATCTGGGCGGGAGACAGGCGGGCGATATCCTCGGTTCCCAGAGCGGAAGCCTGCTTGGAGGAGAAGGCGCCGAGCTGAGCGGCCGTCAGCACCTCGATCTGGTCGCCGTTCAGGGCGGCGATCTGGTTCGTGCCGAGCCCGGCCACGCCGGAAACGCTGAGGGCTGCGACCTGTTCGGGCGACAGCGAGGCGATCGCCGTCGTCGACAGGCCGGCCACGGCCGCAGAGCCGAAGGCGGCGATATCCGCCGTCGAGAAGCCGCCGAGATCCTCGATGGCGAGCGCTGCGGCCTGCGTGGAGCTGAGGGCCGCGACCTGCGTCGGGGTGAAGGCCGCCGTCTGGTCCGTGGTCAAAGCGGCGATCTGTGTTGCCGTGAAGCCCGCCACGCCGTCGGCGCTCAGAGCGGCGATCTGCTGGATCGTCAGGGTTGCGAGGGCTGCCGTGCCCAGTGCCGCCACCTGTTTGGAGGTCAAGGCCGCGACCTGGGCGGTCGTCAGGCCGTCGATCTGATCGCTCGAGAGGGCCGCGATCTGTGTGCTGCCGAGGCCGGCAATGCTGCCGGTGCTGAGCGCAGCGACGCCCTCGGGCGAAAGCGTTGCGATCATCGCCGTCGAGAGGCCGGCAATGGCCGTGGGGGAAATGGCGGCGATGTCGGTAAGGCTGAAGCGGGCCAGCGCCGCCGTGCCGAGCGCTGCCAGCTGCCGCGAGCCGAGGGCTGCAATCTGGGTGCCGTTGAGAGCCTCCGCCTGATCGGCACTGAGCACGCCGATCTGCTGGGTGGACAGGCCGGCGACGCCGGCGGCACTGAGCGCCGCAATCTGGGTCGTCGTCAGCGCCGCGATGTCGCTGGTGGCGAGAACCGCCACCTGCCGTGAACTCAGCGCGGCGATCTGGGTGGTGCCCAGCGCCTGCACCTGCGCACTGCTCAGACGCGCGATCAGCGATGTGCTGAGCCCGCTGATGCCGCTCGCGCTGATGGCGGCGATCTGCTCGTTCGAGAGCCCGGTGACCGCCTGCGAGGTCAGGCCCGCCATCGCGTCGGCCGACAGGGCGCCGACGTTCTTCGGCAGGATGGCCTGGATATCGCTGGAGGTCAGCACGGAGGTCTGACGCGAGGTGAGGGCGCCGAGCTGCGCGCGTGTCAGCGCTGCGATCTGGTCGTGCGTCAAGGCGTCGATCTGTCGCGAGCCGAGGGCTGCGACGGCCAGGGTGCTCAAGGCGGCGATCTTGGCCGTGTCGAGCGAGGCGATGGTGTCGGACGACAGGCCGGCGATGGCGGCGGGATCGATCGCGGCGACTTCACGCGTGGTGAAGGTGGCGACCGCGCTGGAAGACAGTGCGGCCAGCTGGGACGAGCCGAGGGCCGCGATCTGGACGGCGGTCAGGGCTTCCACCTGCGCGGTCTGCAGCGCCGCCAGCTGGCGGGTTGTCAGGCCCCGCACGGCGGATGCGCTGAGGGCCGCCACCTGGCTTGTGGAGAGGGTCGAGATGGCGGCAGTGGTCAGGCCGGGGATCGCGCCCGATGTGATGGCGGCGATATCCTTCGTCGAGAAGGTGGAGATGTCCTCCGACGGCAGCGCCGAGATCTGACCCGAGCTCAGGCTTCCCACCTGCGCGCTGGTGAGCGCCTCTGCCTGGGCCGTCGTCAGGACGGCGATGTGTTGCGAGGTGAAGCCGGAAACCGCCGTGCTCGAAAGCGCTGCGATCTGCTCCGTCGAGAGGGCGGCGACATGGGCGGTCGAGGCGGCGCCGATCTGAGCCGCGCTCAGGGCTGCGACCTGTCGGATGGAGAGGCTGGCGACCTGGTCGGTGCCCAGCGCCTTGATTTGGGCGGTCGAAAGTCCGCCGATCGCGCTGCTGCTGAGCGATGCGATGCGCGGCGAGGAGAAGGCCGCGACGTCCGCCGTGCTCAGCCCGGCCATCTGCTGCGACGTCATTCCGGCCAGCTGTGCGGTGGTCAGCGCGGCAAGCTGCGCGTCGCTGAGGGCTGCGATCTGGTCCGTGCCGAGCGCGCCGACCGCAAGCGATGTCATGGCGGCGACCTGTTCGGTGGAGAAGGCCGAGATCTTCTCCGAAAGTGCGGCCAACTGGCCCGAGGTCAGCTGCCGGACCTGCAGAGCGGAAAGGGCGGCCAGCTGCGCCGTGGAGAACGCCGATGCCTGCAGGGTCGAGAGACCGCCAAGGGCAGCCGTGCCGAGCGCTGCCACCTGGGCGGTGGAAAGGGCTGCGACGACATCCTTGTCGAGGCCGGATAGTGCCTGACTGTTCAGCGCAGCGATGTTTGCGGTCGGGAAGGCGGCGATATCCGCGACCTCGATCGCGGCCGTCTGCGTGGCGCTCAATGCCCTAACCTGAGCCACCGAAAGCGAACCGATCTGGTTCGGACCCATCGCCGAGATCTGCGCGGCCGTCAGACGCGCGATCACGTCCGTGCTCAAGGCGCCGATCTTGCCCGTGGAGAGACTTTCCATCACGTCGCCGCTGAGGCCGGTTATGGCGGCGGTGCTGATGGCTGCGAATTCCGCCGTGGAGAAGGTGGCGATGTCATCGGCGCCGAAGGCGGCGAGCTGCGTCGCCGTCAGCGCGCGGATCTGCGTCGCGGACAGCGCCTCGGCCTGTTCCGTCCCCAGAGCCTCGATCTGGGCCGTCGTCAGGCTGGCGACGGCCGATGTGCCCAGTGCCGCGATCTGGGCGGTGCCCAGCGTCCCAATGACATCGGCGCTGAGGCCGGAGAGGGCGCGACTGTTGATCGCGGCGATATTGGCTGTCGGGAATGCCGCGAGATCGCTCCCGTCGAGCACCGTGAGCTGCTGCGCGGTCAGGCGCGCGACCTGCGTGGTGTTCAGAGCGGCAAGATGCGCCGTGCTGAGGGCCGCCATGTGCGCCGTCGAGAGCACCGCCACCGCGCTTGCGTTCACGGCCGCGATCTGGGCCGTCGAGAGGGCGCCCACCTGATCGGCGGACAGCGCCGTAACCTGCGTTGTCCGCAAGGCCGCGACCTGCGCGGTCGTCAGCGC
This sequence comes from Rhizobium quercicola, assembly GCF_021168455.1. Classification (NCBI taxonomy): domain Bacteria; kingdom Pseudomonadati; phylum Pseudomonadota; class Alphaproteobacteria; order Hyphomicrobiales; family Rhizobiaceae; genus Rhizobium; species Rhizobium quercicola. The sequence goes on from NZ_JAJOZR010000001.1 coordinate 287,210, forward strand.
GGCACGCTGGTTCGTCGAGAGGGCCGCGATGTCGAGGCCCTGCACGGCCGCCGTGGTGAGCGCCGCGACATCGTCCGTCGAAAGGGTGGCGATGGCGTCTTGGCTCAAGCCCGAGATCTGCACGGCGGTAAGGGCTGCCATCTGCGCCGGCGACAGAACCTCGATCTGCGCGGTGCCCATCGCTGCCAGCTGTCCCTTGGTCAGGCCGGCAATCTGGGTCGTCGTGAAGGCGGCCAGCTGTGCCGTCGACAGCGTCGCCGCGACCTCTGTCGCCAGTCCCGACAGGGATGTCCGGGAGATCGCACCGATGGTGACGGTCGACAGGGATGCGAGATCATCGGTGCTGAAGGCCGCCAGCTGGGCTGCGGTCAAAGCTTTGATCTGGTCGGTCGAGAGCGCGGCGACCTGATCCGTGTGCAGGGCCGCAATCTGCGCCGAGGTCAGGCTGGCGACGGCGCTCGTGCTGAGGGCGGCGATCCGGTCGTTCGACTGCGCTGCGAGAATGTCCGTCTGGAGGCCCCAGACCGCCCGGTTGGTGATGGCGGCCATGTCCTCGGTCGAGAAGGTGTTGACGGCCGCTGTGTCCAGCACGGCAAGCTGCGTTGCGGAGAAGGCGCGGATCTGCACGGGCGAGAGGGCCTCGACCTGGGCACTGCTCATGGCCGCCAGCTGCAGGGTCGTCAGGGCGCTGGTCTGGCCGGAGGTGAGCGCCGCGATATGGTCGGTGGACAGGTGGCCGATGGCCTCGGTGCCCAGGCCCTTGATGGCGACCGCCGAAATGGCCGCGATGGCCGCAGAGGAGAAGGCGTCGAGTGCGCTCAGCCCGAGGGCTGCAACCTGCGTCGAGGTCAGTGCGCGGGCTTGCTGCGCTGTCAGGGCCGCTGTCTCCTCGGCGTTCAGGCTGCCGATCTGCACCGTGGTGAGACCTGCAACCGTCTGCGCACTGAGCCTGGCGATCTGCTCACCGGAAAGCGCCCCGAACTGGTCTGCACCCCAACCGCTGATCTGCGAGGCACTGAGAGCCGCGACTTGCGCCGGCAGCAGCGCCGGAAGGGAATCGGTCGCCAGGGCGTTGATCTGGGTGCTCGTCAGGGCGGCCACCGTCGCGGTGCTGAGCGCGGCGAGCTGGGCGGTCGACAAGGCCGCAACGACGTCGGTCTTCAGCCCGCGCACGACCTGGCCGTTGATGGCGGCGATATCCGTGGTGGAGAAATGGGTGATGTCGCCAGCATCGAGGGCGGCGAGCTGGGTCGTGCCGAACGCCCTGACCTGCACGGGTGTGAAGGCTGCCAGCTGCGCCTCGTCCAGTGCGTCGATCTGTCGGCTGCTGAGGTTGGCGACGACGCCGGTGGTGAGCGCCGCCACCTGGCCGGTCGTCAAGCCGGTAATGGCCTCCGGCTGAACGCCGGAAAATGCCTGCGGCGTCATGGCCGCCAGGGCGGTCGTGGACACGGCGGCGATCTTGTCTGACGAGAGAGCGGCGACCTGTTGGGAGGTGAGAACCCGCACCTGCGCAAAGGACATTGCTCCGATCTGTTCCGGACTGAGGGCGGCGATCTGGCCCGCGGACAGAGAGGCGACGGACCTCGGGGCGAGGGCTACGATCTGTTCGCTGGAAAAGGCTTCCAGCTGCCCGGTGCTCAAGGCCGATATCTGTGCGGACGTCAGAGCGGCGACCTGCGTGGGCGAAAGGGCGGACAGTTTTTCATTCGACAGGCTGGCAATGCCCAGACCGGCGATCGCCCGGGCGGAGATCGCCTTGACGTCATCGATGGACAGCGCCTCGACATCTCCTGGTTCGAACGCCGCCAGCTGGAGCGAGCCGAGGGCCGAAACCTGGGTCGAGGTGAACGATTCGACCTGATGGCTGCTCAAGGCGACGATCTGGCCGCTCGACAGGTTCGAGACGGCGCCGGTGTTCAGCGCCGAAATCTGGTCGGTCGTCAGCGAGGCGAGAACATCGAGCTGGAGTCCGCGAATGGCGGTGCCCGCGATCGCATTCATGTCGTCCGTCGAAAAGGTCGCAAGGTCTTCCGCACTGAGGGCCGCGATCTGGGCGCTGGTCATCGCCTTGATCTGGGCCGGCGTCAGGGCCTCCGCCTGTTCGGACGTCAATGCGCCGATCTGCGACGTCGTCATCCCGCTGACCTGCGTGGCGGAGAGGGCCTCGATGCCGGGCTTGTGCAAGGCGCTGAGCTGATCGAGCGTCAGGCCTACGATCGCCGCGCGGGAAATGGCGTTGAGCTGCTCGGTGCTGAGAACCTCCACATCCTCGACGTCGAGGGCCGCGATCTGCGAGGAGGAGAGGGCCCTGATCTGGAGCGTGGAAAGAGAGCTGACGTCTTCGGTCGTCCAGGCCGCGATGGCCGGCGCGGACATGGACCGGATCTGCGTGACGCTCAGGCCGGAAGCAATTGTCGTCATGCCATCAATCCCCACACTGAACCGGCCCACACATAGCTGGCGCCGAGCCCTGCCGACGGGCAAGGCTCTCCCGCCGAACGAGCACGGGAGGAGGTCCCATCGAACGGCTGGTTACGGTCCTGAGTATTGTCTCTGGCTTGCATGAACCTGAAGTGCGGGCTCCGAGCGGATTGCAATCGCCGGTCTGTTCGCGGTGCGGTCGCGCGAAACCGACGCGTCGCTGCTCGAGGAGAGGTCGCATCTCGACACCGGCTTCGCCTTCAGCTGCGTCTTCGGCCAAGACCGTAAGTTTTACAGATGATCGGACTTGACGCTTAAGGGTGATGGGTCCAGTTCAGGGAAGCGAGATTTGATCTCCACCGACGCAGCGTCGGCGCCTGCAAGGGCGCTCCGGCGCGTTCCGTCGGATACTGACGGCCGTCCGACCGCCGAAATGTCCCCCTATGCGCCAGCACGGCGTTCCGGAACCGATCCATGACTGAAAAACGTGTTCATCGCGGCCTCGTCGTTGCCGCGATCATGGCAAGCATGGCGATGATCGCCATCGAGGCGACGATCGTTTCGACCGCCATGCCGCAAATCGCAGCACAACTGGGCCAGCTCAACCTTTACAGCTGGGTGTTCTCCTCCTTCCTGCTGACGCAGACGGCAACCACCGTCGTCTTCGGCAAGCTTTCGGATATCTACGGTCGCAAGCCGGTCGTGCTCTTCGGCATCGCCGTCTTTCTCGCGTCCTCGCTGCTTGCGGGCTTTGCCTGGTCCATGCCGTCGATGATCGCGTTCCGCCTGCTGCAGGGCGTCGGCGCCGGCGCCATACAGCCGGTCGCCATGACCATCGTCGGCGACCTCTTCCCGGGGCGTGAACGCGGCAAGGTGCAGGGCTATCTGGCCAGCGTCTGGGCGCTATCGGCGGTCGTCGGCCCGCTGCTCGGCAGCTTCATTATCCACAGCCTGCCCTGGGCCTGGGTCTTCTGGATCAACATTCCCGTCGGCATCCTCGCGGCCTTCGGCTTCATCCGCTTCCTGCACGAGGAAAAGCAGACGCGCACGGCATCCATCGACATTCTCGGCGCCGCGCTCTTTGCCGTTTCCATCTCCGCGCTCATGGTGGCGCTGACCGAGGTGGAGGCCGCGACGCCGCTCTACACCGTCGGCGCCGTGCTGGTGTTCGTCGTCAGTCTCGGCCTGTTTCTCTGGCAGGAACGGCGTGCCGAGGCACCGATGGTTGCGCCCGATCTCTGGCTGCGCCGGCCAATCGCGGCCTCCAACATCGCCATCTTCTTTGCCAGCATGGCCATCATGGGACTGACAACCTTCCTGCCGATGTATGTTCAGACGGTGCTCGACCGTTCGCCGCTGGTCGCGGGTTTCGCGCTCACCATGCTGCTGATCGGCTGGCCGGCCGGCGCCACGTTCGCCTCGCGCATGTTCCCGCGCTTCGGGCTGCGGCCGATCATGCTCGTCGCGAGCCTCGTCATCCCCACCGGCGCCTTCCTTCTGGTGCTGCTGACGCCGGAGAGCTCGCCGGCGCAGGCCGGCGCGGGATCGCTGATCATGGGGGTCGGCATGGGCCTGCTCAACATCTGTGCGCTGGTCATCACCCAGGAAAGCGTCGGCTGGTCGCAGCGCGGCAGCGCCACGGCGTCGAACGTGTTCTCCCGCAACCTCGGCAGCACGCTCGGTGCCTCGATTCTCGGTGCGGTGCTCAGCTACGGCCTCGCACATGCCGGCGGCATCGGGGCGATCTCGCCCGAACAGCTGCGCGGCCTGCTCGACGGCACGGGTGCGGCGGCAATCGATGCAGCCTCGGTCCGCATGGCCCTGCAGGCCGCGCTCCACGTCACGTTTCTGGTCATGTTCGTCATGACGGTGCTTATCGTCCCCGTCTGCCTCTTCGTGCCGAAGCTTCTCGACCAGGATCAGCCAGTGGAGGCTGCCGAAGCCAAGGCCTGAAGACGCTCCTGCGAACGCTCAGAGCGGCGAATGCAGGAAGGCCGGGACGGGAGCGTTCTCGGCCGTCTTCGCTCTGAAAAGCGCTGCCGTATCCAGCGCTTCGCGAATGGTCACATCCATGTCGAGATAACGATAGGTGCCGAGGCGGCCGACGAAGGTGACGGCGGTTTCCGCCTCGGCGCGCGCGACGTAGGACGCCAGCAGCTGCTTCTCCTCGACCAGCCGGATGGGATAGAACGGCACGTCGTCTTCGCCGCAGAGGCGGGAGAATTCGCGGTAGCAGACCGATCCGGCCACGCTTTCCCATGGCGAGAAGTGCTTGTGCTCGGTGATGCGGGTGTAGGGAACGTCGGGATCGCCATAGTTCATCACAGCGCAGCCCTGATAATCGCCCTCATAGGTGAAGCGCTCGAAATCGAGCGTGCGATATCCCAGCCGGCCGAATTCATAGTTGAAATAACCATCGAGCGGGCCGGAATAGAAGACGTGGTCGTAAGCGTCGTTCTGCGACTTGTCGAAGCGCGTGCCGAGATGGACGGTGATGCCGGGATGGTCGAGAATGCCTGCCACCATGTCGGTATAGCCGTTTTCGGGCATGCCCTGGAAACGATGGAAGAAGTAGTTGTCGTCATAGTTGAAGCGCACCGGCAGGCGCTTCAGGATGGAAGCCGGCAGCTGGGTGGGCGAGCAGCCCCACTGCTTTTCCGTGTAGCCCTTGAAGAAGGCCTCGTAGAGTTCGCGTCCGACGAAACGCAGCGCCTGCTCCTCGAACGTCTGGGGATCGGCGATGGTCTTGTCGGCCTTCTCCTCGATGAAGGCCCGGGCCTCGTCGGGCCGGAAGGTTTTGCCGAAGAACTGGTTGATCGTGTGCAGGTTGACCGGAAGCGAGAAGACCTGCGCGTCCACGGTCGTCTTCACGCGGTTCTTGTAGGGCATGAAGGTCTGGAAGCGGTTGACGTAGTTCCAGACCTCCTCGTCGTCCGTATGGAAGATGTGCGGACCGTAGACGTGGACCATCACGCCGGTATCCACATCGCGCTCGCTGTAGCAATTGCCGGCGATATGCTCGCGGACGTCGAAAATCTCGACGCTATAGCCTGCGAGCGCCAGTTCGCGCCCGATGACGGCGCCCGAAAGGCCGGCGCCGACCACCGCGATTTTTCCGTTCCCGCCCATGTCGCTTCCTCGTCTTTTATCGTTTTTGACCCATGCCGGTCCGGCATGGATATGTCGTCACGTCAGGCGGCTGCAAGGTTCGAGCGCATCAGCGCATCGTAACCGTCGATCAGCCGGTCGAGCGCCAGGCCGTCTTCCTGTGGCCCGAAGCTCAGATGGCTCACTGTAAAGTCGGAATAGATCGCCGTGGGGCGGTTCAGGTAGTTGGGCAGATCGACCGTCAGGGCATATTCGTCGTCGCACTTCGGCAGCGCCATGTGGACGAGGTCCTTGCCGAGCCATGCGATGAAGTTGATCGACTGGCGTTCGTGCCAGTCGATGACGGGGCTCGGCAGCGGCAGAGATTTCTCCGCCTTGTTGAGGAAATACTCGTGAAGCTGCGTGGCGCGCTCGGCGCTCTGCCACAGGGTGCCGCCGAAGCCGCCCGGCGGGCGCTCGAACTGGCCGAGCGTGGCGGGCAAGGAGCCGGCCTCCTGCTGCCAGTAGGCGCAGACGCCATTGTTGACGACATTCGCCGAGACGATGAAGTAATGGGGATTGTCGCGGCGAAAGGCGATGAAGTTGCTGAGATTGTCGAGGTCGAGATAGACGACGTCGTCGTCGCATTTCAGGAACACGGCGTCCGAAAACGCGCTGAGGCGCTTGGTGTAATAGCTGTAGGCCTGCCAGTAGGGCGCGATCTCGTTCTCGTTGCCGACATAGCGGCGAACCGGGCTCTGGACGTCGCAGAGCTCGAGGTCCGAGCCCCAGCCGCCGCGAACCATGATCGACGCGCCGCCCGGCAGCTGGATGTCGGGCCACGTGCCCACCATCACGCCGTTGACGTGCAGGGTCGGAACGTCGGCGGCATCGAGGCTGAGAACGACGTGGTTGGCAAGCCCCGGCGACAGGATACCGGGGGTCGAGCGGGTCCAGATCAGCGGATGCGTTTCGCGCGCGAAGCTGGTCAGGTCGCCCTTGGTGATGCGGCGGAGAGCGGAGTGGGTGTTGTTCCAGCCGCCGATAACGAGTTCGTAGGCATCGCTTGACGGATCGTTCGGAATGATCGCGATATGCAGGTCGCTATGGATCTTCGCCGTGGTGCGGAACGACGAGAGACGGCTGAGCGAACCCTTGTTCTGGTAGGAAGCGTTCGGACCCATGAAGCGGACGGGGCCGAATTCTTTCGTCACCCAGGCGCGATCCTCGGCCGAACGGGTGAAATCCCAGATATGCCATTCGTCGATGATCCCGGCTTCCATGGCCTTGCGGATATACTGGGTAAGGATTTCCATCCGCTGCTGGCGGCCGGCAAAAGTGACCAAAATCACGGGGTTCATATCGTCCTGCCCTCTCGTCGATGTCGTCGTTCGTCTGGTTGCGACGCAGCGCCCCGAAGACCTGCTCCGATCGCCTGCGTTTGAGCGCGTTTGCCCCCCGGCAGCGCGCCGGATCAGTCGATATTGGTCCAGAAGCGCGTGTCCTTCGCGATCGGCGCATAGGCATGCCGCTGCGCGAGTTCCTGGCGATAGCGCTCGCGGTAGCTCGCATCCGTCTCGAACTCGACCGGATCTGACAGGAAATCGACGCCGACCTCGTAATAGATGTCGAGATTGTCGAGGCGCGGCACGGGAATCTCGCCGCGCTCGCCTTCGCCTTGCATCTGCCAGTAGAGCTCCTCGAGACGGCGCACGAGGGCCGGGATGTCGCGCAGCGCGCAGGTCTCCCGCTGCGCCTGCAGCGACTGGCGCACCGCCAGCAGGCTCTCGGGATTGCGGGCGTATGCGATGGCCTTGGCGACATAGGCATCCGGCGTTTCGCAGATCATCTCCGGAATGCCGGCGGCCGACAGAATGCTGCTGCAGAAGCGGGACGCAAAGCCCTTGCCGCGCAGCGTGAGGACGGGCAGGCCCATGGTGACGGCGTCGGCGGCGGTCGAATGCGCGCCATAGGGGAACGTATCGAGGAAGAGATCCGCCACGCCGATGCGCGCGAGGTGGAAGGCGTTGGGAGCCTTGGGTGCGAAGATCAGGCGATCCGGCTCGACGCCATGGTCGGTCGCCAGCTGACGAAGCCGCTCGTTGACGGGCTCCGACGCGGCGAGCAGCCAGAGCACGCTGCCGGGCACGGCGGCCAGGATGGCCATCCAGCGCGAGAAGCAGGCTGCGGTGGTCTTCTGCGAGCCGTTGAAGCAGGCGAAGACGAAGGCATCGTCCGGCAGTCCGGCCGCCTCGCGTGTCGGCCCGGCCGCGATCTTGCGCTTCCGGTCGACCGGCTGGTTGCAGGGAATGCGCAGGACCTTTTCGGTGTAGTAAAGCTCGTTTTCCGGCGGAATGATCTGCGCGTCGGCGATGATGTACTGATGGACAGGGCTCGCCATCGTTCCCGGATAGCCGCAGAAGTTCACGATCACCGGCGCCGGGCGGTAGGCGAAGATCTTGGTGCGCGCATGCTTCGTATAGCCGTTGACGTCGACGAGGATGTCGATCCCGTCGGCAAGGATCTGCCTGGCGGCATCGAGGTCGCTGAGTGCGGCAATATCGTGCCAGTGATCGACGGCCGTCCGGATACGGGTCTGGGTCGCGTCGTCCGTGCGCGCTTCGCCGCAATAGTAGGCGAAGACCTCGACGCGCGTCTTGTCGTGCAGTTCCAGCACTTCGCTGAGCGCGAAGCCGACGGCGTGGTCGCGCAGGTCGGAAGACACATAGCCGATCCGCAGGCGTTCCGTCGTGCCGGTCTTCCTGGCGGGGGCCGGGCGCAGAATGTCGCGGGCATTGATCCGGCCGACGAGGTGCTGGTTGTAGCGATAGGCCTTCGCCATCTGGAACATGGGATCGTCCGTGTAGCAGGCGAGGGGCAGCGGCGAGAAGGCTTCCAGCAGCTGTCGGCTCGTGACGTATTCCGACGCGGTGATGATCGGCCACTTGCACTGGTGCTGGCGCGTCGACAGCCAATGCTGTGCCGCCTCGGTGCGGTCCGGACGTAGCTCGATCGCCTGCCACAGGATCGCTTCGGCATCCGCGAGCAGGCCGACACTCTCCATGACGCGGCCGATATGCTGGAGCGCCATCAGGCGATAGCCGATTTTCTCCGGCGTGATATCCTGCGTCGCGGCGACATATTGCTGCCATTGCTGCACGGCCTGCGCATTCAGGCCGCTGTCCTCGAACGTCCGGCCGAGATTGATGCGCGCCTGGCCCATCTGCGGCGAGATCTTGAGGCTGGCCTGAAGCGCGTTGATGGCGCCGGGCATGTCGTCCAGGCCGCGCAGGGTCACCGAATAGTTGAAGTAGGCGAGATGCAGGACGGGGCTGTTGTCGTTGAACGCGATCCACGTGCTGTAGAGCTTCGCGGCCGCGGCCTTCTGCTGGCTCGTGTTCAGCTCTTCGGCGATCTGGAACAGCTCCAGAAGAGAGAGTTGTTGTTGGCGGGCACGTTCCAGCGCGGCGGCAAGCATCGATTGGTGTGCCGAGGCAAAGGTATTATGAATAACCATGGACATCACATTGATCGTGGGCCTGACGGCCGCATTGGAGAGACGGTACGACCTCGACCCTTAGTGGTGTTGCCTTGCCTTGAGCTTGCGGCCGCAGTGCACCACGGCAAGCAAACAGCTTAACCATCCCGATGTTCTTGCGCGCCGGCCCCGTTGCGGGGCACGGATCTCTCTCGATGCGAAAAGCGCCACCTCCGCACAAGTTATCCAATGTAGGGAGGGAGCGGAGGCCTAGAGTATTTCTTAAGGTTGCGTTTTAACCGAAAATTAGAAGGTGGCGCGATACAAATCATGACGTGGACAGATCGGTATCCCCTTGAGCGGGATACGGGGGCGTCCGCAGGGGACTTCACAGACTTCGAATTTATTCATACATCCAGGTGTGGGAAGCAGGGTCTTTAACTCTGCATGCATGATGCCGCCCCCACGTCAGGCTCTCGTGAGCCATGTTCCAGATATTCTTTCCGCTCGAATGAGCGCCACCCTGTGCCTTGCCCGATGGAGCAGGCAGCAGCCATGGCGATCGTTTGAAGATGCCCGGCGCATCATAGGCTCTGTGACGCGAGGCTACGCCTTCCGCCGCAAGCATCGGAGAGGAAAGAATATTAATCCTTGAACGATGAAGGCGCGCACCCATGACCTCGATTGTATCTTCTCTCAGCGTTAAACAGATCCAGTCTCTCAACACCTCCACGATCGCGTCGTTCACGACCAGCGATGTGAGTGCACTGACCTCGCTGCAGATCGCAGCATTCTCCTCGCAACAGATTGCCGCCTTCAACACGGAAGACCTGGCAGCGTTCAACTCGACACAGCTTCGCGCGTTTTCCGCTGCAGCCGTAACGGGCCTGACGGCCGGGCAGCTTGCAGTGCTCGACAGCAGCAAGCTCTCCGCGCTGGTATCCAGCCAGGTTGCATCGCTGACCTCCGCTCAGGTCGCTGCACTTTCATCCGGCCAGCTCGACGGCCTGACGACCATCCAGCTCGGTGCGCTCAGCTCGGGTGCGCTCGCAGGCTTTGCGACCGAAGACATGGCGACCATCTCGTCGTCCGAAATTTCCGCGCTCAACGCCAAGGCGGTCGCCAGCCTGTCGACGGCGAACTTCGCGGTCCTCACCTCCACCCAGCTCGGTGGTCTGACGACGGCCCAGGCCGGTGCCCTTTCGACGGCGCAGATCAAGGTGCTCTCGACCGCCCAGATCGACGGTCTGACGACGGCCCAGATCGGCGCTTTGAGCTCCGCTCAGATCGGTGCTCTTTCCACGGACGGCCTTGCCTCGCTCTCGACCGAACAGGTCGCAGCGCTCAGCTCGGCCGCCATCGGAGCTCTGTCGTCTGCCCAGCTCGGTGCGCTCAGCACCGCGCAGCTCGATGCCTTCAGCACCAAGCAGCTGGCGGCCCTGTCGTCCGCAGCCGTTGCCGGCCTTGATACCGCCGACATCGCGACGATCTCCTCGACGGACATCGCTGCCCTCAGCGCCAAGGTGGTCGCCAGCCTGTCCACGGCAAACGTCGCCGCTCTGACCTCCACCCAGCTCGGTGGCCTGACGACGGCCCAGACCGGTGCGCTCTCCACGGCGCAGATCAAGACGCTCTCGACCGCCCAGATCGACGGTCTGACGACGGCCCAGGTCGGCGTCCTGACCTCGGCGCAGGTCGGTGCCCTCACCACGGATGGCCTTGCCTCGCTCTCGACCGAACAGGTCGCAGCGCTCAGCTCGGCTGCCATCGGCGCTCTGTCGTCTGCCCAGCTCGGTGCGCTCAGCACCGCGCAGCTCGACGCCTTCAGCACCAAGCAGCTGGCGGCCCTGTCGTCCGCAGCCGTTGCCGGCCTTGATACCGCCGACATCGCGACGATCTCCTCGACGGACATCGCTGCCCTCAGCGCCAAGGTCGTCGCCAGCCTGTCCACGGCAAACGTCGCCGCCCTGACCTCCACCCAGCTCGGTGGTCTGACGACGGCCCAGGCCGGTGCCCTTTCGACGGCGCAGATCAAGGTGCTTTCGACCGCCCAGATCGACGGTCTGACGACGGCCCAGGTCGGCGTGCTGACCTCGGCGCAGGTGGGTGCCCTGACCACGGATGGCCTTGCCTCGCTCTCGACCGAACAGGTCGCAGCGCTCAGCTCGGCTGCCATCGGCGCTCTGTCGTCTGCCCAGCTCGGTGCGCTCAGCACCGCGCAGCTCGACGCCTTCAGCACCAAGCAGCTGGCGGCCCTGTCGTCCGCAGCCGTTGCCGGCCTCGACACCGCTGACATCGCGACGATCTCCTCGACGGAAATCGCTGCCCTCAGCGCCAAGGTGGTCGCCAGCCTGTCCACGGCAAACGTCGCCGCTCTGACCTCCACCCAGCTCGGTGCACTGACGACGGCCCAGGCCGGTGCGCTCTCCACGGCGCAGATCAAGGTGCTCTCGACCGCCCAGATCGACGGTCTGACGACCGCGCAGACCGGCGCCCTGAGCTCGGCACAGGTCGGTGCTCTCACCACGGAGGGTGTGGCTTCGCTCTCGACCTCGCAGGTCTCGGCCTTGAGCACGGCAGCCGTCGCCGCACTCTCGACCGCCCAGCTGGATGCCATGTCGTCGGATCAGATCGGCGCCCTGACCTCCACCCAGGTTGCAGCGCTTGGCTCGGCAGCGATTGCCGCCCTGTCTTCGCAGGATCTCCTGGCCTTCTCGACGGGTGACATCGCCGCCATCAACGTCAAGGCGCTCGCAGGCCTCTCGACGGCGGATATCGGCAGCCTGACAACCGCACAGCAGGTGGCCTTCACCTCGACCCAGATCGCTGCGTTCAACACCGAGCAGACGAACGCGATCATTCTGGCCTACCAGTCGATCTAAGACACCCACCGCCATCGGGCCTGTCCCGGATGGCGGTGGCCCTTGATATCGAGAACTCGCCGGCCGACGCATACGCGTCGGCCGGCGAATTTCGTTCTGGATTACGCCCGGTTTCTCGCGACACCGTAGGTCAGCGCCAGCGCTCCGACGAGCACGGCGCCCTTGATGAAGTCCTGGGTGTAGTAGGGGGCGTTCAGCATGGTCAGCCCGTTCAGCAGCACGCCGACGAACACGGCACCGATGATGGTGCCAAAGACATTCGGACGCCGCAGGCCTAGCACGGCAAAGCCGATCAGCGACGCGGCGACCGAATCCATGAGAAGGGATGCCCCCGAGGAAACATCGCCACGGCCGACGCGGGCCGCGACAATGATGCCGCCGACGGAGGCCAGGGCGCCGGAGAGACCATAGGCGATGATCTTGATGCGGGCGGTGTTCGCGCCTGCGAGCCGCGCAGCGATCTCGTTGCCGCCCGTGGCGAAGAGAACGCGGCCGAAGCGGGTCTTTTCGGTGAGAACGAAGAGCACGACGGCAAAAGCCGCCATGAGAACCACGGGAACGGGGATGGTTCCCCAGAGGCTGGACCGGCCGATCAGCAGGAAGGCCGGATCGACCCTTCCTGTGGCCGTCGTGCCGTCCGGCAGGATGAGGCCGGCCGAGATCGAGCGACCCGCGGTCGGGATCAGTTGCAAGCCCGTGAGAAGGAACATCGTCGAAAGCGTGGCGAGCAGATCGGGCACCCCCAGGCGGACGATGAGCAGCGCGTTGAACAAGCCGACGAGGGCGCCGAAGGCGATCACGAGCAGCACCGTTTCCGTCGCATCGAGGCCGAGCACGATCATCGCATAGCTCGCGGCCATGACGCTGGAGGCCGCGACGGCGCCGACCGACAGGTCGAAACCGCCGATGGCAAGCGTCACGGTCACCCCCGCACCGATGATGGCGACGACGGAAACGCCTTGCAGGATGCTCATCAGGTTTCCGACCGTCAGAAAGGCTGGCTGCGCGAAGGCAAAGACGACCAGCAGGCCGGCGAGCAACAGGAAGACGGCGCTGGTGCGGACCGCCTCGCGGATGGCATCCCATCCGGGACGGCGGGACGAGGCAGCCCCGTGCGGATCGAGGGGAGGGGCGGCGTGTGCGGTGTCCTGCGAGGTCATGCGTCTTCCTTTTGGTCGCCGAGCGCCGGCAGCGCCCGGGTGTCGCGGTGCGTGACGGTCTCGATCGTGTGGCGGGAGAGGGTGAGGACGCGGTCGGCGACGGCGTGGGCCTCGTCCGGATCGGACGTTGCAATGAGCGTGGCGCGTCCCCGCTGGCAGCGCAGCGCGTCGATGATATCCTGGCGGGCGCCGACATCGACCCCCTGGAAGGGTTCGTCGAGCAGCAGAATGCGGCTGTCGGCGGCATCCCAACGGGCGAGCACCACTTTCTGCTGGTTGCCGCCGGAGAGCGACCAGACCGAGGCATTCGGACCGCGGGCCTTGATGCCCAGCCGCTCGATGGCCTTCGTGGCCTCGCGGTTTTCCCGTCGTGCGTCGATGAAGCCAGAGGGATACCAGCGGGAAAGATGCGGCAGGCTGATCGTTTCGGCGATGCTCGCGCCCGGCCAGCCCGGCGGCATGAAGGAGGAGCGATGGCGATCCTCGGCAGCCATGAAGACGCCGGCGGCGATGGCGTCGGCCGGTCCTCTCGGACGGTAGGGCAGGCCGGCGAGCGTCATGGTGCCGGACGGCAAGGGATAGACGCCGAACAGCGTCGACAGGAGCCGGCTCTTGCCCGCACCAAGGACGCCCGTGATAGCGACGATCTCGCCCGCGTGAAGGGTCAGGTCGAACGGTACCCCGTCGGGCCGGAGCGTAACGCCGCGAAGCTGCAGGAGAGGTGTGCCGGGTGCGGCCGCCGCCCGTGCTTCGGTCGTGGGCAGCGCCCGCCCAATCATCGCCTCGATGGCGACGTCGAAATCGATCGGTCGCGCGAAGCACCCGACATCGCGTCCGTTGCGCAGGACGACGACGCGATCGGCCAGGGCCTGAAGATCGGCCGTGCGATGGGAGATGTAGAGAATGGCCAGGCCTTGCGCCTTTAGTCCCTGCAGAAGCGCATAGAGCCGATGGCTTTCCAGCGACGAAAGACTCGCGGTGGGCTCGTCGAGGATCAGCAGTTCGGCCTTGTTGGAAAGCGCGCGGGCGATGGCCACCAACTGCCGATCGGCCGTGCCGAGATCGCCGAAGCGGCGATCGAGCGGCAGGTCGATGCCCGTTCCCGTCAGAAGGCGGGCAGCCGATCGGCGAACCGAGGCCGAGGAGAGAAAGAAGGGCTGACGGCCGTCGATGAAGCGGTCGAGCAGCAACGCATCGGCGACGGTGAGATCGGGAATGCCGACGACATCCGTCGACTGGTGTACGGTGACCACTCCGGCACGCGCCGCTTCCGCTGGGCTCGCCGGGGCGTAAGGCGACCCTTTCCAGAGAATCTCGCCGCTATCGGCACTCTGAACGCCGGAGAGGATCTTCACGAGCGTCGATTTGCCCGCGCCGTTTGCGCCCATCAGGGCGACGATTTCTCCCGCCTCGACACGGAGCGACGCCGCATCCAGCGCACGCGTGGAGCCGAAGGAGAGGGAAAGCGAACGAATGTCGAGAAGCGGCATGGCGGGGTCTCCGGATGTTCGGCAAGGCGTGCCGCACCGATGGACCTGCGGCAAGGCGGGCTCCGGTCATTGTCGAGTGCATTTGTAGAATATTATTGCGTGGCCACGGCGGCGGTCGCCTTTGCTGAAGCCACAGAGGGAGTGGGCCTCGGCGCGCGACGTTCTACGCCCGGCGCGGCATTTGTAAAATGCATCCGCAAACGCGGAGAATGGCGATATTTATTCTCTACCAAATTAATAGACAACATGGCCTGATAGGTAAACGCTCGATCCGGCGTCGTTCAACGGGAACCCACGACCATGAAGCCCTTCCTCCGTCTTGCTCTTTCCACCGCCACGCTCCCTCTCTTCCTCGCGCTGCCCGCGCAGGCCGCGGGACTTCCCGGCGCGCCGGCACCGTTCGACAAGGGCGGCGCAAAGATTGCTCTGATCAGCTACATTTCTGCCGGCGACTTCTTCCAGGCCTATCAGGCGGGAGCGGAGGCGCAGGCCAAGGCGCTCGGCGTCGATCTCCGGGTGTTTCCCGGCCGGCAGAATGCGAGCGAACAGCGCGAGCAGATTCTGCAGGCCATCAATCTCGGCGTCGATGGCATCGTGATCGATCACGGCCTGCCGGAATCGCTCGGCGACGTGGTCGAACAGGCCTTGAGCAAAAACATCAAGGTGGTCGCCTTCGACGTCAATCTGGACAATCCGAAGATCCCGCAGGTGGAGCAATCCGACCACTGGCTCGCGGAACTCGCTCTCGACAAGGCCATCAAGGACAATGGCACGGCCTTCAAGGCGGGCTATGTCTATGTCGCCGGCTTCGCGCCGCTCGACCGCCGCAACGAGGTCTGGGAAAAGGTGAAGGCCGCGCATCCCGGCATCGAGCAGAAGGCGCATTTCGGCAGCGTCAGCGACACCAGCGCCGCGACGACGGCCGATCAGGCCAAGGCGGCGCTGCAGGCAAACCCGGATATCACCGTTGTCTTTGCGCCCTATGACGAGTTTGCGCGGGGTGTGAAGCTGGCGCTTGCCGATCTCGGCCGGTCCGATGCGGTGAAGATCTATTCGGCGGATGTCTCCACCGCCGATATCCAGGAGATCACCGAGACCGGCAGCCCCTGGGTCGCGACGGCTGCGACCAACCCGGCCGTCGTCGGCGCGGTTTCGATCCGCGCGGCGGCGCTGCAGATCGCCGGCCAGCCCGTGCCGCCGCGGATCGTCGTGGAGCCCCTGCTGATCACGCAGGACGAGCTTCGCACAGCCGGCGTCCAGACGATCGAGGACCTCGCCCGGAAGATCCCGGCCTTCTCGACCAGTGCAGCCGTGACGGCCGACTGGATCCCCGCTCCGGCCTTCTGACCCGCAATCGACGGCGGGACGGCGACGCAACCTCGAAGGAGGAACGATATGGCAGGCGTACGGCATGTCCTGCGGCTGGAAAGTCTGCGCGACGATCTGGAAACCCGCCTGTTTCTCCACGAGGAACGTCGCTGTCTCGGCGATGAAGAGGTGGACGACGGTACTGGGCAGGACCTGAAAGTCCGCATCCGGGACCTCTCCCGGGAAATCAGCGCCCTGCGCCAGTGCGCGGGGTGCTAGCATATTTTTCGGGTCAAGCTGTTCGGGCTGCCGTTCTCTGATGACGGCGCGCGAGGACAGCCGGGCGCGCTTCATTCGCCTTGCACGGACCGCGCGCTATCGTGGCCAAATACCCGGCGAGATCGGCTGCGCTCTCTCGCGCCTATCGATCCGTGCGGGCCGGATCGTCTCGCCCCGTCGCGCATCTCATGTCTCGCAAACCTTCGCGAGATCTTACGGATGTCAAAGAGCACGCAGCTGATGTAGCAATATCTCCGGAGGGCGGCATACGGCAGCTGCAGGGAGTGACTTCATCCGATGCTCGAATGGCTTCAGCTTCAACTGTCTGCCGCATTGCCGGGGCGCTCGACATCCGACGAGCAGTCGCGGCGGCTGCACGATGCGGAACTTGCGGGTCTGGCGACCGCGTTCCGCGTCCGGCTCTGTGCCGTGGCCGTCATCGCGCTGTGGCTGCTGGTCAGCACCGCCTGGCCGCGCAATATGTACTATCTCTCCGTCAGTCTCGCCTTCCTTGCTCTCAGCTATATTCCCTACGCAACCCGGCGTCACCCGGCCGCCTGGACGATCAAGCTCGCCTGCACCATCCTCGACGTCGCCCTCATCACGTCCACCATCCTTCTTCCGCCCTTCGGCGACTTTGCGTCCGACTGGCCGATCCAGACGCGGACGCGGGGTCCGGAATTTTCCTATGTGCTTCTGCTGCTCGCCGAATCCGCGCTGACCTATTCGCCGATCCTCGTTGTCTGGACCGGGGGTATCATCATTGCGGTCTGGTCTTTCGGCATCAACACGATCTACGACAGGGTGGATACCGTGCGGTTCACGGATGCCGGCGACCTGACGGAGATGCAGGCGCTGGACCGTTTCCTCGATCCCTATTTCGTGGGGCTTACCCAGATGTGGGTGCAGGTGGTGACGACCGGCCTCTTCACGCTGTTCCTCGCCATTGCGGTTCTGCGCAGCCGCAACACGCTGATCGCCCAGATCAAGGACAATGCCGTCCGCGAATCTCTCGCACGCTATGTGTCGCCCGATGTCGCGCACGCCATGGGAGACGGTGTTTCGAGCTTCGGCGCGCCTTCCAAGCGCGCGGTCGCGGTGATGTTCGTGGATATCGTCGGCTTTACGCGCATGGCGGAAAAGCGTTCGCCCGAGCAGGCGCTGGCGCTTCTGCGGAGTTTTCAGAAACGCGGATGCGATGTGCTTTTTGCCTGCGACGGCACGCTCGACAAGTTCCTGGGCGATGGCTTCATGGCGACCTTTGGTGGGGTCGAGCCGCAGACCGATGCGGGCGGGCGCGCGCTTTCCTGCGCCTTCGATCTTCTGGACGCCTATGCGGCATGGAATGCCAAGCGGCTGTTGCGTGGCGCCGAGCCGGTTCGGGTGGCGATCGGTCTGCACTTCGGCGAGGTGATCGTCGGCAATGTGGGGACGAGCGAACGCCGGGAATTCACCGTCATCGGCGACGTCGTCAATGTGGCAAGCCGGCTGGAGCGCGCCACGCGGGATCTGGAGGGTCGGCTTGTGGTATCGGACGCCTGCCTGCAGGCTGCAGGAGGGCTTCCGCCCGGTCGCAGCTTCACCCGCACGCTGACGGTGGAGATCCGCGGCCGGGATCACCCGGTGCGCGCGCATCTGGCGTGATGGCAGGCGGCGTCAGCCGTCCCGCGCGAAGCGATCCGTACGAAACGGGACCGACGGAACGGATGCACCGCGGCGATGTCCGGAGATCTCGTCGGCGCCGACAGCGACGCTGGCGGCGGCCGCCGCAACGCCTCGCCGCAGGTATCCCGGAAGCGCGAGGCGGTGGAGCGTATCGGTACGGGCCAGCGCCCAGCCGAGCAACGACCGGCCCGAGACGGTCCATGCAGGCGGCGCGGTCTGCCGTCCAGCAGCAAGGGTTGTCTCCGCGGGTGTCGGCTGTCGCAGGGTGCGCCCGGCGAGCGCGAGCCCCGCGCGGGCCGTGAACAGAGGGGAGGGCACGAAAGCGGACGTGCTCGGGGGCGTGGCGCTCCGTTCACCCTGTGCCCCCGTCGCGGTCTGTTCTTGCACCAGGGGGGCGCGGAACGTGGGAACGGGCACGCTGAGCGCTGCGAGATCGGCAAAGACGGCCGGCCGGGTGTCCGGTACCGGCCGCGTCTGGAGATCGAGCGCTTCCTGGGCTCGGCTTCTGTGTGTCGGCAGCAGGGCCGTAACGAGGCCCGCGCCGGTTTTCGACGTCGTCCCGGATGGTGGGCGTGCCTCCGCACGTGTCGTCACGACGATCGACGTGGCGGAGACCCGGCGCTTGTAGTCCGTCATGGCGCTGTCGTAGCCCGGCAAGGCTCGCCCGTCCGAGGGCAGATGCAGGGTCTTGCCGTCCGGGAAGATGCGAACGAGCTCCTGGCGCGACATCCGCGGCCATGCACGCACATTGCCGACATCGAGATGAACGAAGGGCGAGCCGGATGTCGGGTAGTAACCGACACCGCCGGCCTGCAGCTGCATGGCGATCGCACGGAGCTTCGCCAGGCTCACGCCGGGAATGAAGAAGTCCATGGCCTTGCCCAGTGTATGCTGGCTGTTCTTGGCGACGCCGGAGCTGCGGGACCGGCCGCGAAGCATGCTGTTGGTGGCGGGCGAACGATAGGCCGAAACGATGTTGATGTGGCTTTTGGCACCGCTGCGCGCATAGATCTCCCAGACGAGGTCGAGCAGACGGGGGTCCATGCGGGCGGGCTCGTTGCGGCGCCAGTCGCGCAACAGCCGGTTGACCTGCGCAAGCCCCTTCGCATCGTATTGCCCGTTCCGCTTGAAGGTGATCGTCGCCCGCTCGCCTGTGTGGGTGAAGAACAGTTTCAGAGCGCGATCCTCGGCCATCGCCTCGAAGGCGCCGAGCGTCAGCGCCGATAACGCGATGGCGACGATGGCCGATACGCGCGCAGCGGATTGTGCCGCGGCTTCGAGAGCCCTGCGGGCGCCGGGCGGTAGCAGGCCAACAACACAGGCGGCCACGGGACGGTCAAACACGGCAATTCCAATCTCTGCGAGACACATGGAAGACCGGCGTTCGGCGCCGGCCCGTTCGTTTGGCCGATATTATGGTCAACGAAGACTTAACAAGACATTGATGGAGAGGGCGAACGTGCATTGTCGAGATGACGGCGAGCAAACGAGCGGGCCGGGTTCGCCTCAAGCGTCCATCCTCCGACGATCAAGTAAATTGTGCACAAATCAATTGACGGTAATTGACATACATAAGATGACAGCTGTATGGAGTGTGCGCAATCGAATTGCCAGCCAACGAATTTTATCTGAGGAGAAGACCATGTCTGTCGATGCAAAGTACAAGACCAGCGCCACGGCGTCCGGCGGCGGCCGTGACGGCAAAACCGCGCTTTCCGATGGCACGCTCGACCTGCAGCTCGTTGTTCCCAAGGAACTCGGCGGCCCTGGCGGTGACGGCGCTAACCCGGAAAAGCTCTTCGCGCTCGGCTACTCCGCCTGCTTCCTCGGTGCGATGCGCGTCGCTGCCTCGCAGCTCAAGACCAAGGTTCCCGACGGCTCGACCGTCGCAGCTACCATCGGCATCGGACCGCGGTCGGAAGGCGGGTTCGGGATCACGGCAGCCCTCGATGTCTACCTGCCGGGACTGGACGATGCCGACGCGCAGACGCTGGTCGAGGTCACCCACGGCATCTGCCCCTACTCGAACGCCATCAAGGCCAGCGTCGACGTCGATTTCACGATCCGACACTAAGTTGCCGCCCGGCGTGCGGAACGGCCAGACGACGGGTGGATGGCTGCTGTAGAGCGGCGATCCCTCCGTGCGAGCAACAACGCACCATTGACCCCGAACGAAACCTTGAAGGCGTATCTCGCAGGCCGAGGCCGTTGCCAAGGTCATCGAGGACGCGGCCAAAGGCGGTGACGTGACCGCCAGCGGAACGGTGGCCGGCAGCGGCCGCCGTTCCGTGACGAGACGCATGTTCGCCATCCGCTCCATGCTCCATCAGGACGCTTGACGGCGCTCCGGATCCGGAACGGGAACGGCTTTCATCAATGCCCGCGTGTACGCATCCTGTGGGTCTTCGAACACGGCGCGGCGCGCGCCCATTTCGACGATGCGTCCGGACCGCATGACCGCGACGTTGTGCGACATTCGCTCGATCACCGCCATGTCGTGCGAGATCAAGAGATAGGCGAGCCCCATCGTTTCCTGCAGCTCCAGCATGAGATCGAGCACGCGGCCGCGAACGGAGACATCGAGCGCTGCCACGCTTTCATCCGCAACGATCAGTTTCGGACCCAGGGTCAAGGCGCGGGCGATGCAGATCCGCTGGCGCTGGCCGCCGGAGAACTCGTGTGGATAGCGGCTGGCCGCCTCCGGCGGCAGTCCGACGCGACGCAGCAGCTCCGCGACCCGGTCTTCCCTTTCGCCCTTGTTGGCCAGGCCATGGATGATCAAGGGTTCGGCAATGGCCGCCCCGACGGCCATGCGCGGGTCGAGCGAGGCATAGGGGTCCTGAAAGATCATCTGCGCGCTGCGTCGCACCGGCCGCATCTGGCGCTGGCTCAGGCCGCCGATATTCCGGCCGTCGATGACCACGTTGCCGTCGAAGGGAATGAGGCCGAGCACGGCCTTGCCGGTCGTGGACTTGCCGGACCCGCTTTCGCCGACAAGGCCGAGCGTCTGGCCGGGAAGGATCTCGAAGGACACATCGTTGACGACCGGCAGAGACGGCGTTGTGCCGAACGGCCAACCCGTTGATCTGCTGCCATAAGTGACTAAAAGTTTCTGGACGGTCAGGATGGGCTGGGGATCGAACGGGGGATTTTCTGCGGTCTGCGGGCTGACCCGCGGCGGGCCGTCGGTTCCGGCATGAGCGCCGAGCCGCGGCACGGCTGCCAGAAGCTCGCGCGTGTAGCGCTCGCGTGGCGCGTTGAAAAGCGGCACGATGTCGCCCTGCTCGATGATCCGGCCGGATTGCATGATGACGACACGGTCGGCCATCTGGGCGACGACGCCCATGTCATGCGTGATCAGGATGATCGAGGCGCCGAACTCGCGCTTCAACCCGTTGATCAGCTTGAGGATCTGAGCCTGCACGGTGACATCGAGCGCCGTCGTCGGCTCGTCGGCGATCAGCACTTTCGGCCGGCATGACAGCGCCATGGCGATCATCACCCGCTGGCGCATGCCGCCGGACAATTCGTGGGGAAACTGCTTGAGCCGCCTGGCGGGTTCGGTCATCTCGACGGCGTCGAGCATTCGCAAGGCGACGGCTTCGGCGCTTTTTCCCTCGGAGCCCTGATGTTCGCGGATCGCTTCGGTCAGTTGCGCACCGATCGACATGACCGGGTTCAGCGATGTCATCGGTTCCTGAAACACCATCGCGATATCGCCGCCACGCACGCTGCGCATGGCGCTGTTGGACAGGCGCGAGAGCTCCCGACCCTGCAGCGCGATGCTGCCGCCGGCAATCTGCAGCGAGGCTTTTGGCAGAAGACCCATGATCGCGAGCGATGTCACGGATTTGCCCGATCCGCTCTCGCCCGCGATGCACAGCGTTTCCCCGACGGCCAGGGCAAAGCTGATGTCGTCGATCACCCGCCGCAAACCTTCCGGCGTTCGCGCATCGACGCATAGCCGGTCGACGGTGAGGACCGGCGGAGTGACCAAGGCAGAGACCGTCACGAAAACACGATCCTTGGGAAGTAGAAGGACACGACCCAGTTCGGCATGTCCACGATTTCGCTGATCCGGAGATCCCCGCAGACCGAGCAGAGCATATAGGCATCGACCGGGTTCATGCCATGTTCGGCGACCAGAAGGTCGATCATGCGCATCACGCTTTCGCGCGCGCCCGTCATCAGGTCAGGACCGATTCCGGTTGTCACCTCGTACCCCATGCCGTCGAGATGGCGGGTTACAGGCTCCGTCGTGGTGAAGCGCGGGCTTTGGAGGCGGGCATCCTTGACGAGTTCGATGGTCGCCTCGACGTTCATCTGGCTCTCGATGGCCGTGCCGCAGACTTCGCCATCCCCCTGGGCGGCGTGCGTATCGCCGATCGAGAAAAGCGCGCCTTCGACTTCGACCGGCAGATAGAGCGTGACGCCCGCGGTCAGGTCGCGAATGTCGAGATTGCCGCCGACGCGGCGTGGTGGCACCACGGAATGAAGGCCCGGCTCGGCCGGCGCAAGGCCGATGGTGCCGGCGAAGGGTTTCAGCGGCACTCTGCCGCCGGGTCCGAAGAGGGACGGCGCCATGGTGTTGGCGTCATAGGTCCAGACGTGCAGGGCCGGGTCCTTGAACTGATCGGCGAGAAGCCCGAAGCCCGGAATATTCGCCGTCCAGCCGACGCCGGAAGGAATGAAGCGGCGAATGGTGACCTTCAGCGCGTCGCCGGGGGCTGCGCCCTCGACATAGACAGGGCCCGTGACCGGATTGATCCTGCCGAAATCGAGCGCGGCCAGGCTCTCCAGCGTCGAGCCCGCGCCGAGCTGGCCGCCGGAGGAATCCAGGCATTCGAAGTGGATGGTCTCGCCCGGCTTGGCGACCACAGCCGGCTCGAAGTCCTTGTTCCAGCCGAAATTGTGCTGGGCACGGTGAATGGTATAGGTGCAGGCGACGCACATGGTGTTTTCCCGGATTGGCTTTTGACGGAAACGTTGCCCTCACCCTCCTCCCGTAAGAAGAGGGTGAAGGGGAAGGGCGGGCTGCGAGCCTGACGCCCGGAAGGGCCTACTCCTTCACGAAGATGGCGTCGTAATTGATCACGCGGGTGGGATCGATGTAGATATTGCCTTCGCCGCCCATGCGGGGCGACTTGGCGACGACGCGGCGTTCGTTGGTCACCGGGATCCAGGGTGCATCGGCCATGATATCGACGAAGATCTTATCCCATGCGGCTGTGCGCTCGGCTGCCTTGGCCGGATCGGACATCGAATCGGCCGCGACGGCCCGCGCATCCAGATCCTTGTTGCAGTACCACGACCAGTTCCATCCGCCGGGTACCGCGCCCGCGCAACCGAGAATGGGGCCATAGAAGTTGGACGGATCCGGGAAGTCGGCGATCCAGGCCATGCCGCCGGACCAGATCATGGGCGCTTCGCCTTCCGTGCCGCCGGCCGCGATGACGTTCGACTGCGCCAGGGCGCGCACCTCGGCCTTGACGCCGATGGCGGCGAGATCCTGCTGGATGGCCTGGGCGATGCGCGGCTGCGGGTCGGTGTTGGTCGAGTAGAGGATCGTTTCGAAACCGTCGGCAAGCCCGGCTTCCGCCAGCAGCGCCTTCGCTTTCGCGACGTCGTAGGCATAGCCGGTATAGGCCTTGTCGTAACCGGGCATCAGTGGCGGCAAGACCTGGTTGGCGGCCGTCGCGCGACCGTTGAGGATGCGGGTGATGCGTTCCTTGTTGATCGCCATATTGACGGCCTGGCGAACCTTCAGGTCGTCGAACGGTTTCACCTTGGTGTTGAGCGTCACGTAGCCGGTGTGCAGCTGTTCGCCGTCGACGATCATCTGCGCGCCGTCCGGCGAATTCTTGATCTCGAGAAACTTTGCCGGGGGAATTCCGTCTCCGGCGATATCGACCTCGCCCTTCTGCAGTCGGAGGAGGGCGACGAGCGGCTCCTGACCGACCTCGACCGTGAACGTGTCGACATGCGGCATGTTCTCGACGAAATAATCCGGATTGCGAGCGAACACGAGGCGCTGCCCGATGGTCCACTCTTTCAGGACGAAGGTGCCGGAGCCGACCGGATTCTTGCCGAAGTCGCCGCCTGCGGCCTCGACGGCTTCCTTCGGAACGACCGATGCGAAATTGATGGCCAGGACATGCAGGAAGGTCGCATCGGGACGCGACAGGTGGAAGACGATGGTTGAATCATCGGGAGCCTCGATGCCGTCCAGGGTTTGCGACGTGCCGCCCGAAAGCGCGTCGAAGCCCTTGATCGCGCCGAAGAAGCCGGCGCCCGGTCCCTGCGTCTTCGGATTCACGGCGCGCTCTATCGAGTATTTGACATCTGAAGCAACGACGGTGCGGCCATTCGAGAACTTGACGCCTTTGCGAAGCTTGAACGTGTAGGTCAGACCATCCGGGGCGACGTCGAAGCTTTCCGCCAGCGACGGAACGAGATCCGGCGTGCCCGGCGTGTAGTCCATCAGCCGGGAGTAAAGGCTCTTGATCATCGACCAGTTGACCCAGTCGTAGCCGATTGCGGGATCGAGCGTCGCGATGTCGTCCTTGTAGGTGATGACGATGTCACCGCCCTGTTTGGGTGCGTCCTGTGCGAAGGCGGGAAGCGGTGCGATGGCAAGTGCCGCCGCGACCGTCGTGTTTCGAAGCCAGCGTTTGAACATTGTCAGTTCCCCTTTTTTGGTGGCCGTTGCGGTTCGGGATCAGCGCGCGCGGATGCGCGGATCGACGAGTGGTGCGATGATGTCGGCAACGAGGTTGCCGAGAACGATGGCGAGCGCGGAGACCAGCGTCACGCCCATGATGATGGGGATATCGACCTGCTGGATGGCCTGCCAGGCGAGCTGGCCGATACCCGGCCATCCGTAGACGGCCTCGACGACGACGACACCGCCCATGAACTGGCCGATATCGATGCCGATCATGGCGATGATGGGCAAAAGCGCGTTGGGCAGCGCATGGCGCAGCACGATGCGGGCGGACGACAGGCCCTTGGCCCGCGCGGTGCGCACATAGTCCTGATTGAGCACGTCGATCATCGCGGAGCGGACCATGCGTGCATACCAGCCGGCACCGAGAATGCCGAGCGTGGCGGCCGGCAGGACGACATGGGCGAACGTGCCGAATCCGCTCATCGGAAACCAGCCGAGCGTGACGGCGAAGACATAGAGCAGCAGCAGGGCCGCCACGAATTGCGGTGCGGAAACCCCCACGAAGGACATCATCATGACGATCCGGTCTGCCGTTCCGCCACGGCGGAGCGCGGCGAAGGCCCCGAAGAAGACGCCGAGCAGCACCTCGACGAAGATGCCGGCAGCCATGAGCACCAGCGTGGCCGGAAGCCGTGCCGCAATGAGAGTGCCGACATCCGTCTTCTGGGCGTAGGACCGGCCGAGATCTCCCTCCACGATACCGCGCAGATATGTCCAGAACTGGACGGGCAGGGGCTGATCCAGCCCGAGTTCGTGACGGATGTTGGCGACGGTTTGTGCCGTCGCGCTGCGGCCGGCAATCATGCGGGCCGGATCGGCCGGCAGGGCATAGAGGAGTAGAAAGGTGATCGCGGCGACGCCAAGCAGAATGAAGGCGGTCTGGACAAGGCGGCGGGCCAGCAGAATCATCATGTCAGCCTCTCCCCCGCTGGGTCGGATCGAGAATGTCGCGGAGCGCGTCGCCGACAAGATTGAAGGAGAGGGCCGTCAAAAGGATGATCGCGCCGGGGATGAAGACCAGCCATGGCGCTGCCTGAAAGTAGCTCTGGCTTTCGAAGATGATGTTGCCCCAAGAGGGCTGAGGCGGCTGGACGCCGATGCCGAGAAACGACAACGTTGCCTCCAGAAGCACGGTCGTTGCGATGCCGAGCGTGCCCCAGACGATCGCCGTGGGCGTGAGATGCGGCAGGATGTGGTGAAAGAGGATGCGGACATGCCCGGCCCCGAGCGAGCGCTCGGCCAGAATGAAATCGCGCTCCACGAGGCCGCGCGTTTCCGTATAGACGATCCGCGCCACCTGGACCCAATTGACCAGAGCGATCACCATCGCGACGATCCAGAGACTGGGCCGCAGAAGCGCTGCGAGGACGATGGCAAGCAGAAGGGCCGGAAATGCCATCATCAAATCCGTGAAACGCATCAGTATGTTGCCGAAAATGCCGCGCAGATAGCCCGCGAGGATGCCGATCAGCAGGCCGATGGAAACGGCGATGCCGTTGGCGACGAGGCCGATCACCAGAGACGTCCGGGCACCGTAGAGAAGTCTTGAAAACAGGTCGCGGCCGAGCGTGTCGGTTCCCAGAAGGAATTGCCCGCCGGGCGGCATGGGTGCGCCCTCGAGCGTCAGGCCGTCGAACATCTGTTCGTCGGGGCTGTAGGGCGCAATCAGCGGCGCGGCGACGGCCAGAGCCATGACGAGCACGACGATGAAGAGGCCGAAGAGGGCGGCGGGCTGGCGCATCATCGTTTTCAGCACACGCATCACAGGGCCTCCGGCATCGGTTCGGCGCCGCCGACGATGGACGCTGCCATCTGCTCCACGGGCATCCGCCGTTTCATGGCGCAGTTGCGCAGGGTGGTGTAGGCATGGTGCTCGTCAACTCTGCGTGCCGCCATGATCTGCTGCACCGCGGCGTGCACCAGCGGTCGCAAGCGGACGCGCTCCTCCAGATGCTCGATCTTCTCCGCGACGGCACTGCGCTCCCGGTGTATGGCGAGCGCCATGACGAGCGCTGGGTAGACCGCCGAAACGGAGAGCGGCTTTGCGATGATGGCACCGGCGCCCTGCTGCATCGCCCAGGCGATACGGCCCGGTGCTTCCGACCCGAGAAGGGCCACCAGCGGGCGCGGCGCGACCGCGCCGGTCCAGGGCAGAAGCCCGTCCCAGCCCTGATCGGCATCGACCAGAATGATGTCGGGCAGCGCATCCGCGGCAAGCGGGTGCCACTGGCGCGTCACCTGGCAGCCGAACAGCCTGAGCTGGCGCACCAGACGATCCGTCATGGAGTCCTCGCGATGCAGGATCGTGGCCTGCCAGCCTGTGAAGTTCGGTGTCTCCCTCATGAAACGACCCGCAGCTGCGGCGACGTGCGTCGGTGGCGTCCGGCGAGGTAGGGATCGGCGGCGATGGCAGCCTGTGACGTCAGGATCTCGAAACCGTTGTCGTCGTTGATGCGTCCGAGATGGAATGGCAGGGCGGCGTGATGGGTCTCCGGGTCGATCAGGATCGGGCCGAGGACGGTGCGCGCCGGCGCCGCCGAGAGGATCCGCCGGACGGCGAGAGGTTCGTCGGTGCCCGCGGCAATGATGGCGTCCGCGCAGAGCTTCAAAGATGTGTAGGCACAGGCGAAGACGCTCGAAATTCGCCGGCTCGCGCCGAAGCGGGCCGCCACTCGCTGCTTGAAGTCGAGGTTTTCGGCCGTGCCGAGGCTGTCGAAATAGGCAGCGGCACAAAGCTGGCCCGTCGCCACCCCCGTGCCGATATCGGACAGTTCGCATTCGGTCAGATCGCAGCTGACGACCGGGCAGTTTTCGGGCCTGAAGGCGGGATCGCGCGCACCCAGCGCCTTGATCGCGGCCAGAAAGGCATAGCTCGACGGGCCGACCAGATTGTTCAGAATGAAGCTCGGCCGCCGCTGCTCGATGTCGGCGACGATGCGCTCGACCGCTGTTTCCTCGAACGGCAGATATCGCTCGCCAAGCACCTCGCCGCCGGCGGCTCCGATCAGCTCGCGTGCCAGCCGGTTCATTTCCCAGCCCCAGACATAGTTCGCGCCGACGAGATAGGGCCGGTTGCCATAACGTGGCAGCAGGTAATCGAAGACCGGCAGGAGATGCTGGTTGGGACAGCCGCCGATATAGACGACGTTCTCGTTGGCCTCGAAGCCTTCGTAGGGGCACATGTACCACAAGAGCCCGTCGTGCTTTTCGACCAGCGGAAGCACTTCCTTGCGCGCCAGCGACGTAATCGTACCGACGATGTGCCGGCATCCCCGATCGCGCAGCAGGCGGCGCGCGCCGTCGAGATAGTCCGGAATATTGGCATTCGGGTCGATGAACTCCGGTTCGATACGGCCCGCATAGGCGTGCTGCAGCTCCTCGATCGCGAGGACGGCGCCGTCCCAGGCATCTCGCCCCATCGACCCATATGGCCCGGTGGTGGAGTAGAGAATGCCGATCTTGATCGCGTCGCGCATGAATCTGCCCATACCAAAAACCCCATGACGGAGTTCCCGTCGTGAGACGGGACGTCATGAGGCCAAACTGCCCAGAGACCACAGAAGGTCATGTGAAGACGAGGAATGCTTAATCGTGTTGCATGATGAAAATACGAGCACGCGACCGATTGTCAAGCGGGATGTGTGACGAGCCCCTGCGGCTGGCCGGCAGGGGCTTGGGATCAGAAACCTTCGAGCACGATCTTGCCGCGCGCCCTGCCGCTTTCGATGAGCGCATGCGCCTGTTTCAGGTTCTTCGCATCGATCGGTCGCAGCACGTTCGTCACGGTCGTGCGGATCCTGCCGGCGTCGATTAGGGCGGCGACCTCGGCCAGAAGCTTGCCCTGCTCGTCCATGTCGGGCGTCTCGAAGATCGAGCGGGTGAACATCAGCTCCCAGTGGATGGACACGGCCTTGCGCTTGAAGCCGGTGACGTCGAGGGTTTGGGGATCGTCGATCAGGCCGAAGCGGCCTTGGGGGGCGATGAGGCTGGCAATCTCGGCGAGGTGTCGGTGTGTTTCCGTGGTGGAAAACACGAAGGCCGGGGCGCCGATGCCGAGGGCCGCGATCTGGTCTGCGAGCGGCTTGCTGTGATCGATGACGTGATGCGCGCCGAGTTCGCCGACCCAATCCCGCGTCTCCGGGCGGGACGCCGTCGCGATGACGGTCAGGTCCGTGAGGGCGCGGGCGAGCTGTATGGTGATCGATCCGACGCCGCCGGCGCCGCCGATGATGAGAATGGCGTTTGCCGCGCCCGCAACCGGTTTGCGCACGTCGAGACGGTCGAACAGCATCTCCCACGCCGTGATGGCCGTCAGCGGCAGAGCGGCCGCTTCGGCATTCGACAGCGACGACGGCTTGCTGGCCACGAGCCGCTCATCGACCAGATGGAATTCGCTGTTTGCACCTGGGCGCAGCAGCGAGCCGGCATAGTAGACCACGTCGCCGGGCGCGAACGCCGTGACAGCGCTGCCGACCTCCACGACCCGACCGACGGCATCCCAGCCGAGCACTTTCTGCGCGCCTGCGTCCGGAGCCACGTTTTTCCGGATCTTGGTATCCACCGGGTTCACGGAGATCGCATCCACGGCAACCAGAAGATCGCGGGGCCCCGGCGTCGGCTTGGGAATATCGATGTCGATGAGCGCGTCGTCGCGCTCGATGGTGCCGGCTTCGGTATAGGCAACTGCTTTCATGATCGGGGTCCTCGTGTCCTTGCCACCGGCCTGTCCGGTTGCTTCTCTCTGGATATGCGCATACGCTTGACGAAATGGAATACGCACAAAGAGCGTACATAGTGTCGAAAAGGATACCGTCATGGCGAAGATCCGGCATTCCCGGTTCGATTGCAGCCCGGGTTGCTCCGTCGAAGCGGCGATCGGGCTGATCGACGGCAAGTGGAAATCCGTCATTCTGTTTCACCTCCTGTCGGGCACGCGACGGTTCAACGAGATTCGCAAGACCATCCCCAACGTGACGCAGCGCATGTTGACCAACCAGCTGCGCGAGATGGAGGAGGACGGCCTGATCGCGCGCAAGGTCTACGCACAGGTTCCGCCGAAGGTGGAGTACAGCCTGTCGCCGCTCGGCCGGTCGATGGAGCCGGTGCTGCTGGCGCTGAAGCTGTGGGGAGACGCCAATCTCGGCCTCTATGGCAAGCCGAAGGTCACCGACACGTCCGCGGCGACGTCCGGTGACAAAGCGGCGGCCTGAGGGCGACGCCGTTAAACGGGTTGAGATTAGGGGGGCGAGCGGCTATCTGATGGACACGCGCAGGCGCGACCCTCCTGACAGAACAAGGCATCCGGCATGACCCCTACCTATCTCGTCACCCATTCCGGTGGCTTCCATGCCGACGAGCTTCTGTCGAGTGTCATCCTGACCCGGCTTTACCCGGAGGCGAAGATCGTTCGCAGCCGGGCGCCGGAGTGGATCACCGCCGGCGCGGACCGGATCGTCTACGATGTCGGCGGCGCTTATGACGCGGAAACACGAATATTCGACCACCACCAGCGCGGCGCACCGGTTCGCGACGATGGCCAGCCCTACAGCTCCTTCGGTCTGGTCTGGCGCCATTTCGGGCAGGCCTATCTCCATGCGTTCGGTGTTCCCGAGGCGCATGTGGCGGCGATCCACGCCGCCTTCGACGGCAGCTTCGTCCTGCCGGTCGATCTGGTCGACAACGGCGCCCTCAGCCCTTCGACGGCAGGCCTTCTCGCCGGACTGACGCTTCCGGCCCTGCTCGAAACGCTGAAGCCGGTCTTCGACGAGGCCGACCCGGACGCGGAAACCCGGAGCTTTCATGCCGCGCTCGCCATCGCGCGCAGCTTCATGGAGGCGGCCGTCGGCAAGGCGGCGGCCAAGCTTCGGGCAGAGGCTCTGGTCATGAGCGCGATCGAGGCCGCAGGGCAGGGGCATATTCTGGAGCTTCCGCTCGGCATGCCCTTCCGGTCGGCGGTGGTCAAGGCCGGGGCCGATCAGCTGCTCTTCGTCGTGCATCCGCGCGACAAGGACTGGTGCGTCACGGGCATTCGCCGCGCGGACGAGGGGTTCGAGCTTCGTGCCGATCTGCCGGCCGCCTGGGCCGGGCTGACGAATGCCGACCTCGAAGCCGCAAGCGGCGTGGCGGGCGCGAGCTTCTGCCACAAGGGCCGCTTCATCGCGGCCGCCCGGACGCGCGAGGCGGCTCTTGCCCTGGCGCAGATCGCCGTTGCCGAAGCCTTGGCCGAGCAGGCAGGCGTCGCCGCCGTCGCCTGATGGCGGCGCGGTTCAGGGAGGTTCGGAATGAGTGTCGCCTTTACCAAGGAAGAAAGCTTCGAGACGGCATCGGAAACGCTCGTTCCGGACCGTCCGATCTCGGAGCATCCGAACCTCGTGACGCATGAGGGTTTCGCGGCGCTGGAGGCGCAGCTGGAGCTGGCCCGAACCGCCTATGCCGCGGCGAACCTGATCGAAGACGTCAACGAGAAGCGCCGGCAGGCGGCCACACCGCTGCGGGACCTGCGCTATCTCCAGGCCCGTCTCCGCTCCGCGCAGGTCATGCCTGAGCCGGCATCCGCTGCAGCCGTCGCCTTCGGCAGCACCGTGACGTTTTCCCGCGATGACGGCCGGGTTCAGACCTACCGGATCGTCGGCGAGGACGAGGCGGACCCAAAGGCCGGGACGATCTCGCATGTCTCGCCGGTTGCGGCCGTTCTGATCGGCAAGAGCGTTGGCGATGTCGTCAGCGTCAACGGTCAGGAACTGGAGATCGTCGCCATCGCGTAGAGCAGTGCGATGCGCAGACGTCGCGACGGAATGACCGGGCGAAGCGGCATCCGGGTAAAAATCTCCGATTCTGACCTCTAAACAGGTAAATATTTACTGACAGCCGGTCGGCAATGAGGCAAATTGCGCCGTCCCGTCACCGGCGTTCCGCATCGAGCTTCAGCATAACATGGTCACCATCAAGGAAATCGCGAAAGCTGTCGGCGTATCGTCCGCGACGGTTTCCCGCGTCCTCAACTACGATCCCGCTCTCTCAATTTCCGCGGCCAAGCGGCAGGCGATCATCGAGACGGCGGAAGCGCTGAACTATGCCACGCCCCGCAACCGCGCCCGCCAGAGCGAAGCCTTGCAGCAGGAGGCCTCGCAGAACGGAGCCGGTCATCACAGTGGCGCCGGGCCGAGCCTCCTTCAGAGGCTCGCCATCGTCCATTTTCTGGAGCCGTCCGACGAGGTGGCCGACCCGTATTACGTCGGCGTTCGTCTCGGCATCGAGAACCGGTGTCGCGAGTTGCGCACCGATATCGTCAAGGTGTTCCACTCCGACACCCTGCCCGACGCTGCGCTTCTGGCGGAGGTGGCCGGTGTCATCGTCATCGGCAAGCATTCCGACAACGAGATCGCCTGGCTCGACGAACATTGTCGCCACATCGTCTTCGCCGATTTCGTGCCGTCGTCCGATCGGTTCGACTGCGTTCACAGCGATCTCGTCGCGGCGACGCACAAGGTATTGGATACGCTACAGGATCTCGATTACGACCGGATCGCCTTCATCGGCAGCTACGAGCATCTGAATGGGGAAACCCAACGCTTTGGCGAGCGGCGCTGCAAGGCCTATATCGACTGGCAGACGGCGCGCGGCACCTTCGACGCGGATCTGCTGGTGCTTGGCGAAAGCTGCGATTCCGGGCAGAACCTCCGGCTTGAAACCGGCTACGAGCTTGCCCGTCAGCTTCTGTCGCGGCGTCCGCTGCCGGATATCATCCTGACCGCGAACGACAATATGGCGATCGGCACCTATCGCGCCGCGCGGGAGGCGGGCCTGTCCATTCCCGACGACGTGGCGCTCGTCTCGTTCAACGATATCCCCGTGGCGCAGTTCCTGACGCCGCCGCTCTCGACCGTGAAGATCCACGGGGAGCACATCGGCGAGACGGCGGTGAACCTGCTGCTCGAGCGGCTGGGCGGTCGGAGCTATGCCAAGATGGTGACGATCCCCACCGAGACGATCTGGCGCGGCAGCTGCCGCAATCCCGACAGCGCGAGATCGCAGGTGCAGCACGACGTTTTCGCAGCGCGATAAATATTTACTAAATTTCTGTTGCCCTCCGGCAAAGTTTAGGAAATACTCTCTCCCAAGACAGGTGGAGCTGTCTCATTATCGGGACTTCAGGGAGGAAGACCATGCATTTTCAGCGTATTTCCAAGACCTTCGCGGCCATCGCTCTGGCGGGCACGAGCGTCTTCGCCACCACCGCGGCCTTTGCCGGCGAGATCACCGTCTGGTGCTGGGACCCCAATTTCAACGTCGCGATCATGAAGGAAGCCGGTGCGCGCTATACCGCCAAGCACCCGGAAACGACGTTCAACATCGTTGACTTCGCCAAGGCCGACGTCGAGCAGAAGCTGCAGACGGCCCTGACCTCCGGCACGACGGATGCGCTTCCCGATATCGTCCTCATCGAGGACTACGGTGCGCAGAAATACCTGCAGTCCTTCCCCGGTGCCTTCGCGCCGATGTCCGATACGGTTGATTACGCGGGCTTTGCGCCGTACAAGGTCAAGCTGATGACGGTGGACGATCAGGTCTACGGCATGCCGTTCGACAGCGGCGTGACGGGCCTCTACTACCGCAAGGACTACCTGGAGCAGGCCGGCTTCAAGCCAGCCGACATGCAGGATATCACCTGGGATCGCTTCATCGAGATCGGCAAGGTGGTCGAGGAAAAGACCGGCAAGAAGATGCTCGGTCTCGACATCACCGATGCCGGCTTCACCCGCATCCTCATGCAGTCGGCCGGGCAGTGGTACTTCGATGCCGAAGGCAATCTCAGCATCGAGAACAACACGGCGCTGAAGGCGGCGCTGGAGACGCAGCAGAAGATCCTCAAAGCCAACATTCACAAGCCGGCCGCCGGCTGGACGGACTGGGTCGGCACCTTTACCTCCGGCGATGTCGCGACGGTGACCACCGGCGTCTGGATCACCGGAACGGTGAAAGCGCAGGCCGATCAGTCCGGCAAATGGGGCGTCGCGCCGCTGCCGAGCCTCGGCATCGAGGGCGCGACACATGCCTCCAACCTTGGCGGCTCCAGCTGGTACGTGGTCGAAAGTTCGCCCGAGAAGAAGGAAGCCATCGACTTCCTGAATGAGGTCTATGCCAAGGATGTCTCGTTCTATCAGGACATCCTGACGACGCGCGGCGCCGTGGGCTCCTTGATGGCGGCCCGCACGGGCGATGCCTATATGCTGGCCGATCCGTTCTTCGGCGGCGAGAAGGTGTGGCAGAACTTCTCGGACTGGCTTTCCAAGGTGCCGCCGGTCAATTACGGCGTCTTCACCAACGAGGTCGATACCGCCGTGACGGCGCATCTGCCGTCGCTCGCCCAAGGCGCCGACATTGCCACGGTGCTGAAGGAAATCCAGTCGCAGGCCGAAGGCCAGATCCAGTAAGCGGTTCCTCCCGACCGCGCAGCGGTGTCGCGCCTCCCTCCCGGCGCGGCACCCGCTTCTCGCCCCGGCCCCCTGGGTCTGGTGCTCGAGCGCACTTTCCATGCAACAGGTCCCGGTCGAAACCATGGCTCACGCGAAAACAGGTGGCGCGCGAACGCGCGGGCTCAAGCGCTATTACGACGTCAACGGTTGGCTGTTCATCGCGCCCGCCATCGGCCTGATCGGCCTGTTTCTCATCTATCCGATCTTCCGTTCGCTCTACCTCTCCTTCTTCTCCGGCAGGGGCATGATGATGAAGTTCGCGGGCTTCGGAAACATCACGCGGCTGAGCGGAGATCCAGTGTTTCTGAAGGCGCTGACCAACACGACGATCTTCTTCGTGGTGCAGGTGCCGATCATGATCGTGCTGGCGCTGATGCTCGCCTCGCTGCTCAACACGGACCGGCTCAAGTTCGCCGGCGTCTTCCGCACCGCCATCTTCCTGCCCTGCGTCGCCTCGCTGGTCGCCTACTCGATCCTCTTCAAGAGCATGTTCTCGATCGACGGCATCATCAATCAGGTGCTGCTGGCGGTCGGCATCATCGGATCGCCGATCGGCTGGCTGACCGAGCCCTTCTGGGCCAAAGTCCTCGTCATCCTCGCCATCACCTGGCGGTGGACCGGCTATAACATGATCTTCTACCTCGCTGCCCTGCAGAACATCGACCGCTCGATCTACGAGGCCGCCCGCATCGACGGTGTGCCCGCCTGGGCGCGCTTCGTTCACCTCACCATTCCCATGCTGAAGCCGGTGATCCTGTTCACCACCATCATCTCCACCATCGGCACGATCCAGCTGTTCGACGAGGTCTACAACCTCACGGAAGGCAAGGGCGGGCCGGCGGATGCGACGATCACGCTGTCGCTCTACATCTACAATCTCACCTTCCGCTACATGCCGAGCTTCGGCTATGCGGCCACGATTTCCTACGTGATCGTCGTCATGGTGGCGGTGCTGTCCTTCCTGCAATTCTACGCCGCACGGGAGCGTTCATGACCGCCGTCTCCGCCAACCAGACCGTTCCGGCCTCCCGGGCAGGCCGTCTCCTGCCGCGCGCCGCGACCTACGTCGCCCTGTCGGTCGCCGCCTTCGTTTCGGTCTTTCCCTTCATCTGGATGATGATCTCCTCGACCAATACGTCGATCGACATCATCAAGGGCAAGGCGACCTTCGGCAGCGCCTTCTCCACCAATGTCGCGAACTTCTTCGCGCAGGTCGATGTCCCCTTGGTGTTCTGGAATTCGGCCAAGGTGGCGATCCTCGCCACGCTGCTGACCATCGCCGTATCCTCGCTTGCCGGCTACGGCTTCGAGATGTTCCGCTCGAAGATGCGCGACCGCATCTATTCGCTGGTTCTGCTGACGCTGATGGTGCCGTTCGCGGCGCTTATGATCCCGCTGTTCATGATGATGGGCAAGGCGGGGCTGATCAACACGCACATCGCCATCCTGCTGCCGACGATCGCTTCCGCCTTCATCATCTTCTACTTCCGACAGGCGACGAAGGCCTTTCCGACCGAACTTCGGGATGCCGCCAAGGTGGACGGGCTGAAGGAGTGGCAGATCTTCCTCTACATCTACGTTCCCGTGATGCGCTCCACCTACGCCGCGGCCTTCGTCATCGTCTTCATGATGAACTGGAACAACTATCTCTGGCCGCTGATCGTTCTCCAGTCGAACGACACCAAGACGATCACCCTCGTCGTCTCGTCGCTGGCCTCGGCCTACTACCCCGATTTCGGCGTGGTCATGATCGGCACGATCCTCGCCACGCTCCCAACCCTTCTCGTCTTCTTCGTCATGCAGCGCCAGTTCGTGGCCGGCATGCTCGGTTCTGTGAAATAGGATGTCGACAATGCGTCAATATGAAAGCTTCAACGGCAACTGGACCTTCAGCGAAGGCTTCGACGCGACCAAGGCCGGCGAGCCGCTGAGCGGGGAAACCGTGCGCCTGCCGCACACCGCCGTGGAGCTGCCCTATAATTATTTCGACGAAACCAGCTATCAGAAGGCTTTCACCTACCAGAAGGTCATCACCTGGGAGGCCGGCTTCGAGGGTCGCGAGGTCTCGCTCGTTTTCGACGGCGCCATGGCCGACAGCGAGGTCTATCTGAACGGCGAGAAAATCGCCTTCCACCGCGACGGATACACGCCCTTCGAAGCGCGGCTGACCGCCGGACTGAGGCCGGGCGACAATATCGTCACCGTCAAGATCGACGGGTCCGAGAACCCCGAGATCCCGCCCTTCGGCGGCATGATCGATTATCTCTGCTATGCCGGCATCTATCGCGATGTCTGGCTGAAGGTCGCAAGTCCGGTCTCGATCCGCAACATGAAGATCGAAACGCCCGAGGCGCTGTCGGCCAGCAAGGTGTCGGTGCGCGTCGATCTCGCCAACCCGCAGAACCTGCCGACGGCAGGCACGATTCACATTTCGATCGCCGACAAGGCGGGCACCGTGGTCGGCAAGGGCAGGGCGGACGTCGCGAGCGACAGCACGATGCTCTTCATCGACGGCCTCACGGGTCTCGCCCTCTGGGAGATCGATAATCCCGTGCTCTACACGCTGACGGCGACGCTCGAGACCGCATCCGGCACTGATGCCCTGTCGAGCCGGTTCGGCTTCCGCACGGCCGCCTTCACGCCGGACGGCTTCCTGCTGAACGGCAAGCCGCTCAAGCTGCGCGGGCTCAACCGGCATCAGGCCTGGCCCTATTCCGGCTATGCCATGGGCCGGCGCGCGCAGGAGAAGGATGCGGATATCCTGAAATTCGACCTGCGCTGCAACATCGTGCGCACCTCGCATTATCCGCAGGCGAAAAGCTTCATCGAGCGCTGCGACAATATCGGCCTTCTCGTGTTCGAGGAAATTCCGGGCTGGCAGCATATCGGCGGCGAGACCTGGAAGGCGGAATCGATCGAGAACGTGCGTCGCATGATCGAGCGGGACTGGAACCACCCGTCCATCATCATCTGGGGCGTGCGCATCAACGAGAGCCAGGACGACCACGATTTCTACGCCGAGACGAACCGTCTGGCGCGCGAACTCGACACGACGCGCCAGACCGGCGGCGTGCGGTTCATCACCAATTCCGAGCTGCTGGAAGACGTCTACACCATGAACGACTTCATCCTCGGCCAGGAGGAGATGCCGGGCAACAATCGCGGCCGCGTGGTGTTGCGCGACCGGATCGAGACGACGGGCATCACCCGGCCGATCCCCTATATGATCACCGAATATAACGGCCATATGTACCCGACCAAGCGCTTCGACCAGGAGCAGCGGCAGGCCGAGCACGTGACGCGTCACCTGCTGATCCTCGACGCGGTCGCCGGCCGCGACGACATCTCCGGTTCTACCGGCTGGTGCATGTTCGACTACAACACCCACAAGGATTTCGGTTCGGGCGACCGCGTCTGCTATCACGGTGTGCTCGATACGTTCCGCGAACCGAAGCTCGCGGCCTATGCCTACGCATCGCAGGGCGAGCCGGAAGGCGGCGTCGTGCTGCAGCCCGTGACCTACTGGGCGCGCGGCGAACGCAATATCGGCGGCGTTCTGCCGCTGATCATCCTGACGAACTGCGACTATCTGGAGATCAAGTTCGGCGATTTTGAACCCAAGCGCGTCGAGCCGGACCGGGAAACCTATCCCCATCTCGCCCATCCGCCCGTCGTTCTCGACATGCGCAATGTCACGCCGTCCGAATTCGGCACCTGGGGCCGGATCTGGCGCGACGGCGTGATCACCGGCTATGTCGGCGGCAAGGCGGTCAAGACCGTGGTGCTGCCGGCTGATCCGCTGCCGACGACGCTGCAGATCGCGCCGGATGACACGCAGTTGCGGGCCGGCGAGAAGGACGCCGTTCGCGTCATCGTCCGCGTGCTCGATCAGGGCGGCAACATCCTGCCCTTCTTCGAGGAGCCGATCCGCTTTACCGTGGCGGGACCCGGCCGCATCATCGGCCCGTTGCTGCAGAGCTTCAAGGGCGGCGTAACCGGCTTCTGGCTGGAGGCGGGCGACACCGCAGGCACCATCACGCTCTCGGCGGAGTGCGGCCTGTTCGCCGCCCAGACCGTCACCTTCACCGTCAGCGCATAGGAGCCGGAATGGCCGACGTCACCCTCACCGACATCCGCAAGACCTTCGGCGCGCTCGACGTCATCAAGGGTGTCGATCTCGACATCAAATCGGGCGAGTTCGTCGTTTTCGTCGGACCGTCCGGCTGCGGCAAGTCCACGCTGCTGCGCATGATCGCCGGGCTGGAGGACATCACCTCCGGCACGCTGGAAATTGGCGGGCAGGTGATGAACGATGTCGATCCCTCGAAGCGCGGAATCGCCATGGTGTTCCAGTCCTACGCGCTCTATCCGCATATGACGGTGCGCGAGAACATGGGCTTCGCCCTGCGGTTTGCGGGCCAAGACAAGGCGGAAATCGCGCGCCGCGTGGACGCGGCCGCAAAGATTCTCGAACTTGGACCTCTAATGGACCGCAAGCCGAAGGCGCTCTCCGGCGGGCAGCGGCAACGCGTCGCCATCGGCCGCGCCATCGTGCGCGAGCCGGACGTCTTCCTCTTTGACGAGCCCCTGTCGAACCTCGATGCGGAATTGCGTGTCCATATGCGTGTCGAGATCGCCCGGCTGCACAAGGAGCTGAACGCCACCATCGTCTACGTCACCCACGATCAGGTCGAAGCGATGACGCTCGCCGACAAGATCGTGGTCCTGCGGGCCGGCATCGTGGAGCAGGTCGGCGCGCCGCTCGATCTCTATGACGATCCCGCAAACCTCTTCGTTGCCGGCTTCATCGGCTCCCCACGCATGAACGTCTTTGCCGGCCGGGTGATCGGCGCCAGCGGCACCTCCGCCGTCGTCACGCTCGACGGCTTCGCCGACAAGGAAATCGCCGTGCCCCTGCAGGGTCCGTTGCCGTCTGCCGGCACACCGATCCGCCTCGGTATCCGGCCGGAGCATTTCACCGATACCGGCGAGGACAGCCTGTCGATCACCATCGACATGTTCGAGCATCTGGGCGGCGAGACCTTCGCCTATGGACGCTCGACCTCCGGCGAAACCATCGTCGTCACCACCCGCAACGGCCGCAGCCTTTCGGCGGGCCATGTGCTGAAGGCGGGCTTCGACCCGACGCGGGCGCTGCTGTTTGCGGAAGACGGCAAGCGTATCCGATAACGACCAGAAACGTCGAATGTCGAAGCGCCGGAGCCCGTGGCGAGGCTCCGGTGCTTCTTCTTTTGGGACGGAGGCGGTTGTCAGCGGCCTCTCTCTCCTTCAACGGACCGAATGGCAGGAGGCCATCCGGTCCGTCCGCGCGGCGGCGACGATGTCGTCTCGACCCGGGAGGCAGGTCGCGCGCGATGTCTGTCCGGTCAAGCGGCGCGGACCTTCTTTTCGATGCGCGCCCACTGCGGAATCCACGTGTCATGCGCGATCAGCAGATCGTCCACGAGAGACCAGATCTGGTCGAGATCGAGCTCGGCAGCCGTGTGCGGATCCATCATGGCGGCGTGATAGAGATGTTCGCGGTTCTCCGTCATCAGCGCTTGAACGGTGAGTTCCTGCACATTGATGTTGGTGCGCATCAGGGCGGTCAGCTGCGGCGGCAGCGCCCCGACGAAGGTCGGGTGGATGCCGTTCTCATCGACCAGGCAGGGCACCTCGGCGGCGCAATTGTCGGGCAGCGAGGTGATGCAGCCATTGTTGCGCTGGTTGCCGTAGATCACCGACGGCTCGCCGGTCCAGACGGAATTGACGATCGAAGACGCATATTCCTTGGATTTCTTCACCTCGATCTTGTCGGCGGAGATGTAGGCCGCGGCTTGGCCCTTCCAGCGCTCGATCTGCTCGACGCACCGCTTGGGGTACTCATCGAGCGGGATGCCGAACTTTTCGATCAGGTCCTCGCGACCCTCCTTGATGAAGTAGGGCGTGTATTCGGCGAAGTGTTCCGAGCTCTCTGTGACGAAGTAGCCGAGACGCGTGAGCATTTCGTAGCGCACCTTATTCGGGCAGCGCGGGTTCCAGGTCGGCTTGGGTGCACGGCCTTCGCGGTAGCCGCGCAGGAGGTCCGGGTAGAGATCCTTGTAGGAGCCGTCGGACTGCCTGTGCTCGAACTTCAGGTAGAAGGCCATGTGATTGATGCCGGCCGAGGTGTAGCGGATCTCCTCGTAGGGGATATCGAGATCCTCTGCGAGTTCCATTGCGGTCCCCTGCACGGAGTGGCACAGGCCGACCTGCTTGATCTTCGGATATTTCTCGGCGATCGCCCACGTGTTGATGGCCATCGGGTTGACGTATTGCAGCAGGATCGCCTCCGGGCAGACCTGCATCATGTCCTCGCAGATCGACCAGAGATGCGGCACGGTGCGCAGGCCCCGCATGATCCCGCCGACGCCGAGCGTGTCGGCGATCGTCTGACGCAGGCCGTATTTCTTCGGCACCTCGAAATCGGTGACCGTGCAGGGCTCGTAACCGCCGATCTGAAAGGCGACAACCACGAAGTTGGCACCGTCGAGCGCGCGCTTCTGGCTCGAATGCATCTCGATGGTGGCCTTCGCGCCGAGCGACGAGATCAGCTTGCGGACGATGACCTCGCTTTCTGCCAGCCGTTCCGCGTTGATATCCATCAGCGCGATCTTCGCGCCGGAGAGAGCCGGGCGCTGAAGGATGTCGCCGATGATGTTCTTCATGAACGTGGTCGATCCCGCGCCGATGAAGGTGATCTTGGGTTGTCTGGTCATGGGGGCCTCTTTCTGCTCAGGCTGCAACGTTGAAGGCGGCTCGGACGAGCCGTTCGGTGTAGTCGGTCTTGGGGTTGGACAGGACATCGGCGACGGGGCCTTCCTCGACGATCTTTCCTCTCTGCATCACCGCGACCCGGTGGCAGAGCGCGCGCACCACCTTCAGGTCGTGGGAAATGAAGAGATAGGACAGGCCGCGCTCGTCCTGCAGCTTGCGCAGGAGGTCGATGATCTGGGCCTGGACCGAGAGATCGAGCGCCGAGGTCGGCTCGTCGAGAAGAATGAACTCCGGCTCCAGCGCGATGGCGCGGGCGATCGCGATGCGCTGGCGCTGGCCGCCGGAGAACTCGTGTGGGAACCGCCCGAGGATATTGCCCGGCATGCCGGCGCTGGCCAGCGCGTCGTAGATCCGCCCCAGCCGCTCGTCGCGCGTGGCGCCGAGACGGTTGACGATCAGGCCTTCCTCGATGATCTGGCCGACCGACATGCGCGGGTTGAGCGAGGAGAACGGGTCTTGGAAGACGATCTGCATGCGGGCGCGCAGCGGCCGCATCTCGGTGCGGCCGTAGGACTGGATCGCCTCGCCGTCGAACGTGATCTCGCCGCTCTCGGGGTTCAGGAGCCGGATGAGCGCCTGCCCGAAGGTCGTTTTGCCGGAGCCGCTTTCGCCGACGATGCCCAGCGTCTCGCCGCGTTTCAGCGTGAGGCTCAGATCGTTGACGGCGAGAAGCTCGCTGAAGACCGGCTTGAAGAAACCGCCGGATTTGAGCGTGAAGGCGACGCGAACGTTGCGGCCTTCGAGGATCACGGGCGCAGTCTCGGCGATGGGCTTGACCGTGCCGCGCGGCTCGGAGGCGAGCAATTTGGCGGTATAGGGATGGCGCGGATCCGCGAACAAGGCCTCGGTGGTGTTGTGCTCTCGAACCTGGCCGGCGCTCATCACGTAGACATAGTCCGAAAACTGCCTGACGACGGTGAGGTCGTGGGTGATCAGGATCACGGCCATGTTCATTTCGCGCTGCAAAGAGCGGATCAGGTTGAGGATCTGCGCCTGCACTGTCACGTCGAGCGCCGTCGTCGGTTCGTCG
The DNA here is from genome assembly GCF_021168455.1 of Rhizobium quercicola. NCBI lineage: Bacteria > Pseudomonadati > Pseudomonadota > Alphaproteobacteria > Hyphomicrobiales > Rhizobiaceae > Rhizobium > Rhizobium quercicola. The sequence continues at coordinate 329,032 of NZ_JAJOZR010000001.1, forward strand.
GCGATCAGCACGTCCGGCTTGTTGGAGAGGGCCATGGCGATCATGACGCGCTGGCGCTGACCTCCGGAAAGCTGGTGCGGATACTGGTTCAGCCGCGCTTCCGGCTCGGGGATCTGGACGTGGCGCAGAAGGTCGAGTGCTTCCGCCATGGCCGCCTTCCGGCTCATGCGGCGGTGGACGAGGATGGCTTCGGCAATCTGGGCGCCGATCGTGTAGACCGGATTGAGCGAGCTCATCGGCTCCTGGAAGATCATGGAGATCCGGTCGCCGCGCAGTTTCCGCCGGCGGTTTTCCGAGAATTTCAGCACGTCTTCGCCCTTGTAGGCGATGGTGGAGCGAGGGCTGGTCACCGCGCGTTTCGAAAGCAGACCCATGATGGTGCGGGCGGTGACGGACTTGCCGGACCCGCTCTCCCCGACGATGGCGATGGTCTCGCCACGGTGGAGCTGGAAGGACACGTCCTTTACGGCGCTGACGATGCCGTGTTCCACCTTGAAATCGACGGCAACGTTGCGGGCATCGATGATCGGCGCGTCCGTGTGCTGCGCAAGGTCGCAGCGCTCGACGGGGGCCGTGACGGAGATGTCTGAGGTCGTCATGGTCTCGCTCCTCTCAATAGGGGTCGATGGCATCGCGCAAGCCGTCTCCGAGCGCATTGAACGCGAAGACGGTGATGAGGACGATGCCGACGGGCGACAGGATCCAGGGATAGGACCCGATGACGGAATAGGTCGAGGTATCCTGCAGCATCAGCCCCCAAGAGATCAGCGGCGGCTTGACCGCGAAACCGAGGAACCCGAGGAAGGACTCCAGAAGCACCACGCTCGGAATGGCCAGCGTGACCGCGACGATCACATGACTCATGACGTTGGGAAAGATGTGCTGCAGGATGATGCGCCGGTCGCTGGCACCGACGGCGATGGCGGCACGGACATAGTCGATCCGCGCCAGCGCCAGCGTCTTGCCCCGCACTTCCCGCGACATCTGCGCCCAGCCGAGTGCCGATATGACGCCGACCACGAAGACGAGGAACACATGCGTGGGCGCTGTGACCGGGATCAGCGAGGTCAGCGCGAGGTAGAGCGGCAGCTGCGGAAAGGCGAGCACCAGTTCGACGAAGCGCTGCGTCCAGGCATCGAAGCGGCCGCCGAAATAACCCGAGACCATGCCGACCGTGGTGCCCACGACGGTGACGATGAACACGACCGTTAGCGCAATGGACAGCGAGATGCGGGAGCCGTAGAGCATGCGGGAGAGGACGTCCCGCCCGAACTTGTCGGTTCCCAGAAAATGGATCGGCGAGCCGTCCTGCGTCCCGATCAGGTGCCGATCGAGCGGAATGAGGCCGAGCAGGCGGTACGGCGCGCCCTTGACGAAGAGCCCGATGATCTGCGGGTTGTCGTAATCCGGGCCGATGATCGGCTGGAACGTGACCGGATCGAGGTCCGCTGTTTCCCGCACCGGGTAGACCCGCGGGGGGAAGACGAAGTTGCCGTCTTTGTCGGTGAAGCTCGGCAGTTGCGGCGGCGAGAAGCCGATATTCGTCGCCTTGGGATCGACCGGCGACAGGAAATCCGCAAAGACCGCCGAGACGAGCAGCAGGCAGACGAGGATCAGACCGAGCATGCCCGTCCAGGATTTCTTCAGCCGCCGCCAGACGAGCGACAGATAGCTCTCGTTGCGATGGCGTTCGCTCATCCGGGGTTCGGTCTGGTGCTGTTCCGCGGCGGAGGTCGCGATCGGCAGGGTGGCCTGGGTTTCGAAACTCATGCGGTGGCCCCTCCCATCTGGCGGACGCGGGGGTCGAGGGCTGCGAGCAGGAGATCGGCGATGATATTGCCGACGATCAGGGTGGCCGAGAGCACGAGCATGAAGGTGGCGGTGACGTAGACGTCGCCGACGGCCATGGAGCCGACGATGGCCGGACCGACGGTCGGCAGAGCGAAGATGATGGCCGTCTCGATCTCGCCGGTCAGCATGTAGGGCAGGACGACGCCCTGATACATGACCAGCGGATGCAACGCGTTCGGCACGGCATGGCGCAGGATCACCTTGCGCTCCGACAGGCCCTTGGCGCGGGCGGTCTCGACATATTGCGCATTCAGCGTATCGAGCAGATTGCCGCGCATGACCCGCATATTATAGGCAAGGCCCCCGAAGGTCGCGATGGCGATGACCGGCCAGACGTGCTTCAGGAGGTCGACGAACTTGTCCCAGGACCAGGGCGCGCCGCCGTAGCGGGCCGACTGGAACGAGCCGATGTCGCTGACATTGAAGTGAAACACCATGATATAGACGATGATCAGCGCCATCAGGAAGCGCGGCACGGTCATGCCGAGAAACGAGATGCCGGAGAGCAGCGTATCCACCCAGGTATATTGCCGGGTCGCCGCGAGGATGCCGAAGGTGATGCCGATGACGGATGCGAGGATGTGGCAGACGAGTGCCAGCGCCAGCGTGCGGGGCAGGCGTTCGCCCACCACCTCGGACACCGGCTTGTTGTAGAACAGGCTGTGGCCGAAATCGCCGCGCGTGACGATGCCCGTGATCCAGTTGACGTATTGAAGGGGCAGCGGTTTATCGAGGCCGTTCGCGATCTTGTAGGCCTGCGCCTGCGCGTCGGCCTCCTCGAAGGAGGCGCCGCCCTGATTGATCGCCTGCGAACGGATATAGTCGCTGTAGTCGCCGGGTGGCGCCTGGATGATGGCGAAGGTGACGACGCTCAGGACGAAGAGCACCGGCAGCGCGGAGGCGATCCGCACAAGCAAAAACCTGAGCATGTCGTATCCTTTGGAAAACCGGCCGCCGGGCGCGACCCTGCCATGCGCCCGGTCGGTCATTTTTCTCTGCCGCCGGAACGCCCGGCGGCGGTGATGTCAAAAGGCCCCGCCCCGATCCGCTGATCGGGCCGGACCACGATCAGTTGATCGGGCCGGGGTCTCCGGGCTTGCCGGGCAGCTGCTGCTTAAAGAGCTCGTAATCGCCCTGCTTGTCGGCGCTGACGAAAACGCGTTCGCGCAGGATCGTGTCCTCTGCCCAGTTGAACATGTAGATCGGCGCGCCCGGGGGAATGTTGGAAAAGCGCTTATTGATGATGAGCGCGCCCGGATACTCGGTCAGGCCGACCGTATCGACGTTCTCGGTCGCGATCTTCTGGTATTTCTTCATCAGGTCCTGCCGCTCGGCATTGTCGTTGGATGCGATGAAGCTGTTGACGGTCGCGACCATCTCCGTCTCGAACGGCATCAGGTCCATCGTGCCGTCAGGCCCGGCACGATGGTGCCAGCTGGTGCGCGGCCCGGTCGGGGCGAGCTGCGGCGTGTTCTGGACGACGGAGGAGATCTCCGATCCGTGCCGCAGGAGCGTCCAGTCGAACCGTCCGGCATCGCGGGCCGCATCGCGCTTGACGCCGTCGAGCGAGTTGAGCGTCACCTTGATTCCCAGCTGCTCCATCTGCCCGATCACGCCTTCGGCCAGATTGCGGTCCGTGCCGTAATCGGAGGTCGAGAGCAGCACGATCTGCACATCGTCGCCACCGGCCGTTCCTGCGGGAAAATTGACGAAGCCGTTGCCGTCCGTGTCCTTCAGGCCGATCTTCTCCAGAAGTGCCTTGGCGCCCTCAAGGTCGAAAGGATAGTAGACGGTCGACTGGCGGTCGTAGAAGCTCGTGCCGGAGGAGATGCCGCCGGGATAGATCGAGGTAAAAGGACCCTTCACGAGGCTGTCGCCGATCTTCTTGCGATCGACCGCCATGGTGATCGCCTTGCGGAAGTCGCGATTGCGGTTGAGCGCACGCACGGCCTTGGCCCGCTCGTCGGGCTCGCCCCAGCCATTGGCCGAGAAGTTCATGTGAAGATTGTAGCCGATGAGGCGCGCGCCGAAAGCGAGGCGGGCAGGGGCGCTTTCCTGCGCGGCACGCTTCAGGCTCTCGACGAAGTTCTCCGGCTGCTCGAGGTTCGAGAAGTCGCCGGAGCCGGCAATCGCCTGCACGTCGCGATCGGCCCAGGTCGAAAGCTTGTAGTGCAGCTCGTTGACATAAGGCAGCTGGTGACCGGCTTCGTCGACCTTCCAGTAATACGGATTGCGGCGCAGCACGATCATGTCGTCCGGCCGGTAGGAAACGGGAACCCAGGCCCCCATGACCGGGATGTTCATGTACTGGGCGGGAAAGCCGTTCTTGTACTGGTCGTAGGTGACGTCCTTGTTGTATTTCGGATGCTTGGTTTTCAGGATATGCGCCGGCCCCGGGCAGAAGGTGCCATAGGCCATGGCGAAGAGGTGCTGGCGCGGGAAGGCATCCTTGAAGGTCCATTCGACCGTGTAGGCATCGACGGCTTTGAGCGTCGTGCCCTCGCCGAACGTCTCGGGCGAAGCGCCGTTGAGCGGCGTCACATTCGGATCGACCACATTGTCGTTCCAATAAAACATGACGTCGTCGGAGGTGAAATTGACGCCGTCCGACCATTTCGCACCCTCGACCAGATGCATGGTGAGCTTGTGGCCGTCCTGCGACCACTCCCAGCTCCGCGCGAGGTTCGGCAACGGCTCGACGTCATCAGCCTTGACCTGAAAGAGCGGCGCAGTGCGCGTCAGGCACTCCGACATGGCGATGTCGATGCCGCCCCAGCCCTGCGTCTGCCCGGCGGAATAGTTCCAGCCTTCCGGCCGTCCGCCGATGACGTGGCGAAGCGTATCGCCATAAACGCCGATGCCGTCCGGCATGTTGCCCGTCTTGTAGACCAGCGGCTCCTTCGGCAGGCGCTGTTCCACCGGCGGCAGCTTGCCTGTCGCGACGAACTTTTCCGTCACCCAGTCCGGCTCGCTGTATTTCGGCAGTGCCTTGAACTCGAGGATCGAGTCGCGCGGAACATAGGTGATTTTGCCTTGCCCGGGGAAGGGCGGCGCTTCCGGCGCGACGGTCGGCTCGGAGGCCGAGGCGGTCATCGCGAAGGCGGATACGCCGAGCATCAGCGCGGCAACGGCCCTCAGATGGCGGTTCGATGTCATGGTCCTGTCTCTCCCTCAATCTTTGCCGTCCGGTTTCCCCGGCTGCGGCACTCCTCCGGAAACATGCCGGTCCGCCTCTCCTCCAGATGCGGGCCGGCCGATGATTCGAGCCGGTCTCAGCTCGCAGCGCGCAAGTCGGCCTTCTCGGCTCTTAGCTCCTCGATGGAGCGAACCTCGCGCCGGGCGACGCCCTTCCAGTCGCGGGTCTTCACAGTGGCGTGTTTCAAGCGTTCGCTGGCTTCCGGGACGGCATGCGCATATTGCGGCAGCCATTCGGCCTGGGCGACGACCATCTCGTCCACCATCTGCCAGACCTCGTCCGGCGTGCAGATCGCGCCGACCAGCGGATCGTGCAGAACGGCAAGCTTCAGAAGGTCGATGTCGCCGGAGATCGCGGCGTGGACCGACATGCGCTGGACGTTGATCGACGCGATGCAGGTTGCCGCGCAGGCCTCCGGCAACGTGATGCCGGCGACCATGTTGACGCCGAAGCGATCGACGAAGCCGGGGGATTCGATGATGGCATCGGCCGGAAGATTGGTGATGACGCCGTTGTTCTTGACGTTGAAATGCCCGCGATAGACACGGCCCGTCTCCAGCGCTTCGAGAATGTGGCTGGCATGTTCGTTTGAACGCCGGGACGGATCGAGCGGCTTGCCGGCGCTTTCCAGGAACTGCGGAAACTCCGTTTCGAACCAGTTGCGCGTTTCCGTGGAATAGCGGAGATAGCCGCCGGTCTCGCCATGGATCCAGTCCGACATGTCGATCCAGCGGGTGATTTCCTCCGGCCGCTTGCGATACCAGGGCAGGTATTCGGACAGGTGACCGTTGCTCTCGGTGGAATAGACGCCGAAGCGCTTGAGGACGTCGATGCGCAGCTTCTCCTGCTGCGAGAACACCGGATGCGCCTCGAAGGCGGCGACCAGCTCGTCCTTGCCGATCCTGCGGCCCTTCAGGCGAACGTCCGTGAACCAGGTCTGGTGGTTGATGCCCGAGCAGATGAAGTCGAGGTCGCCGTCTTTCGCGCCGAGGATCTCGGCGATCTGCTCGCCGCCATGCTGGACGCCATGGCAGAGGCCGATCGTGTCCACCTTGCCATATTCGATCGCCGCCCAAGTGTTCATGGCCATGGGGTTGGCGTAGTTCAGGAATTTCGCGCCCGGCTCCGCAAGCGCGCGGATGTCCTTGCAGAAGTCGAGGATGACGGGAATGTTGCGCTGGCCGTAGAGAATGCCGCCGGCGCAGATCGTGTCGCCGACGCACTGGTCGACGCCATATTTCAGCGGAATGCGGATATCGTCCGCATAGGCGCCGAGCCCGCCGACGCGGACGCAGCTGATGACATAGCGCGCGCCTTCGATCGCCTTGCGGCGATCGGTCGTCGCGGTCACCCTGGTCGGCAGACGATTGGACTCGACGATGCGGTCAAGAATCGTCTTGATCATCGAGAGGTTCTGCTCGCTGATGTCGGTCAGCGCGACCTCGATCTCGGCGAATTCCGGTACGGACAGGATGTCCGTGAAAAGCTTCTTGGTGAAGCCGACGCTGCCAGCGCCGATGATGGCGATCTTGAAGCTGCTCATGGCGGTCTGTGTCCTCCGAATGGGTCTTGTCGTTGAGCCGGGTAAAATCGCGCGGTCCAGGCGATGCAGGAGGCCCTTCCGGCTCCGCGTGCGGCTGTCATGATGCGCTCTGTACTCTCCCGGTATTGCTCCCTTGGACGGCATTATGCGTATAATACCGAGACGTGATAGAGAGGGATTGTGCTTTCATGGGTAATTCTATGCTGCAAAGACTGATGGCCAGCGGACCCTGCATGAAGACGGTTTCCCTGCCGCGCGGGCGGCATCGGCTGCACACCATGCCGACGAGCACCGGCTACGAGATCCGCGAAAAACCCAACTACGACTGGGACGGGCGCAAGAGGGGACAGACGCCGTTCACCGTCCTCCAGCACACCATCTCCGGCGCCGGCAACCTGCGCTATGACGGGCGAGCCTACCGCGTCATGCCCGGGGAAACGCTGCTGGTGACCGTGCCGGACAATCATCGCTACTGGCTGGAGCCGGGCGGGCGGTGGGAGTTTTTCTGGATTTCCATGAATGGTGAGGAGGCGATGCGCCTGCACCAGGCCATTCTCTCCGCCAATGGGCCGATCCTCTCGCTCCAGCCGGAAACGATCGAGCACCTTGCAGACTGCAGCTACCGGCTGATCCATGGCGGCGGCGAGATGCCGGGACGGGCCTCGGCCATCGCCTACGAGGCGGCGATGGCGCTTTATGACGACGTCTTCGGGGCGCATCCGGTGTTCGGGCAGGAATATCGCACCATGCAGCATGTCCTGACCCACATCTCCGACAATCTGGAGAAGCCGCTTCCGGTGGAAGACCTCGCGCGTGTTTCGGGTCTGAGCCGGGCGCATTTCTCCCGCGTCTTCAGCGCGACCGAGGGCATGCCGCCAGCGGAGTTCGTGCTGCGCAAGCGGCTGCAGCGCGCCGCCAAGCTGCTGACGCAGGCTGCCAATCTCTCGGTAAAGGAGATTTCGCTGATGTCGGGTTTCGAGGAGCCGAACTATTTCGCCAAGGTCTTCCGCCGGCATTTCGGTGCCAGTCCGACCGAATTCAGGACGACGGGCATGTATGCGAGCGTTGTCGAGCCGCGCAAACTGTCGGAAGAGAGCGCCAAGATCAGATAAGTCTTACAGATCCGTTATGCCGCGCGACTCCGAGGCATGCGGCTCATGCATATGTCACCTGAGGCTTTCGCGCTGGTCGACGCTGCGGTGCACGCGTATAAAGATCTCAACACAGCGGATGAGACGAAACAAGGGTTTCGCCAGCGCTGTAGACCTTGGAAAGGGGATCATCATGAACGTAGCACGCTCTTTCAACAATTGGCGCAAGTACCGTCAGACGGTGACCGAACTCGGCCGCATGTCGACGCGCGAACTCAACGACCTCGGCATCTCCCGCTCCGAGATCACCAGCGTCGCCCGCGCTGCCGTCCGCTAATTCCGGTCTCGGCTTGCCGCGCCAGCGGACGCTGCACGGAACAACGGCCAACGATCTGCCTCACGCCCGCGATTGCCGCGGGCGTTTTGCGTTTTGCGCGCTCTGCGGCGGCGCGTGAGATGACTTACGCATGGTGCGGCGCGATCTGTGCGACGATGAGGGTCGACAGCGCATCGACCAGCGCGGCGTCTGCACCACGTCTCTGCACCAGCACGAATTCGACATCCGCAAGCGGTGGCAAACGGTCTGCCGAGACCTCGCGCAGGCCGCTCGGCGCCATGCTGCGCGGCTGGACCAGAAACCCCATGCCCGCGCGCGCCGCTGCGGTCAGCCCGCTCAGGCTGCCGCAGGTGCAGACGATCCGCCACGGCATGTGCGCCGCGTCGAGCGCTTCCTGCGCGATGCGACGCGTGATCGAGGGCGGGGGGAAGGCGATGAGAGGCAGGGCGTTCCCGCGCGAGAGCAGCAGATCGGGATCCTGCGCGAGCCAGACGAGCGGTTCGCGGTAGAGCAGCCGCCCGTGCGTCTCCCCGATATGCCGTTTGGCAAGCACCAGATCGAGATCGCCGGCATCCTGCATCTGGTTCAGGACCGCGCTGAGGGCGACCGTCATTTCCAGATCCACCAGCGGATAGAGCCGGATGAAGTCCGCAAGGATCGCCGTCAGACGGCTGGCCACGACATCCTCGGACACGCCGAGCCGCAGGCGGCCGCGCAACCGGTTCTCGCCGAAGAGGGCGGCCACCTTGCCATTCAGGTCGAGCATGCCACGGGCGTGGCCGAGGAGCGCTTCACCCTCCGCGGTCAGCCGCACCTGATGCGTGTCGCGGAACACCAGTTGTCGCCCAAGCGCCTTTTCCAGCCTCTGGATATGCTGCGTGACCGTGGATTGGCCGATACCGAGACGCACCGCCGTCTCCGTAAAGCTGCCGGTCTGCTCCAGCATGACGAAGCTGGCGAGATGTGTCAGGTTCAGCACGGTTATCTCGTTTTATAATGACTGTTAGTGTTTGCATCTGGAAACATGATAAGCGATGACGCAAGCCAACTTCAAGGCAAGACCTGCCGCCAAGAGCTACCACGGGATCGCAACCATGCGCCGCTATCTGCCCGATACCTTCACCCTCCTCCTCGTCTGCACCGTCATTCTCGCGTCGTTCCTGCCGATCCACGGCGCATATGCCGATGTGTTCGGCATCGCGACGGACATTGCGATCGGGCTTCTGTTTTTCCTCCATGGCGCGCGCCTGTCGCGCGATACCGTGGTGGCAGGCGCGCTGCACTGGCGGCTACACCTGACGATCCTTCTGACGACGTTCTGCATCTTCCCGCTTCTGGGTCTCGCCATCGGCCTCATCCCGACATCGGTTCTCGCAGCGCCGCTCTATACGGGCATCCTGTTCCTCTGCGTGCTGCCTTCGACGGTGCAGTCCTCGATCGCCTTCACATCGATGGCCGGGGGAAACGTTCCCGCAGCCATCGTCTCTGCCTCCGGCTCCAATATTTTCGGCATGTTCCTGACCCCGTTGCTGACGGGTCTCGTGCTGTCCACCACGGGCGGCGGCGGGTTCTCCTGGGATGCGCTGCAGAGCATTCTTCTGCAGCTGATGCTGCCCTTCGTCGTCGGGCAGATCCTGCAGCCTTGGATCGGCAACTGGATCCGTTCGCGCAAGAAGCTGCTGATGCCCGTCGATCGCGGCTCCATCCTGATGGTCGTCTACCTCGCATTCTCCGAGGCCGTGATGGAGGGGCTGTGGCACACCTTCTCGCTCGGCGACATCGCGGCCGTCATCCTCGTCGACATGATGCTTCTGGCCACCGTTCTCTGCATCACCATGTTCGGCAGCCGCCTTCTCGGCTTTTCCAAAGAGGACGAGATCACCATCACCTTCTGCGGATCGAAGAAGTCGCTCGCCAGCGGCGTGCCCATGGCCAATGCCATTTTCGGCAATGCCTCGTCGTCCGTCGGCGCCATCGTGCTGCCGCTGATGCTGTTCCACCAGGTCCAGCTCATGGCCTGCGCGGTGATCGCTCAGAAATATGCCGCGCGCCTGAAGGAGAAGACGGAGGCAAAGCCGCTCGCCGCATGAGGCCGCTCAAAGGGGAACCGTCGGCCGCCCTGATCGCGGCTGCGGCGGTTTTCTTTTCGCAATTGCGAATGCGACCGCCCCCGTAAACCATCACTTAAAATTCCCGCCTTATGGTGCCGCCATTCGTTGTTGCGTACGGTATGAGGCATCTCGTGAAACACATTCCGATCATTGGTAAATTCCTGAGCCTGATGGGCGTTTTCGCGCTCTTTTCCCTGGGCGTCGCGTTCTATTCCGGCGATCGGATCATGAAGACGGATGATGCCTACTCGGCGCTGCTGATGCAGCAGTCGAAGGCCGCGACGGAACTGGCTCTGGCCAATCAGGCATTCCAGAGCGCGCGGGCTGCGGCCGGCACGTTGATGATCGTCACCAGCGAGGCGGCCAAGGCGAGCGCATCGGCCGAGCTTCAGGCTGCCAAGACACAGTTCGCCACGGAAATGGATGCAGCATTGGCTGCGACGCCCGACAATACGCGCATCACCGAACTGAAGACCCAGGGTCTTGCCGTCCTCAACGAAGCCTGCGGCAACGCGTTTACGCGCGCCACGGCCGCACGGGGCTCCCAGGAGCGCCTGAGCGCGCAGGGCGCCTTCCTGCGGGAATGCGAAATGCAGTTCGCCCCGATGAGTCAGGCCATGGCGGAGGAAACGAACGAGCTCCTTGTCATCGCGAATACCAAAAGCGACGTGTTGACGACCGAATCCATCCAAACCTACTGGCTGACGATTGCGCTGGTCGTGATGGGAACGCTGGCCGTCATCTTCGCGGCATTTTTCGCCATCCGCGCCTGGCTCGTCCAGCCGATCGATGCGCTCGGCAGCGTCATGCAGCGGCTGGCGACCGGCGACCTCGACGCCGAAATCATCGGCACGGATCGCCGCGACGAAGTGGGTGGCATGGCGCGTGCTGTCGAGGTGTTCAAGGAGAACGGCCTGAAGGCGCGGACGCTGGAGGCGGAGGCCGTCGAGCAGCGCTCGATGAGCGAAGGCGAGCGTCGCCGCCAGGCGGAACGGGAGCACGAGCGTGCCGAAGCGATGGCGCAGGCGACCAGCGGTCTCGCCAAGGGTCTGACGCATCTGGCCTCCGGCGATCTGAGCTTCCAGCTCACCGAGCGCTTTGCCGATGATTTCGAAACGCTGCGCACGGACTTCAACCGCGCCGTCGAGCAGCTGCGCGACACGCTGAGCGCGGTCGCGGACGCCACGGGCTCGATCGACAGCGGATCGCGCGAGATCAGCCAGAGCGCCGACGACCTGTCGCGCCGGACGGAGCAGCAGGCAGCCTCGCTCGAGGAGACCGCCGCCGCCCTCGATGAAATCACCGCCAATGTCGCGAGTTCCTCGAAGCGTGCCGAAGAAGCCCGCACAGTCGCCGTGCAGGCCAATGACAGCGCCCGCCAGTCCGGCGCGGTCGTGACCAGCGCGGTTGATGCGATGAGCAAGATCGAGCAGTCGTCCAACCAGATCTCCTCCATCATCGGCGTGATCGACGAGATCGCCTTCCAGACCAACCTGCTGGCGCTCAATGCCGGCGTGGAAGCGGCGCGTGCCGGCGAAGCCGGCAAGGGTTTCGCCGTGGTCGCCCAGGAAGTGCGTGAACTCGCCCAGCGCTCGGCCAAGGCTGCGAAGGAAATCAAGGACCTGATCCGCAATTCCTCAGGTGAAGTGCAAAGCGGCGTCCAGCTCGTCAGCCAGACGGGCGAGGCGCTGAAGACGATCGAAACCTACATCGTCACCATCAACCAGCACATGGACGCCATCGCGACGTCCTCGCGCGAACAGTCGGTCGGCCTTGCCGAGGTGAACACGGCCGTCAACCAGATGGATCAGGTGACGCAGCAGAATGCGGCGATGGTGGAAGAAGCCAATGCGGCCGGTGCCACGCTTGCCGCCGAAGCTGCCCGGCTGAAGGATCTCGTGGCCCGCTTCCAGTTCGGCGGTGCCTCCGCGGCCAGCTACGCGCCTGCGGCATCCTACGCGCCGGCAGCGCCGTCGAATCCGGCCCCCCGCGTCAAGACGCCGAGCCGGCCCGCACTGGCTTCCGTCACGCGGGCCGCGCCCGTTGCGTCACCGGCCCGAAAGATGGCGAACACGCTCGCTCGTGCCTTCTCCGGCGGGTCCGCCAGCGCCGCACCTGCCGCCGCCGCGGCACAGGACAACTGGGAAGAGTTCTGACAAGCGAATCGCTTCTGCCAAATCATGAAGAAAGGTCCCCGGATAAAGCCGGGGGCCTTTTTCTATGAGGCGGCATCGACGGGCGTCATGCCGAGAACGAGGGTCGGCCAGAATTCCGAAACGGTGGGATGGATTGGCACGGCCCAGCGCAGATCGTCGTACCGGGCGCCGACATTCATCATGGCGAGCACGCCATGAATGGCCTCGTCGCCACCCGTGCCGAGAATGGCCGCGCCGATGATCTCGCGCGTGTCCGCATCGGCGACGATCTTCATCAGCCCCTGCGTTTCGCCTTTCTCGACGGCCCGACCGACGCGCGTCATCGGCAGACGTCCGACGAGGATCCGCCTGCCGGAGGCGCGGGCCTCCCGTTCGCTCATGCCGACGCGGCCGAGCGGCGGGTCGATGTAGAGCGCGTAACCGGGCACGCGGTCGGAAACCTTGCGGGCCTCGCCATCCAGCAGGTTCGCCGCGATGATCTCGAAATCGTTGTAGGCGGTATGGGTGAAGGCGCCGCGGCCGTTGCAGTCGCCCATCGCCCAGATACCGGGTGCCGTCGTGGCAAGCGCGTCATCCACGACGATGTAGCCGCGTTCATCCCGCGCGACGCCTGCGCTTTCGAGCCCGAGATCGTCCGTATTGGGCTTGCGCCCGGTCGCAAGCAGGATGTCGGAGCCGCGAATGGCGGGCTCGCCCTTCGTGCAGCTGACGCCGACGATCACGTCGTCGCCGTCGCGCGAGAAGCGGATGCACTCCGCCGCCGTCCGAACCGCAATACCCTCGCCCTCCAGCACCGCTCGGATCGCGTCCGATATCTCCTCGTCTTCCCGCGCGACGAGTCGCGGCCCTTTCTCGACAATGGTGACCGCGGCGCCGAACCGGCGATACATCTGCGCGAATTCCAGGCCGATATAGCTGCCGCCGACGATGACGAGGTGTTTCGGCACCCGATCGAGCATGACGATGTCGCTGTTGGTCATGGCGGGGACGTCATGAATGCCAGGAAAATCCGGGATGGCGGCGCGGCCGCCGACATTGATGAAGATCTGCGGCGCGGACAGACGCTCCTCGCCGACACGTACCGTCGTGCGGTCCTCGAAGCGCGCATGGCCACGGATCAGCGTGACGTTTTCAAGCCCCTCCAGCCATCGCTCGTTGCTCTCGCGGCTGTCGAGCGTGATCCTGTGCGACCGGCGAAACACGGAGGGCATGTCGATCGTCACGCCGCCGCCGACGACAACCCCGAAATCCGCAGCCCGCCGGGCGATATGGGCGGCGTGCGCGCTGGCGACGAGCGCCTTGGTCGGCTTGCAGCCGGTGTTGACGCAGGTGCCGCCCACATGCTTGCGCTCGATGATGGCGACGGTGCGGCCGGCGGCGGACAGGCGGGCGGCGAGCGACGGGCCGGCCTGACCGGCACCGATGATGAGCGCGTCGAACGTCCTCATGCGGGAATCGGCATGGAGGCGGAGACGGGCAGGGCGCTCATGATGAGAAATGCGCCGATGATGGCGATGGCGTCCTCGACAAAGGCTGCCGGCCGATCGCGGCCGAAGCTGGCCGCGAGACGGCCCCGGAGCGCGGCCCCACCGAGGGTGCCGGCGATGGCGCCGAGAAGACCGGCAAAGAGGCAGATCAGCCAGCCGCCGGAGGGCGTTCCGATGACCGCGCCGCACAGCGCGCCGACGACGACGCGGATGGCGAACTGCACCGGCACCTTGCGGCTCGGCGTTGTCGGCAGCTGGTCGGTGACATATTCGCCGAGTGCGAGAACGGTGAGGATGCCGGCCGCCCAGATCGAGCCCATGAAGGATGCCCAGGACCCGGAGAGATCGATCCATCCGAGCGTTGCGGCCCAGGCGATGGCCGCCGGTGCGGTCATGGCGCGCAGGCCGGCGATGACGCCGATCAGAAATGCGAGAAGCAAGAGCATGAAACCTCCAGGGCCGGATCGGCATGTCCAATGCAATCACGGACTGACATTGTAAACAAGGGCGGCGGTATCGGAGGTCTGTCCGCGCAGCTTCGGGGGTCCGATCTTGCTCTCCGTTTTCTGCATAGCTGCACTGCAACATTGCCTCTCGTAAGGGCAGGGATGTCCGGGTACATATGATCCCGACGAAGCGATGCACCTCCTCCCGCATCCCTTCGTGTTTCGAACGCTCCCCTCCTCCTCCCAGGCCCGTTCGAAGGAATGGCGACATCCTCCTCCCAGTCGCCGTTCGGTTCTTATCGAAAAGCCTGCCGCACCTCCTCCCGCGGCAGGCTTTTTCGTTTTGAGCTTATCCATTTCTCTGGCGGCGTCCGCAGGCGCCGAGACCTACAGGCCGAGATCCAGTTGCGGTTCCGCGCCCGCGTCGGCATCTGCCCCACTCGTCGTCAGCGAGGATAGCGTCACGCCGAGAAGCCGCACGGGCCGGCGAAAGGGATGAACCGTCGCCAGCAGCTGGTCGGCGACATCGAGAACCTCCTCGATCCGGGCAAAGGTCGACGCCACCGTTCTCGCACGCGTCGCCTGCGTGAAATCCGCATATTTGATTTTCACCGTCACCGTCTTGCCGGCGATGTCGTGCGCCTCGCAGTACCGCCAGACCTTTTCCGCCAGCGGGCGCAGCTCGGCCTCGGCGAGGGCGAGGTCTGAGATGTCCTCGCTGAACGTGTCCTCGGCGCCGACCGACTTGCGGATGCGGTCCGACCGCACGCGGCGCTCGTCGATGCCGCGCGCGATCCCGTGGAAATACGCGCCGGACTTGCCGAAATGCTGCTGGAGATAGGCGAGCGGCTTCATCTTGAGATCGAGGCCCGTCTCGATCCCGTGCTTTTTCATCCGCTCTGCCGTGGCCGGGCCGACGCCGTGGAATTTCTTCACGGGCAGGGCCTCCACGAAGGCCGGGCCGTTCCTGGGCGTGATCACGAACTGACCATTGGGCTTGCGCTGGTCGGACGCCATCTTTGCCAGAAACTTGTTGTAGCTGATGCCGGCCGAGGCCGTGAGCCCGGTGGCGGCAAAGATCCGGGCACGGATCTCTGCGGCGATCTCGGTCGCGATCTCCATGCCCTTCAGGTTTTCCGTGACGTCGAGATAGGCCTCGTCCAGCGATAACGGCTCGATCAGGGGCGTATAGTCCGCAAAGATCTCCCGGATCTGCTGCGACACGGCGCGGTAGACCTCGAAGCGCGGTTTGACGAAGATCAGGTCCGGGCATTTGCGCTTGGCCGTGACCGATGCCATGGCGGAGTGCACACCGAACACTCGGGCTTCGTAGCTCGCTGCCGCCACCACGCCGCGCGCGGCCGATCCGCCGACGGCGACGGGCTTGCCGCGAAGCTCGGGATTGTCCCGCTGCTCGACCGAGGCATAAAAGGCATCCATATCGACATGGATGATCTTGCGCACCGGCCCATCGCCGGGCTGAAGCGTGGCCACCGGTGCGGCGTCTGCAGGGGGAGACGCCAGCGCGTCTGCCAGATCCGCCGCCTCGCGGGCTGCTGCGTCTGCTGCCGTTTCCGGCAGGGTCGGAGCACCCGTCTGCATGGCCTAGCTCCACATGCCGCGCATGCGGGCGGCGACGTCGATGCGGATCTCGCGGGCACTGCGCTCGGAGGCGGAGGCCGAAACCAGCGGCCAGGTGGCACTCTCGAAGAACTGCAGCAGCGTTGCGGGAATGAAGCGCGTGCGCGCGGCATAGACATGCCGATCGCCCTGCGGGTTCTGCCCATGGGTGAAAAAGCGCTGCGGCGTGATCAGCGACAGGCTGTCTTTCGCCCGTGTCATGCCGACATAGAGAAGACGGCGCTCCTCCTCGATCTCCTGCGTCGTCCCGGTTCCAAGATCCGAGGGGATGCAGCCATCGACCACGTTGAGCATGAAGACGGATCGCCATTCCTGCCCCTTGGCGGAGTGGATGGTGGAGAGGATGAGGTAATCCTCGTCCAGCAGCGGCACGCCGGCCTGGTCGCTCGTCGCATCCGGCGGATCGAGCGTCAGCTCCGTCAGGAAGCGCTCGCGCGAGGCATAGCCGGTGGCGATCTGCTCCAGCTGCAGGAGGTCGGCCTTGCGCGTGTCGGCATCCTCATGGATGCGGTCGAGATGCGGCTCGTACCACATCCGCGCGAGACCGATCTCCGCCGGCCAGCCGGGGCCGGCCTTTCGCAGGCTTTCCAGCAGAGTGACGAAGCGGCTCCAGTCGTCGCCGGCGCGGGGCGGGGCTGGTATTTCGGCAAGAGCCGCAAGCGGCTCGGGATCGGCAGCGATCGCATCGAGGATCTTGCCGGCCGTCTGAGGCCCCACACCCGGCAGCATCTGCAGCAGCCGGAACCCGGCCACCCGATCGCGCGGGTTCTGCGCGAACCGCAGCACGGCCAGCATGTCCTTGACATGCGCGCTGTCGAGAAACTTCAGCCCGCCGAACTTCACGAAGGGAATATTACGCCGCGTCAGTTCGACTTCCAGCGGCCCGCTGTGGTTGGACGAGCGGAAGAGCACGGCCTGCTGCTTCAGCGTCATGCCTGTTTCGCGGTTGGCCAGAACCTGCTCGACGATGAAGGCGGCCTGATCGGTCTCGTCCTTCACCGTCACCAGCTTCGGCCGCTCCGCCGACTGGCGCTCCGTCCACAGGTTCTTGGTGAACCGCTCGCGCGCGAGATCGATGACGCCATTGGCGGCGGCGAGGATGGTCTGGGTCGAACGGTAATTGCGGTCGAGCGTGATGACGTCGGCCGCCGGGCTGAAGGCGCCGGGGAAATCGAGAATATTGCGGACGGTAGCGGCGCGAAAGGCATAGATGGACTGTGCGTCGTCGCCGACCACGGTCAGGCCGCGACCGCCGGGCTTCAGGGCCATCAGAACCGAAGCCTGCAGCCGGTTCGTATCCTGATACTCGTCCACCATCACATGGTCGAAACGGTCCCCGATATCCTGCGCGAGGCCGGGATCGGACACTATCTGCGCCCAGTAGAGCAGGAGGTCGTCGTAATCGAGCACGTTCTGGGCCTGTTTGGCGGCGACATACGCGGCGAACAGGCTCTTCAGCTGTGCTTCCCAGCCGGCGACCCAGGGAAAATGCAGGCGGAGCACATCGGCGAGCGGCGTCTGCGAATTCACCACCCTCGAATAGATGGAAAGGCAGGTGCCCTTGGTCGGAAACCGGCTTTCCATCTTGGAGAAACCGAGCTCGTGCCGCACGAGGTTCATGAGGTCGGCGCTGTCCTCGCGGTCGTGAATGGTGAAGTCGATATCGAGACCGATCTGCTCGGCATAGATCCGCAACAGCCGCGCGCCGATGCCGTGAAACGTGCCGGACCAGGCAAGGGCGTCGGTGAGAACGCCGGCATTGGCGCCGAGCACCTTCCGGCAGATCCGCTCGACCCGTCGCGCCATGTCCGACGCCGCGCGGCGCGAAAATGTCATGAGAAGGATGCGCCGGGGATCGGCTCCATGGACGATGAGATGGGCGACGCGGTGCGCGAGCGTGTTGGTCTTGCCCGATCCCGCCCCGGCGATGATCAGGAGCGGACCTGCGACGGTGTCGGATGTCGTTCCGTTGGAAACGATGCCATGTTCGACGGCCTGGCGCTGTCGCTCGTTCAACGTCTCCAGATAGGCTACCGCCGCCATGCCGTCTTCCCCGTGCTGCCTGCATGTTCCGCACCCCTTCACGGAATCGTCGCGCCGGGGGCTTGGGAACAAATAACGAACATATCAGCCGGGGAAACGCTTGAACAGAGGGCCTGCGAGACGCCGAGGCTTATCCGCTCAAATGTTAGCGCTCGATCACGCCTTTGGTCTGGTCTCGATCGACCCGGAGCGGTACATCGTCAGGGGCTTCCCGGCAGAAGCCGTGACGGAGGCCTTCGGGACGAGCGGCGGGCGCCGCGACGAAGACGTAATGGGAGGTAATCTTGCTGAAGAACATTCATCCGGCACTCGGTGCCGACGTGCTGCATGCCCTGCGGTCCATGGGACATGGCGATACGCTCGTGGTGTCGGACACCAATTTCCCCACCGATAGCGTCGGACGGCAGACGGTCATCGGCCGGCCGCTGTCGATGGCCAATCTGAGCGCACCGCAGGCGATCGCGGCGATCCTCTCCGTTCTGCCGCTGGACACGCCGCTGCAGAATTCGGCGTGCCGCATGGAAGTGATGGGCGCACCGGACGAGGCGCCAGACGTGCAGTGCGAGGTTCAGGCGGAGATCGACCGCGCGGAGGGCAAGCCGTGCCCGATGTACGGCATCGAACGCTTCGCTTTCTACGATCTGGCGAAGAAAGCCTATTGCGTCATCTCGACGGGGGAGACGCGGTTCTACGGCTGCTTCCTGTTGACCAAGGGCGTCATCCCACCGGCAGGCGCGTAGCGCGCAGCCATTCCACCATCGCCGACGTCGGCCGCCGGTAACTGGACGGTCGACCTTCACCTCGTGCCGCTGAGCGATCATGCGGCACGGGGCTGATTTTGTGCGCCCACTGCATGGCGAAGGTTCATCTTTAAAGGTTCATTAGCGCGAGGGCATGAAGAAGCGGCGATGGCCGCTTGACAAAATCGGCAAGGCATTCTCAATTGGCAGGATGTCAGACCAATTTTTCTTCAACGAGTCCTGATCGTGAGCGTATCGCCCCGTGCACCGACCCACATCGAGCCCTTGCCACCCATAAACAGGGCGCAGCAGGTAGAGACGGCGCTGGTGCAGTATGTGGAGCATGCCGGCCTCAAGGCCGGGGATCGGTTGCCGGCCGAGCGTGAGCTGATGCTGGCGCTCGGCGTCGGCCGCTCGACCATCCGCGAAGCGATCGGCAAGTTTCAGGCGCTGGGCGTGGTCGAAAGCCGTAAGGGCAGTGGCAACTACCTGCTGAAGCCGATTTCCGCCGGCACGGTCCATATGCCGCTCTCGTTCGAATCCGTCGGTCTTCGCGACGCCCTGTTGATGACGCTCGAGGTTCGCCGCGGCATCGAGGTCGAGGCCTCCATGGCCGCCGCCCGCCGCCGGACGGAAGCGGATCTCCAGATCATCGAAGCCCGCCTCGACGAGATGGAGGCGGTGCACCTTGCCGAGGGCACGTCGGGCAAGGCCGATCTCGCGTTTCATCTGTCGATCTACGACGCCACCCACAACCCGCTGTTTGGGCAATTGCTCGAACAGATGCGGGGCGGTTTCGAGCGCTTCTGGTCGAAGCCCTTCGACCGGCCGGATTTCGCGGCGCGCTCCTTTCCTTTCCACCGGACGCTCTTCGATGCGATCGCTGCAGGCGACGCGGAGGCTGCGCGGACGGAAACGCTGAAAATCCTCGCCATCGTCGAGGAAGATATCAAGGACATGTCGAAATGACCCAAGGCCACGATCTCTTCGATCCCGCCTCGCTGATCGTCGCTCATGACGAGACCCACGCGTTCGAGGCTGTCGTGCCGCCGATCGTGCAGACTTCGCTCTTCACCTTTTCGAGCTATGACGAGATGGTCGCGACCTATCGCGGCGAGCGCAGCCGCCCGGTCTATACCCGTGGCCTCAACCCGACTGTGCGCCTGTTCGAGGAAATGCTGGCAAAGCTCGAAGGCGCGGAAGATGCGCTGGGCTTTGCAAGCGGCATGGCGGCGATCTCCTCGACGGTGCTGTCCTTTGTCGAGCCCGGCGACCGGATCGTCGCCGTCCGGCATCTCTATCCCGACGCATTCCGCCTGTTCGGCACCTTCTTCAAGCGCATGAACATCGCTGTGACCTATGTCGACGGTCGCGACGAGGCGGCCGTCGAGGCGGCCATGCCCGGCGCCAAGCTCTTCTATATGGAAAGCCCGACGAGCTGGGTCATGGAGGCGCATGACGTTGGCGCACTTGCGACCATCGCCCGCCGTCACGGCGCGATCTCTGTCATCGACAACTCCTGGGCAAGCCCGATCTTCCAGCAGCCTCTCTCGCTCGGCTGCGATCTCGTGCTGCATTCCGCCTCGAAATATCTCGGCGGCCATAGCGATGTCGTCGCCGGCGTCGTCGCGGGGCCGAAGGCGCTGATCGACCGTATCCGCGGCGAGGCCTATCCCTATCTCGGCGGCAAGCTGTCGCCGTTCGACGCCTGGCTCATCGTGCGGGGCCTGCGTACCCTGCCGATCCGCATGAAGCAGCATCAGGCGTCCGCTTTGGAGATCGCCACGCGTCTGCAGGCGATGGATGCGGTGGAGACCGTGTGCCACCCGGGCCTCGCCAACCGCCTGCCACCGGGACTAAACGGCACATCGGGCCTCTTCTCCTTCATCTTCCGCGAGGGTGTCGACGTCCGGGCCTTTGCCGACAAACTTCGCCTCTTCAAGCTCGGCGTGTCCTGGGGCGGGCATGAAAGCCTGATCGTTCCCGGCGAGGTCGTGCTGGAGCAGAAGGCACAGCCGAATTCCGCCCATACCTTCGGCATCAGCGCCCGGTCCGTCCGCCTGCATGTGGGGCTGGAGGGGACCGAGGCGCTCTGGGCCGATCTGGAACCTGCCATCCACGCCGCGACATCCGCGGCGGCGGCCTGAGACCGACATTCCAATCAAAAAAGGGAGAACAGCATGAAACGCCTGATCGCAGCCACACTCTTTACCGCCCTGATGGCCGGCACCGCGCTGGCCGACACCACCCTGAAGCTTGTCGAGGTCATCACCAGCCCGGAGCGCACCGAGACGCTGAAGAGCATCGTCTCCACCTTCGAAAGCGCCAATCCGGGCACGAAGGTCGAAATCGTCTCGCTGCCCTGGAGCGACGCTTTCCAGAAGTTCGCGACCATGGTCTCGGCCGGCGACGTGCCCGACGTTATCGAAATGCCGGACACATGGCTCTCGCTCTATGCCAATAACGGCATGCTGGAGAGCCTGGAGCCCTATCTGAAAGAGTGGGAACACACCAAGGACCTCAGCGCCCGCACGCTGGAACTCGGCCGCGACGTCAAGGACACGGCCTATATGCTGCCCTACGGGTTCTATCTCCGGGCGATGTTCTACAACAAGAAGCTCCTCGAACGGGCCGGCGTCACTGAACCGCCGAAAACGCTGGAAGCGTTCGCCGAGGCCTCCAAGAAAGTGTCCGCCATTCCCGGCAAGTACGGCTATTGCCTGCGCGGCGGCCCGGGGGGCCTGAACGGCTGGGTCATGTTCGGCGCCAGCATGGCGGGCTCTAACAGCTTCTTCAACGAAGACGGCACCTCGACCTTCGACAGCCCCGGCTGGATCAAGGGTCTGACCTATGTGGTCGATCTCTACAAGAACGGCTACGCCCCGAAGGACAGCGTCAACTGGGGCTTCAACGAGATCGTCGCCGGTTTCTACTCCGGCACCTGCGCCTTCCTCGATCAGGACCCGGACGCCTTGATCGCGATCGCGCAGCGCATGAAGGCCGAGGACTTCGGCGTCATGACCATGCCGAAGGGCCCGGATGGCAAGACCTTCCCCACCATCGGCTTTGCGGGCTGGTCGATGATGGCATCGTCGGCCAACAAGGACCTCTCCTGGAAGTTGATCTCGACGCTCGAAGGGCCGGAAGGCAACATCGCGTGGAACAAGAAGACCGGCGCCCTGCCGGCTCTGACGACGGCCGAGAAGGACCCGTTCTACCAGAGCGAACAGTTCAAGGGCTGGTTTGCGGAGCTTGCCGACACCAACGCCGTGCCGACGACCATGCCGACCTATCTGGAAGAGTTCGCCTTCTTCAAGGACTCGCTGGTCATCAAGACCTCGCAGGAAGCGCTGCTGGGCGACATCACGCCGGAAGAGCTTGCCAAGCAGTGGGCGGACTACATGACCAAGGCGCAGAAGAAGTTCCTCGCCGCGAAGTAACCCTCGTCGAGATCCCGGCGCGCAGCCATGCCGTTGCGCGCCGGTCTCCGCCCTCATGACAGCGCCGGACCCTCAGGTGACGACACCATGACCTCTTCCTCGACCGGCAGCCGCCCGCGCAAGCCTTTCGCCCGCCGGCTTGCCGATGCCGCAGAGCCATGGCTCTACACGGCACCCGTTCTCGTGCTGATCGTCGCCGTCATGTTGGTGCCGCTCGTGCTCGGCCTGTCCTACGCGTTCCGCGATATCCAGCTGCTCAATCCGTTCTCCGGCGGGTTCGTCGGGCTCGACCATTTCCGCGAGCTTTCGCAGGATGCGGCGTTCTACCGCGCGCTGCGCAACACGCTCTGGTGGACCGGCGCATCCGTCTTTCTCCAGTTCTTCTTTGGGCTCATCCTGGCGCTTCTCCTCGACAAGCCGTTTGCCGGACGCGGCCTCGCGCAGGCGCTGGTGTTCCTGCCCTGGGCCGTCCCGACCTTTCTTGCCGGGCTCAACTGGGCGTGGATGTTCAACCCGGTCATCGGCCCGCTGCCGCACTGGATGGTCTCGCTCGGCATCCTGTCGGCACCGAACAACATCCTCGCCGATCCGCAGCTCGCCATGTGGGGTCCGATCATCGCCAATGTCTGGTGGGGTATTCCGTTCTTCGCGATCACGCTTCTCGCGGCGCTTCAGGCCATCCCGCGCGATCTCTACGAGGCGGCTGCGATCGACGGTGCCAATCCGTTGCAGCGCTTCACCTCGATCACGCTGCCCTTTCTCGCGCCGACCATCGCCATCACGGTCCTCCTGCGCACGGTCTGGATCGCCAACTTCGCCGATCTCATCATCGTCATGACCAATGGCGGCCCCGCCGATCGCACCCAGATCGTCGCCAGCTACATTTTCACCCAAGCCTTCAAGCGGCTCGATTTCGGCTATGCCTCGGCCATCGCGCTGGTCCTCCTCGTGCTGCTGCTCGCCTACTCCATGGTGATCGTCGTCATCCGCCAGCGCCTGATCGAGAAGGATTGAGCATGAACATCCTTCTCACCATCGCGCACCGTCTGGCCATTCTCGCCTATGTCGTCTTCGCCCTGTTTCCGCTCTACTGGCTGCTCAAGGTGTCGGTGACGCCGAACGACCTGCTCTACAGCGAGGGCGTGCGCATGTGGCCGTCGCATGCGACGCTCGAGCATTATCGCTACGTCATCGAGAACAGCGCCTTTCCCACCTTCTTCCGCAACAGCCTGATCGTCGCCGGCTCCACGGCGCTGGCGGTTACGCTGATCTCGTCGCTCTCGGGCTATGCGCTCTCCCGCTTCGTCTTCCGGGGCAAGTATGCCGTCGTGGCGCTGATGCTGATCACCCAGATGTTTCCGCTGGTCATGCTGGTCGCGCCGATCTTCAAGATGCTGTCGCCCCTCGGGCTGACCAACAGCCTGACGGGCCTCGTCATCGTCTACACCGCATTCAACGTGCCGTTCGCCACCTTCCTCATGCAGTCCTTCTTCGACGGCATTCCGAGGGATCTGGAGGATGCGGCGATGATCGACGGGGCGAGCCGGTTCACCGCCTTCCGCCAGATCATCCTGCCGCTGACGCTGCCGGGCATCGCCGCCACGCTCGGCTTCGTCTTCACCGCCGCATGGAGCGAGCTGCTCTTTGCGCTCATGCTGATCTCGGGCAACGACAGCGCGACATTCCCGGTCGGGCTGCTCACCTTCGTGTCGAAATTCTCCGTCGATTTCGGGCAGATGATGGCGGCGGGCGTCATGGCGCTGGTGCCGGCCTGCCTCTTCTTCCTCCTGATCCAGCGGTATCTCGTGCAGGGCCTGACGGCCGGCGCGGTGAAAGGGTAACTCATGGCCTCCATCGAAATGCGTGATAT
This sequence comes from Rhizobium quercicola, assembly GCF_021168455.1. Lineage (NCBI taxonomy): Bacteria > Pseudomonadati > Pseudomonadota > Alphaproteobacteria > Hyphomicrobiales > Rhizobiaceae > Rhizobium > Rhizobium quercicola. Next base: position 352,984 of record NZ_JAJOZR010000001.1, read on the forward strand.
CGTCAAGACCTATGGAGACCACCCGGTGCTCCACGGGGTCGATCTGTCGATTGCGGACGGCGAGTTCATCGTTCTCGTCGGTCCCTCCGGCTGCGGCAAGTCCACTTTGCTGCGGATGATCGCGGGTCTGGAATCGATCTCGTCCGGAACGATGTCGATCGACGGGCGCGAGGTCAACGATCTCAAGCCCAAGGACCGCGACATCGCCATGGTGTTCCAGTCCTATGCGCTCTATCCGCATATGACCGTCGCCGACAATATGAGCTACAGCCTGCGCTTGCGCCGCACGGCGAAGGAGAAGATCGCCGCCGCCGTTGCCGCCGCCTCCGCGAAGCTCGGCCTCGATCCGTTCCTCGCCCGGCGCCCCAAGGCCCTCTCCGGCGGGCAGCGGCAGCGCGTCGCCATGGGCCGCGCCATCGTGCGGCAGCCGAAGGCCTTCCTGTTCGACGAGCCGCTCTCCAATCTCGATGCGCGCCTGCGCGAGCAGATGCGGGCCGAGATCAAGCGCATGCATGCCGAATTCGGTGCGACCTCCGTCTACGTCACCCACGACCAGATCGAGGCCATGACGCTCGCATCGCGCATCGTCGCGATGAATGCCGGCGCGGTGCAGCAAATCGGCGCGCCGCTCGAGCTCTACGACCGGCCTGCCAACCTCTTCGTCGCCGGCTTCATCGGCTCGCCGGGCATGAACATGCTGGACGGCACGATGGTCTCCGACAACGGGACAAGCCTCGTGCGCCTGACGAACGGAACGACGATCGCGCTGGGGCAGGCGGTCGATCTGCCCGAGGGAACATCCGTTACGCTCGGCATCCGTCCCGAGCATGTCGCCATTCGCCCAGTGACCGGAGGCGTTGCGGCGTCCGTCGAACTGATCGAGCCGACCGGGCTTGGCATCATCCTCCACCTCACCGTACACGGGCTGCCGTTCAAGATCTTCACTAGCGACCGTGCGCTCCTCGCGCCGGGAACGAACCTTACCGTCGGCTTTCCCGCTGAGCGTCTGCATCTGTTCGGCCCGGACGGTCGCCGGATCGCGCTCGCCACGCCGGACGGCAGCATGCCTTTGTCGCTGACGGCGTCGTGATCGTCGAGCGACATCTTTCGGGGAACCGAACGGGTGGTTTCCGCCTTTCCGGGCTGCAGACGACGCCGACCGTGGTCTGCGTCATCATCCCATAAAGACGGAGTTCTCTATGACAAAGCTCAAGACCCTCATCACCACCGCGACCCTCGCGCTTCTCTCGGGCGCCGGAGCCTCCTTCGCCCAGGCGCCGGCGACCGCAATGGTGGATGTGTCGGGAAAGACGATGGTTCCGGGCTTCAACGTCACGGCGGACGATCTGGAAAGCATGCACGTCTATAACGCGACCGGCCAGAAGATCGGCGAGATCGAGGATGTCGTGGGCAGCGACAAGACGACGCCGACGGGCGTGGCGATCGATTTCGAGCGCGACGCCAATCTCGGACGCGAACATCGCGTGGTCGCTCTCGACAAGATCAAGCAGGACGGCCTGCGCCTCGTCGTGGATATCGATGCCGCGACAGCAGCACAGCTGCCCGTCTACGACGATTGACCGGAAGAGACGTTTCGGGTGACGAACGCAACAGAACCGGCCTCATCGCGAGGCCGGTTTTCGTTTGAGGATGAGCGGGTAGGGCCGCTCGCTCCTACCGGTCGTCCAGCGCATAGGCGATGACATAATCGCCGCGGTCCTTCGACTGCCGGGCGCCGCCGGCGGAGATCACGATATACTGCTTGCCGGTCTTCTGCGACTTGTAGGTCATCGGCCCGCCCTGGCTGCCGACCGGCAGGCGGCCCTTCCAGACCTCGGCACCGGTGCGGCTGTCGAACGCCCGGAGGTAATAATCCTGCGTGCCGGCAATGAAGACGAGACCGCCCTGGGTCGCGAGCGTGCCGCCGAGCGTCGGCATGCCGACCGGGATAGGCAGCATCATCTTGATGCCGAAGGGGCCCGTATCCTGCACCGTGCCCACAGGAACCTGCCAGACGATCTTGCGGGTCTTCAGGTCGATCGCCGTCAGCGAGCCGAAGGGCGGCTTCTGGCAGGGGATCTGCAGCTGCGAGAGGAAACGGTTCTTGTTGACCGAATAGGGCGTGCCCTTCAGCGGAACGGCGCCCATCCCCGTGTTCGGCGTCTCGCCGCCGGCATTGACGGCGACCTTGCCGTCGACATCGCCCTGGTTCGGTCCCGATTTCGGCTGGGCGGCATCGCGCTGCGCGCTCTGCTCGACCGGCTGCGGGAACATCTGGATCCAGAGGCCGAGGCGCATGTCGTTGAAGAAGGCGAGACCTGCCTCGGGATCGACGGACAGGCCGCCCCAGTTCATGCCGCCGAGCGAGCCGGGAAAGCTGAGCGCCACATCCGTGCCGGGCACGGTGTAGAGGCCGTCATAGCGCATGGACTTGAACTGGATCCGGCAAAGAAGCTGGTCGAACGGCGTTGCGCCCCACATGTCGGCTTCGGTCAGCGTCGCCGCACCGATCTGCGGCATGCCGACAGATCGGGGCTGGGTCGGCGCATATTGCTCCTGCCGGATCGTGCCGGGCTTTACCGGCTGCTCCACAACCTCCGTCAACGGCTTGCCCGTCGCCCGGTCGAGCACATAGACCTGACCTGCCTTCGTGCCGAACATGACGGCGGGGACGCTGCTGCCGTCTTCGCGCGGAAAGTCGATCAAGGTCGGCTGCATCGGCACGTCGAAGTCCCAGAGGTCGTTGTGGACGGTCTGGTAGACCCATCTCTCCCGTCCGGTCGTCGCGTCGAGCGCGAGAACGGACGCGCCGTAGCGATGATCGAGGGCTGTGCGCGAGCCGCCCCAGAGATCGACGGAGGGGCTGCCGACGGGCATGAACACGGTGTTCGACGCAGCATCGTAGGTCATGGGCGCCCAGACGTTCGGCGTCGAGCGCGTGTAGGTCTGTCCTTCCGGCGGAAGGCCGGTGATCGCGGGATTGCCGGGATCGAAGGCCCAGCGCAGGGCGCCGGTGATGACGTCGAAACCGCGCATGACGCCACCCGGCATATCCACCTGGACGTTATCCGCGATGCGCCCGCCGACGACGACCGTCGTGCCGGCGATGGTCGGCGGCGAGGTCAGCTGGTAGTCCGGATCCGGCGCGGCGCCGAGGCCGACCTTCAGATCCACCCGGCCGGCCGTGCCGAAATCCGGGCAGAAGGCGCCTGTATCGGCATCGAGCGCGATGAGTTCGGCATTGATGGTGTTCATGAGAATACGGCGCTGGCACAGGGCGCCCGGCACAACGGCAACCGCGGTGACCGGCGTTGCCCCCGCCGCCGTCGGTTGTTGCAGCGGTGCGGCGGCGTCGAAATAGCCAAGGCCGCGGCATCGGTTCCAGACGGAGGCCTTCGCGTTGATCTCGGCCTTCCAGATTTCCTTGCCGGTATCCGCCTCGAGCGCGACGACATTGTTGTGCGGCGTGCAGAGGAAGACGCGGTCGCCGATTTGCAGAGGTGTCTGCTGGTCCTCGGCCTCGTTGCCGGTCGGGCTCTCGGCGACGTCGCCGGTCCTGTACGTCCATGCGACCTTCAGCTGGCCGACATTGTCGCGGTTGATCTGGTCGAGCGCGGCGAAGCGGCGCCCGGCCTGGTCGTTGCCGTAATGCGCCCAGTCCTTCTGCTCCCGCTCCGGATCGACCGGCACGAGCGGAGCGGCGGTTCCGGCAAAGGGCACCGGCGGATGCGGCACGAACATGCCGGCAAAGCCGGCGCCGGACGCGACCGCCAGCACGAGTGCAAGGCCGAGCGAGGGCAGGGTGGCGGGGCGCAAGCCCCGCGCACGCCGAAGAAGCGGCAGGCTCAGCGTAACGACGGTCGCGCCGACGCCGAATGCGAGCAGGCGCGAAACGAGCGGCCAGAAGTCGAACCCGACCTCCCAGACCGCCCACACCACCGTCAGCGCCGAGACGACGAGGAACAGAATGGCGCCGGCCGGCCGACGGGCGAGAACCAGCGCGCCGGAGAGGATCACGAGGACACCGGTCACGACGAAATAGAGGCTGCCGCCGAGAAGTGCCAGCCGTCCGCCGGCGATGGCAAGAAACAGGCCGACCAGAGCGAGCACGACACCCAGGATGATCAGCCAGATCCTGCCGAGGAGGCCAAGATGGCCGGGCGCTGCGTTCGTCATGGGATTGTCCTCATCCTCGAAAACCAGAAATCGACACGCCGCGCGATCCTGCTTGCGTCGCGGCACCTGCGAACTATGCGGCGCGTCCATCCGAAACCGATCGCCGCGCATTAGGCGCGGCGTATGTATCGTCAGGGGTAAACCAGGATGGTCGAGTCTGGCAACCGTCTCGCGTCACGAGACGGTGGAAAGGGATCAGCTCCGCTCGATGGCTTTCGCGGCCGCATCGAGTGCCGAGGCGATCGCCTCGATGGTCTCGGCATCGACCGTCTCCTGCTTCAGCCGGAGGCGCAGGGCGAATTTGACGTTCTCCATGGCGCGCAGAACGGGCGGCGGGATGTGGCCGCGGGCCGAGGGCGAGAGACGGGCGAGCAGGACATCCGCCATCTCCCGGTTCTCCGTCAGGAAGGCCTGGCCCTCCTGCGTGATGCGGTAGAGCTTCCGGCCCTTTTCTTCCGGCTCGATCACCGCGTAGCCCATATCGTCGAGCCAGGCGAGGGTGGGGTAGGCGACGCCCGGGCTGGGGACGTAATTGCCGCCCGACCGTTCTTCGACGGCCTTGATCAGCTCGTAGCCGTGGCTCGGGCGGTCGGCGATCATCGCGAGGAGAAGCAGTCGGAACTCGCCATAGTCGAACAGGCGGTGTCGCCCGCCGCGGCGCTCGCCCTCATGTCCACCATGCCGACCATGGCGTTCGCCATGCTCTCCATGGTCCCCGCGCGGTCCGCCACGGGGACCGTGGCCGTGTCGCTCATGTTTTCCGTTATGCCCGTGTCGTTCCGCACGTGGGTGCTCTGCAGGCGAGGTTTTCGCTTCACCATGATCTGCGCGTTTCTCTGGAGACGGCATATCGGTCGTTTCAGGAAGGGGTGTCTGTTGATCTTTTGTCATATCGCGGATATATCACGATATATCGGAATGTCAAGCTGACGCCTGATTGGTGGGCTTCGACGTACCGACATCTCGTATCCGTGTCTTCTGAAAGGACGCCCGACCATGAACCTCTCCACGACCCCCTCCATGATCTCATCCGAAAACCAGCCACCGCGCATCGAGCGTGTTCGCCATGTGCTCACCCGGCGAACGCTGACGGTTTCCGCCATCGAACGCGTGACGCCCGCGATGGTGCGGATCACACTTCGTGGCGAAGACCTTGCCGGCTTCACGAGTCTGTCGCCCGACGATCATGTAAAGATCCTGCTGCCCTCCGCCACAGGCGAGGAGGAGCGCCGCGACTACACACCGCGCCGGTATGATGCCGAAACCGGCAGCCTCGCCATCGACTTCGCGCTGCACGAGGCCGGCCCGGCAACCCAGTGGGCGATGAATGCCAAGGTCGGCGACGAACTGCAGATCGGCGGACCGCGCGGTTCGGCCGTCATGCCCGCGACGGTGAAGCGTTGGTTGCTGATCGGAGACGAGACGGCCCTTCCGGCGATCGGCCGCCGGATCGAGGAGGCCGCCCCCGATCACGTCGTCACCAGCCTCGTGGCTGTCGCCGACGCCGGGGAAAAACAAGTCTTCGAGACCAAGGCATCGCTGAATGCGCTCTGGGCCTACCGCTCGCTTGCGTTCGCGAGCGATGCAGGCCCGCTTCTCGACCTGTTGAAGACCGTCACGATCGAGCCGGAAACCTTCGTCTGGATCGCGGCGGAAGCCTCCGTCACCCGCGCCTTGCGCGCGGAGGTCGAACGGCGGGGCCTGCCGCAGGGCTGGCTGAAGGCGGCCGGCTACTGGGTCATGGGGAAGGCGGACGCTCATGAAAAATTCGACTGAAAGACGCCAGCAGCACAAACGAAAACAGGCCCGGCGGGCGGCCGGACCTGTTCCGTCTGTCGATCATGCCTCGCCTAGAAGACGGCGAGATACTTCAGCAGCGAGATGATGCCGATGATAATGACGATGATCTGGACGATCTGCTTGGCACGGCCGTCGATCGGCAGGCGTGCGACGAGATAGAGAACCAGAACAACGACGAGAAACGTGATCAGGATGCTGATCAGTGCAGAACTTCCCATAACCCCAACTCCTTACATTCAAGGCCTCCGGGAAATGCCTCCAGGACGCTGAAGAAGGAGATATGGCGGTTCCCTGTGAAGGGAAGGGCGTATCCGTCTGAAATTGATGGAAACTTGACGATGACCATTGGCGGTTCCGTTCAGTCGCCGATCAGCCCGTCGAAGACTTCGAGCATCGCTTCGGAAATGGCCGTGCCGAGGGCGGCGGCGGTGGCGGCCAGAGCATCCTCGTTCATGTCGCGTGCGGCGATCGCAAAGGCGGCCCCCTCGCTCGTGACGATCTCCTGCGCGCGCTGGATCGCCCAAAGCGCAAAGTCGCTGCGGCTGCCGATTTCAGTGGTTTCCAAGGGCTTGCTCCTGACGTTGACCTGGCACCGGGTTATACTGATCCAGACGAGTCCCGATAGACTCAAAGCACAGGACGGGCGGAAGAGGCAGGCGATGGCAATGCAGTTCGACATGTTTGCGCCGGAGGCGCGCGAGACATCCCGACCAGCGACACGCCGCGCGCGGCCCGCGCCTTCGCCATCCGGCCCGGCCGCGGAAGCAAGCCTCGTCGCCCAATTGACCGGTACCGGCCGCTACCGGATCCTGCGCAAGCTGGAGCCACGCGCGGTCACGGCGGAGCCTCGGCCCGGTTTTCCGTTGCGCGGGATCATTCTGGATACGGAAACCACGGGCCTCGATCATCGCCGCAACGAGATCATCGAGATCGGCGCCATCGCGTTTACCTATAATGCCAGCGGCGACATCGGGGATATCACCGGCGTCTTCGGCGGCTTGCGGCAGCCCGTCGCACCCATTCCGCCGGAGATCACGCGCCTGACGGGGATCACAGACGAGATGGTGGCGGGGCAGGAGATCGACGTCGCGGCGCTGGACGCCATGGTGGCACCGGCGGACCTCGTCATCGCCCACAACGCGGCCTTCGACCGGCCTTTCTGCGAGACATTTCACCCCGTCTTCGAACGCAAGGCATGGGCGTGTTCGAATGCGGAGATCGACTGGTCGGCACTCGACTATGAAGGCACCAAGCTCGGCTATCTCATCGGTCAGGCAGGCTTCTTCCATGACGGTCACCGGGCGGTCGACGATTGCTTCGCGCTTCTGGAAGTGCTGAACCGAGCCGTCGACGGCGTTCCCACGGCCTTTGCCGAACTGCATCGGGCGAGCCAGGCCAGCCGTGTGCGCATCTATGCCGAGCACAGTCCCTTCGACATGAAGGACCACCTGAAGGCGCGGGGCTATCGCTGGGCGGACGGCAGCGACGGGCGGCCGAAATCCTGGTGGATCGAGATCGCGGAGGAGGCTGTGGATGAGGAACTGCGCTTCCTGCGCAGCGAGATCTACCGCTATCCCGAGGCGGATCCGCCCAAACGGCGACTGACGGCCTTCGACCGGTTTCGCGCCTGATCGGACGTGGTCGGTTCCCAGCGCTTCAGTCCTGCTCCTACCGCATGGCTGCAGTGCAAAGACGTCTCTGGGATCGATCGCCAAAATCCGTATACTCAGATCTAACGAAGCGATGCACCTCCTCCCGCAAAGCTTCGTTCCACAGATGTCCTACTCCTCCTCCCAGGGACGTCTGTTCGAACATCGGCACTCCTCCTCCCAGCCCATGTTCGGTTTTTTCGGAAAGCCTGCCGCACCTCCTCCCGCGGCAGGCTTTTCCGTTTCTGGAGATCTTCCATGATCGATGCTGTGTGTCTGCGGCGGACCGGTATCCGCCATGACGAGGCGCGGGTCTGCGCTGCGTCAGCCGCCGCACGTTGCTCCGGGACGCAAAAACGCCCCGCATCGGAATGATGCAGGGCGTTGCGAGACCTGTGGATGCGCCGGGCGTCTATCGGAAGACGGACGGTAGCCAGAGCGAGAGCGCGGGGATGTAGGTGACCAGCAGCAACACCGCGATACTTGCGCCGAAGAACGGCCAGATCGTTTTCATCGCCTCCCGGATCGAGATGCCGCCCACGGCGCAGCCGACGAAGAGGACCGTGCCGACCGGCGGCGTGTTCAGCCCGATCCCGGCATTGAGGATCATCACCACGCCGAAATGGACCGGATCGACACCGAATGCCTTGACGACGGGCAACAGAACCGGCGTTGCGATGATCACCATCGGCGCCATGTCCATGAAGGTGCCGAGCAGCAGCAGAATGATGTTGATGACGAGGAGAACGATCAGCGGATTGTCGGAAATGGCGCTGATCGCCGCGATCATCAAAGTCTGCACCTGCAGGAAAGCCATCAGCCAGCCGAACGCCGCCGCCGTGCCGATGACGAGCAGGACCATGGAGGTCGTGCGGGCCGCCCCAAGCACCGCCTCCACGAAGCCGGACCAGTCGAGTTCGCGATAGACGAGGGTGGCGACGAGGAAGGCATAGAGCACCGCGATGCAGGAGCTTTCCGTGGCCGTGAAGATGCCGGACCGGACGCCGCCGAAGATGATGCCGATCAGGAGCAGGCCGGGAAACGATGCCAGCAGGTAGTAGCCGACCTTCGAGAAACCGGGGAAGGGTTCCGCGGGATAGCCGCGCCTGCGGGCGACGATATAGGCCGTGATCATCAGGGCGCCGGCCAGCATGAAGCCGGGAACGATGCCGGCGGTGAAGAGATCGGCGACCGAAACATTCCCGCCGGCGGCGATCGAATAGAGGATCATATTGTGCGAGGGTGGGATCAGAAGTGCGATGATCGCGGCGTTGACCGTAACGTTGACGGCATAGCCCCGGTCATAGCCGCGCGCGGCCATCTGCGGGATCATCAGCCCGCCGACGGCCGAGGCATCGGCGACGGCCGAGCCGGAGATGCCGCCGAAAAGGGTCGATGCAACGATATTGACCTGCCCCAGACCGCCCTTGAGGTGACCAACGAGGCCGGCGGCAAAGCGGATCAGCCGGGTGGCGATGCCGCCCCGCACCATGAGGTCGCCGGCAAAGATGAAGAACGGAATCGCCATCATGGCAAAGACGTTCATGCCGGAGTTCATCTGCTGGAACACGACGATCGGCGGCAGGCCCATATAGAGCACGGTGGCGACCGACGCGATGCCGAGGCAGAAGGCGATCGGCATACCGATGAACATCAGCGTGGTGAACGTGCCGAAAAGGATGGTGTAAGCCATTACGCAATCTCCGTCAGCACGACGACGTCGGTGACTTCCTGGCCGAGGGACACATCGACGAAGCGTTCGGCTGCAAACAGCGCGATCAGCACGCCACCGACGATCATGGGGATGAAATCGACGCCGCCCGGCCAGCCGAGCACCGGAATGCGTGCGCTCCACGTGCCGGCTGCCAGGAGGATGGCGTAATAGGTCATGGCGATGCCGAAGAGGGTGATGAGGCCGAGGCTGATCTGGTCCATCAGCCGCTGGACGGCAGGCGAGACCATGTGGTGCACGAGATCGAGACCGAGGTGCACGCTTTCGCGAACGCCGACGGCGGCGCCGAGAAGAATGAACCAGGACATGAGATGCAGCGACAGCGGCTCCGACCAGCTCGGCGTATCGTTCAGCACATAGCGGCCGAACACCTGCCAGCCGATGATCAGCGTCATCGCGACGATCCCGAGGCCGGCGAGATAGAGCGCCGTCCGGTTGAGCACGGCCAGAATCGGCCGCACGGTCGACATGAAATGCCGCATTGCAGAGTCCTCCCAAAGAGCCGGTGAAATGCCCGCGCCGGCACGTGCGACGGCAGGCCCGAGACGGGCCTGCCGGATGCGGATGTTACTGAACGGCCTGAACGCGCTCGAGCAGGTCCTTCATGGCGGGGTCCGTGACGAAGCGGTCATAGACAGGCTTCATCGCGTCGGCGAAGGGCTTTTTGTCGACCTTGATGATGTTGTTGCCGGCCGCACGAACCTTCTCCTCGGACGCTTTTTCGCGCGCGGTCCAAAGCTCCCGCATCTTGCCGACGGAATCCTTGGCGGCCTGCCGCAGCAGCGTTTGGTCTTCGGGCGTCAGCTTGTCCCAGGAGATCTTGGAAATGACGAGGATCTCCGGGTTCAGGGAATGCTCGGTCAGCGTATAGTTCTTCGCGACTTCGAAGTGGCGGGCGGACTCGTAGGAGGGCCAGTTGTTCTCGGCGCCATCCACGACGCCGGTTTCGAGCGACGAATACACTTCACCCATTGGCATGGGCGTCGGGTTGGCGCCGAAGGCCTGCATCATGGCGATCCAGAGGTCGGACTGCTGGACGCGGATCTTCATGCCCTTGAGATCGTCCAGCGTCTCGATCGGCTTCTTGGTCGTGTAGAAGGAGCGGGCGCCGCTGTCATAGAAGGCAAGACCGACGAGACCATGCGGCTCGAACGCCTTGAGCACCTCATCGCCGATCGGTCCATCCACCGTGTGGTGCATGTGCTCGGTGGAGCGGAACAGGAAGGGCAGGCCGAGAACCGTGGTTTCCGGCACGAGATTGTTGAACGGCGCGGCATTGACGCGGTTCATGTCGATGACGCCGAAGCGCGTCTGCTCGATCGTGTCCTTCTCGTTGCCGAGGACGGCATTGTTGGAGACCTCGATCTTGATCCGGCCGTTCGTCCGTTCCGAGAGCAACTGGCCCATATATTTGACCGCCTCGACGGTCGGATAGCCATCGGGATGAATATCCGCGGACCGCAGGGTGATCTCCTGCGCCTGCGCGGTCGATGCGGCGAGGGCAATGCCCAGCGCCATGATCAGCTTGCCTGCAATGTTCATGTGTTTCCTCCACCTTTTCAAGAAATCCGGCTCTCCTCTGCCGGGTCGCGTCAGACTTTCTTTTCGGCCGCCTGCCATGCGGGAAGGCCGAACAGTTCCTCCGGATTGTCGACCAGCGCCTGACGGATGGCCGCTTCGTCGCCAATCCAGCCGAGAACCGTGTTCGCGAGAGCGATATCGTCGGGATAGGCGTCCTGAGTCTTCGCCAGATTGTGCGGCCAGTTGCTGCCCCAGACGATGCGATCCGGCGCATGCGCGGCGAGCACGCGCGAGAAGGCGGCGACATCGGCAAAGTCAGGTCCGCCGGAACGGGACGACTCGTAGACGCCGGCGAATTTGAACCAGCACCGGCCGCCATCTATCAGCCCTCGCAGCGCCGTGATCTCGGCGCCATCCGGCGCGGCGCCGGCAAAGAACTTGCCGTGATGATCGAAGACCCAGCGCGATTTCAGCGCCTTCAGCCGATCGACATGATCGAGGATCCGGTTGCCGTCGAACTGGATGGCGACCATCCAGCCACGGCTGGTGGCCTTGGCATCGACGGCTTCCAGCGCATCGAGGCCGACGGCGCCGCCCGGGAGATCCATGATGCGCACGCCGACGACGCCTGCGGCCGAAAGACGATCAAGCTCGCCTTCGCTCGTCTCGGCATCGATGACCGCGACGCCCCGGGCAATGTCGCCCATCTCGGTCAGGCAGGCGATGAGATTGCCGTTGTCGCGCTGGTGCGCATTGCCCTGGGTGATCATGACGCGGTCGATGCCGAGCCAGCGCATGAAGGCGCGATACTGATCGGCGTCGGGGAGGCTGCCCGCAGGGAGGTCGGGACCGCCCGGCTGCGCCGGATATCCCGGCAGATACATATGCATCTGCGAATCGACGGCGCCGGCGGGAAAGGCGATCCTCGGTGCTGGTCCGGAAAGCGGTCTGACGAGCATTAGATGTCCTTTCCTGCGTCGGGCATGCGGTATTCGACGAGCGCATCGCGATCGATCTCGATACCGAGGCCCGGGCCATCCGGGATCGCGACGATACCGCCGACATGATCGATCGGTGTCTTCACCACGGCCTGGCGGAACGGGTTTTCGGTTCGGTCGAACTCCAGAATCGGCTCCACCGGGTTGACGCGCACCGGGCTCGGCACCATCGCCGCCATGAACTGCAGGGCCGCGGCGATATGCACGGCCGTTCCCCAGACATGCGGCACGACGCGCACGCCGTGAAGGGCTGCGAGATCGGCGATCCGTCGCGCTTCGGTAAAGCCGCCGGTGCCCGCCAGATCGGGCTGGAGGATATCGACGGCGCGGGTTTCGATGGGTTCGCGCATGCCCCAGCGGCTGTGCCAGGTCTCTCCGCCCGCAACCGGGATCGGCTGGCGATCGCGCACCTCGCGATAAGCGGCCAGTTGCTCGGGCACGACAGGCTCCTCGAACCAGTCGATATCGAGTTCGGCTGCGGCCTTGCCGAAGCGGATGGCGTCCAGCGCGTCATAGCCGTGATTGGCATCGACCATGATGCGGAAATCCGGGCCGACGGCATCGCGCACGGCCCGCACGATCGCGAGATCCTCGGCAACGCCGAAGCCGATCTTGATCTTGCTGGCGTGAAAGCCCTCGCGCTGGTAGCGGGTGATATCGGCGACATTGTCGTCGAGACGGTTGACGCCGTCACGCTTGAAACTGCCGGTGGCATAGGCCTTGACGCTCTCGCGGAACCGACCGCCGAGCAGGGTCGAGACGGGCACGCCGAAATGCTTGCCCTTGATATCCCAGAGCGCGATGTCGATGCCCGAAAGTGCCGTTATCGCCAGCCCGCGCTGGCCCTGATCGCGCAGGGCATTGTAGAGCACCGCCCAGATCTTTTCGGTCTCCAGCGGATCGGCGCCGATCAGCCATGGAGTATAGGCCTTGACCACGGCGGCGTTTGGCCGGGCCGGGCCGAGGCATTCGCCCCAGCCGACGAGGCCGTTGTCGCAGACCACCTCGACCAGGATATGCGCCCGCCGGTCGAAGCGCATGGACGCGCTTTCGAATGGCGTCGGCAGCCGGTATTCCAGCAGATGGGTGTGGACCGCCGCGATCTTCATCTCAACGCCTCCAGGGGTCGATCAGCCTGTCGAGAATGCCTTCTTCCTCTGCCGTCAGGTCCGAAAGCGGCGGACGAACGGGGCCGGCCGCGAAGCCCTGCAGCCGGACGCCCGCCTTGACGGCGGCGACGGCATAACCCTTCCGGCGACTACGGAGCGCCATGAACGGATAGAAGAAGTCCTTCAGGATGGTTTCGCAGCGGGAACGATCGCCGCCGCGCAGGGCGTCATAGAATTCCACGGCAAGCTTCGGCACGAAGTTGAAGACGGCCGAGGAATAGGTGGTGAAGCCCGCCGCTAGATAGGCTTCCGCAAACAGCTCCGCCGTCGGCATGCCGCCGAGATAGGTCAGCCGGTCGCCCATGGTGGCGGAGATCTGGCGGATGAGGCCGATATCACCGGTGCCATCCTTGAAGCCGATCAGGTTGGGACAGGCATCGCAGAGCTTCTGCAGCGTATCGACCTGTATGACCGAATTGTCGCGGTTGTAGACCATGACGCCGATGCCGACCGCCTGGCAGACGCGGCGGACATGCTCGAAGATGCCCTCTTGCGGCGCATCGATCAGGTAGTGGGGCAGCAGCAGGATGCCGTCGGCGCCTGCCTTTTCCGCGCTGCGCGCAATCTCGATCGCGATCTCCGTGCCATAGCCACAGCCGGATACGATGGCGGTCTTGCCGGCCGCTTCCTTGGCGGCGCGGATGATGTCGGGAATTTCGCGCGGCGCCAGCGAGAAGAACTCGCCGGTGCCCCCGGCCGCAAACAGAACGGGCGCCGGGAAACCGGCCAGCCACTCGACATGCCGGCGATAGCTCTCGGCCTCGAAAACGCCTTTCCCATCAAAATGGGTCACGGGAAATGACAACAGGCCGGCGCCAAGCGCGACCTTTACGTCTTGCGGGTTCATCGGGATGTCCTCTTTGCCTCCTCCGGCAATCCGAGGTCTACAAGTTCATCAGACGGGTGTCAACAACCTGTCATACAGCTTTTCGGTTCTCGCGCAGCAGTGCCCGATACCGAGTCTGGCTGCCGCGCAGGTGTCGGCGCATGGCCTCGCGCGCACCGTCGTCGTCGCCATTGGAGATGGCGAACACGATGGCGCGATGCTCCTCGTCGATCAGCTTGAGATAGGCTGTGGGGTCGGTCTCCTCATCGCCCGTGCGCAAGGCCGCTCGCGGGATGACGTTGGCGCCGATCATCGAGAGGAAATCGCGGAACCGCGGATTGTTCGTCGCTTCCGCAATGGCGAGGTGCAGCGCGAAGTCCGCCTCCGAGCTCGATGTTCCCGCTTCAAGACAGGCGCGAACCGCATAATGCCGCTCGAGAATCACTTCCTCCTGCAGCGGAGAGCGCCGAAGCGCTGCAAGACCGGCGGATTCGACCTCGACGGCGGTCCGAAGCTCCAGAACCTCGATCATGGAGGAGACCCGCGCCGGGTCGATCGTCTGCAGCGAGAGGGCCGCCGGCACCATCGGTTGCGGCGGCTCCAGCACGAAGACGCCGGCGCCCTGGCGCGTGTCGACCAGCCGGTCGGCCCGCAGGCTGGCGATGGCCTCGCGCACCACCGTGCGGCTGACGCCATGCGATTTTCCCAGCTGTGCCTCGCTCGGAAGCTTGGTCCCCGGGGGAAAGCGACCGTCCACGATGGCCGTGCGCAAGCTTTCTCCGAGCCTTGCCGTCAAGGTGCCTCCCGTGGCGCGGGCCTTGTTCATTCTTTGCGTCTCCGACTGATGTTCGATGCAGTATACGTGCATCCGCCGCCACTGATATAGCCGATCTGTTGACGCGATTCCAGCAGCCTGTATGATAAGTTCGACAACAGAGGAGGAATTGCCGTTGAAACGACTGCTGGTAACGGGCGCTGCGGGCGGGCTGGGCCGCGCGATGCGCGAGCGACTGGGCAAGATGGCCGACATCGTCCGGTTGTCCGACATTGCCGATCTTGGCGACGCCGCGCCGAACGAGGAGCTGATGCCGTGCGATCTCGGCGATGCCGACGCCGTTATGGCGCTGGTCGACGGGTGCGATGGCATCCTTCATCTCGGCGGCATCTCGGTCGAGGACACGTTTTCGAAGATCCTCAACGCCAATATCGCAGGCCTCTACAATCTTTACGAAGCCGCACAGGCGCATGGCCAGCCGCGGATTCTCTTTGCGAGCTCCAATCATACGATCGGCTTCTACCGGCAGGACGAGCACATCGACGCGACGTCGCCGATGCGTCCTGATGGTCTCTATGGCGTTTCCAAGTGCTTCGGCGAAGCGCTGGCGCGGATGTATTACGAGAAGTTCGGGCAGGAGACGGCGTTGGTGCGCATCGGCAGCTGCTTTGAAAAGCCGCGCAACCACCGCATGCTCGCAACCTGGATGTCCTTCGACGATTTCGAAGCGCTCATCGGCCGGGTCTTTCATGCGCCCTTGCTCGGCTGCCCGATCATCTGGGGCGTTTCGGACAATGACTGCTCGTGGTGGGACAACAGCGCAGCCGCCTATCTCGGATGGCGACCCAAGGATAATGCCGAGATCTTCCGGGCCGAACTCGACGCCGCCATACCCGTGCCGCCGAAAGACGATCCCGCATCGCTTTACCAGGGCGGGCCTTTCGTGGCAGAGCCGATCCATAGGGATTGCTAGGTCGATCCGAAACAGGGCAGCGTGAGGAGTGTGAGCATGGACTTGGCAATTACTCTGGCGGAGGCTATCCGGAATGGCGGAAGCGTCGATATCGACGCCGTGTCGCAACCGGATCTGGTCGAGGCCTATGCGATCCAGTCCACGATTCTCGCTCGGCTGGGCATTGATCCCAAGGGATGCAAGCTTTCCCTGCGGAGCGACGGGGTGCTCCGCGCTCCGCTGTTGTCGGTGACCGAAGCGGCAAGCTTTTCCCATGAGCCCGGGCTGAAGCTCGAGGTCGAGATCGCGCTCGTTCTCGGCCGGGATCTGCCGCATCGCGCCGAGCCCTATGGCCGGCCGGAGATCCGGGACGCCGTCGCCGGCGTTCACATCGGCATCGAGTTCGTTCGCAGCCGCTATGCGGGCGGCCCGCAGGGGCGCACCGCCCTGCTGGTTGCGGATCTCATGAGCAATGCCGGCTATCGCGTCGGGCCGGCACTCGAAGCATCTGTTCTCGACGAAGGCCGGGCAGCGGACGATCTTCGCGTCACCGCTGGCAACCAGTCTCTCTTCGATGCGCCGGGTGTACATCCCGACGGCAATCCTCTGGCGGCACTTGTCGCCTACGCCAACGAGGCCGGTCGTCCAGACGGGACGTTGCGGCAGGGCATGGTGGTTACCACGGGCTCCCTCTGCGGAGGTCTCGGCATTCTCGCACCGGGGATCGTGACCATCGCGCTCGGGCAGACGACGTGGAGCCTGGAAGTCTTTGGGTAAGTCGTCCGAGATCTAAAAAATCCGGCGTCGATACGCTCTTTCGGGAATTGTCTTTTCTGCGAACATTCGATATCCCTGAGATAACCGGGGGTTGTTGAAATATGATACGTCTTGTTGTGCTGATAAAGCAGGTCTGCTTCGCTCTTGGGCTCTGCGTCTTGTTCGGAAGCGCTCAGGCTGCCGCTGCTGTTTGCCAGCGTGCCGATGTCGTGGTGTACGGCGGAACGCCGGGGGGCATCGCTGCAGCGATACAGGCGGCGCGCCTGAAGAAAACCGTCATCCTCCTTGAGCCCACCGCGCATATCGGTGGCTTGATGTCCAACGGCCTGACGAAGACCGACGCATCGCCGCGCAAAAACGTCTATGGGGGCATTACCGCTGAGTTTCTGGGCAGGGCAAAGGCCTATTACGGGACGCCGGACCCCATCCGGATCTATTTCGAGTCGAAATGGGCCGAGTCTACATTCGCCGACATGCTGGCCACCGCAAAGGTCAGGGTCGAGTTCGGCGAGCGGATTCTCAAGGCAACAAAGGTGAAGGCGGCTCTGACCGAGATTGCGATGGTCTCCGGAAACGCCTATTGCGCGACGGTGTTCATCGACGCCAGCTACGAAGGCGACCTGATGTTCAAAGCCGCCGTCGACACAATGGTGGGGCGTGAAAGCCGCAAGAAGTATGGCGAATCGGCTGCAGGCGTTCAGAGACTTGCACGTCCGCTGGTTGCCAACAAGCAGATCCTTGTTGATCCCTATGTCATTCCGGGTAACTCTCAAAGCGGACTACTGCCGGGTGTCATCGGGGTCGGTCAGAAGCCGCTTGGCTCGGCCGACACCAGCATGATGGCCTTCAACTATCGGCTTTGCGTCACTGACACCGCCGACAACCGCATCCCGTTCTCCAAGCCTGACGGATACGATCCCGTGCAGTATGAAACGACGGCACGGTTCTTCGCCGCCATGGAGAAAGCCGGTCTGGGTATAGACGAGGCTTACTTCGTCGGTCGAACGTTGACCGTTCGCAACAAGCTTGACGTCAATTCGTTGCGCTACTTCTCGACCAATGTCTGGCATATCGGTTACGACTACACCATGGGCACGGAGGCCGTGCGCGAGCAGATCCGCACGAGGGTTCGCAATCATATCGCCGGGTTGATGTGGTTCGGCCAGACGGATCCGCGCGTCCCGGAGCATGTGCGACAGTATATGACGAAGTTCGGCTACTGCGCCGACGAGTTCACCGATAATGGCGGCTTCCCCCACCAGATGTACGTGCGGCAGGCGCGGCGTCTGATCGGTCAATTCGTTCTGACGCAAAAGGACCTTGTCAAGAAGACGACGTATAAGGACACCATCGGCCTCGGCTTCTATCCCATGGATGAGCATGGCATGATCCGCACCGTGCTGAACGGTTATGTCGCCGATGAAGCGCGCGAAAGCATTAGCGTCGGTCCTTATGAGATACCGTATCGCGCCATGCTGCCGAAGGCGTCGCAAACGACCAACCTTATCGTTCCCGTCGCCATCTCGTCGAGCCATGCTGCCTTCACGTCCGTGCGGGTGGAGCCGACCTTCATGGTGCTCGGCCAGGCCGCGGGCGCCGCTGCGGCTCTGGCGCCGTCGGGCAATGTGAGCAAGGTCAACGTCAACGATCTCCGCAAGAAGCTGTCGGCGGCCGGGCAGATCCTGAAGTTCTGATCTCACGTCGCGAACCGGCCCCGCGTGCGGAGCCGGTCCATCCGCGGCGAGGTCGTCGATGAGAGGCGCCCTCTGTGTGCCGCGCGGGTTACACAGACCGATTTTCCGACGTCATTTCTGTTATCGACACGGCAACGCGTATGTTTCCGTCGGAGCCGGCTTGAAATACCGGCCTGTGCTCGTATGTCTGAGCCGAACATCGCGGCCACTGGATTGTCCCTCTGGCGCGGGTCGGGGAAGATCGGCCGTATCAAGGTCGACAAGGTCAGGATGAACGCCGAAGAACTCGCCGCCCAGCGCATCGCTGCGATCCGTCGCAGCGGACTCCTCGACAAGGCCGGAAACGAACAGTTCGGGCACCTGACGGAGCATGTTCGCGCGGCGCTCGACGTCCCCGTCGCCATCATTTCCATCGTGGATGAAAATCGGCAGGTTTTTGCCGGTCACTGCGGCCTGCCGGAGCCTTGGGCTGCGCGCGGAGAGACCCCCATCACCCATTCGTTCTGTCGGCATGTCGTGGCAACCGACGACGTTTTGACGATCGAGGATGCGCGCCTGCACGCGCTGGTGCGCGACAACCTGGCCATCGACGATCTCGGTGTGGTCGCCTATCTCGGCGTTCCCATCCGCCTGCCGGACGGGCAACTGATCGGCGCTCTCGCCGCCATCGATACCAAACCGCGCGTCTGGACCGAGCGCAACCGGATGGCGCTGGAAACGCTGGCGAAGGTCGTCGAGAAGCAAATCGAGGTCGGCGTTTCCGAGCTGATGTATCGCTCGCTCTTTCACGACATGCAGGAAGGCTACTATGTCGCAAGTGCCGTGCGCGATGCGGCGGGCGGCATCGTCGATATCCGGTTCGAGGACGTCAATCCGGCCTTCCAGCGCCTGACCGGCATGCTACCCGAGATGGTCCTCGGGGCCACCCTGTCCCAGATCGCGCCCGGCGTGCTCGACGACATGATGCCGGCCTATCGCTCGGTCTTCGATCTCGGCGAGCCTATCGTTCACGTGAACCGGGCAACCGAAATCGGCGGAAAATGGTTCGAGAACCGCATTCGCCGGATCGGGTCCGATCGCGTCGCCTCCGTCTTCTCAGACGTGACGGCACGCAAGCTGGCGGAAGAGCGCCTGCTGAAGAGCGAGGCGCACTGGCGTGGCCTGTTCGAGCAGCTCGAAGAAGGTTTCATCCTCGGAGAACTGATCCGCGATGCGGATGGGGACGTGATCGACTGGCGTTATATCGAGGTCAACCGGGCCTGGGGCGAGCTGGTCGGCATGGCCCCGTCCTCGGCTGTCGGGCGAACGGTTCGCGACGTTTTCGGCGGCATCGAGGACGAGTGGATCTCGGCATTTGCGCATGTCGTCCACGCCAACGAGCCGCTCGTTTTCGTGCGGGAGGTCGCCACGACCGGCCGGTGGTACGAAGGACATGCCCAGCCCGTCGATGAAGAACGTTTTGTCGTTCTCTTCGTGGAGGTCACCGAGCGACTGAAGCTGGAGGCCGAGCTGCGCGACCAGCAGCAGCAGCTCTCGACCATCATCGACACCATGCCGGTCGGCGTGCTGCTTGCGGAGGCGCCGACGGGCCGGATCATTCTCCAGAACGAGCGATCGCAGCAATTGCTCGGCCACGACGCGACCGCCGCACAATCGGTGGAGGAGTACGATATCTTCGTGGCGACCCATCACGATGGCTCACCGTTCGATCCGAACCACTATCCACTGGCCCGCATCATGGCCCGCGAATGCGACAGCGCCAAGGTCGAGGTGCTCTACCACCGCCCGGACGGCAGCAAGACCTGGATCTCGATCGTGGGCGAGGCGATCAAGGACCGTTCCGGAGAACTTACGGGCGCCGTCGTCGCGGTCACGGACATTTCGGACCGCAAGGTGGTCGAGGCCGAGAAGGAACTCATCAACCGGGAAATGGCGCACCGGCTGAAGAATATGCTGGCGATGGTCCAGGCCATCGCCGCGCAGACGTTGCGTCCTGTCACCGAGCAGGCGCATGTGCGCACCTTCGAGAAACGGCTCCATGCGCTCAGTCGGGCGCACGACGTCCTGCTGCACGACAATCACGATGCCGCGCCGATCCAGGCGATCATGGCGACGACGCTCGAGAGCGTTGCACCGGCGGACCGGGTCGATCTGCGCGGTCCGCGAACGATCGTCGGCCCGAAGGGCGCGCTGTCACTGGCGCTTCTGCTGCACGAACTCGGCACCAATGCGGTCAAATACGGCGCGCTGTCGAACGTGCACGGCCGCGTTGCGATCGACTGGTTCATCGACGGGGAGGGCGCTGAGCGGGCTCTGCACATGACATGGCGGGAGACAGACGGGCCCCACGTCACGCCGCCGGAGCGCAAGGGTTTCGGCACGAAGCTCCTGCGTATGGGCCTCGCCGGCGCTGGCGGCGTCGATGTCGACTACGCGCCGACCGGTCTGGTGGTGAAGATGAAGGCCCTGCTGACGCAGCTTCAACAGGCGGAGTAGACCGCCCGTCTGCGTCGCAAGGTGCATGTCGCGGAAGCGGATCCGCCGGTTTTACCCGTGCCTTCGAAAGTCACGACGGTTTCTCGGGCGATACACCGGCAACGACGTCTCACAAACCGACCGGGAGTGAGTATCCCTACCGTTCCATCTGAGACCGCGACGACCAGATCTCACGCACCGCTGGCGCGGCCACGAAACTCGATGGCTGGCTGGATGCCGGCGGCGGGTCTGCGATGCCTTCGCCAAGATAGTTCAGCGCCGACAGAAAGCCGCTGCGCGAAAAGGGCTTGGCGATGACGCCGTGTGCGCCGGAGAAATCTTCCGGGATTTTCTTCGGGTTAGCAGTCACGAAGACGATCACGGCGGAAGGCCACCGGTCCTGTATCAGCTTCGAGACGTCGAGCCCGTTGGTGCCGCGGGCAAGCTGCATGTCGACCAATGCCAGATCCGGCACCGGTTCGGTCGCCATCGCCTCGACCTCGTAGAGAGACGCGGCTTCCCCAACCACGCTGTGGCCAGCTTCCTCGACCATCATTTCGACGTCCATGGCCAGCAGAGGTTCGTCCTCGACGATGAGAACCTGAAGGGCCTTGAAGACCGAGGGGGAGGGGGTCATGATGTCTGCTCCATTTCGGGTATGCGCAACGTCACGCGGGTGCCTGTGGGCAAGCGGTCCCATGCGACGGTCGTGCCGCTTTGCGGTGACAGGCGTTTGATCAGGGCGTGGCCGAGACCGCTGGATGCGGGGTCCATCACCAGTCCCACGCCGTCATCCTCGATCGAGAGCGTGGCCTCCTCACCCTCCCGCGTTGCGATGATCGACACCGATCCGGCGCGGTTCTCGCGCAGGCCATGCTTGATGGCGTTGGTCAGAACTTCGTTCAGGATCAGCCCGAGGGCCGATGCGTGCTCGGAGCGCACCTCGATCGGCTCGATATCGCATTTCAGCCGGATATTGCTGCGCCCGCTGGCGCCGATTACGTCCGACGCAAGATTTGCGGCAAAGGCTGCAACGTCGAAGCGCGTCACGTCGTCTGCCTGATAGAGCCGACGATGAACGGTTGCGAGCGCGTCGATCCGCTCCATCATCGTTTCCAGCTTCACCCGAATGTCGGCATCGTCGATCGCGCGGACCTGCAGCCGCAACAGGGCGCCGATCATGGTGAGGTTGTTCTTGACGCGGTGATCGACCTCGTGAAGCAGCAGCGTCTTGGCTTCCAGCGCCTTTTCCAGGTCTGCCGTTCGGCGGCGGACCTCGCTGTCGACGGCCGCTTTCTGCGCAGCGATCATCTCCTGCGCCATCACCCGATCCGTCACGTCGAGCTGCGATGCGAAGAAGAACTGAACGTCCCCGCTCTTGCCACGGACCGGGCTGAGGAAAAGAGCGTTCCAGAACGTAGAGCCATCCTTGCGATAGTTCAGAAGGTCGATGTGAATGCTCTCCTCCGCCTCGATGGCGGTGTGGATTTTCGCAACACTGGCCTTGTCGGTATCGGCGCCCTGAAGGAACCGGCAATTTTGGCCGATGACTTCTTCCCGGTCATAGCCCGTCAGGTTCTGAAAGGCTTCGTTACAGAAGACGATGGGATTGTCGCGTTGCGCAGGATCCGTGATGACCATTGCCATACGGGTCGCACGAACGGCTGCAGCGAAGGGGTCACCCCGGCCATGCTCGTAATCGAGGATCTCCGTCAGATGCCAATCATCTTTCTGGCTCATGCGTACTCCAGGCGCCGAAAAAGAGGCAATTACGACGGTCACTTACAATGCCATATCGCGCCGTTTGTTCCGATGCGATGCGGCCTGTCGGTCGAGCTGCGTGTATTTACCGCTCACAGCGCACTCTACGCGTCCGGACTGTGATTGGATCTGAACGGTCTCGGTCGATAACCTCTTTGTCGTTTCTGTCGGGCGACCTGCAGAAAAAGGGCGAGGGCCGCCGCCTCGTCTTCGAACAGGTGGATTTTCTCGCGCCCTGTCGTGCCGATACGCCCCCAGCGGCGGACGAGCGAGGCCTGGCCGAACAAAGACGGCTCGATCGACAGGGCGTAGAACCGGGCCATGTTTTTCGATGGCTGGGTCCGTTCGATATAGAGATAGGTGGGGTGCGGGTTCATGCAGCGAGAATCGCCCGTGGCGACAGACGCGTCCAACCAAACTTATGAATCGATCAAGGATGTCCGATTCACGCGGGTGATGCATCCGGGCCCACTGGCACCTTCATGCGCAGGTCGATCGAGCGCAACAGGTTGGACCGCGCGGTTTTGAGGTGCTGGCGGCAGGCGCGATCGATCGCCCTCACGTCGCGGCGCAGCAGGGCCTCGATATAAGCGAGATGCTCGGTCAGCGCGGTGAAGGTCCGCTGTTTTTCGTCTTCGGCGTCCCATTGGGCGTTGTAGTGGAACAGCATCGAGATGATGTCGTAGAAATCCTTGATGAACCGGTTGTCCGCCGTCTCATGGACGGTGCGGTGCAGGCGTTCGTCCAGATCGGGAAAACGGCCGTAGTCGGTGTCGACGCTTTCAAGCAGGGCCCGGTGTTCCGCCTCGATCGTCCGCATGCGCCGCCAGGGCGCGGACTCCTCGGGCAGTTCGATGAAACTGCGCGCGGCGCGCAGTTCGAACATTTCCCGCACCTCGTAGATCTCGTTCGCAAAAGCCGGCGTGACGCCCTTGAAGAGCCAGGCACTGTTCGGGCGCCGCTCGATGAGGCCGAAATGCTGGAAATGCGGCAGATGTTCGCGGATGATCGTGGTCGAGGTGCCGAACTGTCGGGCCAGCTCCGCAGCCGTGAGAAGATGACCGGGGCCGATATGGCCGTCGAGGATCCATTCCAGAAAACGCCGTTCGACGGTGGCGCTGGTCGATACGGTCTGCATGTCGGGAAAGGCATCGTCCGGCTCGGGATGGCGCGCCAGACGGCGGGCGCCTTCTTCGCGACGCAGAATGCCTGCGGTCTCCAGCCCCGCCATGACCGTGCGGATCGTGGTGCGGCTGACGGCAAGGGCCTGCGAAAGCTCGTTCTCGGAGGGCATTTCGGCGCCCAGCGGCAGGCTCCCGCACATCGCGAGGCAGCCGTTGTAACTCCGCTTGTAGACGGCATTCCCCTTCATTCCAAACTCCTCCCGGCCGGTCCCCATGTCGGCGCCTTCCTGTTTATTGCATAAAATAAACAAAATAAAGCATTGCGGGTCAGTTTGTTTTTTGTATATAAAACGCAAGGGAGAGGCTGAGGAGGATCGAACGCATGACCCATTTTAAAAGCCAGAGAACCGCGCGCTCCAAGCCTTCGGTTGCCCGCGCGCCAGAGCTTAGCGCATGAGCACGCGCATCCTTCAGTTCGGAACCAGCCGGTTCCTGCAGGCGCATGTCGATCTCTTCGTTCACGAGGCGCGCGAAGCCGGTCAGGCCATCGGTCCCATCACCATCGTGCAGGTTTCGGGCTCTGCGGAACGCGCCGGTCGCGTGGCCGCCTTCGGACATCCGCAAGGCTATCCGGTGGTCATTCGCGGTCTCGAGGCGGGTCGCCAGGTCGAGCGCCGGATCGCCGTGACATCGGTCGATGGCGGCCTCTCCGCGCAGGCCGATTGGGCCAGATTGACGGCGCTGTTTGCAAGCGACACCGGTTTCGTCGTCTCCAATACCGGTGATCGTGGATACGAAGTCTCGGACGACGATCGAAGCGACGCGCTGTTTTCCGGCTGTGTCCCGTCCTCGTTCGTCGGCAAGCTGACGGCCCTGCTTTTTCATCGCTGGCAGGCGCAGGGCGGTCCGTTGACCGTGCTGCCTTGCGAGCTTCTGAACCGCAACGGCGACATTCTGCAGCAAGCCGTTCTTTCGCTTGCAGCCGAGGCCGGCGCGGATGAGGCCTTCCTGCACTATCTGGAAACCGAGGTTCTCTTCGCCAACACGCTCGTGGACCGCATCGTCTCCGAGCCGATCGAGCCGGTTGGCGCTGTGGCCGAGCCCTACGCGCTCTGGGCGATCGAGGCGAAGCCGGGGCTGGCGCTTCCCTTCGATCATCCATCCGTCGTCCTGACCGACGATCTCGAGCCCTATGAGCGGCTGAAGCTGCACATCCTCAATCTCGGGCACACGCTCCTCGCCGACATCTGGCTGCGCGAGAGTCGTGCCGCGAACGAGACGGTGCGGGCCCTGTTGCAGGATGCGACCGTGCGCGAGCGGCTGCTGGCCGTCTACCGGCAGGAGGTCGTGCCGGGCTTTGCAGCCCATGGCATGGCCGAGGACGCGAAGGCCTATGTGGACGTGACGCTGGAGCGGTTCGACAATCCGTTTCTCGACCACCGCGTGGCAGACATCGCCCAGAACCACGGCGTCAAGATCGAGCGGCGGATCGCCGCGTTTCTCGACTGGGTCGCCACGACAGGTACCACGCCGGCGGCCCCGATCCTTCGCAGCGTTATCGCCGGGCAGGCCGTGGCGACACCTCATACGGAGAGGGCAAAGGCATGACCTATACGTTCGATTTCTCCGCGCTTCTGCCGTATTGGCCGGATTTCCTCTGGGGCGCGGTTCTGACGCTGCAGCTGTCCGCCGTCGCGACGGTTGCCGGCTTCATCGTCGGCACCCTCTGTGCCATCGGTCGGGCCGACGGCTCGCCGGTCGTCAAGGCGATCGTCGCCGCCTATGTCGAGGTGATCCGCAACACGCCGCTGCTGGTGCAGGTCTTCATCATCTATTTCGGCATCGCCACGCTCGGCATCCGCGTCTCCGCCAATCTCGCGGCCATGATCGCGCTGACCGTCAATGTCGGGGCCTATACCTGCGAGATCGTGCGCGCCGGCCTCCAGTCCATCCACCGCTCGCAGGTCGAGGCGGCGGAGTGTCTCGGGCTCTCGAAACCGCAGATCTACTGGCACGTGATCGTCCGCCCGGCCATCGAGCGGGTCTATCCGTCTCTGACCAGCCAGTACGTGCTGCTGATGCTCGCATCCTCGATCACCTCGCAGATTTCCGCCGAAGAGCTGACCGCCGTTGCCAACCGCATCCAGTCGGGCACCTTCCGCGCGTTCGAGACCTACATCGTCGTCGGTATCATCTATCTCGTCCTGTCCTTCGTGATGCGCGGTGCCTTCTCCGCCTTCGCCCAGGCAGCCTTTACCCGCCGGCGCAAGCTCGGCACGACATTGTGAGGCGACCCTGTGATGACGACCCCCACATTCAGCCTGCTCCACGTCGAATTCCTGGCATGGGCCGCTCTCTGGACGCTCGGCCTCTCTGCCATCGCCTTCATCGGCGGCGGTCTGCTCGGCTTCGGCGTCATGCTGGCCCGCATCGGGCCGTCGAACATCCTGCGGCGGGCGGCCAGCACCTACATCCAGATCGTGCAGGGCACGCCGCTGCTGATCCTTCTGTTTCTCATATATTACGGCATCGCCATCTTTGCCGGTCCCGGTTTTCCCGCCATCCTCGCGGCGGGCGCGGGCCTGACCATCTACGCCTCCGGCTTCCTCGCCGAAATCTGGCGCGGTTGCATCGAGGCCGTGCCGAAGACCCAGTGGGAGGCTGCCGAATGTCTGGCGCTCACACGCTGGCAGCGCATGACGCGGGTCATCCTGCCGCAGGCGCTGCGCATCGCGACGCCACCCACGGTCGGTTTCCTCGTGCAGATCGTGAAGAACACGTCGCTCGCCTCGGTCATCGGCTTTATCGAGCTCGCCCAGGCCGGCAAGCTCATCAACAACTCCATTTTCGAACCCTTCACCGTCTTCATGGTGGTGGCAGCGTTCTACTTTGCGATCTGCTTCCCGTTGTCCATGTGGAGCCGGAAGCTTGAAAGGAAGCTCAATGTCGCCGGTCGTTAAGCTCAACAACGTTCACAAGTATTTCGGGGCTCTCAAGGTTCTGGAAGGCGTATCCTTCGAGGTCGAGCGCGGCGGCGTGGCCGCGGTCATCGGCCAGTCCGGTTCGGGCAAGTCCACGGCGCTGCGCTGCATCAACGCGCTGGAGACCATCGAGGACGGCACGATCGAGGTCTGCGGCCATGCCGTCGGCGACCCGAAACTCGACCGCCGAGCGCTCCGCCGCGATGTCGGCATCGTGTTCCAGAGCTACAATCTCTTCCCCCACCTGACGGTGGAGCAGAACATCATGCTGGCGCCGACCTGTGTGAAGTCGATCGGCAAGAGCGAAGCGCGCGAACTCGCGCGGGATGTGCTGGCGCAGGTCGGACTGTCGGAAAAGGCGCAGCAATATCCCGAGCAGCTCTCGGGCGGCCAACAGCAGCGCGTGGCCATCGCACGGTCGCTCGCCATGCAGCCGAAGCTGATGCTGTTCGACGAGGTCACCTCGGCACTCGATCCTCAGCTGACGGGCGAGGTCCTGAAGGTCATGGAGGATCTGGCGCGCGGCGGCATGACTATGATCCTCGTCACCCATGAAATGGCATTCGCCCGAAAGGTCGCAAGCCAGGTCATCTACATGCACAAGGGCCAGGTCTGGGAGACCGGGCCCGGCTCCATGCTCGACGCCCCGAAGACGCCGGAACTGGCGAACTTCGTCGGCAGCGGCCTCTGACGCGCGCGACGTGCCTCACAACAAGCGCACGCAAATGCGCTACAGTCTTTCAACCGGGAGGAATACCATGAACAGACGTAACCTGCTTGCTACCGTTTCCGCGGCGGCCTTCGCCCTCGTTATCGGTCTGCCGATGCTGGGCGGCTCGAACGCCATGGCCGATACGCTGGCCGACATCCAGCAGCGCGGCAAGATACGCATCGCCGTCGATCTGGGCTCGCCGCCCTTCGGCATGACGGACGCGCAGATGCAGCCCACGGGCTCCGACATCGAGAGCGCGCGTCTGGTCGCCGAAGCCCTCGGCGTCGAACTGGAACTGGTGCAGGTCACCGGTCCGAACCGCGTTCCCGCGCTCCTCACCGGCCAGGCCGACATCGTCATGGCCTCGTTCAGCGTCAATGCCGAGCGCAAGAAGGTGATCGATTTCACCGATGCCTATGGCGTCATCCAGATCGTGGTTGCAGCCGGCTCGGGCGCCGGTGCGAACGCCACCAAGCCGGAAGACCTGAACGGCGTGCAGGTCGGCACGACGCGCGGCTCGACCAACGACCTCGAGGCGACGGCCAAGCTGCCGGGCGCGCAGCTGACGCGCTACGATGACGACGCGACGCTGGTGACTGCCCTCGTCTCCGGCCAGGTGGACGTGATGGCGTCCTCGCCGCAGATCATGACCGCCGTCAACCAGCGCCGCGCGGCCGACCCGCTGACGGTCAAGATCGTGCTGAAGACCAATCCCTACGCCATCGGTCTGCGGAAGGGCGAGGACGCTCTGAAGGCCAAGCTGAACGCGGTCATCGCTGAAAACCTGAAGAACGGGAAGCTCAGCGAGATCTACAATCGCTACACGGGCGTGCCGCTGCCGGCGATCCTGCCGAAGACTTGATCGCGCCGCCGATGGCGCAAGCGCGGAAGCCGGTCATCCCGGCTTCCGCACCCTGACGAGACTGCGAACGATCTGCGAAGGTGATGCTATGAGAGCCCTGATCTGCAACGAGCCCGGCCGTCTTTCGGTCATCGACCGCCCCGTTCCCGTGCCGGCGCCGGGCGAGGTTCTGGTCCGCATCCGCCGCGTCGGTATCTGCGGGACGGATTACCACATTTTCCAGGGCAAGCACCCCTTTCTCGAATATCCCCGGGTCATGGGTCACGAGCTCTCGGGCACGGTGGAAAGCGCGCCGCAGGGCAGCGCCCTGAAGGCAGGGGAGGCGGTCTATATCGTGCCTTACCTGTCCTGCGGCACCTGCCACGCCTGCCGGAAGGGTGTCTCGAATGCGTGCCAGAGCATCGCCGTGCTCGGCGTGCACCGCGATGGCGGCATGGCGGAATATCTCTGCGTGCCGGAAGGCAACGTCGTGTCGGCTGGCGGCGCCTCGCTCGATGCCGCAGCCACCATCGAATTTTTGGCCATCGGCGCACATGGCGTGAAGCGCGGCAGCGTTTCGGCCGAGGATCGCGTCCTCGTCGTCGGCTCCGGCCCCATCGGCATGTCGGCGATCATCTTCGCCAAGGCGCGCGGCGCGCATGTGACCGTCATGGATGTCCGCGAGGATCGTTTGGGCTTCACGCTCGACAGGCTCGGCGCCGATGCGATGATCATGGCGGATGCGTCGGCGGAAGCCGAGGCTTCGCGGATGACCGGCGGCGACTTCTTCGACGTCGTCATCGACGCGACGGGCAATGCCGCGGCCATGCAGCGCGGCTTCGGCTTCCTCGCCCATGCCGGGCGCTATGTGCTCGTCAGCGTGGTGCGCACCGACATCACCTTCTCCGACCCGGAGTTCCACAAGCGGGAGGCGACGCTGTTTGGCAGCCGCAACGCACAGGCTGACGATTTCGCCGAGGTCGTGCGCCAGATGGCGGCCGGCCGGGTGCCCGTCGATGCGCTCATCACGCATCGCGGTGCGCTCGCCGACGGACCGGAGCTATTTCCGCAGTGGCTGCGCCCGGACGCCGGCACCATCAAAGCCATTCTGGAGATCTGACCATGGCGACGCCCCGCATCCTGCGCCTCAACGATGCCGACAACGTGGTCATCGCCATCGACCGCGTTTCGACCGGCGACAGTCTGCAGAACGGCGTGGTGGCGCGCAGCGCGGTGGGTAAGGGGCATAAGATCGCGCTGGCGCGGATCGCCGAAGGCGAGCCGATCCGCAAGTTCGGCCAGATCATCGGCTTTGCCGCCGTTCCGATCGCGCCGGGTGACTGGGTGCACGAGCACAATGTCGCGATCCACGACTTCTCCCGCGACTATGCCTTCGCCTCGGAGGCGCGCCCCGATGGTGGTCTCCTCGCCGGCGAGGTGCCGGAGACATTTCAGGGATTCCGCCGTCCGGACGGGCGTGTCGGCACGCGCAACTATATCGGCATCCTGTCTTCGGTGAACTGTTCCGCGACTGTCGCCGGTTTCATTGCCGAGGCGGTGGAGCGGTCCGGTATCCTGAACGATTATCCCGATGTCGACGGCGTTATCCCCTTCACCCACGGCACGGGCTGCGGCATGGCCTCGAAGGGCGAGGGCTACGACATTCTGGCGCGCACCCAGTGGGGCTACGCCACGCATCCCAACCTTGCCGCCGTGGTTCTGGTCGGCCTCGGCTGCGAGGTCTTCCAGATCCCGCGCCTCAAACAGCAATATGGCATCGTCGAGGGCGATCATTTCCAGAGCCTGACGATCCAGGAAGCCGGGGGGACGCGCCGCTCGATCGAGGCCGGCGTCGAGCGCATCCGCGATCTTTTGCCGCTGGCCGCGAAGGCGCGCCGTGAGACCGTTGCCGCCTCCGAAATCACGCTGGCCCTGCAGTGTGGCGGCTCCGACGGATATTCCGGCCTCACCGCGAACCCCGCGCTCGGCGCAGCCGTGGACCAGCTGGTCCGGCAGGGCGGCACGGCCGTCCTGTCGGAAACGCCCGAGATTTTCGGGGCCGAGCACCTGCTGACCCGGCGGGCCGAGAGCGCGGCGGTCGGGCAGAAGATCGTCGACCTGATCGACTGGTGGACCGACTATGCCGCGCGTGCCGGCGGCGAGCTGAACAACAATCCGTCGCCCGGCAACAAGGCCGGCGGGTTGACGACGATCCTCGAAAAGTCGCTCGGCGCCGTCGCCAAGGGCGGCACCTCGACCCTGCGCGGTGTCTATGCCTATGCCGAGCGCATCGACCGCAAGGGCTTCGTCTACATGGACACGCCCGGCTACGATCCGGTTGCCGCAACGGGCCAGGTGGCCGGTGGTGCCAATGTGATCGCGTTTACCACGGGGCGCGGCTCGGCCTATGGCTGCAAGCCGACGCCATCGATCAAGCTCGCCACCAATTCCGATCTCTACCGTCGCATGGAAGAGGACATGGACATCAATTGCGGCGACGTCCTCGAAGGCGTGAGCATCGAGGAAAAGGGCCGGGAGATCTTTCAGACCGTCCTGCGCGTCGCCTCCGGCGAGCGCTCGAAGTCCGAAGAGCTCGGCTATGGGGCGAACGAGTTCGTTCCGTGGCAGATCGGGGCGACGATGTGATGCCGATCCAGGATGGGGCTCGGAGCGTCCACCCTGTCCGTACGCAGGGTGGCTCTATCCGATCCTCGCGATCGGCAGCAAAGGCTGGATCGCATTGCCGTTCAGGGCGTTCTTCTTGATCTGCGCGGAGATATCGGCGTCGTGTAGCACGCAGTTTCGGCCGGACGCCTTTGCGAGGTAGAGGGCCTTGTCTGCCGCCGCGAAAAGGGGGCCGAAGCCGGAATAGGTGGAGAACTCCGCAACGCCGGCGGACACCGTCACCGATGTGACCTGGTCTCCCAGCTGGATGGGGCTGCGCCCCACCATCGACAGAGCCTCTTGCGCGAGCGCCAAACGCTCCGGCGCCTGCAGGCCCACCACGAGAGCGGCGAATTCCTCCCCGCCGATCCGCGCGACGACATGGGGCGCGGGAAACATGGCCGTGAGGACGGCGGCGACGGAGACGATGGCATGGTCGCCGGCATCATGGCCGAAACTGTCGTTCAGTGCCTTGAACCGGTCGATGTCGAAGACGACCAGAGAGGCATCGCCGCGATGGAGCGCATGGGCTTCGAGAAAGGCGCGCCGGTTGAGCAGGCCGGACAGCTGGTCGGTCTGGCTCAGATGCTGGAACGTCGCCCGCGAGATCGACAGTTCGTGGATCGACAGCCCGACGATATAGAGGATGCTGAAGGTCAGCGAGCTGGCAAGAAAGGTCGTGATGATGACGCCGACGGTCGCCGCCGGCACAACGGCATAAGGGAGCAGGCCGAAAGCATCGAGCGTGAGATGCGCGGCCACGTTCAGGATATCGGCGACCAGAACGACCGCAAGCGTGATGCGGCTGGCAAAGGACAGGACGTCGCTACGCGTGGCAAACGCATCGGTTGCGCACAGCCTGAGGATGCGGCGTTTCACCCATGCGTTCATGACGGCAGTTCTCCCTTGGACGCCATTCTAGCTGCATGCACTTAATAGAACGCGTATGGAAACGGATGCTTTTGAAAAGACCCTGCGAAAGACTTTTCTGGCTGACATGCGACGCCAGACCGTCCCCGGAACGGGATCCGAGACCAGCGCGTCGGCGGCAACACGCCACAACATTTTATCCTTGACTGAGAGTGCACTCGAACCCGTAGCCTCGGGAGCGTCATTGGAAGAGAAGGGGGCCCATGAAGATCGGTGAGCTTGCAAGACGGTCCGGGCTATCGGCGCATACCATCCGCTACTATGAGCGTATCGGCCTGCTGCCCTATGCCGATCGCGACGGATCGAGCCAGCGCGATTACGATGCCGGCATCCTCACCTGGATCGCCTTCCTGCGCCGCCTGAAGGCGACGGGCATGCCGATCCGGGAGATGCTGCTTTACGCGGACCTCCGCAGCCGCGGTCCTTCGACCGAACCGGAGCGGCGGACCCTTCTGGAGCGGCATCGGGATCGCGTCGGGCAACACATCGCCGATCTCCAGGCCAATCTTCTCGTCCTTGACACGAAAATCTCCGGATATGCCGGATCAGCACAAGGGACAGACCACAATGATGCAGGAACACCGACGCGCGAGCGAAACCCGGCTGGAAAGAGGGCGGCGCGCCCTCGCTGAGATCGACGGCCAGGCGGGGGAAAACGTCGTAGCCGCTCTGGCGGATATCGCCCCGGATTTCGCGACCTATCTCATAGAATTTCCCTTCGGCGACATCTATAGCCGGCCGGGCCTCGATCTGCGGGCTCGGGAGATTGCGACCATTGCGGCTTTGACGGCCATGGGCACGGCGGCGCCACAGCTGAAGGTCCATATCGAGGCCGGGCTGAATGTCGGGATAACGCGGGACGAGATCACCGAGATCATGATGCAGATGGCGGTCTATGCCGGCTTCCCCGCAGCACTCAACGGCCTCTCTGCAGCAAAGGACGTCTTCGGGAATCGGGACGCTCACACGCTCCCGCAGACGGCATAAGCGGCCGGCATCTCTCCCGCACCGATCCCGAGACGCTGGCGCGTCGATCCGCCAGCGCTCGAGTTTGTTGCGGGAGCGTGTCGATACGGAACGCTTTTACAGGAACGCATCTGTGGGTAGACAAGCCTTGCTCATTTTATAACCCCGTAAGCCGCTTGACACATTTTTAGGCCCCTCATAGAAATTGAACCAATCGGTAAAAAGGGGGAACGCAAATGACGAAGAAATTCATGATGTCGCGCCGTGCCATTCTGGCATCGGGAATGGCCCTCGGCGCGAGCGCCTTTGCGCCCTCCCTACGCGCCGCAACGCCGGTCAAAGTCGCCGGCATCCACGGGTCTCCGGTCGAAAATGCGTGGAACTCCGTGCTTCACAAGGCGCTTCAGGACGCCGCCAAGGACGGCACCATCGAATATGTCTTCTCGGAAGGCGTCTCCGGCACGGACTATCCCCGCGCCATGCGCGAATATGCGGAGCAGGGGGCAAAGCTGATCATCGGCGAAACCTTCCCGGTCGAGAAGCAGGCGCGCGAGGTTGCCGCCGACTATCCCGACACGGCTTTCGTCATGGGCTCCAGCGGCAAGGAAGCCGGCGACAACTTCGGCGTCTTCGGCACTTGGAACTTCGATGGCGCCTATCTCGCGGGCATGCTTGCCGGCAAGATGACCAAGTCTAACGTCGTCGGCTCGGTCGGTGCCATGCCGATCCCGGAGGTCAACATGCTGATCAACGCATTTGCCGCGGGCGTTAAGGCCGTCAACCCCGATGCCAAGCATCTCGTCACCTTTATCGGCACGTTCTTCGATCCGCCGAAGGCGCGCGAAGCCGGTCTCGCGCAGATCGATGCCGGCGCGGACATACTGTTCGGCGAGCGCATCGGCACGGCGGATGCCGCCAAGGAGCGCGGCATCCGGTCCGTGGGGTCGCTGGTCGATTACACGCCGCGCTACCCCGATACGGTGTTTGCGAACGCCCTCTGGAACTTCCGCCCGATCCTGAACGCCGCCCTGGCCGATGTCGCGAGCGGCAAGCCGACCGGTCGCGACTACACCGCCTATGGCCTGATGAAGGAAGGCGGCAGCGATATCGTGTTCGTGAAGGGCATCGCACCGGCGGATGCCGAAGCCGCGATGGAAGCCAAGCGCGCCGAGATCAAGGCCGGCACGTTCGACGTTCCGCGGGTTGCGGACGAGCCGAAGTAGCCTGCGCGTGACGGCCGATGCGACCGCGCTGGCCGAGGCGATCGCCAGCGGCCGCCTCACCAGCACGCAGGCCATGCAGGCGTCCTTCGCTGCTGCCGAGACCTTCGCGGGCCTCGGCGCCATTGCCTATCGGGACGAGGCGAGGGGCCTTGCCGCCGCCGCCGCCATCGATGACCTTCCTCCCGGCGCGCCGGAACGTGCCGCCATGCCGTTCGCCGGTGTGCCGACGCTTGCCAAGGACTTGGGCGGGCCCTTTGCGGGCTTTCCGGTCGCGGCCGGCTCCCGCTTGCTTGCCCGTGCCGGTGCGGAAATCGACAGCCCGGATTCCGATCTTGCCGCACGCTTCCGTGCCGCCGGCCTCTGCCTTTTCGGGCTGACCACGAGCCCCGAATTCGGGCTCGCGCTGGCAAGCGAACCGGCCATCGGCCCGGTCTGCCACAACCCGCTCGATCCCGGGCGGACGGCCGGCGGTTCGTCGGGCGGGGCCGCGGCCGCCGTCGCCGCCGGTATCGTCGCTATCGCCCATGCGACGGATGCGGGCGGGTCGATCCGCGTGCCGGCCGCCTGTTGCGGCCTCGTCGGCCTCAAGCCCAGCCGCGGCGCGATGCCGGCCGGCCCGAACTTCGGCAATCATCTCGGCGGCATCGCCTCGGAGCTTGCGGTCTGCCGCTCGGTCCGCGACACGTCGAGGATCTTTGCCGCACTCAGCGGACATGCGCGCGGCCCGTTTCCGCCTGCGACACAGGCTTGCGAGGCCACAGGCTCCCTTCGCATCGGCATTCTCACCGACACCGGCACGCAATACCCGACCGACGCAGACCGGATGGCGACCGTCGAGGCTGCGGGACGGGCGCTCGCGGCGGACGGGCACCGGCTGGTCTCCGTGCCCTTCGCGGCGATCGAGGAGGCCTGCGCCGCCAGCCGCCGCGCCTTCGTCGATATCGTCTGCGCGAACCTCGCCACGGCCGTCACCACCTTCGGCCTCGATGCCGCGCGCGCGGAGACGCTGACGCAGGCCGTCATTGCGCGGGGCCTGTCGCTCCCGGCCGTCGATCTGTGGAAGAATCTCAACGCCATGGTTCTCGTCAGCCGCGATCTCTGGCGTCTCTTCGACGGCATCGACGTTCTGCTCTGCCCGATCCTCTCGGGCCCGCCCTTGCCCATCGGCTCCTTCCCGAGCGATCACACGGATCTCGACCTGCACTTCGGACGCATGGCGGCTTTCGCGCCGATGGTCTCGCTGGCCAATGCTTCGGGATGTCCGGCCCTCACGCTTCCGTTCGGCAGCGATGCCGCCAGCCTGCCATTGCCGGTTCAGATCATGGCGCCGATGGGCGGCGAGGCGCTGCTTCTGCAACTGGCGCGGCGTCTGGAGCGGGAGGAACGGTATGTGCATCGGTTCCCCGTCGCAGGGCTGACGTCATGACGATGGCCGTGCCCGTGCTCGAGATCGTCGACGTCAGCAAGCGTTTCGGCACCAATCTCGCCAATGACGGCATCTCGCTTTCGCTTGCAAAAGGGGAGATCGTCGCCCTTCTCGGCGAGAACGGCGCCGGCAAGACGACGCTGATGAGCATTCTCTTCGGCCATTACGTGCCCGACAGCGGCAGGGTACTGGTCGACGGAACGGCTTTGCCGCCGGGCAAGCCGCGTGCCGCCATCCGGGCCGGCATCGGCATGGTGCACCAGCATTTCTCGCTCGCCCCGAACCTCACGGTTCTTGAAAACGT
Organism: Rhizobium quercicola; assembly: GCF_021168455.1. Lineage (NCBI taxonomy): Bacteria > Pseudomonadati > Pseudomonadota > Alphaproteobacteria > Hyphomicrobiales > Rhizobiaceae > Rhizobium > Rhizobium quercicola. The sequence goes on from NZ_JAJOZR010000001.1 coordinate 388,460, forward strand.
GATGACGGGAACGGAAAGCCTCTGGTCGCCCCGCTCCCGCCGGGCAGAGGCCCGTGCGAAGCTTGCCGACATCGCGCGACGCTTCGGGCTTGGCGTCGATCCCGACGCCCGGCTGGGGGATCTCTCGGTGGGCGAGCAGCAGCGCGTGGAAATCCTCAAAGCCCTCTACAACGATGCCCGCATTCTCGTGCTGGACGAACCGACGGCGGTGCTGACACAGGCCGAGGCCGAGACGCTGTTCTCGACGCTGAAGGTCATGGCGCGGCAGGGTCTTTCGCTCATCTTCATATCGCACAAGCTGGACGAGGTGATGGCGACCGCCGACCGCATCGTCGTGCTGCGCGGCGGCCGCCACGTCGCGGACCGCAAGGCCTTGGAAACCAGCAAGGCGGAGCTTGCCGAACTCATGGTCGGGCGCAGCGTGGCGCGGCCCGTGCGGGAGGCGGCGGTACCCGGCGAAACGGTTCTGGAGGCTGCCGCCGTGACGGTACGCCAGCACGGCGTCGATACGCTGAAGGCGGTGGATTTCCGCCTGCGGGCCGGCGAGGTTCTCGGCATCGTCGGCGTTTCCGGAAACGGGCAGGGCGTCCTCGCCCGGCTTTTGTCGGGAACCGTATCCCGCACCGCGGGAGACCTCCTCCTGTTCGGCAAGCCCGTCGATCGTCTCACCGTCGCCGATGTCGTGGCCGCCGGCATCGGGCGCATCCCGGAGGATCGCAACGCAGAGGGCGCGATCGGCGAAATGGCGATCTGGGAAAACGCCATTCTCGAGCGGCTTGGCGACTACGCGCGATACGGCCTCGTGGACCGCGTGGGCGGCATGCGGTTTGCCGGCGATATCATCGCGCAATTCGACGTGCGCGGGGGAGCGCCCGCCACCCGCACGCGGCTGCTCTCCGGCGGCAACATGCAGAAGCTCATCCTCGGTCGCAACCTCATCAAACGCCCGCGCATCCTGCTCGCCGCCCAGCCAGCGCGCGGTCTCGACGAAGGCGCGGTCGCCGCCGTGCACGAACGCATCCTCCAGGCGCGCAAGGCCGGCACGGCCGTGCTGCTGATCTCGGAGGATCTGGACGAGGTGATGGCGCTGGCCGACCGGATCCAGGCCATTGTCGGTGGCCGGCTGTCGCCGCCGATCCAAAACGAGGAGGCCGACCGGCAGAGGCTCGGCCTGATGATGGCCGGCGAATGGCAGGCGGAGGTGACCCATGCGGTTTGAGCGGCGAGAACACCGGCCTCTCGCTCTGGTCATCGCCACGCCGATGCTTGCGATCCTCGCGGCGCTCGCCATCTCCGGCGTGCTGATCGCCATTGCCGGCGCGCCCGTCCTCGAGGCCTACTGGCGCATTCTGAAGGGCGCGTTCGGCTCGCGCCTTTCGGCCACGGAAACGCTGACACGCGCCACGCCGCTGATGCTCACCGGCCTTGCCGCGGCCGTCGCCTTCCGGGCGCGGCTGTGGAATATCGGCGCCGAAGGCCAGCTCTATCTCGGGGCCATCACCGTGGCCGCAGCAAGTTCGCATCTCCTCGGCGGTCTTCCGCCGGTCGTCCAGATCCCCGCGCTGCTCGCGCTCGGCGCGATTGCGGGCATGGTTCTCCTGCTGGTGCCGCTCTGGCTGCGCTTGCGCTTCTCGGTCGACGAAGTGGTGACGACACTCCTGCTCAACTTCGTCGCCGTCCTCTTCGTCTCCATGCTGATCGACACGGTGCTGAAGGACCCCGCCGCCTTCGGCTGGCCGCAATCCCAATCGGTGGAGGATGGCGCGATGCTGCCGAAACTGCTGTCGCGCTCCCGCCTCCATCTCGGCCTCGGCATCGCGCTCGTCCTCGCCGTTCTCCTGCATGTCGTGCAATCGCGCACGGTGTTCGGCCTCCAGTCGCGCGCCGCCGGCCTAAACCCGCAGGCCGCTGTCTTCGCCGGCGTGCCGCTCGGTCGCACGCTCGTGGCCGTGGCCTGTATTTCAGGCGGCCTTGCAGGCCTCGCAGGCGCCGTGGAGGTCATGGGTGTCAAGGGCTATGTCACGACCGACCTCTCGCCGGGCTACGGCTATTCCGGCATCGTCGTCGCCATGCTGGCCAACCTGCATCCGCTCGGCGTGGTGCTCGCTGCCCTGTTCACCGCGACGATGTTCGTCGGTGCCGACGGCATGAGCCGCAGCATGGGCATTCCGAGCTATATCGCGGATCTCACCGTGTCGCTGTCGCTGCTGACCATGCTGGTCGCCTTGTTCTTCACCCAGTACAGGATCCGCCGATGACCGCGGTGCTCGACATTCTCGCGTCCGCCGGGCTCTGGGCCGCCGTGCTGCGCATCGCCACGCCGCTGATCCTCGGGACGCTCGGCGCGCTTCTCTGCGAGAGGGCAGGTGTCCTCAATCTGGGGATCGAGGGCATCATGACGTTCGGCGCCATGATCGGCTGGCTCTCGGTCTACAACGGCGCCGACCTGTGGACGGGCCTGCTCGTCGCGGCCATTGCCGGTGCGGTCTTCGGCGCTCTGCATGCGCTGCTCACCGTCACGCTCGGCCTGTCGCAGCATGTGTCCGGTCTCGGTGTCACCCTGTTTGCCTCCAGCCTCAGCTATTTCCTCTTCCGCCTGCTGGTGCCGGTCGCCGGCACGCCGCCGACCATCGAGCCGTTCCAGTCGATCGCCATCCCGGGTCTGAGCGATCTGCCCTTCGTCGGCCCGGCGCTGTTCGTCCAGACGCCGCCGACCTATCTCGCGATCCTGATCGCGCTGACCATGGCCTACGGCCTGTTTCGCACCCCGCTCGGCCTCGCCATCCGCATGACCGGGGAAAACCCGCATGCCGCCGAAGCGCAAGGCATCAACCCGATGACGGTGCGTTACGGCGCCGTCATGGCCGGCAGCGCCCTGATGGGCATGGCCGGCGCCTTCCTGACGCTCTCGGCCTTCAACAGCTTTTTTCCGACGATGGTGCAGGGGCGCGGCTGGATCTGCATCGCGCTCGTCGTCTTCTCCTCCTGGCGCCCGGGCCGCGCGCTGCTCGGCGCGCTCCTCTTCGCCTTTTTCGACGGCTTCCAGCTCCGCCTCCAGACCACTCTGGGCGGCACGGTCCCGTATCAGCTCTTCCTGATGATCCCCTACATCCTCTCCATCGCCGCCCTCGCCATCATGGCCCGCCGCGCCCGCGTGCCCCAGGCGCTGATGCAGCCATACCGGCGCGGTGAACGGTAAACGGGGGCGACGAGATTTCGCGCAGCGGGTGTTTCAGGCTGGCATTTATGTTCCATAACGTTGATTATGTGATTAAGCCGTGTAGCCGGGTGGGTTCAAGGATGAAGTGAAACTTCCGAATGATACCAATGGGTTGTCACTCGCAAGAAAGATGCAAACGGAACGCACGCAGCGATTTATTCATGCGACAATTGGGGCTCCAGAGTTGCTGCACCTCGCCTTTCAATCGTCTGGTCAATGTCAACGTCGGGAGCGAGGATGACGACCTTCAGCTTGGTCGAGACCAGCAGCGAGCGGAGTTGTGATGTCCTGTCTGATCACCATGCCGCAGAAAGAATTGCATCGCCTCGACGTCATTCGGAAGATCCGAGATCAGCGCCTGAGGGTTCGGACTGTCGCGCATGCTTTCGGGCTCCCGGCTTGCTGCTTCTTCTCACCAAATTCAGCCTCAGCAAGGTCTCGCAGGCCTTGAGCCTTTCGAGGGCGGTGGTTGTCGGGCATTCGTAGATGAGGCGATCGTCGCGCAGTGTTGGCGTCTGGTGTCGGGACAGCGCGGCGACGAGCTTCGCGGATGGCGCCTTTTTCAGGGTGATCGCGATGGCGCGGGGGCCGGCATCGATCCTTGCAGCCCCGATCCGCGCGGCCATCCGCTTCAGCCTTGCAAGCCGCAGCAGAAGGGAAACCTCGTTGGGCACCTCTCCGAAGCGATCCTCGTATTCTTCGGCAAAATCCTCGATCGCCGCGATGGAGCCGGCGCGGGCGAGCTTCGCGTGGAGGTTGAGACGCACGGTCGCGTCAGGCACGGAGGTCTCCGGGATGGAGCCGGAAAGGCCGAGCGTGAGCACGACGTCGAGATGCGCCTTCGCTGTGTTGCCGCCGAGAGCCCGCTCCAGAAGCATCTGGTAGAGACTGACGCCGATGGCGCGCATGTGGCCGCATTGATCGTCGCCTGCGATATCGCCGCCGCCGCGTTCGTCGAGGTCGCCGAGGCTGATGGCAAGGCCGGAGCCCAGCCGGTCGTTTTCGATCAGCGTCTCGAGACGCCGCCGGGTGTCCTCCGCCATCTCCCGGTCCGGCTCCGTCAGGAGATAGGCCGTTCCCTGGATCTTTCCACGGCCCACCCGGCCGCGCAGCTGATGCAACTGGGCGAGACCGAACCGGTCGGCGTTCCAGATGAAGATCGTGTTCGCCTGGGGAACGTCGAGTCCGCTCTCGATGATGTTGGTCGACAGCAGCACATCGCCCTCGCCGTCCGCGAAGCCGACCATGATCCCGTCCATTTCGACGGCCGGCAGCTTGCCATGGGCGACGCGGATGCCAAGCTTGGGCACGATATCGCGGAGCATGGCCTCGATGCCGTGGAGATCCTCGATCCGGGGCGCCACGACGAAGCTCTGGCCGCCGCGGCGGTGCTCCCGCATCAAGGCGACGCGCATCGTCGCGCGATCGGCCGGGCTGAGACTGGTCCTGACGGGGCGCCGGCGCATGGGAGGAGTCGTCAGCAGGCTGACATCCTGAAGCCCGACGAGCGCGGCCTGCAGGGTGCGGGGGATCGGTGTTGCCGACATCGTCAGCGTATGAAGCAAGGGGGCCAGCGACTTCAACGCCTGCTTGTCGCGCATGCCGAAGCGGTGCTCTTCATCGACGATCAGCAGTCCCAGATCCGCAAAGGCCACATCCTTGGCGAGGACGGCATGGGTGGCGACGACGATGTCGATCGCACCTTTGGCAAGGCCGGCCTTCACGGCTTTCGCCTGTTTCGGCGTCATGACGCGCGAGAGCATGGCGACGGTCACACCCGTTCCGGCGAAACGCCGCTCGAAAGCGCCGAAGTGCTGGCGGGCGAGCACGGTCGTCGGCGCAACCAGGACCACCTGGCGGCCCGAGAGGGCAGCGGCTGCCGCGGCCCTCAACGCGATCTCCGTCTTGCCGAAGCCGACATCGCCGCAGATCAGCCGTTTCATGACCGATCCCGAGGCGAGATCGGCAAGGACAGCATCGACGGCCGCCGTCTGATCGGCGGTCAGGCTGTAGGGGAAGCGGGCGCAGACCTTGCCATAGGCCGCACGCGGGGGCACGAGAACGGCACCGGCTTTCGCCTGATGTTCGCGGGCGAGCGCTTTCAGCTGCTTGGCCGCCGTTCGCACATCGCGTGCCACCACCGCGCGCTTTCTCGCCCAGGCATCCGTGTGCAGCCGATCGAGCGCGACGGCTTCCGGTGTCGAGCCATAACGCCACAGCTTGCCGAACTCGTCCATCGGCACAAGAAGCGAGGCGCCGTCCCGATAGGCAAGCCGCGCCGCATCCCGTCGTTCGCCATCGATCTCGACCGTTTCCAGGCTCTCGAGAATGCCGATGCCGTGATCCTCGTGAACGACGACATCGCCGAGCGTCAGGTCGGGCTCTTCCAGCCCTGCCATCACAGCGGAAGAGACGGAACGGCCGAGCACGTCGGCCGCGGCGATCACGATCCGCTGTGCGGACGTGTCGAGAAAACCCTGCTCCAGCGTTGTGTCGAGTTTCAGCACGCTGCCCGTTTCGGCGTCAGCCACCTCGCGCCACCGCGTGACCGGGACGATCTCCACATTCAGCGCGCGTTCGACCCGACGGCAGAGGCCATCGAACAGCTTGCCGTGTCCCGCAAGGACGATGGTTTCAGACGTCTGCTTCTCCTTGAGGAAAGCCAGAAATGTCCGGCGGGGGTTCGCCGCACCGAGAAAGTCCGGCAGCACATCGCGCGCCGACATCGCAAGATCTGCCGAGGGCTGGCCCTGCACGCGGTCGGCCCATTCCCTGCCATCGAGATAGAGAGAGGTATCGGCCGAGCGGCGATGTCCGCGCAGATCCTGTTCGGCTTGCTGCGCGTCGCGGATGATATCAAGATAGGTTTCGAGCCGCGCATCGATGCCGGGCGCGAGAATGACCGGTACGCCGTCCAGCATGTCGAAGACGGTCTGCATATCGCCATAGAGCTGGAAGAGCCCCCGCTCGGTCACGTCGAAGGAGGATGTGCCGTCGATGCCGGTCACCTCGTCGGAGGGGATCGCTTCGCTCGCCGGGCCGAACACCATGCTGTCGCGGGTGATGACGGTGCGCTGCGTCAGCGGGTCATAGGTCCGCAACGCGGCAATGCCGTGGTCGGCGTCCAGCTGGATCCGCATGGGCAGCATCTGCCCGGCCGGAAAGATGTCGATCACGTCGGCGCGGAACGCGACCTCGCCGGGCTCGTCCACCAGCCCGTCCTCGATGTAACCGGTCATGGCGATGAAGGCGCGGAACGCGGCCTCATCGAAGCGTGTGCCCGACGTCAGCTCGAAGAAGCTGCGCTTAATGATATCGAGCGGCGGGATCCTCTGCAGGGCGGCATCCAGCGACGTAATGAACAGCGCCGGGCGCGTGGTTTGACACCAGACCCGCAAGGCATCCATCCGCCGTCCCATGCATTGGCGGGACGGCGAAATGCGATCATAGGGCAGACAGTCCCAAGGCGCGAGCAGGACGACATCCGCTTCCGGATCGAGCATCCGAACGGCCTCCGCGACGCCAGCCGCCGCCGTCTCGCTGCGGGCGATATAGGCAAGCGACCGCTGCGTGCACAGCACCGTTTCCATCAGCTTGGCGGCAATCAGACCCGATGGCGGTCTGGGCAGGATGGAGGCGATATCGGGAGAAACGGGAATGGACGTTTCTGTATAATCCGTGACGCGCAACACACACTCCCCTGCCCTTTTTCAGGGCCAAAACGCTGGATGCTCGGACGGTCCGGAGCGGATCGTTCCGGCATCACAATTATCCCGGGGATGGTTGGTTCCTGCGTCCTGCGCTGCGATGGTCTTGGGATAAAGAACTCAGTGCCCGCTCTCCCGCGCCTTGCGCGCGAAGTCGTTGAGTGTGGTCAGCGTTTCGTCGAACCGCGTCTCCTGCTCGGCGAAGCGCAGGAAGCCGACGGCCTTGACGAGGATCTCCGCCGGTGTCGGCTGCTGCGAGAAGAGCGCCATGACCTCGTCCATGAAGTCGTTCAGCGGCATGTAGCCCGAGCGTGTGGATTGGCCCGGCGTCAGCTCCGTCTGCACGGCCGGCGGTGCCAGTTCGATGACCTCGACCTTGCCCTTCAGCACATCCCGCAGGCTGACCGTGTAGGAGTGGATGGCCGCTTTCGTCGCCGAATAGGTTGGCGTCGAAACGAGCGGCACGAAGGCGAGGCCCGAGGACACGTTGACGATGGCGGCATCCGGCCGGGTCGTCAGGTGGTCGATCAGCGCGTTGGTCAATCGGATCGGCCCGAGGAGATTGGTCGCGATGGTCGATTCCGCATCCGTCAGATCCCGCGACCGGTCGAGGTCCTCGAACATCATGACGCCGGCATTGTTGATGAGGACGTTCAGGTCCGGATGGTTGCGGATGACATCGGCGGCGAAGGCCGCAATGCTCTCCGGGCTGGCAATGTCGAGCGCATAGCCCACGATGCCCTCATGGCCTGCGGCGACCGCGTCCAATCGATCCTGCCGCCGGCCGGCGATGATGACCGTGTTGCCCTGCGCATGAAAGCGCTCCGCCAGTTCGCGCCCGATGCCGGATGCGCCGCCGGTGATGAGAATGGTGTTTCCGCTGGTTTTCATGATCTGCCTCACGAGGATGGATGGAGTTTGCGCTGATTGTCCACCAGAGCTAACGCTGTTACTCTCCAGAGAACAGAAGGCACCCGAAAGATTTATACGCACCAAAAGGAGAGTATCGGATGCAACGCCTGCACACCCGCTCCGCGGAAGCACCGCTTGAGAAAACGGAGCGCATGATTCCGGACGTCGTCGATCCGCGGGTCGAAGCGCTGGTGCACGAGCTGATCGGGCGCGTGGCGGACAAATGGACGATGCTGATCCTGGAAACCCTGGAGGAGAAGGGCGAGCTTCGGTTCACGCAGCTCAGCCGCAACATCGGCACCATCAGCCAGAAGATGCTGACGCAGACGCTTCGCCAGATGGAGCGCGACGGGCTCATCAAGCGCACCGTTCACGCCGTCGTGCCGCCCAAGGTGGAGTATCGGCTGACCGACCTCGGCAAAAGCCTGGGTGCTGCCTTTTGTGGTGTGTGGATCTGGGCCGAAGCGAACCTCGCGGAGGTGCATGAGGCGCGAAACGCGTTCGAGCAGGCCACCAAGGCATAGTGTCCCCAGCCCGGCGCGAAGCCGGGCTGGAGAGATCTTTGAGATCAATGCGCAGCGACGAGCTTCATCACGTGCGCCTTGTGCATTTCGAGCTTCGGCAGCGTTTCCGCCGCAAAGGCCTTCACCGCCGCGTCATCGCCACCCTTGGCATAGGTCGCAAAGAGGGTCACGGCTTCCATATGGGCAACCGTCTGCATCTCGATGTAGAGCGGCTGGAAGTCCTGTTCCGATGCACCCTTCAGCGTTTCGATCATCGCGGCATGCTTCGGCGATAGAGCCGGTGCGGCGTCATCGAGCTTGGCTGCCGTCTTCAGCCCCTCGCCTGCTTTCGTGTGATCCGCGATCATCTGCCGGGCAAATTCCTTTACATCGGCATCGCGGGCTTTCTCCTCGGCCAGTTTGCTGGACTCGATTTCGAACTGGTTTGAGCTCGTCACCTGTTCGACGAAGGAGGCCTTGTCCACATTGAAAGCCGCGGCCGCGGTGTCCGCACTGGCGGGCATGGCCGCGAAGGCCGGCGAGAGCGGTGTCGCGAGGAGCGCGAGTGCCAGCGAGGCGGCGGTAAATGTCTTTTTCATCATCATTCTTCCTTACTTGGAAAAGGCGGCGGTGAGGTCGGCGATTGCCATGTCCATCGCCTGCTTCGCTTCGGGAACGACCTTCGCCATGCCGAAGAACTCATGTGTTACCCCGGGGTAGGTTTTCGTTTCGACCTTCACGCCCGCATCTTTCAGCTTCGCGGCATAGGCTTCGCCCTCCGAGCGGAGAGGATCGATCTGCGCCATGATGAGGGTTGCAGGCGCAACGCCGGCAAGATCCGTCCGTCCGACCAGATTGAGGCGCTTGTCCGAGGTTTCATCCATGGAGGCGAACGCGTTCTTCACGAACCACTCCATATCGGCCTTGCCGAGCGGCTTGGCGTTGGCATTCTCCGTATAGGACGGCGTGTTCATATCGTTGCCGGCCACGGGATAGACGAGAAGCTGGTGCACGGGCTGCTTCGTCTTCATGGACTTGGCCATCAGCGCGACATTGGCTGCAAGATTGCCACCGGCGCTCTCGCCTGCGACCGCGATCTTATCTGCATTGCCGTTCAGCTCATGGATGTTCTCGACGATCCACTGATAGGCCGTCCAGGCATCCTCGTGGGCTGCGGGAAACTTGTGCTCGGGTGCATGCCGATACTCGACGGATACGACGATGGCGTTCGCTCCGAGCGCCAGGGCGCGTGGTGCGCCATCATAGACGTTGATGTCAGCCACGACCCAGCCGCCGCCGTGATAGTAGACGACGACGGGAAACGGGCCCTTGCCGCCGGGAATGTAGACGCGCGCAGCAAGTCCGCCGGCCTTTGACGGGATAGCGATGTCACGCGTGGTGACCTGGGCTTCGGGGTTGGTCGAGAGGCGCTTGTCCCACTGGATAGCACGGGCCGCGTCCGCAGGCGTTGCCTGTGAGCGAGCTTCGGGAACCGAAAGGGTCGAGAAAGGCTTTGCGTCCAGCGCTGCCAGCTTGTCGAGAACGGCTTGCATCTCCGTGGTGGGTTTCGCCATGTCCTGCGCCAAAGAAGCGGTCGCAAGGCTGAACGGAACCAAGAGGGCCACGGCAGTCGAAAGGGTTAGGCTTCGTAAGGTCATCAACACATCTCCAAGGTTGGTGGCCTGTCAAACTGAGCCTTCATCGGTTTGTTCCCGAAGAGAAAATTCTCGAATTTCTACAAACTCAAATGAAACTTTCACGGTAGGATTCTCGTCTTTCGACCTTTATGACAAATGTAAAATTTGTCTCGCGATGACGAAATCGCCCCCTTCAACGGCCCGCGGGCAGTGGCATTCGGAGACACCTTGCCTATCTGTCTTGTGCCTTGTCAGCACCGCACGGGTTCGTGTCTGGACGAGGAACGACGAACGCCAGGGAAGGGCATGATGTTGAACAGAGAAACGACGTCCCTGACGCGCGAAGAGCTTGAGAAGGAGCTGGCGCTCCTCAGATCGCAGACCGTCGGAGACGATGTGCTGCAGAGTGCGGCGCGGCGGCGGGCGCTGTTCGAGGCCATCGACGACGGCTTCTGCATCATCGAATTCATCGACGGTCCGAACGGACCGATGAGTGACTATCTTCATGTCGAAGCCAATTCCGGCTACGAGCGCCAGACCGGCATCGCCGATATCGTCGGAAAGCGCCTGCGGGAGATCGAGCCTGCGAATGCGGATGTGTGGCTGAAGCTCTATGGCGGCGTGCTTCGCACCGGGCAGACGGTCCGGTTCGAGCAGGAATTCGCGGCCATCGGCCGCCATATCGAGGTGTCCGCCTCGCGCGTCGAGCCGGAGAGCCTTCGTCAGGTCTCCGTACTCTTCCGCGATGTGACCGCGCGCAAGCAGGCGGAGCAGGCCCTTCGCGAAAGCGAGGCGATCTCGCGCGAGAACATCCAGCGCGTCCAGCTGGCGCTCGCCGCCGGCGCAATCATCGGAACCTGGTCGTGGCACCTGCCGACGGACCGGTTCACGGTGGATGAAGGTTTCGCGACCGCTTTCGGCTTCGATCCCTCGCTCGGGCGGTCGGGCCTCAGCCTCGCGCAGGTGGTGGAAACCGTGCATCCCGACGATCAGGCGGGCCTTGCCGCGGCTATCGCTGAAGCTCTGTCGCGCGGAGGGTCCTACGCGCATCAGTACCGGACGCGGCGCACGGACGGGAAATACTACTGGCTGGAGGCGAACGGGCGGGTCGATCTCGCGCCGGACGGTACGCCTCTCACATTCCCCGGCGTTCTCATCGATATCGAGGGCCGGCGTGCCGTGGAGGCCGAACGCGACCGTGCCATCACGGCCCTCCGCGCCCTGACGGAAACGCTGGAACAGCGCGTCGAGCAGCGGACGGCCGCTCTTCTGCAGGCCGAGGAGGCGCTCCGCCAGGCCCAGAAGATGGAGGCCGTTGGCCAGCTGACCGGCGGTCTGGCGCATGATTTCAACAATATTCTCGCCGGCATCGGCGGCAGCCTCGACCTGATGCGGACGCGCCTCGCCCAGGGCCGGGTCGGCGATATCGACCGCTACGTCACCGGCGCACAGTCGGCGGTGAAGCGCGCCGCGGGTCTGACGCAGCGCCTCCTCGCCTTCTCGCGGCGGCAGACGCTCGATCCCAAGACGTCCGACATCAACCGCATCGTTGCGGACATGCAGGATCTTATCAGCCGCAGCGTCGGCCCGGCGATCGCCATCGAGGCGGTGGCGGCCGGTGGGCTCTGGAAGACGTTCGTGGATGTCGGACAGTTGGAAAACGCGCTCCTGAACCTCTGCATCAATGCCCGCGACGCGATGCCCGACGGCGGCAAACTGACGATCGAGAGCGGAAATCGCTGGCTCGACGAGCGCGCTGCCAAGGAGCGCGGTCTCGCGCCCGGTCAATACGTGTCGCTCTGTGTCAGCGATACCGGCACGGGCATGTCGCCGGACGTCATCGCCCGCGCGTTCGATCCCTTCTTCACGACGAAACCGATCGGCCAGGGAACTGGGCTGGGCCTGTCGATGGTCTACGGCTTTGCCGGACAATCAGGTGGTGCCGTCCGCATCTATTCCGAACTCGGCAAGGGCACGATGATCTGCATCTACCTGCCCCGCCACGTCGGCGACGACGAAAGCGACGAGGCGCCGGCCGAATCGACCCCGTCCGTGTCTGCGACCGACCGCAACACGATCCTCGTCGTCGACGACGAGCCGCTGGTCCGCATGGTCGCCGTCGAGATTTTGGAGGAACTCGGCCATGCCGTGCTGGAGGCGGAGGACGGCCCAACGGCGCTGAAGATCCTCACCAGCCGCCCGGACGTCGAGCTGCTGATCACCGATGTGGGCCTGCCGAACGGCATGAACGGGCGGCAGCTGGCGGACGCCATTCGCACCCAGCGCCCGGACCTCAACGTTCTCTTCATCACCGGCTATGCCGAGAATGCCGTGCTCAACCATGGCCATCTGGAGCCCGGCATGCAGGTCATCACCAAGCCCTTCGAGGCCGATGCCTTCGCCCGACGGGTGAGCGATCTGATCACCGCGCGCTGAACAGCGAAGCGGGCGCCGGGTGTCGTCAGTTGAGGATGCGGGACAACTCCCGACGCACCTGCAGAAGCGGCTCCAGGAACGTCCGGATGACGGTGTCCATCGCCTCCGACGATGCGGGAAAGCCGGTGTTCAGCGCCGCGACCACCTGCCCGCGGGCGTTGACGATCGGGACGGCGACTGATCGGAGGCCCAGTTCCACCTCCTCGCTGACCGCGGCATATCCCTGCCCGCGAACCATGGCCAGTTCGGCCATCAGCCTCTCGATATCGATCGTCGTCTGAGGCGTCCGCTGGACGAGCGGGGCAGCCCTCAGAAGGCGTCGCGCCACCTCTTCCGGGAGGGCCGCCAGCAGCACGCGCCCCATGGAGGTGCAATAGGCCGGCAGGCGCGAGCCCGGCATGAGAGCGATCGACATCACCTTCCGCTGCGCCGCCCGTGCGACGTAAACGATCTCGCTCTCATCGAGGATGGCGACCGAGGTGCTCTGACCGATCGTTTCGGACAGGTCGTCCAGCCAAGGCTGGACGATGCGGGGCAGCGGCATGGTCGCGAGACAACCTGTCCCGAGCCGGAGGACGCGCGGCGTCACCGTGAAGAACTTGCCGTCATAGGCGCAATAGCCGTGTTCCGCGAGCGTCAGCAGGCAGCGCCGCGTCGTCGCCCGGTCAAGGCCGGCGATCGCGGCCGCTTCGGAGATGCTCAGGCGCGGGGTATCCACCGTAAAGGCCTCGATCACCCGCAATCCCTTGGCCAGCCCACCCATCATGTCGCTCGGCTTCGTGTCCATCAAACGCCCTCGAATGTGCGATATCGCAACAAATACACCATATCGCACAATAGCATTGCCGTCGAGAACCGCTCGCGTTACCGTTTTCGCAAGATCAGCCTCTCCAAGGCGCGTTTTCAGCGGAGGATACAGTGGACAAGACGGTCACCAGCACGGCCGACGCCGTGAAGGACATCGGCGACGGCGCCACCGTCATGATCGGCGGTTTCGGCGGTTCCGGCGCGCCGATCGAACTCATTCATGCGCTGATCGACAAGCGCCCGACGGGGCTGACGGTCATCAACAACAATGCCGGCAACGGCCGCATCGGCATCGCCGCCATGATCGACGCCGGCATGGTGCGCAAGATGATCTGCTCGTTTCCCCGCTCGTCCGATCCGCGCGCCTTCACCGACCGCTATCTCGCCGGCGAGATCGAACTGGAACTGGTTCCCCAAGGCACGCTTGCCGAGCGCATTCGCGCCGGAGGGGCCGGCATTCCCGCGTTCTACACGCCGACGGCCTTTGGCACGGACCTCGCCGAGGGCAAGCCGATCGCCGAATTCGACGGCCGTTCCTACGTGCAGGAGCGCTGGCTGAAGGCGGACTTCGCCATCGTCAAGGCGCATCTGGGCGATCGCCACGGCAACCTCACCTACAACAAGGCCGGCCGCAACTTCAATCCGCTGATGTGCATGGCGGCGGCGACCACGATCGCCCAGGTTTCCCGGATCGGGGCGCCGGGCGAGATCGATCCGGAGCATGTCGTCACGCCCGGCATTTTCGTCAATCGCCTTGTCGAGGTCGCCCATCCACAACAGGAAGAAGAGCTCATCCGAGCCGGAGTATCCTACGCATGAGCACCGGTACGATGACGGACATCAAGCTTTCCAACGCCCAGATCGCCTGGCGGGCGGCGCAGGACATCGAAGACGGTGCCTATGTCAATCTCGGCATCGGCTTCCCGGAAATGGTAGCGCGCTACCAGCCGCCCGGCCGCCGGGCGATCTTCCACACCGAAAACGGCATTCTCGATTTCGGCGAGCCCCCGGCCGCGGGCGAGGAAGACTGGGACCTGATCAATGCCGGCAAGCGTGCCGTGACCCTCAACCCCGGCGCCGCGTTCTTCCACCATGCCGACAGCTTCGCCATGGTGCGCGGCGGACACCTCGATGTCGCCATTCTCGGTGCCTATCAGGTGGCCCAGACGGGCGATCTCGCCAACTGGCGGGTCGGCTCGAAGGGTGTACCCGCCGTCGGCGGGGCCATGGATCTGGTGCACGGCGCAAAACAGGTCTTCGTGATCACCGAGCATGTGACGAAGGACGGCAAGCCGAAACTGGTCGAGGCCTGCACCTTCCCCTTGACCGGCGTCGCCTGCATCACGCGGGTCTATACCAGCCATGCCGTCATCGACATCACCGACGGTCGCTTCGTCGTGCGCGAAAAGCTCGCAGCCGTGTCGATGGACGATCTGCAGGCCATGACCGGCGCGCCGCTGCATGTCGCAGCGCCGGTCGTGGATCTCCTCGTGCCCGAACTTTAAGGAAACTGAGCCATGCCGGACGCTTTCATCTGCGATTACATCCGCACGCCCATCGGCCGCTTCGGCGGCGCGCTCGCCGCCGTTCGCCCAGATGATCTCGGCGCCGTACCGCTGAAAGCGCTGATGGCGCGCAACACCGGCGTCGACTGGGAGGCGGTCGACGATGTTATTTTCGGATGCGCCAATCAGGCCGGAGAGGACAACCGCAACGTCGCCCGCATGTCGCTTCTTCTTGCCGGCCTGCCGGTCTCCGTCAGCGGCACGACGCTCAACCGTCTCTGCGGCTCCGGCATGGATGCGGTGATGACCGCGGCACGGGCGATCCGCTCCGGCGAAGCCGAGCTGATGATCGCCGGCGGCGTGGAAAGCATGAGCCGGGCCCCCTTTGTCATGCCCAAAGCCGAAGCCGCCTATTCCCGGCAGGCCGAAATTCATGACACCACGATCGGCTGGCGCTTCGTCAATCCGCGGATGAAGGCGCTGTACGGCGTCGATTCCATGCCGGAAACGGGCGACAATGTCGCCGCCGACTTTCACGTGTCCCGCGAGGATCAGGACGCCTTCTCGGTTCGCTCGCAGGAAAAGGCCGCCGCCGCCCAGGCGAATGGCCGTCTCGACCGGGAAATCACGCCCGTCAGCGTTCCCCAGCGCAAGGGCGATGCCCTTGTCGTCGGGACGGACGAGCATCCCCGCGCAACGAGCATCGCGGCGCTCGCCGCCCTCAAGCCGGTCAACAAGACCGGCAACGGCACGGTGACGGCCGGCAATGCGTCCGGTGTGAACGACGGCGCCGCCGCCCTGATCATCGCATCCGAAGCGGGCGCGAAGCGTCATGGCCTGACCCCGATCGCGCGGATCCTCGGGGGTGCCGCGGCCGGCGTGCCACCGCGGGTGATGGGCATCGGGCCCGTACCGGCGACGCAGACGCTTGCCGCCCGTCTCGGCCTGTCGCCAGCGCAGTTCGACGTTCTGGAGATCAACGAAGCCTTTGCCTCCCAGGCCATCGCCGTGCTGCGGGAACTGGGCATTCCCGAGGATGCCGGCCACGTGAATCGCAACGGCGGCGCCATCGCGCTCGGCCACCCGCTCGGAATGTCCGGCGCCCGCATTGCCGGAACGGCGGCGCTCGAGCTCTCGCTGGGCACGGGGCGGCACGCTCTGGCGGCCATGTGCATCGGCGTCGGCCAGGGCGTCGCGATGGCATTCGAACGCGTGTAGAAGCGAAGGTCACGCGACCGCGTCGGCGCGTCGGTCCGCTCATGGTGTCCGAAATCGGACGCCGGTTTCCGCCGGTATCATCGGCTCTTCAAAAAGCGCTTTCGAGGACTATCTTCGCGAGCGATCGTTGATGGAGAGTGACGGATGTCGGGGAGTTCAGGCGGCGTGTCGAGGTTCGGATCGGACGTCCGTTGGAAGCGCTGATCTCGGAATACGGCATCTGGGCCGTTCTGATCGGGGCCGGCGCCGAGGGTGAAGCGGTCGCCTTTCTCGGCGGCGTGCTCGCGCATCGCGGTCTTCTCGTCTATTGGCAGGTGGCCGCCGCGGCCGCGCTTGGTTCCTTCCTGGCAGACCAGTTCTTCTTTTTCATCGGCCGGCATGCCGCGCGCTTCCGCTTCGTGGAGCGGCTGGAGGCGACGACGGCGATGCGCCGCGCGACCGGTCTGCTGGAGCGCTACCCTGTCGGCTTTATCCTCTCTTTCCGCTTCATCTACGGCATGCGCATCATCAGCCCGCTGCTGATCAGCCGCACCAGCATCTCCGCCGTCCGCTTCCTCGTGCTGAACGGTCTTGCCGCCGCCCTCTGGGGAACGGCCATCACGGCCATCGGCTTCCTGTTCGGCAATGCTGTGGAAGTGCTGTTCGGCCATCTGCGCCTTCACATTCACCTTCTTATCGCGCTTGCGGCGCTCGTGGCCGGCATCGCCGCGACCGCGATGGTCGCGCGTGCCCGATACCGATAGCGTCCCGCCTCGCTTTCCCACGACCGACCAACCCCACGCGCGCCGACCGGAAACAGATCATGCCCGAACGCCTTAAAGCGCCGCCCCTCGACCGCGCCACCCTGCAGGTTCTTTTCGACGGCCTCAGCGAGGGTGTGATCTTCCTGGACGGGAAGGGGCGGATCGCCTGGGCCAATGCGGCAGCCCTTGCGATGCACCGCGTCGAGGCGATCGGCGATCTCGGCGGCGACGCGAAGGGGTATCGACGGGCCTTCACGTTGCGCTATCGCAACAACCACCCGCTGGAGGAAGGCCAGTATCCGATCGAGCGTCTCCTGGCGGGCGAGACGGTCGAGGACGTCACGGTCGAGATCTCGCCGGCGACGGACCTCGATCTGGTCTGGGTACACACGAACCGGAGCATGGCGATCTCCGGCGATGACGAGGGCGATGCGGTGCTGGCGCTGGTCATCCGCGACGAGACGCCCCGCTTCGAGGCCGAGGAGCGATTCGAGCGCTCCTTCAACGCCAACCCCGCACCCGGCCTCATCTGCCGGCTGGACGATCACCGGTTCATCCGCGTCAATCAGGGGTTCCTCGAGATGACCGGTTTCATGAAGGAAGACATCATCGGCCGGACGGTGGAGGCGATCGGGCTGTTTTCCAATTGCGAGAGCGGCGAGGATGCACTGGCAAAGCTGGTCGAGGGCCGCGTCATCCGGCATCGCGAGGCGCTGGTTCCGTTGCCGGCCGGCGGCGACCGCCTGGTGATCGTGGCGGGAGAGCCGATCGCCGTGGTGGAGGAGCCCTGCATGCTCTTCACCTTCGCCGATCTGGATGCACGCCGCAAAGCGCAAAATGCCCTGCGGCAGAGCGAGGAGCGATTCTCGAAGTCCTTCCGCCTTTCGCCGGCGCCCGCGGCCATCTCGCGGCTGGACGATTTCGTCTTCACCGAGGCGAACGACGCCTTCCTGCAGATCTCCGGCTACGGCCTGACGGATGTCGTCGGCCGGACGGCGGGCGAGTTGCGTCTGTGGGACGACGTCGCGGCGCGCTGGGACATCGAGCAGAAGCTGCGCGACAACACG
This sequence comes from Rhizobium quercicola, assembly GCF_021168455.1. Classification (NCBI taxonomy): domain Bacteria; kingdom Pseudomonadati; phylum Pseudomonadota; class Alphaproteobacteria; order Hyphomicrobiales; family Rhizobiaceae; genus Rhizobium; species Rhizobium quercicola. The sequence goes on from NZ_JAJOZR010000001.1 coordinate 406,215, forward strand.
TTCGTGCGCAACGAGCCGATGCGCATGAAGCAGAAGGATGGCAGCTTTGCCGAATGCCTGGTCTCGGCGGAGCGCGTCGAGATCAACGACGAACAATGCGTCATCTGGGCCCTGCAGGACGTGACCGAGCGTCGGCGGAGCGAGGCGCAGCTGGTGGAGGCGATCGAGAGCGTGATGGCCGACACGTCGTGGCTCAGCCGCTCGATCGTCGATCGCCTTGCGACGCTGAAACAGACCTCGACGGCGGCGCCGACGGCGCAGCTTGTCGCCCTGAGCGACCGGGAACGCGAAATCCTTGGCCTCATCTGCAGCGGGCAGAGCGATGCCGAGATGAGCGACACCCTGCATCTCTCCAAGAACACGATCCGCAACCACATCGCATCGCTCTACGGAAAGATCGGCGTCAACCGCCGCGCCGCCGCGGTCATCTGGGCGCGGGAGCGCGGCTTCACCGGACTGCCGGATGCCAAGCTGAGCAAGCGGCCGGGACGACAAAAATAGCAAAAATTCTTCGGCGACCTGAAAAAAGGTCCATTGCTACTAGGCCGACTGGTATTTCCCAATCTGAAATCGTCCATCCGACCCGCCTATCTCCCGTCTCATGACAGCGAGATCGTCGCTGCCATCTGAACCTGAACATCAGTTGTCAAGGAGAACCAGGATGGACAAGAACCGTATCGAAGGCGGAGCCAAGGAAGTGAAGGGAACCGTCAAGGAGGCCGTCGGCAAGCTCGTCGGCAACGAGCGCCTCGAAGCCGAAGGCAAGATCGACAAGGCGGAGGGCGAGGCGCAGAGCACGCTCGGCAAAGCCAAGGATGCCGTCAAGGGCGCCCTGAAATAGGCTGATGCGGTGGCCGGCTCTCCACGACTGGAGAGCCGGTGCGGAGCTGGAATGATCCCCTTGAGCGCGCGACCCAAAGGCAGAGCCATCATGTTGTTTCCCGTTCTTTCGAGCACGGCCCTCACCCCGGACATGGCATCGACCCAAGCGACGATCGCTTGCGTTCTGGCCTACACCTACGGGCTGGAGGACTGCCGGATTGCGGTCGAGGTCACCGAGGAGCGCGTCCTGCTTTCCGGTACGGCCCCGAGCCGCGAGGCGATCGACATGGCCATCGGCATCGCCGCCGACCTCTCCTCACGCCGCGTCATCAGCGACGTCGAGATCGTTCCGCCCGCCGCACCATGCTGAACCGGCGCGTTTTGCGCCCGGACATCACATCGAAGACCAGAATCCCTATCGGAGTATTTTATGATGAAGACCCTTATCCTCGCCCTCGCCGCAACGCTGGCCATCGGCACCACCGCCTCGGCGGCCGACATGACGCCGTCCAGGAAGCACCATGGCCGGCAGGTCGCGGACGAGCCCCGGGAGCGTCTGGGCACGCTGTCCTGCGAGGTTGCCGGCGGCGTCGGCCTGCTGATCGGCTCGAGCAAGACCGTGGATTGCACGTTCAAGCAGCGCGGCGGCCGGACCGAGCGCTATACCGGCACCATCGGCAAGCTCGGCATCGACGTCGGCGTGACGGGCAAGTCGTATCTCAGCTGGGTTGTCGTCAACACGGTACCGACCACGATCGGTCAGGGTAGCCTTGCCGGCACCTATGTCGGCGCATCGGCGAGCGCCGCCGTCGGTCTCGGCCTCGGGGCCAACGCCCTCGTCGGCGGCAACGCCAAGAACTTCGGTCTGCAGCCCCTGAGCACGCAGGCCGGAACGGGCCTCAACGTCGCCGCCGGTGTTTCGCGCCTGCAGCTGCGCGCCGCGAACTGATCGCAGCAAAAGCGAACGCAGAACGAGGAATTGGAGAGGGGCGGGACCGAAAGGTCCCGCCCCTTCCTGCGTGGAACCTGGGGACTTCCATGCCTTCGCGTAACGTCCCTGCCCTCCAGGCCCTCCGCAGCCGTCCACAAGATAACCGGAAGATTCAATTTGACGACGGACACAAACAATGGAATAAACATTCCACGAGGATTTATTTTGTTAGTTTTGTACCGTTTTGGCCGTGTGCCGACGGAGCCAGAGGAACCCGTTGAGGGAGATCCGGATAACGGGGTGCGACCGGACACCCGCCTGAGGAGGAAACATGAAGACGATCATTTTCAGCGCGGCACTCGCCGTGATGCTCTCGACGGCAGCACATGCCGAGACCATCGGCGTGTCCATCGCCAAGTTCGACGACAACTTCCTGACCGTTCTGCGTAACGGCATGAGCGATTACGCGCAGACGCTGAACGGCGTTTCGCTGCAGATCGAGGACGCGCAGAACGACGTCGCCAAGCAGCAGAGCCAGATCCAGAACTTCATCGCGGCAGGCGTCGATGCGATCATCGTCAACCCGGTCGATACCGATGCGACCGCCGCGATGTCGAAGATCGCCTCCGACGCCAAAATCCCGCTCGTCTACGTCAACCGCCAGCCGGCAAACCTCGATTCGCTGCCGGAAAAGCAGGCCTTCGTCGCTTCCGAGGAAACGGTGGCCGGAACGCTCGAGGCGCAGGAAGTCTGCCGCCTTCTCGGCGGCAAGGGCAAGGCCGTCGTCATGATGGGCGAGCTGTCCAACCAGGGCGCGCGCATGCGCACCGCTGCCGTTCATGACGTTCTGGCAACGGATGCCTGCAAGGGCATCTCCATCGTCGAGGAGCAGACCGCCAACTGGCAGCGCACCGAAGGCGCCGACCTGATCACCAACTGGCTTTCGGCCGGAACCGAGTTCGACGCCGTGATCGCCAACAACGACGAGATGGCCATCGGCGCGATGCAGGCCCTGAAGGCCGCAGGCCGGCCGATGGACAAGGTCGTGATCGCCGGCGTCGATGCGACGCAGGACGCGCTGGCCGCCATGGCCGCCGGCGACCTCGACGTCACCGTCTTCCAGAACGCTGCCGGCCAGGGCAAGGGCGCCGTCGATGCCGCGCTGAAGCTGGTCAAGGGCGAGGCCGTGGAGAAGAAGGTCTACATTCCCTTCGAGCTCGTCACCCCCGCCAATCTCAAGGACTACCAGGCCAAGAACTAAGGTCTGACGGCGGACTGCGGGCACCACCCGCAGTCCGATCTGCGCAGGTCCGGGCACGGCGGCGACAGCCTCCTCCCCGGACGCAACGACCCGGAGAGAATGCCCGCCCGGTGCTTTCGTTCGCCGGTCGGGTGGAAGGTCTTTCGAGGAGGATTACGATGGTCAGCCCGTCGACGATGGCCGCTGTGCGCAAGAGCGGCGCCATTCCCAATGCCGAATTCCTGCTGACCGCCGAGGGCGTCCGCAAGGAGTTTCCCGGCGTCGTCGCACTCGATGACGTCACCTTCCGGCTGAAGCGCGGCACGGTGCATGCGCTGATGGGCGAGAACGGCGCCGGGAAATCGACGCTGATGAAGATCCTGGCCGGCATCTACACGCCGGATCGCGGGCAGGTCCGCCTGAAGGGCGTCGATATCGAGCTGTCCTCGCCGCTGGACGCCTTGGAAAACGGCATCGCGATGATCCATCAGGAGCTGAACCTGATGCCGTTCATGACGGTGGCGGAGAACATCTGGATCCGCCGCGAGCCCAAGGGTCGCTTCGGGCTGATCGACCACGGCGCCATGAACCGGCAAACCGCCGATCTCTTCAAACGCCTGAACATCGCGCTCGATCCGCAGGCGCTGGTCGGGGATCTCTCGGTGGCGAACCGGCAGATGGTGGAGATCGCCAAGGCCGTCTCCTACGAGTCCGACGTCCTGATCATGGACGAGCCGACCTCGGCGCTGACCGAGCGCGAGGTGGAGCACCTCTTCGCCATCATCCGCAGCCTGCGCGAACAGGGCATCGGCATCGTCTACATCACCCACAAGATGAACGAGCTTTTCGAGATCGCGGACGAGTTCTCGGTCTTCCGCGACGGCAAATATATCGGCACGCACGCATCAACGGATGTCACGCGCGACGACATCATCCGCATGATGGTCGGCCGCGAGATCACCCAGATGTTTCCGAAAGAAGAGGTCCCGATCGGCGAGACCGTCCTGTCGGTCAGGAACCTGTCGCTGCGCGGCGTGTTCACGGATATTTCCTTCGAGGTGCGCGCGGGCGAAATCCTCGGCATTGCCGGCCTCGTCGGCTCCGGCCGCTCGAATGTCGCCGAAGCTCTTTTCGGCGTCACGCCGGCCACCTCCGGCACGATCGCCATCAACGGTCGCGACGTCGTTATCGACACGCCGACCAAGGCCATCGCCAACCGCATGGCGTTTCTTACCGAAGACCGCAAGGACACCGGCTGCCTGCTCATTCTCAACGTCCAGGAGAACATGCAGATCGCCGTGCTGCAGGACAAGTTCGTCAAATATGGTTTCGTGCAACAGGCGGCCCTTGCCGAACAATGCGAGGACATGGCGCGCAAGCTTCGCGTCAAGACGCCCAATCTGGACGAACGGATCGAAAATCTGTCCGGCGGCAACCAGCAGAAGGCGCTCATCGGGCGGTGGATGTTGACCGATCCCCGCATTCTCATTCTCGACGAGCCGACCCGCGGCATCGATGTCGGCGCCAAGGCCGAGATCCACCGGCTGGTCAGCGAAATGGCGCGCAACGGCGTCGCCATCATCATGATCTCGTCGGAAATGCCCGAAGTTCTCGGCATGAGCGATCGCATCATGGTGATGCACGAAGGCCGCGTCACCGGCTTTCTCGATCGTGCCGAAGCCACGCAAATCAAGGTGATGGAGCTGGCAGCGCGCTGAGCGCGCCGTTCACGCCGCTTATCCATCGCGTCAGGGAGGACTATTCAATGGCCAACAATGCAGCCGTGCACGGCACGTCGCCCATCTCGCCGCCGACGCGGCGAAAACTGCCGTCCGAGTTCAACATCTTCCTCGTGCTGATCGCCATCGCGCTCGTCTACGAACTGCTCGGCTGGATCTTCATCGGCCAGAGCTTCCTGATGAACACGCAGCGTCTGACGATCATGATCCTGCAGGTCTCCGTCATCGGCATCATCGCCGTCGGCGTCACGCAGGTCATCATCACCGGCGGCATCGATCTTTCCTCCGGATCCGTCGTCGGCATGACCGCAATGATCTCGGCAAGCGTCGCGCAGGCCTCCACCTGGCCCCGCGCGGTCTACCCGTCGCTGACCGACATGCCCTTCATCGTGCCGATCGCGCTCGGCATCGGCATCGGCCTGCTTGCCGGCTTCGTCAACGGACAGCTCATCGCCCGCACGAAGATCCCGCCCTTCATCGCCACGCTCGGCATGATGGTCTCGGCCCGCGGCATCTCCAAATGGTACACGAAGGGCCAGCCGGTTTCGGGGCTCACAGACCAGTTCAACTTCATCGGCACGGGCATCTGGCCGGTCGTCGTCTTCCTCGTCGTTGCCCTCATCTTCCACATCGCCCTGCGCTACACCCGCTACGGCAAGTTCACCTATGCGATCGGCGCTAACATGCAGGCCGCGCGCGTCTCCGGCATCAATGTCGAAGGCCACCTGATCAAGGTCTATGCCATTGCCGGCATGCTGGCGGGTCTCGCCGGTGTCGTTACGGCCGCCCGGGCCCAGACGGCGCAGTCGGGCATGGGCGTAATGTACGAACTCGACGCCATCGCCGCGACCGTCATCGGCGGCACATCGCTGAATGGCGGCGTCGGCCGCATCACGGGCACCGTCATCGGCACGGTCATCCTCGGCGTCATGACCTCGGGCTTCACCTTCCTCCGCGTGGACGCCTACTACCAGGAAATCGTCAAGGGCCTCATCATCGTCACGGCCGTCGTCGTCGATGTCTATCGCCAGAAGAAGCGCGCCAAGGGCTGATGCCTAGGTATCGGCGATCGAGACCCATCGAACTCTGCAGACATATCCAGCGCTGCGACCAACCTACCGGAGACAAACATGAAAGCTCTAGGCGTCGGCCTGATCGGAACCGGCTATATGGGAAAGTGCCATGCGCTCGCCTGGAACGGCGTCCGGCAGATCTTCGGAGACGTGCCCGCACCGCAGCTCGTGTACCTGGCCGAAGCCGATGCCGATATGGCGGCAAGCCGCGCCAGCGCCTTCGGCTTCCGCAAATCGACCGGCAACTGGCGTGATCTCCTGGCCGATCCCGAGGTGGATGTGATCTCGATCACCACGCCGAATGCCTTCCATCCCGAGATGGCGATCGCGGCGCTCGAAGCCGGCAAGCATGTCTGGTGCGAAAAGCCGATGGCACCGGCTCTCGCCGACGCCGAAGCCATGCTGACGGCTGCCCGCAAGACGGGCAGAACCGCCATTCTCGGCTACAACTACATTCAGAATCCGGCCATCGCCCAGATCCGCCGACTGATCGAGGACGGCACCATCGGCACGGTCAACCATGTGCGCGTCGAGATGGACGAAGACTTCATGGCCGATCCGGAGGCGCTGTTCTACTGGAAGAGCGAAGCGGCGTCCGGCTATGGCGCGCTCGATGATTTCGCCGTGCATCCGCTGTCGCTGCTCTGGCACCTTTTCGGCCATGTGCAGGAGGTCATCGCCGACCTCGGCAAGCCCTATGCGGACCGCCCGGTCAAGGACGGCGCGCGTCGCGCGGTCGAGAACCACGACATTGCCAGCGTGCTCCTGAAACTGGAGGGCAATATCTCCGCCGTGCTCATGGCCAATCGCTCCGCCTGGGGTCGCAAAGGTCGCATCGCGCTGCAGATCTTCGGCTCTAAGGGGTCCATCCTCTATGATCAGGAGCGGATGAACGAGTTCGAGCTCTACACGACCACGGGTCCGGAAGCGACGCGCGGCTTCGCCCGTGTGCTCACGGCCCCGATCCACCCGCCTTATGATCGCTTCATCCCCGCCCCCGGCCACGGCCTCGGCTTCAACGATCTCAAGATCATCGAGTGCCACCAGCTCATCAACGCCATCGCGGGCAATCCCTCGACGGCGGTCACCTTCGAGGACGGTCTGCGAATAGAACGCAGCGTGCATGCGATGGCGCAATCCTATCGCGAGCGGCGTTGGATTTCGGTCTGAGGCCAACGGCCTCGGTCTTCGACGCGAAGCGAAGGCCTGGGTCCATCGGGATAGTCCCGCATCCGTTTCTCTCAGGCCTTTGCGCCGAGGCGCGAGATCGCCTCGAGCATCGAACGCGAGAGACGCAGCGAGGCGGCCGTCGCCATGATCATCTGCGGGAGGATCAGCCATTCCAGCGTCCAGGCGGCGCCGGAGCGCTCCTGCTCGTGCACCAGCGACTGATGTAGGGCGGAGACCTGAACCGCGTTGAAGCGGGCGAGAGTCACGAGCGTTTCCGCGGCAACCGGGTTCTGCTTGTGCGGCATGGCAGACGAGGCACCGCCGCCGGACAGCGCGATCTCGTCACCGCCCTGTGCGAGCAAGGCGATGTCCTGCCCCATCTTGCCGGCAGCCCCTGTGATCAACGAGAAGAGATGACCGATATCGGCAATGAACCCGCGCTGGCTCTGCCATTGCTGCGCGTCCAAAAGCCCCATCTCCTGCGCAACGAGGCTGCGCACCGCGTCCGCCTCCGCACCGAGCTTGTCGAGCGTGCCCGCCGCGCCGCCGAACTGCAGGGGAAGCGCCTGTTGTGCCAGCCTGTCCCGCTCCCGCGCGAAGGGCGCGCGCCAGCTCGCGACGCGGTCGGCCACCGTGATCGGAATCGCCGCCTGCATACGGGTTCGCCCCATTAAAGGCCGCGAACCGAAGCTCTCGTCCAATGCGTCCAGAGTGTGAAGAAGCACGTCGATGCGCCCGGCAAACAGGGAGAGAACCGTCTTCAGGCGGTAGACGAGGCTGCTGTCGATCACATCCTGGCTTGTCGCACCGACATGCACATGGGCCGCGGCCGAACCGCCGACCGCCTGCCGCAATTGCCGGACCAGCTCGGGAACGACGACACCGTCTGTGGCCGTCGCCTGCTTCAGCCGGGCGACATCCGGGGTGAAGGTCGCGCAGACCTCGGCGATCCGGTCTGCGGAGGCGACCGGAACGAGCCCTCGCCCCGCCTGCGCCCGTGCCAGCGCCGCCTCGAACACCAGCATGCCCCGGATATCGGCATCCGCCGAGAGCACAGCGGCCACCTCGTCATCGCCCAGAAGACCGGAGAGGAAGGGATGATCGAAGGCAGCAATGCTCATGGGTCGGCTCTCTCTCGGTTTCCGATATCGTGTCTCCAAGCATGTTGGGGATCCGCGGAAACGCTCTAGATATCGAGGAACACCGTTTCCGACGGTCCCTGCAGATGGATATCGAACGTATAGTCCTGGCCGGTCCGGGTGGCGATCATCGTCTCGACGCGGGCGCGATGTTCGATCCGCAGCAGCAGGGGATCGACCGCATTGGCCTCCGCCTCCTCCGGGAAATAAAGCCGCGTGTGCAGGCCGATATTGATCCCCCGGGCGACGATCCACACCGTGATGTGCGGCGCCATCATCCGTCCGTCCTTGAAGGGGACGCGGCCGGGCTTGATCGTTTCGAAGCGGAAGACGCCGTCTTCGGCAGCCGTCGCCGAGCGTCCCCATCCGGTGAAGTTCGGATCGGCGGTTCCCCGTCTCTCCGACGGGCTGTTGTAGAGCCCCGTATGGTCGGCCTGCCAGATCTCGAGAACGGCATCGCGCACCGGCGTCTGCGCGCCGTCGAAGATGCGGCCGCTGATGGCGATCCGCGCCCCGAGCGTCTTGTCGTTGACCATGACCGAGCCGAGATCGTCCGCATAGACGCCCTCGATGCCGCAGCTGTTGGGCATGAGACCGATATGGACATAGGGCCCGGCCGTCTGGGAGGGAGTTTCCTTCAAAGCGTCGAGCGACAGGAGCATCAGTTACCCTCCAGCCGGTTTTCAAACAGCGTCGAGCGGCGGCCCCGCAGGACAATATCGAAACGATAGGCGCGCGCGTCCATCGGGATTGTGTTGTTCCAGTCGAGCAGCGCGATCAATTGCTCGATGGCGGCCTTGTCGGGGATCGTGTTGACGATCGGACATTTCCAGATCATCGGGTCGCCCTCGAAATACATCTGGGTGATCAGGCGCTGGGCGAAGCCATGGCCGAACACGGAAAAGTGGATATGAGCCGGCCGCCAGTCGTTGACCCCATTCGGCCAGGGATAGGCACCGGGCCGCACCGTGCGAAAGGCATAGTGCCCCTCGTCGTCGCAGATCGTGCGGCCGCAGCCGCCGAAATTGGGATCGAGGGCCGCAAGGTAGGTTTCCTTCTTGTGCCGGTAGCGACCGCCCGCATTGGCCTGCCAGAATTCGAGCAGGGCGCCGCGCACCGGCCTGCCGCGCTCGTCCAGCACCCGGCCATGCACCACGATCCGCTCGCCGATCGCGCTCTCGCCCGGCTTGGCGAAATTGTGGATCAGGTCGTTGTCCAGCTCGCCGATCATCCCGTGGCCGAAGACCGGCCCCGTCGTTTCCGACAGCGTGCCATCGAGCGACAGGAGCGCACGCTGCGGCGCGCGCAGCACGGACGTCTTGTAGCCGGGTGTGAGGGCCGGCGAATGCCATGTCCGGTCCCGCCCGAAGAAAGCCCCGGTTTCCGGCGCGTCGTTGGATCGCATCGACATTCTACCCTCCCTCCGCCTGCGCCGCTTCGGCGTCCATCTCGGCATAGGTCCGCTTGGCGATCTTGATGGCGTGGTTGGCGGCGGGAACGCCGGCATAGATCGCCACATGCAACAGGGCCTCGCCGATATCCTCGCGCGAGGCTCCGGTGTTCAGGGTCGCTCTGACATGCATGGCAACCTCCTCGTCCTGACCGAGCGCCGCCAGCAGCGCGATGGTGATCATCGAACGTTCCCGCTTGGTCAGCGTATCGCGCGACCAGACATGGCCCCAGGCGGCCTCCGTGATCAAGGCCTGAAAAGGCCGGTCCATCTCCGTGGCGGCGGCCTCGGCGCGATTGACATGGCTGTCACCGAGCACGGCACGCCGCGTGGCCATGCCCTGCCGGTATCGCTCGGACGGTAAAGCGGACATCGTCAGGCCTCTTGATAAAGACAAAGGAGGAAAGAGCGCACGAGCGCGCAAAGCGCTTCCGGCTGCTCGACGCAGGGGATATGTCCCGCATCGGCGATCATCTCGAACCGCGCCCCCGGGACGAGCGCCGCGGTGGAGCGCACAAGATCCGGCGGCGTGGAACCGTCGTGATCGCCGACGATGCAGAGCGTGGGCACCGCGATACGCGTGGCGGCAGCCGTGTAGTCCGCATCGCGGATCGCGGCGCAGGTGGCGACATATCCCGCGACCGGCTGCCGGACGAGCATCGTGCGATAGCCGGCATAGGCCGCGTTGTCGGAGCTTCGGAAGGCCGGCGTGAACCAGCGCTCCATGACGGCATCGAGGATACTCTCCATCCCGCCCTGCTCGACAGCGCGTATCCGTCCGTTCCACATCTCGGGCGTTCCGATCTTGTGGGCCGTCGCGCAGAGAGCGAGGGCCCGCACCAGGTCCGGCCGGCTCTGGTACAGCGCCTGCGCAACCAGCCCGCCGACCGACAGGCCGCAGATGACGGCATCTTCGACGCCGAGATGATCGAGGAGACCGGACAGGTCGGCGGCATGGTCCTCGATGCGCGCAGCCTTGCCGCCCAGCGCCGAGAGGCCGTGTCCGCGCATGTCGTAGAGAAGGATGGTCGCCGCCTCCTTCAGACGGTCGGCCACATCGTGCCAGATACGAAAATCGGTGCCGAGCGAATTGACGAAGACCAGCACGGGCTTTCTCGCCGGATCGCCGATGATCGCGTGATGTAACGTGACGCCGTTGACGGATACAAATCGCATGCGCACCTCCCGGGCGCAGAATGGCGCCTTGATCCGGTGCTGTAAAATGATAATTCAGGTGATATCGATAACCGGTGAGTTATGTTTCCATGCGTGAATCCGGCATCAAGGTCCGGCACCTGCAGATGTTCGTCGAGGTCGCCCGGCAGAAGAGCGTCGCGAAAGCGGCGGCCGGCCTGCACATCACCCAGCCGGCGGTGACGAAAACCATCCGCGAACTGGAGCAGATCCTCGGCGTCGCGGTCATCGAACGCGAGGGGCGCGGCATCCGGATCACGCGGCAGGGCGAGGTGTTCCTGCGCCATGCCGGCGCGGCGTTGACGGCGCTGCGGCAAGGCATCGATTCGGTCTCGATCGAGCGCTCCGGCGAGGCGCCGACCCTCCGCATCGGGGCACTGCCCACCGTATCCACTCATATCATGCCGCGCGCGATGCAGCTCTTCATGGACGAGAAGACCTGGAGCCGCGTCAAGATCGTCACGGGCGAGAATGCCGTGCTCCTCGAGCAATTGCGCGTCGGCGATCTCGAACTGGTGATCGGACGCCTGGCGGCCGCGGACAAGATGACCGGCCTGACCTTCGAGCATCTCTATTCCGAGCAGGTCGTCTTCGCCGTCCGCGCCGGACATCCGCTGCTCGCAAGCACGGGGTCCCCGCTTTCGCGTCTCAGCGACTACACGATCCTGATGCCGACGCGCACCGCGATCATCCGGCCCTTCGTGGACAATCTCCTGCTCGTCAACGGGGTGGGACACCTTCCCGACCAGATCGAAACGGTCTCGGATGCCTTCGGACGCGCCTTCGTCCAGATGAGCGATGCCGTCTGGATCATCTCCGAAGGAGTCGTCGCAGGCGATATCGAGAATGGCTCCCTTGCGAAACTGCCGATCGATACCCGGGAAACCCGCGGCCCCGTGGGTCTGACCATGCGCGCCGATACCATGGCGTCACTGCCCCTATCGATCCTCATGCAGACGATCCGGGAGGCCGCGTCCGAAGCGCACCAGCTCATGTCGGAACCGAGCTGACGGCGTCACGACTGCGGCCTCCGGCGTTCGCCTATCGCATCGCCGCCCGCCGCGCGGGCGCTTCCGGGCGCTGGTGGGAGGACGAGAGACCCGTCGTCCGCGGTGCATCCTGACCCAGGTCGAAGTGCCGGATCAGATCGCGCAGCGTCGCGGTCTCCTGCGCGAGCGTAGCGCTGGCGGCATTGGTTTCCTCGACCATGGCCGCATTCTGCTGGGTCACCTGGTCCATCTGGTTGACGGCGGCATTCACCTCGGACAACCCCGTCGCCTGTTCGCGCGCTGAACTGGTGATGGCTTCCATGTGCTCGTTGACGACGACGATGTTGCTGCGGATCGTCTGCAGCGAGTCTCCCGTCTCGCTGACGAGCTTGACGCCGGTGCGGACCTCGTTCGAGGAGTTGCGGATCAGCTCCTTGATTTCCTTGGCCGCCTGCGCGGACCGCTGGGCGAGTTCGCGCACCTCCTGGGCGACGACGGCAAACCCCTTGCCCGCCTCCCCCGCACGCGCCGCCTCGACCCCCGCATTGAGCGCCAGCAGGTTGGTCTGGAAGGCGATCTCATCAATGACGCCGATGATGTTGGAGATCTGGTTCGAGGACGCTTCAATGCGCGACATGGCCCCGACCGCATCGGCCACCACATTGCCCGAGCGCTCGGCATTCTGACTGGCCGTCGACGCCGACCGACGGGCCTCCTCCGCGCGCTTGGCGGCATTGGAGACGTTGACGGTGATCTGATCGAGTGCTGCGGCGGTCTCCTCGAGGGACGCGGCCTGCTGCTCCGTGCGCCGGGAGAGGTCCTCGGCGCTCTGGCTGATTTCGCGGGTCCCGGTATCGATCTGGGCAGTCGAGCGGGCAACGGCGCCGAGTGTGTTCCGCATCTGGCCGAGAGCGACGTTCATCGTGCTCCGGAGGCTCTCGAAATCAGGCGCGAACGGCTGATCGAGGCTGAACGAGAGGTCGCCATTCGCAAGCTTCGTCAGCGCATCGCCGATGGCGCTGACGGCTTCCACACGCTCGGTGACGTCCGTCGCGAACTTGACGACCTTGGTGACCTTGCCCTTGGCATCGAGGATCGGGTTGTAGGACGCGTTGATGAAGATCGCCTTGCCATTCTTGGCATATCGGGTGAACTCGGCAGCCTGCACCTCGCCGCGCCGCAGCGCGTCCCAGAACGCCTTGTACTCCGGCGACTGCGCGTAACCCGGCTCCACGAGGATGCTGTGCGGACGCCCCTTGATCTCGTCCATGCTGTAATTGATGGCCTTCAGGAAGTTGGCATTCGCCGAAACGATCTCCCCCTGCGTCGTAAATTCGATGACGCCCTGCGAGCGGCTGATGGCAACCATCTGCGCCTGATAGTCCAGATTCTGCAGCCGTTCCTTGGCATCGCTCCACTCGACGACGAAGCCGGTCGTCTTCGCACCCTTGGTCAGGGGCGTGACGATCAGATCGAATGCCCGATGGCCGATCCAGATCGTTGCCCGGTGCTGGGTCTTAAGCGCCGCGAGCATACTGCGCTGATGCGACGGGTTCTTATGAAAGATATCGATGTTGCTGCCGATCAGCTTGTCGAAGTCGAAGCGTGGCAGCTCCTTCTTCAGATCCGGTGCGGCCTCCTTCAGCAGATCCATCACCGCATTGTTCATGTAACGAATGTTGAGACCGACATCCGCGATCACGATGTTGGCGGTAATCGCCTTCATCGCCTCGCGCTGCATGCCAGAAAGCTCGGATATCCCAAACACGTCGAAGTCCCCCGTCCGTCCGTTGTCGTGCACCGGAAAGCAAGTGCGACCCGGATGAAGGGTGACGTTAACTAAATATGCTTAAAAATTCGTTTTAATTCGAACATGCGAAACAACGATCCAGTGCGTTTTCCAACAGCCGGCAGCTCTGCCGCACGAACATCTTTAGCAATGCCTGTTACTCGACCCTATTTTTAGGATAGAACTTCTCTGATCGATCGATCGGCGTGACACAAAGCGGTTCACACCTGTTCCGCAGACCCCAAACCCGGCTGCGACACCATCTCACCTTCGCCGCCGGTGCCGGTTCTCTCCGCGGCGAATGGCGCCAGCGGCAGCGACAGGAGCACGGCCGGGATGGCCGGATCGTCGGCATCCGTCACCAGCAGGAGATGGGGCCGTCCGCCCGGGTTTCCGAGGCTGATGCCCTCGACCTTGTCGGGCCGCTCCAGTCGCTCAAGAGAGACAAGAGCCCCATCCGCATCGACGATGCCGAGGGCCGCGCCGACGCAAGCGCCGTCCCGGTAGGCATCGTCGGTATCTTCGGCAACGGCGCTGACGACCATCCGGCCATCCGGCAGCATCGTCGCGTCCGTCAGACCGAGCGCCACGCCGTCGATCTCGCCGAGATCGAGCCGATGGATCGATTCGGGCGGCAGGGTCTCCTGCCCGCCGCCGAGCAGGAGCGGGAGGACTTTCGCCAGCGGATAGGACAGAACCGCATTGTCGCGCCGGCCTCGGTTGCCGCGCTGGATCAGCCGCAGCCTATCGCCCGCGACCACCGCCCCCTCGATATTGAGGTCGGGGAACAGGCCCGACATCGGCCCGAAAAGGCCTGCAAGGTCGATGACGCGCGGCGCGCCGGCGATGCTGCCGGCCGTATCGAGGCCCAGAAGAGCGCCGCGTTGCCGGTTCGCCCGGGAGCCGGAGCCGAGTGCCAGCAGGGCACCATCCGGAAAGGCATCGAACGGCGGGATATGGACGAGCGCTTCGAGGTCCGGCTTCCGGCGTTTCCGCTTGGCTTTCTCGTCCGCCAATGCGCCATCGAACAGCCGAAACAGCCGGCCGGGCGCCGGCGAATCGAGGGAAAAGATGCCGAGATGCAACGCATCGTCCACGACGACGTAAAGCGTTGTCCCCAAGCAGACGAGCCCGCTGGCGGCGCTCACATGCGCTCTCAACGCCCCTCCATCGTCTGTCGCGACGATCGCCAGAGTGCGCCTTTCGGTCAGGACGATCATCGCAGCATCCGAGGGGTGAGGGTCAGGCGCCGGAGGGTGAAGACGTAGGCCTTTCAGAGCCGACCGTCTCGGACAGGAAGGCCAGTGTGCGCTCCAGGGCCTTGGCAGCGCTCGGCTCGTCGAACGAAGCTCTCGCGTCGCAATTGAAGCCGTGGCCGGCGTCATAGGTGAAGATCGGGACATCCGGCAGGGCCGCCTTGATCGCCGCGACATCGCTCATGGGGATATGGTCGTCGCGTTCGCCGAGATGCAGCATCACCGGGACTGTCGGCCTCCGATCGAGCGATTTTGCGATGTTGCCGCCATAATAGCCGACGGCCGCGGCAACGCCGTCGGTGGAGCATGCCGCCTGATAGGCAAGCGAACCGCCCCAGCAATAGCCGACCACAGCAACCTTTCCGCCTTCGGAGGCGGCCGTCACGGCGGCGGCGACGTCGAGCGGGGTCTTGGCGTGATCGACCCGCTGGACGAGACCGACGGCGGCGGGGAATTCTTCGGCGGCGTAACCGAGTTCGACGCCGTGCTCGACGCGATCGAACAAGGCGGGTGCGATCACAAGATAACCTTCGCGCGCAAACCGATCCGCAACCCGCTTGATATGGGCATTGACCCCGAAGATCTCCTGCAGGACGACCACCCCGCCCCGTGGCGGCCCCTCGGGCTCGGCCTTGTAGGCATCGATCGTCACGCCATCGCCGGCGGTCAGCTGGATCATCGTCCCCATGCGGGCATCCTCCTGTCGTTGCAGAAAGCGCTCGGCGAGACGCCGGCACTTGGGGAGGCATGTGGGGCATGCGGTCAGAAGCGCAAGAGCAGCACGACGCATCTTCGGTCGACCGGCCGGACGGAGACCTGCATTCCGCCGTTCAGAACGATCCTTTCAACGCCGATGCGCGCCGCGACAGATCCGTTGAGCCCGTCCCCAGACGAATGGTTCTCTTCGTCTATGCCTGTTCGAATTCCATGAGCACGCCATGAAAATCTTTCGGATGCGCAAAGATAACCGGCTTGCCGTGTGCGCCGATCTTCGGCTGCCCGTTGCCGAGCACGCGGGCCCCGACATCCGACAGCGTGTCGATGGCCGCGCCGAGATCCTCGACCTCGAAGCAGAGGTGATGGAGACCGCCCGTCGGGTTCTTTTCGAGGAAGCCGGCGATCGGCGAATTCTCGCCCAGAGGATGCAGCAGCTCGATCTTCGTGTTCTGCAGCTGGATGAAAACCACAGTCACGCCGTGATCCGGCAGATCCTGCGGCTGCGAAACCTCGGCGCCGAGCGCCCGGTAATGCGCGATCGCCGTGGACATATCCGGTACGGCGATCGCGATATGGTTCAGCACATTCATCATGACGTTAACCCCTGTTGTGCCGCTTGCCTTCGAGAAGGTCGAGGACGGCGCGCGCGGCGTCGAGAACATTGGTGCCCGGACCGAAGACGGCGGAGACACCGTTCTCCAGCAGGAAGTCGTAATCCTGGCGGGGGATGACTCCGCCGACGACGACGATGACATCCTTGCCGCCCTTCGCCTTCAGCGCCGTGACCAGCTGCGGTGCCAGCGTCCTGTGACCGGCGGCCAGAGACGACATGCCGACCACCTGCACCTTCTGTGCGATTGCCAGATCGGCCGCCTCCTCCGGCGTCTGGAACAGCGGCCCCGCCAGCACCTGAAAGCCGATATCGCCGAACCCGGACGCCACCACTTTGGCGCCGCGGTCGTGGCCGTCCTGGCCGAGTTTGGCGACCAGAATTTTCGGTTTGCCGCCGGTACCGGCGGAAAAGGCCGACAGCCGCTCCACCAGCATGTCGTATTCCGGATCGCCGTCATAGGCCGGGCCGTAGATGTTGCCCACGACCACCGGCACGGCCGAATGATCGCCGAAGACCACGCGCATGGCGTCGGAGATCTCGCCCACCGTGGCGCGGGCGCGTGCGGCCTCCACGGCGGCCGCGAGCAGATTGCCCGTGCCGGACTGCGCCGTTCTGGTCAGAGCGTCGAGCGTTTCGGCCACACGGGACGGATCGCGCCGGCGGCGCACCGCGTCCAGCCGCTTGATCTGGCTTGCGCGCACGGCGCTGTTGTCGATCGAGAGGATGTCGATCGGCTCCTCGTTTTCCAGCCGGTACTTGTTGACGCCGACGATGATCTCCTCGGCGCGGTCGACCGCGGCCTGCCGTCGGGTCGCGGCCTCCTCGATCATCCGCTTCGGCAGGCCGTCGGCCACGGCCCTGGTCATGCCGCCCAGCGTCTCGATCTCCTCGATCAGCGCCCAGGCCTTGGTGGCGAGTTCGTCGGTCAGGCTTTCGACATAATAGGAGCCGGCCAGCGGATCGACGACGCGGGTGACACCGGTCTCGTGCTGCAGGATCAGCTGGGTGTTGCGGGCGATGCGGGCCGAGAATTCGGTCGGCAGGGCGATCGCCTCGTCGAGCGCGTTGGTGTGCAGCGACTGGGTACCGCCGAGTGCCGCCGACATCGCCTCGTAGGCCGTTCGGATGATGTTGTTGTAGGGGTCCTGCTCCTGCAGCGACACGCCGGAGGTCTGGCAATGGGTGCGCAGCATCAGCGACGACGGCAGTCCGGGCTCGAACTCCGCCATGATGCGCGACCAGAGAAGGCGCGCCGCGCGCAGCTTGGCCGCCTCCATGAAGAAGTTCATGCCGATGGCGAAGAAGAACGACAGCCGGCCGGCGAAGTCGTCGACGTTGAGCCCCTTGGCCAGTGCGGCGCGCACATATTCGCGGCCGTCGGCCAGCGTGAAGGCCAGCTCCTGCACCAGCGTCGATCCGGCCTCCTGCATATGGTAGCCGGAGATCGAGATGGAGTTGAACCTGGGCATCTCGCGCGCCGTATAGTCGATGATATCGGCGATGATCCGCATCGAGGGTTCGGGCGGGTAGATATAGGTGTTGCGGACCATGAACTCCTTGAGGATATCGTTCTGGATGGTGCCCGACAGCTTTTCGCGCGAGACCCCCTGCTCTTCGCCGGCGACGATGAAGTTGGCCAGAATCGGGATCACGGCGCCGTTCATGGTCATGGACACCGACATCTCGTCGAGCGGGATCCTGTCGAACAGGATCTTCATGTCCTCGACGCTGTCGATCGCCACGCCGGCCTTGCCGACATCGCCCTCGACGCGCGGATGATCGCTGTCATAGCCGCGATGGGTGGCGAGATCGAAGGCGACGGAGAGACCCTTCTGACCGGCCGCGAGGTTGCGCCGGTAGAAGGCGTTGCTTTCCTCCGCCGTCGAGAAGCCGGCATATTGGCGGATGGTCCAGGGCCGTCCGGCATACATGGTGGCGCGCGGTCCGCGCACGAAGGGCGCAAAGCCCGGCAGGCTGTCGAGATGGTCGATGCCCTCGATGTCTTCGGCCGTGTAAAGCGGCTTGACGTCGATGCCCTCGGGCGTGTGCCAGACGAGCGCTTCGGGCGACGCCTTCAGCTCCTTTTCCGCAAGCCTCCGCCAGTCTGGAAGTGTTTTCTCGGGCATCGCTTCAACTCCGTTTTCGTCCGTCCATGCCCGTGGGACGTCTGTCCCGCAGGTGCTGGCTGCCGGCAGGTCTACTCGAATTCCATGATCAGTTCATCGACGGCAAGGCTCTGTCCGGTGGCGGCGGCGACGCGCTTGACGACGCCTTTCCGCTCCGCCTTCAGCACGTTTTCCATCTTCATCGCCTCGACGGTGGCCAGCGTCTGGCCCGCCTCCACATGCTCGCCCGCGACCACCATGACCGAGGTGATGACGCCCGGCATCGGGCAAAGCAGCATTTTCGAGGTGTCGGGCCGCGGCTTGACCGGCATCAGCCGCGCCAGTTCCGCAACGCGGGGGCTGCGGACCCGTGCCGTCACATCCATGCCGCGCCAGCGCAGGCGGATGGCGGAGCCGACGAGATCGACCTTGACCCCCATGACGTCTCCGTCGACATCGAAGGCCGCAAGGCTCCTGCCCGGAAGCCAGTCGCTGGCAATCGCCATCCGGCCGCCGTCCTCAAACAGCGCGAACGTCGCCGCCGCGTCGGTTTCCAGTGTCACGGCGTGCTCGAATTCGGCGAGGATGACGACCCATTGCTTGCCGACGATGCGAAGATGGTTGCCGATCGTGCCCGAGATCCGGGCGGCGCGCTCCTGAAGCCGCTGGTTGATCCAGGCGGCAATCGCCGCAAGCTTTCGCGACGAGTCCGCATCGGGGCTGACGCCCGTAAATCCGTCGGGAAATTCCTCGGCGATATAGGCCGTGGTGATGTGGCCGGACCGGAACCGGGCCTGGCTCATCACGGCGGAGAGGAACGGCAGGTTGTGGCCGATGCCCTCCACCTCGAACGCGTCGAGCGCTTTTCCCATGGCATCGATCGCCGCCAGCCGGGCCGTGCCCGCCTCGCCCGGCGACCAGGTGCAGAGCTTGGCGACCATGGGGTCGTAATACATCGAGATTTCGCTGCCCTCGAAGACGCCGGTATCGTTGCGCACGATCGTGCCGTCGGGCTGGACGCCTTCGCGCGGCGGGCGATAGCGCGTCAGCCGGCCGATGGAGGGCAGGAAGTTGCGGTAGGGATCTTCCGCGTAGAGGCGGCTTTCGATCGCCCAGCCGTTCAGCCGGATCTCGTCCTGACCGAAGGACAGCTTTTCCCCGGCGGCAACCCGGATCATCTGTTCGACGAGATCGATGCCGGTGATCAGCTCCGTCACCGGGTGCTCCACCTGCAGCCGCGTGTTCATCTCGAGAAAGTAGAAATTGCGGTCGCCGTCCACGATGAACTCCACCGTGCCGGCCGAGTGATAGCCGACGGCCTGCGCCAGGGCGACCGCCTGTTCGCCCATGGCCTTGCGCGTCGCGGCGTCGAGAAACGGCGAAGGCGCCTCCTCGATGACCTTCTGGTTGCGGCGCTGGATCGAGCATTCCCGTTCGCCAAGAGAGAGCACGGTGCCGTGCGTGTCGCCCAGCACCTGGATTTCGATATGGCGCGGCTGCGTGACGAATTTCTCGATGAAGATGCGATCGTCGCCGAAGGAGGCCCTGGCCTCGTTTTTGGAGGACTGGAAGCCTTCGCGGGCCTCGGCATCGTTCCAGGCGATGCGCATGCCCTTGCCGCCGCCGCCGGCGGACGCCTTGATCATGACCGGGTAGCCGATCGAGGACGCGATCCTGACCGCCTCGTCGGCATCCGCGATCAGGCCCATATGTCCCGGCACGGTGGAAACACCGGCGTCCGCCGCCAGCTTCTTCGACGTGATCTTGTCGCCCATCGCCTCGATCGCGCCGACCGGCGGTCCGATGAAGATGACGCCGGCCTTTTCGAGCGCTGCGGCGAAGACCGCGTTTTCCGACAGAAAGCCGTAGCCGGGATGCACGGCGTCGGCCCCGGTCTGCCGGATCGCATCGAGGATCCTCTCGATGACGATATAGGACTGGTTCGAGGGCGCCGGGCCGATGTTCACGGCCTCGTCGGCGAGCGCCACATGCAGCGCATTGGCATCGGCGTCGGAATAGACCGCGACCGTTCCGATGCCCATGGCCTTGGCCGTGCGGATGACCCGGCAGGCGATTTCGCCGCGATTGGCAATGAGGATTTTCGAGATCATGGGGGGCATCCTCACAGGGGAATCGTATCGTGTTTCTTCCAATGCGTCGCCGCCTGCTTGTTGCGGAGCGATGCAAAGGCGCGGGCGATGCGGCGGCGGGAGGAATGCGGCATGATCACCTCGTCGATGAAGCCGCGCTCGGCGGCGACGAACGGATTGGCGAAACGCTCCTCATATTCCCGGGTGCGGGCGGCGATCTTGTCGGGGTCGGACAGTTCGGAACGGTACAGGATCTCCGCCGCGCCCTTGGCTCCCATCACGGCGATCTCCGCCGTCGGCCAGGCATAGTTGACATCGGCGCCGATATGCTTGGAGGCCATCACGTCATAGGCGCCGCCATACGCCTTGCGCGTGATCAGCGTCACCATCGGCACCGTTGCCTGCGAATAGGCAAACAGCAGTTTCGCGCCGTGCTTGATCACGCCGCCATATTCCTGCGCGACGCCCGGCAGAAAGCCCGGCACATCGACCAGAGTGAGAAGGGGAATGTTGAAGGCATCGCAGAAGCGCACGAAACGGGCGGCCTTGCGCGAGCTGTCGATATCGAGGCACCCGGCCAGCACCATCGGCTGGTTGGCGACCACCCCGACCGTCTGGCCCTCGAGGCGTACAAAGCCGGTGAGGATGTTTCTGGCAAAGGCCTCCTGAAGCTCGAAGAAATCGCCCTCGTCGGCCAACGCATGAATGAGTTCTTTCATGTCGTAGGGCTTGTTGGAACTGTCGGGGATCAGCGTGTCGAGACGCATTTCCAGCCTTGCCGGGTCGTCGTGGAAAGGACGCGTCGGAGCCTTTTCGCGGTTGTTGAGCGGCAGGAAATCGAACAGGGTCCGCACGGCCTCCAGCGCGTCGATATCGTTTTCATAGGCGCCATCGGCCACAGAGGATTTCCGGGTGTGGGTCGAGGCGCCGCCAAGCTCCTCTGCCGTCACGATCTCGTTGGTGACGGTTTTCACCACATCCGGGCCGGTCACGAACATGTAGGAGGTGTCGCGCACCATGAAGATGAAGTCCGTCATGGCCGGAGAGTAGACCGCCCCGCCCGCGCAGGGCCCCATGATGACGGAAATCTGGGGGATGACGCCGGAGACTTCGGCGTTGCGACGGAAGACTTCGGCATATCCCGCCAGGGACGCCACGCCTTCCTGGATGCGCGCGCCGCCGCTGTCGTTCAGCCCGATCACCGGCGCGCCGACGCGTGCCGCCATATCCATGATCTTGCAGATTTTTTGCGCATGCGTTTCCGACAACGAACCGCCGAGAACGGTGAAATCCTGGCTGAAGGCGTAGACCTGCCGGCCGTTGATCGTGCCCCAGCCCGTCACGACCCCGTCGCCGGCGACGATCTGCTCCGCCATGCCGAAGTCCACCGCGCGGTGGGTGACGTACATATCGTATTCCTCGAACGAGCCTTCATCGAAAAGAACCTCGATGCGTTCGCGCGCGGTCAGCTTGCCCTTGGCGTGCTGGGCATCGATCCGGCGCGTTCCGCCACCGAGGCGGGCGGAGTCCTTTTTCCGTTGCAGCTTTTCAATGGTATTCCTCATCGGAGGATTTTCTTTCTCTGGTTTCAGAAACGACGTGTTCGCGTTGGCACCTTACTGCGGAGTCTCAAACGGTCTGCACGGAATGATCTTCCCTCAAAAACGCGATGATCGCCGAAAAATCCCTATGACCCTGTCCGGACCCGACGAAATCCTCGTAAAGCCTCCGGGCGTGCGCGCCCAGCGGCGTTGACGCCGTGCAGTCCGTGGCGGCCTGGCTGGCCAGCCGAAGGTCCTTCAGCATCAGCGCGCTCGCAAAGCCCGGCGCATAGTCGCGATTTGCCGGAGAGGCGGGCACAGGACCCGGAACCGGGCAATAAGTATTGACCGACCAGCACTGGCCCGACGACGTCGAGAGCACGTCGAACAAAGCCTGATGGTCCAGACCGAGTTTTTCGCCCAGCACGAAGGCTTCGGCCGCGCCGATCATCGAAATGCCGAGCAGCATGTTGTTGCAGAGCTTCGCCGCCTGCCCCGCACCGGCCGAGCCGCAGGGGATGATGCGGCCGGCCATCGGTTCGAGCACCGGACGCGCGGCCTCGATCGCGGCGGCATCGCCACCCAGCATGAAGCTCAGCGTTCCCGCCTCCGCACCGCTGGTTCCGCCCGAAACCGGAGCATCGATGGTGATGCAGCCGGGCAGAAGTCCGTGCGCGGCGCGGGCGCCTTCGACATCGATCGTCGAGCTGTCGATGACAAGGGTGCCCGGCCGCACGATGGCGGCAAGCCGTGTCCAGACCTCGAGCACGAGTGCGGAATTCGGCAGCATGGTGATCACGGCATCGGCGCCATCGACCGCCGACCCGATGGTGTCGGCGATCCGCACGCCGCGCTCCCTCGCGTGATCCCGCGCGGCCGGCGCGACATCGAAACCGGTCACGGCAAAACCCGCCTTGACGAGATTGCCCGCCATCGGCGCACCCATGTTTCCCAGGCCTATGAAGGCGATCGAGCGGATCATGTCACTTTTCCTTCCATCGGGCGCTCTCCGATACCGCTGCGGGAAACAGGGAGGGCAGAGGTTTGATCGTAGCGAGAAGAGCCGGCTGATCAATCTCTTCCAGTCTTGCCGGAGACCAGACGGGATTGTGATCCTTGTCGATGACGGCCGCGCGGACGCCTTCGTAGAAATCGTGACCGGCGAGGATTGCCGCATCGGCGGCGTATTCGCGGTCGAGGCACATTTCGAGCGAGGTCGAGGTCTCTGCCGCGCGCAGCAGATGCAGCGTCAGAACCAGGCTCGTGGGGGATTTCCGCTCGAGCTGGGACAGCGTCTTCGTGGCAAAATCCGAGCCGTCGGCGCGCAGGGCCGCAAAGATGCCCGCCATGTCCGGAAGGCCGAAGATGGTCTCGATCAGCCCGGCATTCTCCTTGAGCACCGAAGGGCCGGGATCGGCGGCGTAAGCCTTGAGGGCGGCATTCACGCTCCGGCCCGATTCGAGATCCGACAACAGCGCGGGAAGGGCGTTCGAGGGAACCATGGCATCGGCGAGACCGGCGGCGATCGTGTCGGCCGCGCCGATGCTGGCGCCGGTGAGGCCGATCCAGAAGCCCAGACGCCGCGGCGCACGCGCCAGCGCCCAGGTGCCGCCGACATCGGGGAAGTAGCCGATGCCGGTTTCCGGCATGGCGAACGTCGTGCGTTCCGTCACGACGCGATGACTGCCATGGACCGACAGGCCGACGCCGCCGCCCATGCAAATGCCGTCCATCACGGCGAGCCAGGGCTTGCCCATGTGGCTGATCCGGGCGTTCAGACGGTATTCTTCCGCCCAGAATGCCAGAGCTTTCTCCGGTGCGCTTCGCCCCGTCTGCCAGATCATCTTGATATCGCCGCCTGCGCACAGCGCCCGGCCCTCGCCGGTGAGCGCGATCGCGCGGACGGCGGGATTGCTCTCCAGCGCTTCGATTTCCCAGGCGATCTTGCGAACCATGTCGAGATCGAGGCTGTTCAGGGCGTCCGGGCGGTTGAGATGAAGGCGTCCCAATGCGCCCTCCACGCCCATGAGAACCGTGTCCTCGGCGATGATATCCTTTGGAATGGCCTCCGACATCCTATCGTTCCCTTCGAAAGTCGGGCTGACGCTTCTCGACGAAGGCCGCCATGCCCTCGCGCTGGTCGGGGGTGCCGAACAGGCGGTGGAACAGAGCCCGCTCGTACAGAATGCCTTCGCGCAGGGACAGCTCCTCCGCTTTCATCACGGCGTCCCGGGCAAGGCGGGCCGCCGGGCGCGAATAGGCGGCGATCTGCGCGGCGGCGGCCATAGCGGTCGCGACCACCTCGGCATCGGGCACGACGCGCGACACCAGACCGGCGCGCAGCGCCTCGTCCGCCGCCATCGTCCGCCCCGTCAGATGCAGGTCCATCGACAGGGCCCGGCCGATCCGCTTTGTCATGCGCTGTGTGCCGCCCATGCCGGCGATCACGCCGAGCTTGATCTCCGGCTGTCCGAATTTCGCACTTTCGCCGGCAATGGCGAAATCGCACATCATCATCAGTTCGCAGCCGCCGCCCAGCGCATAGCCGTTGACGGCCGCGATCTTCGGCAGCCGACTGTCTGCGAAGCGATCCCAGATTCCGAAAAAATTCTCCTCGATCATCTCTTCGGCGCTCTTGCCCGCCATCTCCGCGATATCGGCACCGGCCGCAAAGGCGCGGTCCGAGCCCGTGATCACGAGCGCGCCGACGTCCCTGTCCTGCTCCAGCGCTTCCACGGCCGCGACCATCTCGGCCGCGATCTGCGAATTCAATGCGTTGAGCTGTGCCGGACGGTTGAGCCGGATCAGCGCCACCCGGCCGTCCCTGCTGGCCTCTATCGCGTTTGGCATGGTCTTCTCCCCTTGCGTGTTCCCATATGTCCGAATGTAAGCCGCCTCACACCTCTGCCGGACAAAATCTAAAGCTGACGCGCGATGACGAGGCGCTGCACTTCGCTGGTGCCTTCGTAGATCTGGCAAATCCGCACGTCGCGGTAAATCCGCTCGACCGGATAGTCGGCCAGATAGCCGTAACCGCCATGCACCTGGATGGCCGCCGAACAGACCTTTTCGGCCATCTCGGATGCGAACAGCTTGGCCATGGAGGCTTCCGTCAGGCACGGCTTTCCCGCATCGCGCAGGCTTGCCGCATGCAGCACCAGCTGCCGCGCCGCTTCGATCTGCGTCGCCATGTCTGCGAGGCTGAAGCCGACGGCCTGGTGTTCGATGATCGCCTTGCCGAAGCTGCGGCGCTCCTTGGCATAGGCCGTTGCCGCCTCGAACGCCGCCCGCGCCATGCCCACGGCCTGCGCCGCGATGCCGATACGTCCGCCCTCGAGATTGGCCAGCGCGATCCGATAACCATCGCCTTCCGCGCCGAGCCGGTTCTCCGCCGGAATGCGCATGCCGTCGAAAGCCAGCGCGCAGGTGTCGGAGCTGTGCAGCCCAAGCTTGTGTTCGACCGAAACGACATTGTAGCCCGGCGTATCGGTGGGAACGATGAAGGCCGATATGCCCTTCTTGCCGGCCTCCGGATCGGTCACGGCGAAAACGATGATCACCTGGCCGTTCTTGCCGGAGGTGATGAACTGCTTCGAGCCGTCGATGACGTAATGATCCCCCTCCCGCCGTGCGCGGGTGCGCAGCGCGGAGGCATCGGATCCGGCCTGGGCTTCGGTCAGGGCGAAACCGCCGATCCATTTGCCGGACGCCATTCTGGGAAGAAAGCGGGCCTTCTGCTCCGGCGTCCCGAAGCGCAGGATCGGCACGCAGCCGACCGAGGAATGGACCGACACGATCGTGGAACAGGCTCCGTCCGCAGCCGCGATTTCCTCCAGCGCCAGGGCATAGGCGACCGTTCCCGTCTGCGAGCCGCCATATTCTTCCGGCACAAGCATGCCGAGAAAGCCGAGCGCGCCCAGCTCCGTCAGTTCGGCATGGGGAAAGGTGCTCTCGCGATCCCGCGCGGCGGCGCCGGGAGCCAGACGATGGACGGCGAAATCGCGGGCCGTCTCGCGGATCTGTTCCTGCAGGTCGTCAAGCAGCATCGGCTGTTCCTTTCGATGGCGATCGCGGTCGCATCTGCGCTTCCGGCGACAGCATCATATCGCCCACGACAGCGCGCCCTCGATCCGGTTGGATCGACGAGATTGGCCAGTCGTAAGGGATCGGGATGTTCTGGGGGGCGTCGTGACATGAATTCGACATCCGCGGTCCGCCCGCGGCACCCTTCGCGGTCAGATGTCGAATTCAAGAGCGTCACGCAAACATGAACGTGCTTTTGGTTCTCAAGATTCCGACATGCGCGCGCGAAGGTGCTGACATCGAACGCAACCGTCGGAGTCCTCTCCCTAGAGACGCGACCACGTCTGCGTCTTGCAGAGAACTTTCATATAGCATCCCTTCATCTTCAGGGATGGGCCGCTGACGGACGCAAAGGCGCCGTAGACATTGCCGTTGTCGGGATCGGAAATTTCACCCTCGTAGCTGGCGCCGGTCGAATGCACCTTGCCGATGGTCTTGCCCGCGTGTTTTCCGGTCTTGACGACATAGCAGTAAGCGCCGCCGCAGGGCGAAATCGCCACCGTCTCGCCGCTCGTCGCTTTCCATTCGCCGACGATGGCATCCGCCGCAATGCCGTGCGCCGCAAGGCCCAGGACCGTTGCCGCCGTTAACATCAGTGTTCGCACCATTTTTCCTCCTCCGACGCGCTTGGCGTCCCCCGTGCGAAACCTCGCACTCGCGTCAGGCGGTCTCCCACCACCCGGCCGATCGAAAATACCCGTTGGGCAAAAATAGTCAAGGCGTACTATTTTGAAGATCGACGCGATGTGGCGTCAGGCCTGCCGAAGAGGAAGATTGACGACGAGGCCGTCCATCTCGTCCGTTACGCGCAGCTGACAGGTCAGACGGGAACGTCCGGGCTCCTGCTCATAGGCGAAGCTCAGCATCTCCTCCTCCATGTCGTCCATCGGCGGCAATGCGCCGAACCATGCCGGATCGATATAGGCGTGGCAGGTGGAACAGGCGCATGCGCCGCCGCAATTGGCGTCGATCCCCGGAATATCGTTCTGCCGCGCACCCTCCATGACCGTGGAGCCGCAAGCGACGTCGATGACATGAGCGGTTCCATTACATTCAATATATGTTATTTTAGGCATATTACGGATTCTTCCGATCTGTCCTGACAGCCGATGGGGATCGGCCGCGGGAGCGGCATGTCATTACGCGGGCAAGGACCTCCCCGTCGCCACATCCTCCCTGCGACCCGGCATAATCATCACACGACAGACACAAACTAGTCAATTAGTCCTAGTATTTTACGACTATTTTATGCTAGCATTCCTTGTCGCGATGCGACAGCCTCGGGGAGGCGGGACAACTGGGAGGAATCTATGTTTCACAAGACACTGCTGGCACTTGCCGGCACGGCAGCTTGTGGCGTTTTGCCGGCACCGGCTGCAGCGGGTGCACTGGATGTATTACGTCAGGACTACGGCGTGCTGTTCGAACAGGGGACGGTGATCGAAAGCGACACCGCGTTCATCGCACCGAGCATCAAAGGCAATATCGCGGCACCCGGCTTCGGCGATACGGGCGATGTCGCTCCGAATTTCTGGATCGGCGGACTGGGTGTGAAGACGGATCTGACCAGCGACCTGTCCCTGGCCGTAATCGGCGATCAGCCCTATTATGCGGATCTGGAGTTCACCGACTTTCCGATCGGGCCCGTGACGACGGTTTACAAGACGCTCGAATTCACGGCCCTGCTGCGCTACAAATTCGATGATCGGTGGAGCGTCTTCGGCGGACCGCGGCTCGGAACCTTCGAGGCGGACGTCAACACCTTCGGCATCAAGTACAATCTCGATCGTTCCACGGCATGGGGCTACACGGCCGGCGTCGCCTACGAGATCGCCGACACCGGAACGCTCGCGCGGCTGGCCTATAAGTCTCCCCTGAAATTCGATTCTGCGGGAAGCGGTCTGGCCGTGACGCCCGGTGGCGGCTTCTACCCTGTTATCGGCGACATCGATGTCCAATTGCCGCAAAGCGTGATCCTCGACGTCCGCGTGCCCATCCTGCCGACAACTTTCTTTCTCGGCTCGATCACCTGGAACGAATGGTCCGCCATGAAGCTGAGGCCCGCCCAGAATAGCGGCAACAGCGGTTTCTCCGCCACCAACTACGACAACAACTGGGTGTTCGAGGCGGGGCTTGCCCAGTTCCTCACCGAGCACTGGATCGTGTCCGGATCGGTGACCTACGATACCGGCAGCCATGAGGAGCCCGGCCTGGATACGGTCTTCAGCCATCTGACCACCTATGCCGCCGGCCTGACCTATCTGGACGACAAATACCAGATCACGGGCACGGTCGGCTATACCGCGGTCGGAAGCACATCCGGCGCGGCAGAAAATCTCGGCTTCGCCCAGGCGAACTACAGCGGCAACAACGCCTGGAGCAGCCGCCTCAACGTCATCGTGAAGTTCTGAAACGACGAGAGCCGCGGCGTGACCGCCGCGGCTCTTAGCATCAAGTCTTGCTCCGACCTTCCAAACGCGCGCGCGACGACGGCCTGCGACCGTCACGATCCGCTGAAATTCGGCTTACGCTTCTGCAGGAACGCCTCTATCCCCTCGGCCTTGTCCTTGCTGGCATTGCAGATGAACTGGAAGTCGGCCTCCAGCCGGGTGGTGGCCTCGCGTCCGGCATCCATCGCATGCCGCAGGATCTTCTTCGTATATTTCAGGCTCAAAGGCGCCCCTTGCGTCGCCAGTTTTTCCGCCCGCGCAAGAGCCGTCTGCCGCAAGGTGTCCGCTGGGACCACCTGATTGGCAAGCCCGGCCTCCAAGCATTCCGCTGCCGTGACGCGGCGCTGGTCGGCGATGATTTCGAAGGCCTTGTGATAGCCGAAAGCGCGCAACAGCATCCATGACGTGCCGCCGTCCGGCACGAGGCCGATGCCTGCGAAAGGCGAGTAGAGAAAGGCGTTCTCGGCCATGATGATCATGTCGCACGACAGGGCATAGGCGAGCGAGACGCCGGCCGTCGCACCCGGCAGGGCGGCGATATAGGTCTTGTCGGATTGCGCGATATTGTCGATCAGCCGTGCGTGATCCTTGAGGATATGCTCGTTGATCGTGCCACGGCGCTCGGTGAAGCCTTCCGTCAGGTCCGCGCCGGCCCCGAAGCTGCGCCCCTCCCCCGTCAGGACGACGACGCGAATCTCGCGATTGGCCTCCGCCTTGTCCATGGCCTCGGACAGGCTCGCGCGCAGCGCATAGCTCGATGCGTTCATCACATCGGGCCGGTTGAAACTGATGAGGGCCACATGCGCGAATTCGGCGTAGATGACGGTCTCGTTCTCTGCGGTCATGGCGCTACTCCCTTTCGGCCGCGATGGCCTCGCGATCGGCCGTTTCGCGACGATAGTCCCCGCCGCCTGCGGCTTGCGGCACGATCTGAGCCGTATCGGCCCCGCGCGGACGAACCGCCGGGGGCGTCCAGTCGGCGGAGGAACCGGCAAAGCGCGGCGCTTCATGCGGATGCACGAGGTCGCCAGCGCGCAGGTGCGAGCGCCGTGCCCTGTTCTGCGGGTGAGACGGCGCCTCCAGATAGTCTAGCACGGGCGTGACGCAGGCATCGACCCCGTCGAAGAGCGCGGCCCAATCGTCGCGGTTCCGCGATGCGAAGACCTTTTCGAGGATCCGATGCTGGGCTGGCCAGGCGGCAGGATCGTTCTGAGGACCGAAGTCCACAGGATCGATTCCGAGGACACCCAGCATCCTGGCGAAGAACTGCGGCTCGATCGCGCCGGCGGCCATGAACTTGTGGTCGCTGGTGCGGTAGCAGCGGTAGAACGGGGCTCCGCCGTCCAGCAGGTTCGCACCGCGCGCCGCCGTCCATTGGCCATTCGCGGTCAGCGAATGCACCACGCCCATCATCGACGATGTGCCATCGAGGATGGAGGCATCGATAATATCGCCCGTCCCGGTTTTCTGTGCGCGCAGCAGGGCCGAAACGATGCCGAGCGCGAGAAACAGCGATCCCCCGCCGAAATCGCCCACGAGGTTGAGCGGCGGCGGTGGCGGCTCGCCGTCCTTGCCGAGTGCGAGCAGCGCGCCCGTGAGCGCGATATAGTTGATGTCGTGTCCGGCCATGCCGGCCCAAGGTCCTGTCTGCCCCCAGCCGGTCATCCGCCCGTAGATCAGTGCGGGGTTGCGCTCAAGGCAGGCCAGCGGCCCGACACCCAGCCGTTCGGCGACACCCGGCCTGTTGCCCTCGATCAGCACATCGGCCGTCTCGACAAGATCGAGCACGATGTCCGCCGCGCCGGCCTTGCGCAGATCGACCACGATGGAGCGCTTGCCCCGCGCATCGACGCTCGGCAGGTCCGGGCCGGGCCGGTGGACGACGATGACATCGGCGCCGAGATCGGCCAGAAGCTGGCCGCAATAGGGGCCCGGTCCGATCGCGCCCAGTTCCACGACGCGATATCCGGTGAGAGGCTTCGGCTGGACATCCATGGTTCAACCGCCCAGCCGTTCGATGATGATCGCAGGCGCCTGCCCGCCGGCGGCGCACATGGTGACGAGACCATAACGCTTGTCCTGACGCTCGAGTTCGTCGAGGAGCGTACCGATGAGGATCGCGCCGGTCGCGCCGATCGGGTGGCCAAGCGCGATCGCGCCGCCATTGACGTTGACCTTCTCCCGGTCGAGCCGAAGATCCCGGATGAATTTCTCGGTGACGACGGCAAAGGCTTCGTTGATCTCGAAGAGATCGATATCCGCGATGGTCAGCCCGGCTTTCTCCAGCACCTTGCGCGCGGCAGGCACCGGCGCGTTGAGCATCAGGGTCGGATCGTCGCCCATATTGGCGGTGGCGACGATCCGGGCGCGGGGCTTCCATCTGCGTTTCGCGGCGAAGGCCTTCGATGCCAGCAGGAGAGCGGCCGCGCCATCGACGACGCCCGAGGAGTTGCCGGCGTGATGCACATGGTCGAAGCGATCGATCTGCGGATAGCGGCGCTGAATCAGCATGCCATAGGTTTCCCCGGTGCGTTCGTCCGCCACGATGTCCCGGATCTTGTCGAAGGACGTCTTCAGGCCCGCCAGCGTTTCGAGCGTGGTGCCCGGCCGCGGAAATTCCTCGCGATCGAGCGCCAGCGACCCGTCGGGGTTATGGACGGCGATCAGCGAGCGGTCGAACCGCCGGTCTTCGATGGCGGCGGCGGCGCGTCTCTGGCTTTCCACCGCGAGAGCATCGACGTCGGCGCGCGTGATCCCCTCAAGCGTCGCGATCGCATCGGCGCAGACGCCCTGCTGCGATTGCGGATGCAAGGCCCGCAGATCGGTGTTCCCCGCATCCACGATCGGAGACAGGCCCGCGGTGGCGGTGAAGCTCATCATCTCGCTGCCGCCGGCGACGACGCAATCCTCGAAACCGGAGCGGACCTGCGCGGCGGCAAGGCTGACAGCGGTGATGCCCGAGCCACAGAAGCGGTCGAGGGTGACGCCGCTCGCCGCCACGTCATAACCCGCATTCAGGGCTGCCATCCGGCCGAGATCGCAGGACTGTTTGTCGACCTGAGCGGACGTGCCCCAGATCACGTCGTCCACCTCCCCGGTATCGAGATCGTTGCGGCGCGCAAGTGCTCGCAGCACGGTCGATCCGAGATAGCTCGGATGCAGATGCGCCAAGGCCCCTTTTCCGGCTTTTCCGATGCCGCGCGGGGTCCGGCAGGCATCGATGATATAGGCGTCAGACATTGTCTATCTCCCTGAATGTGTCGCGCGTCGCGTTGCCGTGCCTGCTCAGCGCGGCGCCATGCGGATCGCGCCGTCGAGACGCACGTCTTCGCCGTTGAAATAGGAATTTTCGCACATGTGAACGGCAAGCGCGGCATAGTCGGCCGGATCGCCCAGGCGCGACGGGTTGGGGACCTGGGCCGCGAGCGCCTGCTTGACGGTCTCGGGCGCCGACTGCAGCAGGGGCGTGTCGAAGATGCCCGGCAGGATGGTGTTCACGCGGATCAGCTCGCGGGCGAGATCGCGGGCGATGGGAAGTGTCATACCGACGACGCCGCCCTTCGAGGCGGAATAGGCGGCCTGGCCGATCTGTCCGTCTTCCGCCGCCACGGATGCCGTATTGACGATCGCCCCGCGTTCCCCGTCGATCGGCGGCAGGAGCGCCATGCCGGCCGCCGATTTGGCGATGCAGCGGAAGGTGCCGATCAGGTTGACCTGAATGATTTTCTCGAAGTCGGCCAGGGGGAAATGCGTGATCGCGCCGCTGTCCCGGTCACGGGAAATCGTCTTGATGGCATTGCCGATACCGGCGCAATTGATGAGGATGCGCTCTTGCCCGAGGGCTTGCCTTATCGTGGCGAAACCCTGGTCGACGTCGGTCTCGGACGACACGTTAACCTTGGCATAGGCGCCGCCGAGCTCTTTCGCGAGCGCTGTGCCCAATGTGTCGTTGAGATCGAAAATGCCGACCCGTGCGCCGCGCGACGCGAGAAGTCTGGCGGTGGCGGCCCCGAGACCGGACGCGCCGCCGGTGATGACGGCCGTGATTCCATTGAGATTCATGTGATCCCCCTCAGTTCAGGATGCTTTGATAATTCTGGGAAAAGACGTCGCGGCCGATGATGTACCGCATCACCTCCGCGCTTCCGGCGTAGATCCGGCTCATCCGCGAGGCGGTGAAGATCGACGAGATCTCGTATTCTTCCATATAGCCGGCGCCGCCATGCATCTGCAGGCCGAGATCGGCCATGCGCCATTCCAGCTCGCTTCCGACCATTTTGGCCTTGGCAGCGAGGTTGGCGGTCAGCCGCCCGGCATTGTGCTCGGCCACGCAGTGATCGACATAGACCTGGTAGATATCGAGCTCCGCATCCATCTCGGCCATGCGGAACTGCGTGTTCTGCTGCTGCGACAGCGGCTTTCCGAAGACCTCGCGCTGCATGACATAGTCGCGCGTGATGTCGAAGGCGCGCCGGCCGACGGCAAGATAGCCGCAGGAGGCGATCAGGCGTTCCTCGGCCAGCCCCTCCATCAGATGGTAGAAGCCCTTGCCCGGCGTTCCGAGCACATTCTCCTTCGGCACCTTGACGTTGTCGAAGAAGAATTCGGCCGTGTCCTGTGCGTGAAGACCGATCTTGTCGAGGTTTCTCCCGCGGGTGAACCCTTCCATGTCGCGCTCGACGATGAGGAGAACCATCGCATGGCGACCCTCCGCGCCGTGGAGCTTGGCCGCCGTGATCACCACGTCGGCATTGATGCCGTTCGAGATGTAGGTTTTCGAGCCGTTGAGGAGGAAATGGTCGCCCATGTCCTTTGCGGTGGACTTCATGCCGGCAAGGTCGCTGCCGGCCCCGGCTTCCGTCATCGCCACGGCGAGGATGGTTTCACCGGTGACGCATTTGGGCAAGAAGCGCTCGCGCTGTTCCTCCGTGCCCAAATTCTTGAAGTAGGGGCCGACGAGCCGGCTGTGGAGCGTGTTGTACCATTCGCTGCAGCCGGCGCGCGCCGTCTCCTCGATGATCACCTGCTCGAAGCGGAAATCGCTTTCGCCCAGCCCGCCATATTTCTCCTCGGGCCAGATCATCAGCATGCCGAGATCGCCCGCCTTACGGAAAATCTCGCGCGGGACGATCCCGTCCTTGCGCCATTGCGGCATATACGGCTTGACCTCGGCGTCCAGGAACTTCCTGTAGGACTGCCGGAAGAGGTCCTGTTCCTCGGTAAAGTTTCTCTGCTGCATGATTCCTGTTTCCTTATGAGACGGCGCGATGCGGCTGACGTCAGGGCAGCCGGGCGCCGCCGTCGAGCCGGATGGTCTCCGCGTTGATGTAGGGGCACTCGACCAGGAACCGGACGAGCGAGGCCAGTTCCGATGGTTTGCCGAGGCGCTTGGGAAAGAGAGGCTGATGCGCCAGCGCGTCCTGCGCCGGCTGGGGCAGACCTTCCATCATCGGTGTCAGAAACAGTCCCGGCGCCACGGTGTTGACCCGGATGCCCACATCGGCGAGGTCTCGCGCCATCGGCAACGTCAAAGCGACGATCCCGCCCTTCGAGGAGGCATAGGCGGCCTGCCCCTTCTGGCCATCGAAGGCGGCGACCGATGCCGTCAGAACGATGGCGCCCCGTTCGCCGTTCTCGTCGGGCAGATTGGCCTGCATCCGCTCGGCTGCAAGCCGGCAGACGTTGAAGGTGCCCGCGAGATTGACGTCGAGGACCTTCCTGTAGAGCGCCAGCGGATGCGCCCCGGCCTTGCCGATGGTCTTTACGGCCACGGCGATGCCGGCGCAGTTGATCGCGGCGGTGACCTTGCCGAAAGCAGACTGGCAGGCGTCGAGCGCCGCCGAGACGTCGCTTTCGCTGGTGGCATCGGCCCTTGCGAAATGGGCCGCGCCGTTCAGATCGCGCGCCAGCCTCTCGCCGCGGTCCGCATCGAGATCCAGGATCGCGACCCGGGCACCGCCGACGACGAGATTGCGCACGCAGGCTTCGCCAAGGCCGGAGGCGCCGCCCGTCACGACGGCCACGGTTTCGGTCAGTTTCATGATGGTCTCCTGTTCCGACGTGCCAGCGCGCTGTGCCGATCAGGCTGCGAGACGATAGCCATCGAGCTTTTCCAGCTGCTGCGCCGTAACCTTGAAGCGTTCGCCATAGGCGCTCGAAAGCTGGTCGCAGCGGGTCTTGAAAGCGTCGATGCCGGTCGATCGGATGAACTGGAGCGCCCCGCCGGTGTGACGCGGAAAGCCGATGGCGATGACCGAACCGATATTGCCTTCAACCTCCGTGCGCAGAACGCCTTCGTCAAGGCAGCGCAGCGTTTCCAGGGCCTGACGGTAGATCAGGCGGTCCGACACGTCTTGGTCCGGAACGTGGCGATTTTCGATGACGAAATCGGCAAGGCCCGGCCAGAGCCTCTTGGTGCCATCTTCGAGATAATCATAGAAGCCCGCCTTGTCCCTGGCCCGGCCGCCCCGTCCGAGATCGCACATGGCCGGCACGATCCGGTTGGTGGCCGTGTTCTGACGGCCAAAACCAGAGACGACGCCCAGCATGCCGTCCAGGGTCTTGTGGGTCACCATCGCCATTTTCGACAGGCTCAGCGAAATCTCATCCTGAACCGCGAAGGGACCGACAGGCATGCCCGCATTCCAGGCGGAACGCTCGATCACCACCGGATCGACGCCGTCCTGCAGCAGCTGCATTCCCTCGTCGAGAAAGGTGCCGAAGACCCGGCTCGTGAAGAAGCCGCGGGAATCGTTGACGACGATCGGCAGGTAGCCGATCTGGCGGGCGTAATCATAGGCCTTTCGCACTGTGTCCTGGCTCGTCTTGGCACCGACGATGATTTCCACGATCTTCATCCGGTCCACGGGGCTGAAGAAATGCAGCCCGATGAAACGGGTCGGATCCGGGCAGGACTCCGCAAGAACGGAGATCGGCAGGGTCGAGGTGTTCGAGCCGTAGATGCCCCCATCGGCCAGCAGCGGAAAGCTTTCCTGAATGACCCGGCGTTTCAGATCGATGTCCTCGAAGACGGCCTCGACGATGAGATCCGCCCCTCGAAGCGGGCTGTCCGTGGCCGTGGGCTCGATCAACGCCAGCAGCCCGGCGGCCTGCTCCGCGCTCATGTGGCCGCGCCCGGACGCCTTCGCGACCAGCTTCTCGGAATAGGCCTTGCCTTTTTCGGCCGCCTCCAGGGAAACGTCCTTCAGGGCGACGGGGAGCTTTCGGCTGGCATGCGCCCAGGCGATGCCGGCGCCCATCATGCCGGCGCCGATGACCGCAGATTTCGTGAAGGTCACAGGCGCGCCTTCCGGCCGGAACCGGCCCGACCGAATGTCCTGCATGCCGAAGAAGGAGAAGCTGATCGCCGCCTTCGCCTCGACCGAGGGAATGAGAGCGCAGAGGCCCCGTGTCTCCGCCCGCAAGGCGCTTTCGAAGCCCATGCGCATCGAATTCACGGCAATGTCGAGGATGCGCTCGGGTGCCTTCATCAGTCCGCGTGTCTTGGCAAACAGCATCGGCGGCGCCACCATGGCCAGCTGGCGAATCTTCGGCGCATCGGCATCTCCGCCGGGATAGCGGAAGCCCCGGCTATCCCACGGCTGGGTCGCGGCCTTCGGATTGGCGCGGATCCAGTCCTTTGCGGCGGGAATCAGATCCTCCACCCCCTCGACGATCTCGTCGACCAGGCCGAGCGAAAGCGCCGTTTGCGGCGGGAGCATCGTGCCTTCGGTCAGC
Organism: Rhizobium quercicola; assembly: GCF_021168455.1. Classification (NCBI taxonomy): domain Bacteria; kingdom Pseudomonadati; phylum Pseudomonadota; class Alphaproteobacteria; order Hyphomicrobiales; family Rhizobiaceae; genus Rhizobium; species Rhizobium quercicola. Next base: position 442,343 of record NZ_JAJOZR010000001.1, read on the forward strand.
AGCGGCAGTGCCGCCTTGAGCCCGAGCAGGGCCGTCAGCCGGACGATGCCGCCCGCCCCCGGCAGAAGGCCGAGCGTCACCTCGGGCAGGCCGACGACCGCCTTCGGGGAGGCCACGATGATCCGGCGGTTGGCGGCAAGGCACATTTCGTAGCCACCGCCGAAAGCCGCCCCGTTGATCGCGGCCACGACGGGAACCGGCAGTTTCTCCAGCGCGCGGAAGGGCGCCTTGTTGCGCTCGATCATCGCGAACAGATCGTCCGCCCCCATGACATTGCCGAGAATGTCCTGAAGATCGCCGCCGGCAAAAAAGGTGCTTTTGGCGGATGCGAGCACGACGCCGGAAAGGTCCTTCGTGGCGCCGAGGCGCGCGATGATCTCTTCCATCGCCGCGACCCAGGCCGCCGTCATCGTATTGGCCGATTTGCCGGATGCGTCGAACGTGATCGTCGCAATGCCGTCCGTATCCAGATTCCAGTGATATTCCGTCACAGTGCTCTCCTTAGACGCGTTCGATGATCGAGGCGATGCCGATGCCGCCGCCGACGCACAGGCAGATCAGAGCCCGCCGGGCCTTGCGCCGTTCCAGCTCGTCCAGAACGGTGCCGACGAGCATGGACCCCGTCGCGCCGAGAGGGTGGCCCATGGCGATGGCGCCGCCGACGACGTTCAGCTTTTCATCGGGAACGTTCAGGTCGCTCTGAAGCCGCAGCACGACGGCCGCGAACGCCTCGTTGATTTCGACGAGGTCCATGTCCTCGGCCGTCAGCCCGGCCTTCTCCAGCGCCTTTGTGGCAGCCGGCCCCGGACCGGTCAGCATGATCGTCGGTTCGGTGGCCGTGACCGCGACCGAGAGGATCCGGCCCCTTGGCGTGAGACCGAGGGCCCGCCCGATCCGTTCGTTTCCGACCAGCACCAGCGATGCGCCATCGACGATGCCGGACGAGTTGCCGGGGGTGTGGACATGGTCGATCCGCTCCACATGCCGGTATTTCGACAGGGCCACCGCATCGAAACCCATCCGCCCCATGCCCTCGAAGCTCGGCTTCAGCGACGCCAGGGCGCGCATGTCCGTTTCCGGACGGAGGAAATCGTCACGCTCCAGAATGACGACACCGGAATCGTCGCGCACGGGAACGACCGAGCGGTCGAACCAGCCGCTGGTCTGCGCATGAGCCGCCTTGCGCTGGCTGGCCAGCGCCACCTGATCCACCCGCTCGCGATCATTGCCGTCGATCGTCGCGATGAGATCCGCGCCGATGCCCTGGGGCACGAAACGCGTCGCGAAACCGGTCTCGGGGTCCTCGGCGATCGGTCCGCCATCGGACCCCATCGCCACGCGGCTCATGCTTTCGAAGCCGCCGGCGCAAATCAGGTCTTCCCAGCCCGACGCGACGCGCGCGGCGGCGGTGTTGAACGTATCGAGCCCGGATGCGCAGAACCGGTTCACCTGTGCGGCCGGAACCTTCTCGCTCCACCCTGCCCTCTGAAGCGCGACCTTCGGCAGGTTGCCGCCCTGCTCGAGCGTCGGGCTGACGCAGCCCATGACCAGATCGTCCACCCGTGACGTATCCAGATCGTGCCGCACCTGCATCTCTCTGAGGAGACCGGCCACCAGATTGATCGGCTTGACCTCGTTGAGGCCGCCATTCGGCTTGCCCCTGGATCGCGGCGTCCGTATCGCCTCGTAAATAAACGCAGCTTCCGCCATGCTCAGCCTCCCTTCAAAGCCCTCGTTCGCAACCACATCGGCAGCTCCAGACATGCACCCGCGCTCGCTGCCTCAGGGGCCGCGTGGTCAGAGTCCGGTGCTGTCGGTGTTGCGCCCTCCCGGTCGCAGTCTCCCTGATCGAATGGCAAGGCCGGCGCGCCTGTTCCGGCGTCCGCTGTCCACGATCGTCACTGGACCATAAATAGTCTATGATGACTAGTCAAACACTTTTAATTCGCGTCCGCGTCGCTTTCCCGTGCCGGCCCGGGCCCTCGTTCCAGGCGCTGCCATGATGCTTGACAGAGATAAGTAGTCGTGCATGACTAGTTTACGTCAGGCCGCATGGCTCTCTGGCGAATGAGGAGGAGGACATAAAATGGCAATTCATGGAAAGTGGCAGCTGTCGATCAAAACGCCGATGGGGGTCCAGACGCCGATGGTCGAACTTCATCAGGACGGGGATACGATCACGGGCAGCATGTCGGATGCGACCGCGACCGGCCCGATCGACAATCCGAAGGTTCAGGGAACGACCGTCACCTGGACCAACAACGTCACGAAGCCCGTTCCGGCACTTCTGGAGTTCACTGCGCATATTCAGGAGGACAACAGCCTGACGGGGAACGTCAAGCTCGGCCCGTTCGGCAATGCGGCGATGACGGGAAAGCTGATCTGACACGGCTGAACCGCCGAAACGGGGCGACGGATCCACCGGAGCCCATGTAAAGAAACAGCCTGCAGGTTTCCGGAAAACGGTAACATCGATGATCGTGCGGTCCGTGGTGCTTGCGGGCCGTTCGTCCGGCGCGGAGACAGAGTGGGTGGCTCTGTGCCGTGCCGGCAGCGATGGGAGGAGAGAACGATGACCGAAGCCAACGCCCGGCCGACGGATGGTGCGGGTGCGCCCGAACGCGACGAATCGTGGTGCGCCGAAGAGCAAATTCACGATCTGGTCGCTCTGATGAAGGACTGGAGCCGTCGCTACCCGGACCGTGTCTGGCTTTTCGAGCCATGGCCCGGGCCGGCCGGCCGGCCGGATGGAGACAATGGCGCATGGACCTGGGCGCAGGCGGCGGCGGAAGCGCTGGCGCTGGCCTCCTGGATCGAGGAGACGCTTCCGGCACGCGGGCGCAACATCTCGATCCTGTCGCGCAACCGTGCCCACTGGATCCTCGCGGATCTCGCGATCATGGCCTCGGGCAATGTCACGGTGCCGATCTTCACGACACAGTCAGCTGACATCACCCGCTACATCGTCGAATTTTCCGAGATCGATATCCTGTTCGTCGGCGAAGCCGAGAACTGGCAGAAAGTGCGCGACGTGATCCCCGATCATGTGACGATCGTGCGTCTGCCGCAGACGCCGGACGTCGATGCCGATCATGACTGGTCCGATCTGTTGCAGAAGTATCATGGCCGGCAGCCCGCCTATGCCGGGCGGAGCGACGATGTCGTGACGATCGTCTACACGTCCGGGACGACCGGTGTGCCGAAGGGCGTCATGCACACGCACCACTCTCTCATCGCCCCCATGCTGCGCTCGACCGAGCCTCTGGAAATCGAACGATTCCCCCGCTTTCTCTCCTATCTGCCTTTGTCGCATCTGGCCGAACGCGAACAGATTTTCGCAATGAGCCTGGTTCAGTGCGGCAGCATCAGCTTCATGGAAAAGCGCACGACGCTGCTGCGCGACATGCGACAGGCACGGCCGACATTTTTCTTCGGCGCGCCGCGCGTCTGGGAGCAATTCCAGCAGGAGATCCTGGCGTCGTTCGGCGGCCGCGCCGCATTCGAGGCCGCCTATGCGGCCGATGCCGCCACGACGGCGCAGACGGCACGGGCCTTTCTGGGTTTCGAGGACGTCAAGGTGCTGTTGTCCGGCTCCGCGCCCATTTCCAGATCGCTGCTGGAATTCTACGAATCGCTCGGCTTCACGCTTCTGGAAGGGTTCGGGCAGACCGAGGCCATGGGCCTGATGTGCACCCGCCGCGACGTCATGCGCCTCGGCTCGATCGGCAAGCCGGTCGACGGGATCGAGGCCCGGCTTTCGCATGAGGGCGAACTTCTCGTGAAAGGTGACGGCTTCTCGCCCGGCTATTTCAAGGATCCGGAGAAGACAGCCGAAACCTTCGTGGACGGCTGGGTCCATACCGGCGATCGCGCCCGCGTCGATGAGGACGGCTTCTATTACATCACCGGCCGCATCCGGGATTACTTCAAGACGATACACGGAAAATACGTGGCGCCGCTGCCGATGGAGGACGCCTTCGCCAAGCAGGCCGAAGTGGATCAACGCTGTCTGCTCGGGCGTGGCTATTCCAAGACGGTGATGATCTGCACGCTTTCCCAGGCCGGCCGCAACGCCGCGCCGGAAGACCTGTCGCAACGGTTGAGCCAGCGGGCCGAGGCCATCAACGCCGGGGTCGAGAAACATGCACGGATCGGCGCCGTCATCGTCGCCGATGAGGAATGGGCGATCGACAACGGCTTTCTCACCACCACGCTGAAGCTGAAACGGGACAGGGTGGAAACCGTCTACGGAGAGCTTGCGGAAAAGCTTGCGCTGCAGTCCGCCGAACAGAAGCGGATTCTGGTCGCGTTGCGCCCCTGACCCGTCTCGGCAGGTGCGGACCATCATCAAAGGGAGACCGTCTATGGCACATTTCGTGGTGGTTGGCGCCGGACAGGCGGGCGCTACTCTGGTCGCCAGGCTGCGCAGCGCGGGGTTCGATGGCGAGATCACGCTGATCGGCGAGGAGAACAGTCCGCCCTATCAGCGGCCGCCGCTGTCGAAGGCCTATCTTCTGGGAGAGATCGAGGCCTCCCGGCTCTGGTTGCGGGCGCCGGACTTTTTTCGGGACAACCGGATCACCCTGAGACTGGGGCAACGGGTCGCCTCGGTCGATGCCGAAGCGCACATTCTGACCGTCGGTGGCGACAGGCTGCGTTTTGACCAACTCGCCTTCACGACCGGGGCTGCGCCGCGCAGGCTGCCGGCCACGGTCGGCGGCGACCTGTCGGGCGTCTACACGCTGCGCGGACTGGATGACGTCAATGCCATGCGCCACCGCTTCGTCGCCGGGCAAAGGCTCGTCATCGTCGGCGGAGGATATATCGGGCTGGAGGCGGCGGCCGTGGCGGCAAAGCGCGGGCTCGCAGTCACCGTGGTCGAGATGGCGCCGCGCATTCTGCATCGCGTCGCCGCGCCGGAAACATCGGACTATTTCCGCGCGCTTCACGCCGCACACGGCGTCAGGATCGTCGAAGGCGTCGGGCTGGACAGACTGGTGGGCGACGGTGCGGTCAGGGCCGCGCGGCTGACGGACGGCGAGGAAGTGCCGGCCGATTTCGTCATCGTCGGTATCGGCGTCCTGCCCGCCACCGAGCTGGCGGTCCAGGCGGGATGCGTGATCGAAAACGGTATTCGCACCGACGCATTCGGCGAAACCAGCGTGCCGCACCTCTGGGCCGCGGGCGATTGCGCCTCCTTTCCGCACGGAGCCATTCGCCTGCGTCTGGAATCGGTCGGCAATGCCGTCGCCCATGCCGAAACCGTCGCCGAAAACATGCTGGGTGCGGGCAAGGCCTACCGTCCGAAACCGTGGTTCTGGTCCGATCAGTACGATCGCAAACTGCAGATCGCGGGGCTCGGCGCCGGATATGACAGGATCGTCACGCGCGGTTCTGCGGCCGGAAAAGAAATGGGGCCGGAGAGCGGGCCCGCCAGCGTCTGGTACTTCGCCGGCAGCCGGCTTCTGGCGGTGGACGCCATCAACGATGCCCGCGCCTATATGGTTGGCACACGGCTGATCGAGGCCGGAAAACCGGCCGATCCCGCGCGGTTCGAGACGATCGAGGATCTCCGGCAATTGCTCGCGTAAGCATCCGCTCCCGGCCCGCAGGGGACCGGGACGCTTCTACCGGCCGAGGGTGGCGCGCAGCGCCTTCTTGTCGATCTTGCCGATGGATGTCAGCGGGATGGCGTCGACGAAAGACACGTGCTTGGGGATCTTGTAGGGTGCGAGTTCGTGCCGGCAATGCCGGACAATGGCCTCGATCAGCGCGTCTTCGGTTTGGACCCGGCCGGCCTCGTTGCGCTGGACGACGAGATTGACGATATCGTTGCCGGCTCGTTCCAGATCCGGTGTGCCGATCGCGGCAGCCGACGCGACGAAGGGCAGCCGGCGAACGACGTCCTCGACCTCGAGCGAGAACACCTTGAAGCCGCCGACGATCAGCATGTCCTTGGCGCGGTCGGCGATATAGACATACCCCTCCTCGTCCATGTAGCCGACATCGCCGGTGTACATCCAGGTCTTGCCGTCCAGCGGCCGCAGCGCATGCGCCGTCTCCTCGGGCATGCCCCAGTATCCAGCCATCACGTGAACGCCGGAGGTGATGATCTCCCCCCGCTCGAAGGGCGGCAACGTCTGCAGGCCGGTCTCGACATCGACGATCCGCACGTCCGCGCCCGGAACGGGGATGCCGAGCGCTGCCGGCTTGCAGCGCAGCGGCGGATTGCCGACATAGACGGACGACGTCTCGGTCATACCGAAACAATCCGACAGCTTGCCGGCTCCCAACCGGTGATCGAGGCGCTGGCGGTCCTGCCCGGTAATCGGCGCGCCACCCGTGACAGCGATCTTCAGCTCGTTGAAATCGATCTCGTCCGACCGGGGGAAGTTCAACAGCATCTGGTAGAATGTCGGGATGGCGCCCAGGCGTGTCGGTCGCATGCGGATGACCTCGTCCACGAACTTTTCGAGGTCGCGCGGATTGAGGACCACGAGGAACTCTCCGCCGGCGGCCAGCGCGCCGATGAGCCCGGCGACGCCGCCGATATGGAAGAACGGAAAGGGCGCCGCCATCCGTTCGGCGCCATAGACATAGGGCTCATAGATATTGGCCGTGACCGGGTTGGTCATGACCGCGGCGACCGACAGCATCGCCCCCTTGGGCCTCCCCGTGGTCCCGCCGGTATATTGCAGGAGAAAGATATCGTCGCCGGACACGGGAACCTGCCGGAAATCCGCGCTGCAGCCTTCCAGCAGACCGGTGAAGGATACGACCGTTTCGACGGCGAGCGTTGGAAGATCGACCGGTGCGGATGTGAAGAACTCCATCGCGGAGGTGACGACGACCGTGGAAAGCGATGCGGGAAGCCGGTCGATGGCCGCGAGCCGCGCCGCCGCCAGCGTATCGAGCGTCAAAAGGACCTTTGCGCCGGAATCGGCGAGCTGGAACGCCAGTTCGCCCGGCGCGAGCAGCGTCGAGACGCCGGAGGCGATGGCCCCGAGTTTGGACGCCGCCACGAGGCCGATGACGAATTGCGGCGTGTTCGGCAGATGCAGGGCGATGACATCGCCCTTGCCGACGCCGCGTGCGGCCAGGGCATTGGCGAGCCGGTTGGCACTGCGGTCGAGTTCGGCATAGCTGATCCGCCGTCCTTCGAAAAACAGCGCCGAATGGTCGGGGATCCTGGCCGCCGCCTCGCTGACGCGCAGGCCGAGCGGCGTGGTTTCCGGCGCAGGCGCGCTCACCCCGAGCGCATGGTGGATCGCTTCCCACGGGCGTGGCGGTTCGAAAGAACGTTCGATGGGCATGGCGGTCATCCTATGCCCTTTCATCAGCTCTGGTGAACGATGGCGGCGGTCGTCATCGTCGGCGTGATATCGGTGAAGTTCGCGCCATCGGCGGCCAATTCTGCCGATACGGCGGCCAGATCGGTCATGACCGTGTCGCTCGCACCGAAGGTGAGCTGTGCGGAGACGATGCCGGCGCCCCTGTCATGGTCGACTTCGAAACGCTGCAGCCCGACGGGGTCGCACAGGCGATGCACCAGTTGGGCATGCCGGGTCGTGTAGTAATCGAGATCGAAGCGGCCGGCAGGGCCGATGGTATAGGACACGGTGATGCGCAACATGATTGAAGTCCTCCTTGAACCATAGATCGGGTGACGCGCGGGGCCGGCCCTGACCGATGCGGCCAAGGCATTTCCAGGCAAAGCGCGTTCAGGTTGCCGTCAGGCTATGCGCCGATGACAACGACAGAGAGTGTTTCGGTGATCCGGCATTCACCGGACATGCTCGAGCTGCCGGCCGGCTCCGCCCAGGCCGGCGCCGGATGGAGGGCCATCCGGTCTGCCGTCAGGCGACAGTCGCCGGGGAGGCACCGTTCATCTGTTCGGCGGTCCGGCGATGTGTCTCCGGCAGCCGCCTGTTCAGTCCATCGAAGTGCCAGGCCTTCAGCACTTGAAGTTCGGTGGCGATACGGGCCGGATCGCTGGCGAGCGACCGGCGTGCGGCGAGCCCGGGCATCGCATCGCTGATGATCGCCAGATCGATCATATACCCTTCCACATCCACCATCGAATAGCGCATGGCGATCGCCCGAATGCTCTTTTCGACGTAGATTTCGCCGAGAAGAATCTGTTCCTTGAGCCCTTCGAACAGATCCCGGTCCCAGCGCGATGCCATCTGGATCTCGTGAAGCGCCAGCGCCGGAGGCTCGATCACCACCTCCCAGAGAATGTCCGGGAAGCGGAACAAGCCCTCGAGCGCGCCCCCCGCCTGCGACATCCGCACCTCGATCGATCCGAGCATCCGGCGGATCGCCTCCTGCCCCGTCGTCACCATCAATTCGTGCCGCGTCCCGAACTGATGCAACAGCGAACCGCGGCTGAGGTGCGACCGATCCAGAACGGCCTGCGTCGTCGTGTTCGTGTAGCCGGCCTCGGCAACGAGATCGATCGCGCTATCCAGGATTTTCTGACGCGTGATGTCGCCCCGTCTCATCGAGCCCTTCTTCTGCTTTTCTCCTGTCACGCGCACCTCCGTCTTGCGTAGAACGGAGGTTTTAATCGAGGTTCGCAAGATGGCCAACACATTTGCGTGCAGGCGCGGACGGACGACCCTGCAGGCACGGACTCCCCTCTCCGTCGCCCTTCCAGCCCCTGCCCCGACGGTCTCCGGGGTCGGGCATCAGTTCTTGCAGAGCCAGTAGAACTCCAGCCCCCGGAAACCCGGATTCGGATCGTAGGCATAGGCGCGGTCGGCCCGTTTCATCGCGGGAAAACGGCGAACCATCTCCTGCAGCAGAACCTCGCATTCCAGCTTGGCCAGCGGCGCGCCGATGCACCGATGGGCCCCGCCCCCGAAAGAGACATGCTTGATCTGGCTGCGGTGGATATCGAATTCGTCGGGGCGCTCGACCATTTTCGGATCGCGGTTGGCGGCGGTCAACAGCGCGGTGATCACGTGACCTTTCGGTATCGAAACCCCCTCGATGACGACCTCTTCCTGCGTGATGCGTTCGGTTCCAAAGATCGGCGGCTCGAAGCGGATGGCCTCCTCGACGGCGCTCGGGATGAGAGCCGGGTCGCGCACCAGATCGGCATAGCTCGTTCCCTGCTCCATCAGGCTCTTGACCATGGTCCCCATCAGATCGGTCGTCGTCTGATTGCCGGCGATCAGCAGAAGCTGGGCATGCTGGGAGATTTCCGCGACGGAGAACGTCTCGCCCGTGCTCGTCTGGGCATCCATCATCCCGGAAATCAGGTCGTCGGGCCGGTCGCCGGACGACAGGCGGCGGTTCACCTCGTCGGCAACCGTCCTGTCGATCGCTGCGAGGCCCTCGGCGCCGATCGTGCGGGTTTCCTCGTCGGCCAAGGGGTTCAGCTTGAAGGCAATGGCCTGATCGGACCAGACCTTGAACTCTTCGCCCAGCGATCGATCGACCCCGAGCAGCTCGATGATGACCTTCGTCGGCATCGGCCGCGCGATCTGCTGGACGAAGTCGAATTCCGCGCCGGCCGCATCCAGCAGTTCGTTGCAGATTTCCCGCGCCCGCTCGCGGAAGGCTTCGAGACGACGGTTGTTGAAGGCCTTCAGCATCAGGGTGCGCAACCGCTTGTGCCGCGCGCCGTCCGCATGCAGCATGGATGTCTCGACCGACATATCCTCGCCGCGCATGATGCGCGTCGATGTCTGCGCGAGGGCGCGGGGATCGACCAGCAATGTCTGGTCGGTGAGAACTTTCTGCACCAGATCGGCACGGAAGACGACATGATCGCGAAGCTGGCCGTCCTCTAGCACGGCGACGGAATCGCGCAGCCCGTTCAGCACGGAGAAGGGATCGTCGCGGAAGGTCGGAGACAGCGAGGTCAGTTCGAGCCCGCGCGGAAGGTCTGGCGAATTGGAATCCATCATTTTACACCTCTTTTTTCACGCGACGGTTCAGGTCAGCGGCTCCAGTGTTATCATCGACTTGACGAGGGCGAGCAGATCGACATCCGTCTCCGGCGCACCGGTGATGGCGTTCTCGATCTGCCGGTGCCGGACAATGATGTCGTCCTTGTATTCCGGATGGGTGATGACATAGGTCCGCCTCTCCTCCAGCGCCTTGAAGGTGCGGATGGCGACCTCGTCCGGGGACAGACCCCTGGCGACCATGCTGCTGGAAAAGGCCCGCTCTTCGGGGCCGGCCTGGCTGATGGACGCGCCGGCAACGCCGCTTGCCAGATTGCGGTCCGAATTGATGATGTTGGTCGCCACCTGCCCCGGGCAGACCACCGCCACATGGATGCCGCAGCCGCGCAGTTCATGCGCGAGCGCCTCGGAAATCGCCACCACGGCATGCTTGGTCATCGCATAGACCGATGCCGTGCCGACGGGCGTCAGGAGGCCGGAGATCGACCCGGTGTTCACCACGTAGCCACCGACCCCGGCATCCACCATCTTGGGAACGATCAGAGAAATGCCGTAGCCGAGACCGAGGATGTTGACCTTGACGAGCCATTCCCAGTCGCTGGGCGTCGCGATGGACGCCGGCGCTTTCCAGGCGACGCCGGCATTGTTAAAGAGCAGATAGGGCGCACCATACTCCACGATGACGGCATCGACGACGGCCTCGTAATTGACGCGGTCGGATACGTCGAGGCGATAGGTGCCGACCTTCGCGCCCATGTCGCGCAGGCCGGAGGCTGCCGCCTGAAGGGCCGCGTCCTCGATATCCGCCAGCAGCACGGTCGCGCCGTATCCGGCACATTGCCGTGCAAAGGCAAGGCCGATCCCGCTGGCGCCTCCGGTGATGAAGGCGGTCTTTCCGGTCAGTTCCATGTGCCCTCCCAGGCTCCTCCCGAACGTCGTATCGCTTGTGGCGATCTTCCGTCCGGCCCTCTCAAGCATCGCATTATTAGTCCTTCATGACTAGTCTAAATCGAACAAAACTTGCAGCGCGCCGTGCCGGCCCATCTGGCCCCTTACGCCTCGTCGGCGCGCGGCGGCACGAGATAATCCGCGGCAGCACCGATCCGGGATTTGGCCCGTTTGAGTTCGTCCCGCGCGATGGTGCGCAGATGCACCTCGTCCGGCCCGTCGACAAACCGCATGGCGCGACCCCAGGTCCACAGGTCGGCGAGCGGCGTGTCCGGTGTCAGGCCCATGGCGCCGAACACCTGAATGGCGCGATCGACCACCTTCAGCTGGACGCGCGCGGCCGACACCTTGATGGCGGAAACATCGACGCGCGCCGCCTGATTGCCGTGCTTGTCGATGAGCCAGGCGGCGCGCAGCACGTGCAGACGCAGCTGATCGATCTCGATGCGCGATTCGGCGATCCAGTCCTGAATGTTGGAATAGTCCGAGAGGGCGCGGCCGAAGGTGCGCCGCGACATGGCCCGCTCCAGCATGAGGTCGAGCGCCAGTTCGCACTGCCCGATGATGCGCATGCAGTGGTGGACGCGGCCCGGACCAAGCCGCGCCTGCGCCAGCGCGAAGCCCTTGCCTTCCTCCCCGAGAAGGCTGGAGGCGGGGACGCGGACATTCCGGAACACGATCTCGCAATGCCCTTCCGGCGCATGATGGTTCATGATGGGGACGTCGCGCACGATCTGCAGACCCGGTGCGTCGAACGGCACGAGAACCATCGAGTGGCGCGCATGCCGGTCCGCGTCCGGGCTCGCGTCGGACAGGCCCATGACGATGACGACCTGTCTGTTGGGATGGCGCGCGCCGGTCGTAAACCATTTGCGCCCGTTGATCACATAGTCGTCGCCGTCGCGCAGCACCGTGGTCTGGAGATTGGTGGGATCGGAAGACGCGGTGTCCGGCTCGGTAATGGCAAAACAGGAGCGGATGCGCCCGTCGAGCAGCGGGATCAGCCACCGCTCGCGCTGCTCCGGCGTCGCGAACATATGCAGCAGTTCCATATTGCCGGTATCCGGCGCACTGCAATTGAACACTTCCGGCGACCAGGGCACACGGCCCATGATCTCGGCAAGCGGTGCATATTCGAGATTGCTCAGCCGCGTCCCGGGCTCGCCCTCCTTCAGATGCGGCAAGAAGAGGTTCCAGAGCCCTTCGGAAAAGGCCTTGGCCTTGAGGCGGTCCATCAGTTCGAGGGGATAACGCCCCTCCTCGCAGACACGATGCCAGGCAACATTTGCCGGCAGAACGTGCGCTTCCATGAAATCGCGCAGGCGCGTGCAGAGTTGCTCGACCTTGTCCGAATACCCAAAATCCATGTCTCGAATTCCCTGTTGTCTGGCAATCTTGTCGGGCGATACCGTCTCAGGCGGCGGCCTGCGTCATGATGTCCACGGCCCGACGGGCGAAATTTTCCGAAAGACGGCCGACGCGTTCCGCGCTTTCGGAGGCGGCATTGCCGTTCTGGGCGCGCACCGCGATGCCTTCCATGATGACGGCGAAGCGGAAGAGGGCGAAAATCCGGTGGAAGCTGGTGAAGTCCTCCGCCCGTCCGCCGGCGTCGCCGTACCAGCCGAGAAATTCCTGCCGGTCGGGCAGAGAGGCTGCGGCGAGATCGACGCCCTTCAGGCCGCAATATTCCTCCGGCGAGGCATCCCAGGCGATGCCGAAATGCGCCAGATCGGCCATCGGATCGCCGATGGTCGACAGCTCCCAGTCGAGAACGGCGATGACCCTCGGCTCCGTCGGATGGTACATGAGATTGCCGATGCGAAAGTCGCCGTGGACGATGGTGCTCGCCTGCGATGCCGGAAAGTGGCGCGGCAGCCAGTCGATCAGAGCGTCGATCTCCTCGAGATCGCGGGTGCGCGCCTGTTGCCACTGCTTGGTCCAGCGCGCCACCTGCCGCTCGAAATAGGCGCCGGGCCGGCCGTAGTCACCGAGGCCCGCCCCCTGCCAGTCGACGGCGTGCAGGTGCGCCATCATTTCGGCTGCGGACCTGTAAAGATCCTTGCGTTGCGCGGGCGACACCGCCTCGAGCAGGCAATCGCCGAAGATGCGCCCCTCGATCCGCTCCATGACATAGAACGGCGTGCCGATGACCGAGCGGTCGCCGCAGAAATGCACCATGCGCGGAACCGGTACGCGGCTGTCCCACAAGGCGTGCTGGATACGGTGCTCCCGATCAACGGCGTGGGCCGAAGGCAGCACGGAACCGCCGGGCTGCTTGCGCAGGACCAGCCGATGGCTCGGGCTCGTGAGGAAAAAGGTGGGATTGGATTGCCCGCCGGCGATGGGCTCCGCAACGACCGGCCCGGAAAATCCGGGAACGGCGGCGATCAGGTAGCGTTCGAGAGCGGCGATGTCGAGTCCCGGTCCAGCCTGTGCCGGCATGTTGTCTGCGGGTGTCATGATGTTTCTCCTGCTGATGTTCCGCACGAGCGCGGGCGCGCACCGGACGCGCCAGCCGATGTCGCGGCACGGCGACCCCTTGCGGTCGATGATAGGTCTGTCAGTGACGTGGCGGGCGGGCGGGCGAACCGACCGGGACGGGTGCCGCCGTCTACGGCAGCGCTTTCGGCAATGGCGTCTGGGTCGAGGACGCGGTCGTGCGGTCTGGAAAGGGCGCGACCGCATCCCGATCATCGTCGCGCGGCCCGGACGACGCTCCGGCGGGATCGGAGATGAAGGCGGCGATGGCCTGCCAGGACTGCCGTGCAGCCTCCGCATCCAGATCCATCAGGTGCCAGACATGGGGCAGTCCGGTCCAGCGCTGCAGCCGCACGTCGGATCCTTGCGCGCGTGCCTTGTTCGCATATCGCAGCGAATCACCGAGCATCAGCTCGGAACTCCCCACCTGGATGAAGGTCGGCGGCAGCCGCGACAGGTCTCCGAAGAGCGGCGAGATCTCGGGATCGTTCGGCCAGACCTTGAATTTTGCCAGAATGGCAAGGCGCCAGACGAGCGGCGCCAACTTCAGCACCGGATCGAGGGTCGGCCCCACGAGAATATCGTCCTTGCGGTTGGCGCGCGTCAGGGACGACATGGTGGCGTCGGTGGCCGGCGACAGGGCCACAACGGACGCCGGATGATCGAGACCGGTCTGTCGCGATGCCCAGCGTGCGGTGACCAGAGCGAGATTGCCGCCGGCGGAATCGCCGGCCACGGTGATGGGCAGCATCGTCGGCCAGCCCGGCACGGGAGCGGCCGCCAGCCACGCATAGGCGCGCCGGCAATCGCCAACCATTCGCTTGCGCGGGTTCTCGGGCAGCAGCGCGTAGCGCGGGGCGAAAACCGCCGCATCGCACTCACGCGCCAGACGCGTCGTCATCGCACGATGGCTGACCGGACTTCCCATGCTGAAGAAGCCGCCATGAATATAGAGGATCTTCCGCAGGACCCGGCCATGCGCCGGAAGCACCCATTCGCCGGAAACGCCTTCGGCATCCACCGGCACGACGGTCTCCTCCAAGCTCTTGGCCTCCCCCATGCCGTCGAGCGCCGCCCGCACGGTCGCAAGACGTTCGGCTTCCGGCATGGCGTCGAATGCCTTGCCCATGTCGGCAAACGCCGTCGCCATCTCCGTATAGGCGGCGAGCGACGCTTGATCCGTCATCACCAGCGTGCCCGACGGCACGTCGTACGAGCGAAGGTCTTCGGGCGCCGAGCGGACGGCGAGAATGGCAATCGTCGCAATAAAGACGGATACGATGCCGGCAAGTGCGATAAGCAGGACAGTGATCACGTGTGGTCCTCCCAGTTTGATATTGGCCACCAAGGCAGCCACCACGGCGATCGGTTCCCTCCGCCGTGCCCCTCCGATTTATATTCATATACCGAACTAATACGTGTTGACTAGTCTATGTTGATTAATTAGCGTTTCCCTCGAGGAATATATCGTTCGGGAGATCCCCGCGCGATGGGAGGAGCAATCATGACTGTGACCGTGCAAGATCGGGCCGATGTCGGCCGGACTTCCGACATCGATCTGGAGGCCTTGCGTCGCCGTTACGCCGAGGAGCGTGACAAGCGGCTTCGCGAGGAAGGCAACCAGCAATATCTGCAGACCAAGGGCGATTTTTCCTATTTCGTCGATGATCCCTATGTCGAACGTGTCGAACGGCAACCGATCGAGACCACCCGGCAGGCCGTGGTGATCGGCGGCGGGTTCGGCGGCATTCTCACTGCGATCCGGCTCAAGAAAGCCGGTATCGACGACATCATGATCATCGAAAAGGGCGGCGACTTCGGCGGCACGTGGTACTGGAACAGATATCCGGGCCTGGCCTGCGACATGAAGTCCTATGTCTACCTGCCGCTCCTGGAAGAGGTCGGCTACATGCCGCCGCGCAATTATGCGAGCGGCCAGGAAATTCACCAGCACGCAAAGCGTCTGGTCGCGCATTTCGGGCTTCAGCCGCACGGTCTGTTCCAGACGGAAGTCCGTGAACTGCGCTGGCTGGAAGACGAGTCGTGCTGGCTCGTCTCGACGGTGCAGGGCGACCGGATCCGCGCCAAATACGTGCTGACCGCCACAGGCTCGTTTTCACGCCCCAAGCTTCCGGGCATCCGCGGCGTCGATCGCTACAAGGGGCACACGTTCCACAGCAGCCGCTGGGACTACGCTTATACCGGCGGGAGCCCGGATGGCGGGCTGACTGGCCTGCAGGGCAAACGTGTCGCCATCATCGGCACAGGCGCGACCTCGGTGCAGCTGATTCCGCATCTCGCGGAACATGCCGGCCATCTCTACGTCGTCCAGCGGACGCCGTCCGGGGTCGATGCACGCGCAGAGGAGCCGCTCGACCCGGAATGGGTGGCCTCGCTCGAACCCGGCTGGCAAAAGCGCCTGATCGAGAACTTCACGTCGCTGACCTCCGGCGCCGGGGCGGAACAGGACCTCATACAGGACGGCTGGACCTTTCTCTTCACCCGTATCCTCGCGGCTGCGAGCGCGGCGCCGGACGGCAATTTCACGCTGGACGACCTGCTTCTGGCGGCCGAGCTTGCCGATGCGGAGAAGATGACCGAGATCCGCGCACGGATCGACGTCGCCGTCCGCGACCCCGAGGTCGCCGAGCGGCTGAAGCCCTGGTACAGGCGCTTCTGCAAACGGCCGGTCTTCCATGACGGCTTTCTGGAGACCTTCAACCGCAACAATGTCACGCTGCTCGACACGGACGGAAAAGGCATCGACGAGATCACCGAAGACGCGATCGTCGTCAACGGGGCGGCCTATCCGGTGGACTGTATCATTTTCGCCTCCGGTTTCGAGATCGGCGCCGATTCCGTCGTCCGCAACGGCTTCAGTGTCATCGGCAAGGGTGGCCTCGATCTGTCGGACACCTGGTCGCGCCATGGCATCAGCACCTTTCACGGCATGCTGATCAACGGATTTCCCAATTTCTTCATCCACCAGACGGCGCAGGGGGCGCTTGCCGCGAACTTCTGCCACGGGCTGGACGAGATGTCCCGGCATATGAGCTACGTGATCGCCCGGACGGAGGCTGCCGGCGCGTCCGAGGTCGAGGTCAGCAAGGCTGCCGAGACCGAATGGGTCGAGCATTGCGCCGGCGTCAGCGGGCTGATGATGGACTTTCTCAAGACTTGCACGCCGGGCTACTACAATGCCGAGGGCAAGATCGATTCCGAAAGCATCAAGGGCTACGGTTATGGTCTTGGCCCCATGATGTTCTTCGGCATCATCGACAGATGGCGCGAGGACGGCACCATGGAAGGCGTCGAGCTTCGCAAGGACGGCGCTCCCATCGTTTGATGCGGGCCTTGACGACCACCGCTATTACCGGTTCCGGAGGAGGAGCCGATGTCGATCGGCGTGCCGGGGAGGTCTTCGACGCGAGACGGAAAAAGGGGAGAGAGATGACGTTCGAACTGACCATCGACGGCGCCGGCGAGACGACCGCGACCTTTATCGACATCGTGGATCCCTCCACCGGGGCGGTGACCGCAAGGGCGCCCTGTGCGGGTGCAGCAGAGCTGGACCGGGCCGTCGCGGCCGCCCGGCGCGCCTTTCCGGCCTGGCGCGAGACGCCGCCGGACGAGCGCCGCCGGCTTGTCGGCGGGCTGGGAGACATCCTCGCCGCCCATGCCGAAGAGCTCGTCGCGCTCGATATTCTGGAAGGCGGAAAGCCGCATGCGGTCGCCGCGCCGGTGCTCGACCTCGCCGTCCAGTGGGTCAAGGCGCTCGCGACGCTGGAGATTCCCGTCCGCGTGCTGGACGACAATCCGGACAGGCGGGTCGAAGTGCACCACGAGCCCCTCGGGGTCGTCGGCGCCATCGCGCCCTGGAATTTCCCGGTCTTCCTCTCGGTGTGGAAGCTGGCCTCGGCGTTGATCGCAGGCTGCACCGTCGTGCTCAAACCCTCGCCGCTGGCACCGCTTGCCGTCTTGCGGATGGGATCCCTGATCCGCGATCAGTTCCCGAAAGGGGTCGTCAACGTGCTGTCGGGCGACGATGCGCTCGGGCCATTGATGACCGCGCATGAGGGGTTCGACAAGATTTCCTTCACCGGCTCGACGGCGACGGGGCGCAAGGTCATGGAAAGCGCCGCGCCGACCCTGAAGCGGCTGACGCTGGAGCTGGGCGGCAACGACGCCGCCCTGGTCTTTCCCGACGTGTCGCTGGACGCCGTGGCACCGGCCCTGTTCTGGTCCGCCATGGGCAATTCGGGCCAGGTCTGCATCGCCACCAAACGCATTTATGTGCACGACGACATTTACGACGATTTTATCCGGGCGATGCGGCTTCAGATCGACGCGACGACGATGGGACCGGGCGGCCAGCCCGGCGCGATGCTCGGCCCGATCCAGAATGCCCCTCAGTTCCAGCGTCTCCAGTCGCTTCTGGCGGATTGCCGGGCGAATGCGTACAAACTCCACCAGGGCACGGCCCCGGACGGCAACGGTTACTTCATCCCCGCGACGCTCGTCGAGAACCCGCCCCATGACAGCCGTATCGTTCGGGAAGAGCAGTTCGGCCCCATTCTCCCGATCGTCCGATTCTCCACCGAAGACGAGGCCATCGCGCTTGCCAATGACAGCCCGATGGGACTGACGGCCACCGTCTGGACGCAGGACATGGCGCGCGCCCGCCGTGTCGCGCAACGGCTGCAGTCCGGCAACGTCTGGATCAACGAAGCCTCCGCGCTATCGCCCTTCGTGCCCTTCGGCGGCCGCAAGCAATCGGGCGTGGGCGTCGAGAATGCGCTCGACGGCATCCTCGAATATACCGCCGTCAAGGCGATCACCGTGCGGACGGCGTGAGACGAGCGACAGCTACCTCTCGCTCATCGTGCGTCGGCCGGCGTCTCCCACACACGGAGCAGGGTTTCGCTGTCGGTCACGACGCCGAGATGCAGCGAGATCATCGCCAGCGCCGCCTTCTCCAGAGGCTCGTCCGTGCCGCGGACCAGATCTTCGAGAACCGTCACGCGGTATCCGAGATTGGACGCGTCGAATGCCGTGTTCAACACGCAGCAGTCGGCCATGCAACCGGTCAGGACGACCCGCCGGGCGCCCATGTTGCGGAGCAGGAAGTCGAGGTCCGTGGGGTAGAAGGCGGACAGGCGCTTCTTGCTGTCGACGATCAGGTCGGAGGGTTCCACGCGCGTGACGAACTCCGTCCAGCGGCTTCCGGCGATCGCATGGGCATCCGCATTGGGAATGTCCCCGACGAAGAGCGGAAACGTCATGCGCCAGGCGGCGGGGATACCCTTGACGTCGTCCGCACCTCCGGGCCGCAACGTGCTGCGCACATGGATGACGGGGACACCCAGCTTGCGGGCCCGGTCGTGGAAACGATCGACGCCGGCCACGACGTCGCGCGCCCGGGGTGCCGGACACGGGCAGTCCGGATCGTCCGACAGATGTCCCTGATGCAGATCGATGGAGATGGCGACGGTTCCCGCTCGCTCCGTGAATTCGCGGAAGCTGTCGGGCAGCTCCATCCGCTTGCCATAGACTGTTGCTTTCATAGGGTTCTCTTTCGAAGGTTCCGTGAAATCCGATCGCGGCGTCTCAGCGCCGCTCCTCGCGGACATAGGGCTGGCCCAGCGCTCCCGGCTCGTCACTCGGCCGGTTCAGATGCCGGACCGAGACCCAGATCATGACGCCGAGCGTGGCCAGATAGGGTGTGGTCATCAGCAGATATTGCGGCAGGACGACACCGGCGGCGGCAAGCTTCGGGATTACAGCCTGGATCGACCCGAACAGGAGGGCACCGGCGGCCGCTCGCCACGGGTCCCAGCGCGCGAAGATCACCAGAGCGATGGCGATCCAGCCGCGACCGGAGGTCATGTCGTCGATCCAGACCTTGACGTTCGCAACGGCGATGTAGGCACCGGCAAGACCGACCAGCGCACTGCCCGCCGTCACGGCCAGAAAGCGGGTCATCGAGACCGGAACGCCCATCGCATCGGCGGCTTCCGGGTTTTCGCCGACCGCGCGAAGACGCAAGCCGAAACGCGTGCGCCGCAGGAGATAGGACACCCCGAAGAGGATCGGGATCATCAGATAGACGATCACGTCCTGTCGGAAGAGGACCGGCCCGAACACGGGAATGTCCGCGAGCGCCCCGAGCGAAACCGGGGCGAGCCCCGAGAAGGCCTTGCTGGTCCAGCCGAAGAGATTTCCAAGCAGGCTCGTCAATCCCTGGCAGAAGAACACGATGACAAGGCCGGCAATCACCTGATTGACACGGAGCACGATGACCAGAAACGAGAAGAGAACCGAGACCGCGGCAGCGGCAAGCATGCCGGCCGCCATTGCGAGCAGCGGATCGACCTGCAGCGTCAGGAGGATGGCCACCGAGGCCAGGGCCCCGACGAGCATCAGTCCTTCGGCGGTGAGGTTGAGAATGCCCGCACGCTCGGACAGGATCAGTCCCAGAGCCGCAAGCGCATAGGGCACGGCCAGCTGGGGAATGGTGGCAAGCCACGTCATGAGAAATGTGGTCACGTGCGTTACCTGATCCAGTGGACACGATGGATGACGAGAAAATCCGACGCCGCGACACTCATGACCACGACGGCCTGAATGAGCTGAACCATCGACGGCGGGATGGAATAGAAGACCTGCAGGTTCTGGCCGGCGACGAACAGCACCGACATCAGCAGAGCGACGATCGCCGCGGCGATCGGATTGTTGCGGGCGAGAAATCCGATCAGGACGCCGGAGACGCGGTAGCCGGGGAAGAAGGATTGCGTCAGCCGCCCCTCCTGCCCGCTCGTGACGACGAAGCCCGCAAGGGCGGCAAGGCAACCCGAGACCAGGACGATGGAGAGCACCATCCGAGCCACGGGCACGCCCAGTGCCCGCGCGACGCCCGGATTGGCGCTGACAAAGCGCATGTAGATGCCGGCACGGCTGCGTGCGGCGATATAGGCCATGACGGCCGCTGCCGTGCAGGCGATGACCAGAGAGACGCCGATACCGGATGACAGGTCGGGCAGGAGCTCGAAGGGCGCATAGGCCGGCGAATGCGGAAAGCCGTCCTGATCCTTCCAGGCGCCATACAGGAGATGCAGCAGAAAATAGTAAGCGATGTAGTTGAGCAGAAGCGTCGAGATGATCTCGTTGACCGCAAGCCGCAGCTTGAGGAGTGCCGGGATCAAGGCCCACAGCGCGCCGCAGACCATGGCGGCAAGCCCCATCAGAGGCAGGCGTGCCCATTCGGGCCCGAGATGAAGCAGCGAGACGAGGGTCGCTCCGATCCCGCCGAAGATCATCTGGCCTTCTATGCCGAGGTTCCAGAAGCGGACGCGGAACGCCATGGCGGCGCAGAGCCCGACGAGCATCAGCGGGGCGGCCTGCACCAACACGGCCTTGAAGTTCATCGGATCGAAGATCGTCGCCATGATGAATTCGTCCGCCAGGCTCTCTGCCGGCACGCCGGCGAGAATGAGCGCAAGGGCCGAAAGGCCGAGCCCCGCCACGAGGGCGCCCGCAAGCGCGAACAGGCGCAGCGCCCCTCGCAACCTGTTTCCGCTGGTTCGCAAGATGGACGGAGCGGTCCTGCTTGCGGGCGGGATCGGCATCACCCCTCTTCTGTCGATGGCCTACGCTCTTCAGGCGCAAGGCACGCCGTTCGCTCTGCACTACTTCACGCGGAACCGTCTCTCGACCGCATTCCGCCGGCTGATCGAAGACGCGCCTTTCGCGGCGAGCGTCACCTTCCACATTTGCGACGAGGTTCCCTCGGCCATGTTCGACGCGCAACGCGACCTGCCGGCGCCTGCCGACGGGCTGCATCTTTACACCTGCGGGCCGGAAGGCTTCATGACGGCGGTGACGGATGGCGCGAGAGCCCGAGGTTATCGGGACCACACCATCCATCAGGAGCATTTCCGGGCGCCGGGCCTTGCCGGAGACGAACCCGAACACGAATTCACGGTGGTGGACGCGGCAACCGGACAGGAATATCGCGTCCCCGCAGGACGGAGCATTGCCCGGGTTCTGGTCGATGCCGGCCTCGATCTCGAGCTTTCGTGCGAGCAGGGCATGTGCGGCACCTGTCTTGTCGACGTGCTCGACGGCGAGCCGGACCATCGCGATATCTACCAGACCGATGCGGAAAAAACGTCGAACCGACGCATCGCCGTCTGCTGTTCCAGAAGCCGTTCGCCGCGATTGGTTCTGGAGCTCTAGCGACGACTGCTTTTCCGCAAGCCGCAGGAGCGCGCTATTACCGCAAATGCGGATGCAAACCGCTTCGCATGCTCGCCGGATCTGCGTCCGCATTTCCCGCAGTGCCAACGTCCCCTGGCCGTCTCAACCGCGCGGCTCGGCATCGTCGCTCTCGCCGTCGTCCCCGGCATTGCGCTTGCCATTGAGCAACGGCCGATAGTCCTTGAAGCGGTCCACGAGGTAATCGACCAGCCTGCGGACCTTGGGGGCCTGGGCCGAATCTTCCCGGATCACGATCCAGAGGGGGATCCTGTAGGGGTCTTCGGCGGCCCGGTACTCCCCCAGCTGCGGATCGCCGGCGCCGAGAAACCGTGGCAGAAGCGCAAGCCCCATTCCCTCGCGGCACATGGCATGCAGCATCGGGTAGTTGTCCGTGGAGCCGGCAAAGACCAGCGGCCGCTCCATGGAGAGAAACCACCGGTCCTCCGCCAGGCTGAAATCGTGATCGCGATGGGGAAAATGCGGCTTCAGAACCACCAGATCGAGCGGCCTGGCGGCATCCTGCGCGAGCGACGACAGATAGGCGCGCGACCCATAGACGGCAAAGTCGACATCCGCGACCTTGCGCAACCCATGCCGCCCGCGTTCCGGCCGCGCCATGCGGATGGCGATATCGACCCGGTCGGCATCGAGATCGACGAAATGCGTCTCCGTCGTGACATCCAGCGAGATTCCGGGATGCGCCGCCGTGAAGCCGGCGAATTCCGGCGTGAGCAGCCGTCCGATGATGTCGATGACCGACAGGCGGATCGACCCGGCGCTCGCCGAATGCACGGCACTGTTGGCAAACCGCCGCGCTGCCGACTCCATCTCTTTGGCCGTTTCGAACAGCAGCTGATGATCGCCGCGAACGGTGAGGACGCCGCCATCGCTATCGAACAGCGGCCCGCCGACGATCTTTTCGAGCTTCTGCAGCTTTCGCCGCACGGTCGTGGAATCCAGACCCAGCTGGTGTGCCGCAGCCTCGAACTTCTGCAGCCGCGACAAGGCGAGGAAAACGCGAACGAGATCCCACGAGGCTAGGTCGGGCATGGCGCATCCCCGTCTTGCGGAACCTCCCCGGAATTGCCGATGACGGGCATGCGTCGCCTTTCACACAGGGCGCCTCTCGGAACCGACATCACCTGCCGCGACGCCGGAGAGCGGTGGCTACCCGTGACCTCTCAAGGTTCGCAGGCTGGGACAAACCCCGTCCATCACGGATGAGAAAAGCATGATGGACCGGCTCCGCCATGTTGAGAAGAGTGCGCCGGTGCGTTTTCCGCAGATTCGAGGCACCGGTCGCAAGGATGCTCCGTCTCCGCAATGCTCGACGGGGACCATCGCCCGAACGCTAGCGTGCGAAAACGCCGTCGAAATCCTTGAAGCCTTTGACCTCGATGGGGTTGCCGCTCGGGTCGAGGAAGAACATCGTCCTCTGCTCGCCCGGCTTGCCTTCGAAGCGGACGACGGGCGGAATGTCGAACGCGACACCCGCATTCTGCAGGCGATCGGCGAGAGCCAGCCAATCCTCCAGAGGCAGGACGACGCCCAGATGCGGCATCAGCACGAGATGATCGCCGACCTTCCCGGTTCGGGTGGTCTCGAAGGGCGTGCCGAGATGCAGCGAGATTTGATGCCCGAAGAAGTCGAAATCGACCCAGGTCTCGGTGCTGCGACCTTCGGTACAGCCGAGGATGTCCCCGTAGAAGCGACGGCAATCATCGAGGTCGTTCACGTGGTAGGCCAGATGAAACAGTGAGCGCATGATGGACTTTCTATCGGGTTGGCAAGGCTCGTCCTCGGCGGACGATCGCCTGACGTCGTCGAGCGATCGTGTCATCCACCCGCCCCCGACCATCAGGTTCGCGTCTGTCCTATAGATGGATTCGTCGCGTGCGGCGAGCCGTCGGCTCGACACCCGGACGCCCGCGCTCGCCGATATCCTGCCCAGAGCGAAGGCATTGCGGATGAGACAGCGTCCGCATCCACCATAAAGAAGCGCAAAAAACTCGCGCGGATCGGCTTGACCCCCGGACGCGTTCCCGTGCATATGTAACTGTATAACGTTACTTCACTGGATAAACGCGATCATGGCCCAGAAACTTCCCGTCACGGTTCTCTCCGGCTTTCTTGGAGCCGGGAAGACGACATTGCTGAACCACATCCTGTCCAACCGTCAGGGTCTGCGCGTCGCGCTGATCGTCAACGATATGAGCGAAGTCAACATCGATGCCGCGCTGGTGCGCGACGGCGGTGCCAACCTGTCGCGCACCGAGGAGCAGCTGGTGGAAATGACCAATGGCTGCATTTGCTGCACGCTTCGCGACGACCTGTTGAAAGAAGTCCGGGCGCTCGCCGAACAAGGGCGGTTCGACTATCTGCTGATCGAATCCACCGGCATTGCCGAGCCCCTGCCCGTGGCCACCACCTTCGACTTTCGCGACGAGGACGGCCGCAGCCTGTCGGATGTGGCGCAGCTCGACACCATGGTGACGGTCGTCAGTGCCGCAAGTCTGCTGGCCGACTACAGCTCCGCCGATTTCCTGGCCGATCGCGGCGACACGGCGGGCGAAGGCGACGACCGCACCGTCATCGATCTTCTGGTCGAACAGATCGAATTTGCCGACGTGGTGGTGCTGAACAAGGTGAGTGCCGCCACCGCCGAGGACCGCGATGCGGCCCGCAAGATCATCACCGCCCTCAACCCGGATGCGAAACTGATCGAGACCGATTTCGGCCAGGTCGATCTGAACGACGTGCTGGGCACGGGTCGCTTCGACCTGGAGAAGGCCGAACAGCATCCGCTCTGGTTCAAGGAACTGCACGGTTTCAAGGACCATGTGCCGGAGACGGAGGAATACGGCATCCGCTCGTTCGTCTACCGCGCGCGCCGTCCGTTCGATCCCACGCGCTTCCAGCGCTTCATCGATCGCCCTTGGCCGGGTGTGGTCCGGGCGAAGGGCTTCTTCTGGCTTGCAACGCGTCCCGATCATGTCGGCGAGATCAGCCAGGCCGGCGCACTCGTGCGAACGAACCGGATGGGGGCGTGGTGGTCCGCCGTGCCCAAGGCACAATGGCCGCGCGACCCCGGCTTCCTGCAAATGATGGCGCCGTATCTCGACCCGACCTGGGGCGACCGGCGCCAGGAGATCGTCTTCATCGGCGCGGATCCGATGAACGAGGCGACGATCCGCGCCGATCTCGATGCCTGCCTGGTCGATGCGCAGACCTTCTGTCCGGGCGTCTGGCAAACGCTGGCAGACCCCTTCACGCCCTGGGAACGCAAGGCCTCGTGAGCAAGACGACGCCTGCACTCACCCGGCCCTGAGACCTCGCAGAGACCCCTTCGCACCACAGGAGATATCCGATGTTCCGCTCCCGCACATCCGTGCTTCCGGCCACCAGCATTCTCGCCCTTCTGGCCACGCCGCTCGCGCTTCATGCCGAGGACGAGAGAAACGAGAGCTGGCGGCTGTTCGTCGCCGATCACACGCAGCCGATCGTCCGCGCAATCGATCTGGGCACCGACAAGGAAATCGGCCGCTTCGATCTGAAGGGCTATGCCGCACTGTCGCTCAGCGATACCGGACGCACCGTCTTTGCCATTCAGGGCGACCAGAACATCGTCAACGTCATCGATACCGGCATCGCGCTTTCCGACCATGGCGAGCATCGCGATATCGCGGTCGGCGACACGAAACTTCTGAGCGCCGCGATCGCCGGCGAGAAACCCGGCCATGTCGTGACGCATGGCGATCTGGTTGCGGTGTTCTACGATCGGGGCGGCAAGGCCGATCTCGTTGCCGAGAGCGGACTGCTGGAGGGCAGGGTCGATCCGAAGGCATTCGACACGACGGCCGCGCATCACGGCGTCGCCGTGCCCATGGGCCCTCACATACTCGTCTCGGTGCCGGACACGACGGCAACCGTGAAGGCGGGCGAGCTGCCGCCGCGCCTCGGCTTGCGCGTGCTCGACGAAACCGGCCGACAGGTCGGCGACGTCGCGCCGTGCACAGGCCTGCACGGAGAGGCGACATCGGGCCGCCTCGTCGCCTTCGGTTGCGCGGAGGGCGTGCTGATCGCCCGGCCGGGCGGCATGGACGGGCCGAAACTCGACATGGTGGCCTATGGCGAGGATCTGCCGGCGGGCAAGGTGTCCACCTTGCTCGGGGGCACCTCGATGCAGTTCTTTCTCGGCAACTACGGCGAGGACAAGGTGGTGCTGATCGAGCCCGAGGCCGAGACGCCCTATCGTCTGATCGAGCTTCCGCTTCGGCGCATCGATTTCGCGCTCGACCCTGCCCATCCGCGCAACGCCTACATTCTGACGGAAGACGGCACGCTGCATCTCCTCGATGTGATCGATGGTGCGATCACCCTGTCGGCGCCGGTCACCGAACCCTACAGCAAGGACGGTCACTGGCGCGACGCGCGGCCGCGGCTCGCAGTGGCCGGCGACCACATCGCGATCACCGACCCGCGCCACAGCCTCGTGCGGATGATCGACGCGAAGACGCTGAAGGAGGTCCGCACGATCCCGGTCGAAGGACAGCCCTTCGCCGTGGTGGCCGCCGGCGGCTCCGGCGCGACGCATTAGCGCCCGGACAAGACGGATATCGGAGGCCTGCTTTCCGGCAGGCCTTGAATGTCACGTCCGATGAACAGACGCCTGCCCAGAACCCATCCGTTCCTCGGGCTGCCAGACGCCGATGCGGATGCCGCCGGTCTCGCTCAGTTCGGTGCAGAGAAAGTGCGAAAGCGCGTCGTCCCGGATCACCGCGGCGCTCAGCCGGCCGGTCCGGTAGGCGCCCGTGTCCAATGCGATGCGATTGGAATGGATTTCCGGTCGCAGCGACGCCGTGATGGTGTGGCCGTGCAGGACGATGTGGCGAAACACGTCCAGATGGTCGAGAAAGCCGGCCCTGATCCAGCGCAAGTCGTACTCGTCCTGATCGATCAGCTCCACGCCGGGGCGTATTCCTGCATGAACGAAGCAGAAGCAGCCGATCTCCTTGTAGGTCAGGGCATTTTCGAGCACGTCCACATGGTGGGGAAAGTCCCGGCGGATATCGGCAGCGATATTGTCGAGATCGGGCACCGGTCGGTGGGAATAGGCGCTCAGCGTGGCGACGCCGCCCCAGTCCAGCCAGTTGACGGCATCCTCGGCCGTGAGGGTGCCGCGCAGAAGCTCGCGCAGGAAGAAATCATGGTTGCCAAGGATCAGCCGGGAGCCCGGATAGAGGTCCAGTGTCGCGCGGACCAGATCGATGACCTTGGGGCTCTCGGGCCCGCGATCGATCAGGTCTCCGAGAAAGATCACGAGCGGCGCCGAACCTTGGGCCGCCGCATCGTCCGCGATCCGGGCCAGCATGACTTCGAGGAGATCGGCGCGCCCGTGGATATCGGCGATCGCATAGATATGGGAGGGTCGGCTGTCTGTCGTCATCACTCTTTTGCCTGCTCGAAATCCGGGTTGCGTGACATCACCCTGCCATTTGCAGGGCGCCGGACCGTGGACGAGGGCGAGACGAAGCAACGCCATCCGGGGCGGCAACGTCCTATAGGCCACCCTCCCCCGACGCGCCACCAAAACCGGTGCCGAAGTGGTGCCTGCTGTGAGACGTGGCACGATAAATGCGTCTCGACACCATGTCCCACCAAGGAAAGCGACAGCCATGACGGCACAGGCAAGTGGATCGCTCGATGTCCGGCTGATGCGGACCTTGTTGTTGCTTCTGACCGAATGCAGCGTTTCCAGAACGGCCGAGCTTCTGGGACAGGCGCAGCCTACCGTCAGCCTGACATTACGCAAGCTGCGCGAGCTTCTCGACGACCCCCTTCTCGTGCGCTCGGGCAGCACGCTGGTGCCGACCGAGCGGGGACTGGCGATGCGGGAATCCATTCGCGATATCCTGGCGCATATCGATGCGCAGCTCGCGCCGCATCCCACCTTCGACCCCGCAACGTCGAAGCGGACCTTCCGTATCGTGGCCGCCAATTGCCTCGGCACCGTCTTTCTGCCGCCGCTCGTCGGCCGCATCGCCCGCATCGCTCCCCAGGTGAATATCGACGTCTGCCCGATGCCGAGCTACGAGGATTTCCTGGCACAACTCGCCGACGGCACCGTCGATGCCGTGATCGGAAACTGGCCGCACCCGCCCGAACATTTGAGAATGTCGACGCTGCTGACGACCGACATCGTCTGCGTGGTGCGAGCGAGCCACCCTCTGGCCGGCCGGCACGACCGCATCGGGATGGAAGCCTATCTTCGGGAGAACCATCTTTCGCCGACCTCCGACAAGCGTGCGCATCTGAGCCCCATCGACGGCCGGCTGATCGAGCTGGGTCTGAAGCGGCGGATCGGCGTGACCGTGCCGGAATATGCCATTGCCCCCTATGTCGTCGCCCAGTCCGATCTCGTCTTCACGACGGGCCGGCATTTCGCCGAGCAGATCGCCCAGGCCTTTCCGTTCGCGGTGCTGGATGCCCCGCGGGAGCTCGGGCAGATGAAGTTCTACATGCTCTGGCACGACTGCAAGCACCATTCGCCGGATCATGCCTGGCTGCGGCAGATGATCAAGTCGGTGGCGGCGGACGTGCGCGCGCTGGATCGCACGGGCGCGGCGGAAACGTGCCTCGTCCCCGGCTGACCGCCGGCGCTGCAATAATGTCTATTGCGATCCGGTTATAGGCGTTCGTGCTCAAAAAACGCACACTTGCTGCAGCGCAAAAGCAACCGGCAAGAGGTGGGACGATGCAGCAGGGACTGACACGACGGGAGATACTGGCAGGTTTTGCTGCGGGAACCGCGGCCGGCATTCTCGGATCGACCAGCGCAGCGCGCGCTGCCGTGTCCGAGCTCGTCTGGGCGACATGGGAATCCAACGCGCATCCGGAATATGTCGCCGCCTTCGAGAAGGAGACCGGCACCCGGATCAAGCTCTCCTTCCTTTCCAGCGAAGACGCACAGTTCGCCGCCCTGAAGACGGGCTCGGCGGCCGACTGGGACATGATCAACCCGTCGCTGAACGGAAGCTGGCGCTACATCAAGGCCGGTCTTCTGAAGGAGATCGACATCTCCAAGCTCCCCAATGCCGCCCACATGTACGACGTCTTCAAGACGACGCCGAAGGTGCTCGACGACAGCGGCAAGCTCTTCGCCGTTCCCTATCTCTGGGGCCTCAATCCGCTCGTCTACCGCACCGACACGTTCGATCACGAGCCGGACTACACGACCCTCTTCGATCCGAAATATTCCGGCCAGCTCGCCATGCGCGACTATGCGCTGGAATCCATCGCCATCGCCGGGCTCGTGGCTGGCGTGCCGCGCGACAGGGTCTTCGTGATGGATGCGAAGGAGCTGGCGGAGGCCAAGAAGCTGCTCGTCGCACAGAAGCCGCTGCTGCGGACCTACTGGCAGACGATCGGCGACCTCACCAACCTCTTTGCCACCGGCGAGGTCTCCTGCGCCTTCTCCTGGCGCGTGCCCTATGACGAACTGAAGGCGAAGCTTCCCATGGGCATGGCCAAGCCGAAAGCCGGCATCATGGGATGGTGCGATTGCTTCGGCATTCCCGCCTCGCTGTCGCCCGAAAAGACCGAGCTTGCCCTGAAATTCGCGGACTACCTGCTCGGCGCGCAATATGCGACCGAAATCGCCCGGATCGGCAATTACGCGACGACCTCCTCGATCATCCGCGACGATCTGTCGAAGGAGCAGCAGGCGGCCATCTTCGTCGACGACATGGAGGTGATGAAGTCCTTCATGTGGCCGGTCGCACCCGACAACTACTCGGACTGGCTGAAGATCTGGAACGAGGTCAAGGCAAGCTGACCATGTCGGAGCATGCTGTCCATGCGCCCGATGCCGGCCTGATCCTGTCGGCCCGCGGCCTCGTCAAATCCTACGGCAAGGGCCGCGCCGTCGATGGGGTCGATCTCGACATCCCGGAGCGGGCCTTCACCACGCTGCTCGGCCCATCGGGATGCGGCAAGACGACGATCCTGCGGATGATCGCCGGCTTCGAGACGCCGGACGCGGGATCGCTCGTCCTCGACGGGCGCCCGCTCAAGGGCGTGCCGCCGGAGCGCAGGCCCGTCAACACGGTCTTCCAGAGCTACGCCTTGTTCCCGCACCTGACCGTGTTCGAGAACGTCGCCTTCTCGCTCACGCTCCGGCGCGGATCGGGCGACCCGTCTCCGCGGGTGAAACGCGCGCTCGACGCCGTTCACATGGGCGATTTCGGCGCGCGCTACCCCCACCAGCTGTCCGGCGGGCAGCAGCAGCGCGTGGCCGTGGCCCGCGCCATCGTCGCCGAGCCGCACATGCTCCTCCTCGACGAGCCGCTGTCGGCGCTCGACCGGAAGATGCGCGGCCATCTGCAGATCGAGCTGAAGGACCTGCAACGCCGGCTCGGCATCGCCTTCGTCTACGTCACGCACGATCAGGACGAGGCCTTCGCGCTGTCGGATATCGTCGTGGTCATGAACAAGGGCCGCATCGTCCAGAAGGCCGATCCGCTGACGCTGTATGCACGGCCGGCGAGCGCCTTCGTCGCCGACTTCATCGGCGCGGCAAGCCTCGTGCCCGGAAAGATCGTGGCAACGCGCCGGGCGGCACTGTCGGCCACCGCGACGCTCGACACACCACTCGGCATCGTCGAGGCGCCTGTCGCCGAAGGGCTGGAGACCGGAGCGGCGGCCATGCTCGTCTTCCGTCCGGAACATCTGCAGGTTTCCGCCGCCCCCTCGGCCCTGCGGGCGCAGGTGCAGCACGTGGTGTTCCGGGGCGACCGGTTCCTGATCGAAGCGGAAAGCCATGGCTGCTTGCTGCGCGTCATGAGCGACACGGCGCTTGATCCCGGCACGGCTATCGGGCTCGACCTTGATCGGGCCCGTGCCTTCATCACGCGGCTGGAGGGATGAACATGCCGTTCTCCCGCGTTCATCTCGCTTTTCCCGTCGCGCTCGCGCTCGTGCTCGGCTGCGTCCTGCCGCTCGGTCTGCTTCTCGTCTTCAGCGTCTTCACGGTGGACATGGATGCCTTCGAGATGGTGCCGGACCTTTCCGGCCATAGCTGGGGCCAGATCCTGTCCAATCCCGTCTTTGCCTTCCTCATCGGCAAGGCCGTCGTCTCCGGCTTCGTCACAGCAACGCTTGCGGCCATCGTCGGCTATCCCCTGGCGCTGGCCATGGCGCGCCTGCCGCTCGTCTGGAAGGGCATTGCCAACATCGTCCTCCTCACACCGCTCTACACCGGCGAGATCGTCCGCATCTATGCATGGCGGATCGTGCTCGGTTCGGAAGGTCTCGTGAATGCCTTCCTCAAGGGGCTCGGCCTGATCGACGCGCCGCTGAAGTTCCTCCTGTTTTCCCCCTTCACCACCCATCTCGTGCTGCTCTACAACAATCTGCCCTTCATGGTCTTGGCGATCTGGATCTCGGTGGAACTGGTGGATCTCAGGCTGATCGAGGCGGCGCGCGACCTTGGCGCCCGTCCGGTCGAGGCCTTCACCAAGGTGATCCTGCCGCTGACGACGCCGGGGCTTGCCGTCGGGCTCTTCGCCGTCTTCGCGCTGGCCGCCGGCGACATGCTGACGCCGAGCCTGCTCGGCGGCACGTCCGGCGCGACCCCCATGGCGATGATCGACAATCTCTTTGGAACCGCCTTCGACTGGCCGCTCGCCTCGGCTCTGGCGCTCGCCCTTCTCGTCGTGCTCTTCGGCTGCGCTGTGCTGATGGCGGGTCTTCTCCTGCGCCTGCGGGGTGCGCGGGCCGTCTTTGCGGGACGCCGGACATGAACCGCACCGTCACCCTCGTGCTGGCGCTCGGCGTCGGCTTCTTCTACCTGCCGATCGTCGTGCTCGCGGTCTTCTCGTTCAACGCCTCCAGCCTCATGGCCTTTCCCTTGAGCGGCTTCACGCTTGCCTGGTATGCAGACCTCTTCGGCAACCGGGCCTTTCTCGAAGGGTTCCTCACCAGCTTCCTCATCGCGCAGCCGGTCGGCCTTCTCGGCGCCCTCATCGGGCTGATGGCGGCCCTTACGCTGACGGCGCCGGGCCTGCGCTTCCGCACGGTCTTCGTCGTCCTCGTCATCCTTCCCTTCCTCGTGCCGAAGACGGTGCTCTCCATCGCGCAGGCGATGCTGCTCAACTGGGTCGGGCTCGGGCGGGGCGCGACGGCCCTGATCGCAGCGCAGACGCTGGTGGCCGTTCCCTTCGCCACGACCATCATCGCCGCCGTCCTCATCCGCCTCGATCCGCGGCTGGAGGAAGCGGCGCGCGATCTCGGCGCGACGCCATGGCAGAGCTTTCGCCGCGTGCTCCTGCCGCAATTGAGCGGTGCGCTCGGAGCCGCCTATTCCATCAGCGTCATCCTGTCGCTCGCCGACCTCACGATCGCGATGTTTATCGCCGGCCGGACGCAACCGCTCTCGCTGGTGGTCGCCTCCGAATTCCGGCGGGAGCTGAAGCCCGACCTCAACGCCATGCAGGTCTCCGTCCTCGCTCTGACCGCCATCATCGTCGCCCTCAGCGAACTCAACCGCCGCCGCCTTCGCCGCCGTGCCTCTCCCATGCGAGACCCAGAATGATCATCTCCCCCATCACCGCCACGCCTGCGACCCTCAACGACCTCGAACAGGCCGCGCGCGCGGATCTCGCGGCGCTGGGATATCCCGCACCTTCCTGGCTGGCGCCTCTCGAGGGTCATCCGGCCGGCTCCGTCGCCGACGTCGTCATCATCGGCGGCGGCCAGTCGGGCGTCACGATAGCGGCCGGGCTGAAATGGGAGGGCCTTGCCGACGTGCGGGTTCTCGACAGCGCGCCGGCCGGCTCGGAAGGCCCGTGGCTGACCTTCGCCCGGATGGAAGAGCTTCGCACACCGAAAACCCAGGTCGGCAACGAGTTCAACGTGCCCAACCTCTCGGTGCGCCGCTGGTTCGAAACGCGCTATGGCCTTGCCGCCTGGGCGGAGCTGCCGCGCATTCCGAGGACCGACTGGAAGGCCTACCTCGACTGGTATGCCGGCGTGTTCGACATCGCCATCACCAATGACACCCACGTGCTGGATGTGGCGGCGGACGGCGACCTGATCGTGGTGACCAGCCTCTGCCGGGGATCGGTCACGCGGACGCTGGCGCGCGCCGTCGTGCTGGCGACCGGGTTCGACGGCGCCGGGGCCTGGCGGGTTCCGGCCTTCATCTCCGACGGTCTGGACAGGCGCCGCTACGATCATACCAACGGGCCGGTGGATTTCGCGCGGCTGAAGGGCAAGCGCGTCGGCCTGCTCGGCCACGGCGCCTCCGCCTTCGACAACGCCATCAAGGCGCTTTCGGCCGGCGCCGCCTCCGCCGATCTCTGCTTCCGCCGTGCCCGACTGCCGCGCACCAACCCGCACCGCGCCATCGAAACGCCGGGGATGATGACGCAATATCCCGATCTGTCCGACGCCACACGCTGGCAGATCGCCCGGTTCTTCCGCAGGAACGACCAGCCGCCGCCGGTGCGCAGCTTCGAGACCGCGATGGCCCTGCCCGGATTTCGCCTGCGCCCGGCCACGCCGTGGCTCGAGGTGACGGACAGCGATGGCGCGATCCGCGTGACCACGCCAGGCGGCGTCCTTGAATTTGATCACCTGCTGCTCGCGACCGGCATGGCCGTCGATCTGTCGGCCCGGTCCGAACTGAAGACCCTCGCCGGGCGGATCGCGCTCTGGGGCGAACGCTACCGGCCGCCGGACGACGATGGGGACGAACGCCTGGCGCGCCTCCCCTATCTCGATGCGTTCTACGGCTTCGTGCCAAGGCACGCGGACGATGCCTGGGTCGGTCGCGTCTTTGCCTTCAACAGCGCGAGCTTCGTCAGCCAGGGACCGCATTCCACCTCGATCAGCGGTCACCGCCACGCCGTTCCCCGTCTGGTGCGCGGCGTGCTGCGCCGCCTGCTTCTCGATCAGGAACACACGATCCTGCCGGCGCTCGAGCGCTACGCCTCGATCGATCTTCCCGTGGCCGACGACTTCGAAGCCCGTCTGGCCACGCTGGGAACGGAGGCGGCACAATGACCCGGTCTTTCCTCTGGCAGGACCTCGCGACGGCGGAGTTCGCCACGCGTGACGTCACAAACACAGTGGCGATCCTGCCGATCGCGGCGATCGAGCAGCATGGGCCGCATCTTCCCGTCCATGTCGATGCCGCCATCAATGCCGCGATCCTCTCGCGCTTCGCGGACCTTCTGGATGACGACGCCGACGTGCTGATCCTGCCGGCCATGACCGTGGGGAAATCGGACGAGCACATCGCCTTTCCCGGAACGCTCGCCATTTCCGGCGAAACGCTGCGAAGGGTCTGGATGGATCTGGCAGCAGGCGTGCATCGCGCCGGGGTTCGCCGCATCCTGTTCTTCAATTCCCATGGCGGACAGATGGCGCTGATGGACATCGCCTGCCGCGACATCCGGCGCGAGCTGGGCATGCTGGCCGTCGGATGCTCGTGGTTCCGCATCACCACCATCGACGATCTGTTCTCGCCCGCCGAAATCGCGCACGGCATTCATGGCGGCGATATCGAGACCAGCATGATGCTGGCGATCGCGCCCGGGCGGGTCGCGATGGATCGTGCGGAGGACTTCGTGCCGCTGACGGTGGAAATCGAGCGCTCCGGCAGCCTGCTGACGGCCGAAGGCGCGGTCGGCTTCGGCTGG
Organism: Rhizobium quercicola; assembly: GCF_021168455.1. Taxonomy (NCBI): domain Bacteria; kingdom Pseudomonadati; phylum Pseudomonadota; class Alphaproteobacteria; order Hyphomicrobiales; family Rhizobiaceae; genus Rhizobium; species Rhizobium quercicola. The sequence goes on from NZ_JAJOZR010000001.1 coordinate 476,643, forward strand.
CAGGCGCAGGATCTGCACGCGGCCGGCGTCTGCGGCAATGCGGCCAATGCCACGGCGGCAAAGGGCGAGCTCGTGCTGCGCCGCGCGGCGGAGGCCCTCGCGGGGCTCGTGTCCGCCACCGCGACGTTCGACCTTGCCCGCCTGACGCCGGACACGCGCTTTTCGGGAAAGGCCTGACGATGCCGCCGCGTTTCACCGACGAACACCGGACGACGAGCGAAGACGAGGGGATGGCCCGGCCGGGCGCCGCCGGGGACGATATCGCGGCTCTCATGGCGGAGATGCCGCATTGGGGCTCTGAGTTTGAACGCACCTTCGCCAACCACGCGCCGATGGTGCTGGTGGCGCTCGCCCGCATCGGCGGAAAACCGCATCAGCTGCGCCGGTTCTTCGCCTATTATCGCGATACGAAGAGGCTCCTGCCCTTTGCGCAGGCGCGATCGCCGCTCTCGGCCGAGACCTGGAGAGCATCGATCGGGCATCGGCAGAGCGAGCCGGAGCTGCGCCTGTTCTTTGCGGGCGAAGTCTCGCGCCTGGGGCTCGACGGCGCGGTGCGGCACTATCTCCCCGTCCTTGCCCCCGGCATCGCGGCGAGCGCGTTCCACGCGCTGATGCGCATGGCCTATGGCGTCCTCGAGCAGGATCCCGATGCCGTCGCCATCGCGCTCGGCTACTGGGCCGCGACTTATCTGGCGCTTCCCGCGGCGACCGGAGCGGAACCGCGCACCGACGACCCGGCGGAGGTGCTGGCGCTGACGGCGACAATCCCCGCGCTGCACGGGCTGCCGCTCCACGATCTCCTCTGGCAGAACATGCGCGACGCCGCCGCCATCCCCGGCTTCCGCCCAGTGGTCGACTGGCTGGAGATCGGGCCGGACACGATGCGGCGCATGGCCGCCACGGCGCTCGCGCTCTTTGCCGGAACCCAGCATTTCGCAGCGCTGCACGCCCTCACCGGGCTGCACTGGATCCGTCTCGTCTCCGCGCATTGCGATGCCACGACGACGGCGACCATGCTGCGCGTCTTCTGGCAGGGCATCGCCGCGCTGATGGGCGAACTCGGCTTTCCCGCCCTGCCGGAGGCATCCGCCCTCGACCGCTGGCGCCACCTGCCCGCCCCCGGCTGGGCCGACATCCACGCCGCCGCCGCCGAAAGCTTCGACGAACACGATATCAGCCTTGCCTTTTCCGCGTTTGCGGAAATGAATGCCTATGGCGACCCGCTCTACAGGGTGGCCGCCGCCCGGCGTCTCGGGATGATCGGAGACTATCGATGACCATGCCCGCGAGATCGCCCGTTTCCGATTGCATCATCGAAGCGGGCACGGTCCTGACCGGGCTCGACGCCCATGGTGACATGGGGTTGCGCCACGATGTCGGCATTCGCGTCGATCGCGGCGTCATCGCCCAGATCGGGCCGCTGGAGGCCGTGGGCTACGGGCAGGACCACCTGCCGCGTTTCGGCTCGCGCGATATGATCGCCATGCCGGGCCTCGTCAACGCCCACCACCATTTCGGCGTGACGCCGCTGATGCAGGGCATTCCCTTCGCGCCGCTCGAACTGTGGCTGCCGCAGTTCCGTGCCATGCGGCCGGTGGAGACGCGGCTCGACACGCTCTATTCGGCCATCGAAATGCTGGAAAGCGGCACGACGACCGTGCAGCACATCAACAGCGGCCTTTCCGGCGCGCCGGACGGCTGGATGGCGACGGCCGACGCCACGCTGTCGGCCTATGGCGAGATCGGCATGCGGGCCGGTTTCTGCTTCATGATCCGCGATCGCAACATTCTCGGCTATGACGACGATGCCGAGGTGCTGGCCGGACTTCCCGCGGATGTTCGCGACTGGATCGCCCCGAAGCTCGCTGCCGCCGCCGTTCCCGTTCCCGACCTGATGGCGTTCTACACGGCGCTGCGCGACCGCTGGCTCCCCGCCAATGGCGATCACGTCCGCATCAATCTCGCACCCGCCAACCTCCACTGGTGCAGCGACGCATGCCTGCAAACGATCGTGGAGACGGCACGCGCAACCGGCGGCAGCGTCCACATGCACCTGCTGGAGACCGAGCGGCAACGGAATTTCGCGCATCGGCGCTACGGCCACAGCGCGGTCGAGCACCTCCAGGCCATCGAATGCCTCGGGCCGGAACTCTCGCTCGGCCATGGCAACTGGATGAGCCACAGCGATCTCGACCTGATCGCAGGCTGCGGCTGCACGATGTGCCATAACGCCTCCTCGGGCTTGCGGCTCGGCAGCGGCATCGCGCCTGTCAACGAGATGCGCCGCCGCGGCATTCCCGTCTCGCTTGGCATCGACCAGTCAAACATTGCGGATGATCGCGACATGACGCTGGAAATGAAGCTGGTCTGGGCGCTGCACCGCGAGACCGGTCTCTTCAACGCGCGGCCGGATGCGGCCGCCGTGCTGCAGATGGCGACCGAGCACGGCACCCGGTCTGTCGGCTTCGGCGGCTTTACCGGCCGGCTCGTCCCCGGCCAGCAGGCCGATATCGTGCTGATGGACCGCCGAAAGATCGCCCGGCCGGCACTCCATCCCCGCACCCCGGTCGCCGAGGCGCTCCTCCACCGCGGCGGCCGCCATGCCATTGACCAGGTCTTCGTCGGCGGACGCCTCGTCGTCGACGGCGGCAAGGTCGTCACGATCGATCGCGACGCCGTCCTCTCGGAGATCGCCGCCATCCTCGAGCGCGCGGATACACCGGCGGAAGCCGCCGCCCGCGCCGCCGTGGAAGCGATGATGCCGCATCTCGAAGCGCGATTGCGGGCATCCGGCCTCGGCGAGAGCCACAGATCCTATCGCTACAATGCCATGGCCGACGACGCATGAGGCACCGTACCGAGCCAGTTTCCCTATCGCACGACCCGTGGTGACATCAGGATTCCGCTGCTGAAAAGACGAGCAAGACACCCGAAAACGGCATGCAGTTTGACCGCCGGATGTCTTGAGATCGGAGAGCGCTCAGAACCCTTTCCCGCGGTCCACCAGATGGTCGATCGGTGCGCCTGATCCATGCTGGCGGACGATCGTGATCATCTGCCGCGCGGCCTCTTCCGGCTGGCTGGCACTCGCGCTGTGGGGCGTGATCAGCACGCGGGGGTGGCCCAGCAAAGGGCAATCGGCCGGGGGCGGCTCCTCGGAGAGGACATCGAGGATGGCCGCCGAAATGTGACCGTCGTCCAGCGCGCGCAGAAGATCCGGCTCCACGAGATGGCCGCCGCGCCCGACGTTCAGGACCGCCGCGCCGCGGGGCAGCGTGCGGAACAGACGGTCGTCGAGGATGTGCCGCGTCTCCCCGGTGAGCGGCAGGAGACAGACGAGTATGTCGGTTTCGGCGAGGAACGTGTCGAGCGTCGCCCGCCCTGCGAAAGTTTCGACTCCGGGCATGTCTTTAGCGGACTGCGACCAGCCTCTCACGCGAAAGCCGAGCGCCACCAACGCCTTGGCCGCTGCACGCCCGAGAACGCCGAGGCCCATGATGCCGATCGTGCGCGACCGGGCCGGGCGGATGGGCCGGGGATTCCAGACCCCTTCCCGCGTCTCCAGGACATAAGGCACGATATCCCGATGCAACGCGAGCACCCCGAAGAGAACATATTCCGTCATGGAGCGCGTGACGTCGGGGGCGATCATGCGAACGATCGCGACATGCGCCGGAATGTCGGCAAGCGGCAGGTGATCGATGCCGGCTCCGACGGAAAACACCAGAGCCAGATCCGGCATGCGGACCGCCAGATCCGCCGGCGGCATCCAGCCCGCGAAATACGTGATACCGCTGAACCCGGTCTCCGCGTCCCAGTCGCGCAGCACCATGTCGGGCGCTTCGCGCAGAAACACCTCGTGCCAGACGGCGGCATGGGCGGGGATCGATTTCAGAACGACCGGAATGGGTTTGGGCATGAATGCTCCGGATCGGTTCAGGTTGCCGGGATCAACGTCGCTGCCGCCGAGCGCGGATCGAGTTCCACGAGATCGGGCTGGCGATCCAGAAGCACGCGAAGCGAGCGAAGATTGCCGTTGAGATGCGTCTTCAGGATCCGGACCGCGGCATCGGGATCGCGGCCGGCGATCGCTTCGAAGATCGCCTGGTGCTCTTCCAGAACCTGCATATGGAAATCCTGCAGTGGAAAGGATTGCCGGCGAACCCGGTCGAGCTGACCCGTGGCGTTGCGGATCGTTTCCCAGACATGCGGGAAGCCGGCGCATTCGCAGAGAAGGCGGTGGAAGCTGTTGTCGAGCATGAAGGACTCTTCATTGTCGTGCCGTTCCGCTGCCTTGCGTTCGCGAAAGAGGACGAGCTCGAAATCGGCAGCGAGGGCGGGATCGAAGAATTCGGCCGCCAGTGCCACCATGCGCAGTTCGAGGCTTTCGCGCACGATCTGCCCCTCGACGACGGTATCGACCACGATCTTGTTGACGAAGGTGGCGTCGCTCGGCACCACCGTTACGAGCCGTTCCTGCGCAAGGCGCAGGATCGCATCGCGAAGCGGGGTGCGCGACACGCCGAGCGTCTCGCACAGCTCTTTCTCCAGAAGGCGTTCCCCGGGACGCAGGCGCATCGAGATGATCGCATCGCGCAGCTCCGCATAGACGCGCGCCGCTTTGGAGCCTTCGACACGGGCCAGTTCGGGAGCCGCCGTCTTCCTGCCTGAAATCACATCCTGCCGCATCGTTCCCCCATCTCTTCCCTCACTTCGTTCCGCGAGCCCCTTTGGACGAAGGACGCGTCAGGAACCGGCCTGCAATGCGGATGCCAGCGTATCCAGAAGCAGATCGGCGTGCCCCTGTGAAAAGGTCAGGGGCGGACGGATCTTCAGCACATTGTCCGCCGGCCCCGAGGCCCCGATCAGAACACCGTCCTCCCGCATGCGGTTGACGATCTGCTTGGCGCGGGCCGCATCCGGCTCGCCGTCGCGAACCAGCTCGACGCCGATATAGAGCCCGGCGCCACGGATGTCACCGATCTCCGCGAAGCGCTGCGACAGAAGGTGCAGTCCCTGCAGGAGATGCTCTCCGCTCGCCGTCGCGCGCCCGAGAATACCCTCTTCCTCGATCACGTCGAGAACGGCCGTGGCGGCGGCGATCGACACGGTGTTGGCCCCGAACGTATTGAAATAACGGACCTCGCGGCCGAATCGTTCCGCAACCTCCGGCCGCAGCGCGACACCGGCAATCGGAAGCCCGTTGCCCATCGGCTTGCCCATCACGGCCATGTCGGGAACGATGCCGTGGCGGGCGAAACCCCACATATGCGTTCCCGTACGGCCGAAGCCGGGCTGGACCTCGTCGGCGATGTAGAGTGCGTTTTCCGCGTGAACGGCGTCGATCGCGGCTTTGAGGAAGCCCACCGGACCGGGACGCGTTCCGTCCGTCGAAAAGATGCTGTCCGCAAGGAAGGCCGCGGGCCGCACGCCGTGCCGGCGCATGTCGGCGAAGGCGGCGCGGATATCGGATGCGAAGGTCTCACCGGCATCCGGGCGCCCATCGGGTGCCGGAACGGTCCAGACGTCCCGTCCGAGTGGCACGGCGGGGCCGAGCAACGGTGAAAGTCCCGCCGTCACCGCCGTGGTGCCGTGATAGGCGTTTCGGGTGATGACCACCCCCGTGCCGCCGGTTTCGTGCCGGGCGATGCGAAGGGCGAGGTCCACCGCTTCCGAGCCCGTGCAGGTGTACATGACATGGCCGAATTCGGACGGATAGGTCGCCAGCAGCCGCTCGGTATAGTCGAGGATCGTCCCGTGCAGGTAACGCGTATGGGTATTCAGCGTCGCCATCTGGCGCGCCACGGCCTCGACCACGCGCGGATGGGCATGCCCGACGCAGGGCACGTTGTTGTAGGCGTCGAGATAGCGTCGGCCGTCGGCATCGAACAGCCAGACATTCTCGCCCCGGACGAGATGCACGGGCCGGTCGTAGAACAGGCGATAGGAGGCGCCGAGCAGGGCTTGGCGGCGCGCGATCATGCCGGCAGTGCCCTCGTCGGGCGAGAGGGGAGCAGACGGAGACAGACCAGCGGACATGGTGACCTCAAGCGTTGCAGGCGTTGGCGATGCGGGTGGCGATCTCGTCCCGGCTGCCGCGATCCAGCCGGTCGAACTGATGCCAGACCGTGGCGCTGTTGCGGGTGATGTAGGCGCGGCGCTCGGGAAAGCGCTCGGCACGCCATTCGGGGATGAGGACGCGCATGGCCATGCGCGTCTCGATCGCAATCGGCAGGAGCGCGACCTCCGCCTCCGACAGGCGCTTGACGCTCGCATAGCCGGCGAGGACATCGAGGCCGCCGGCCAGCGGGTCCTCGTCGGCACCGAGTTGGTAGGCCGCACCGATCGCAACGTCGAAGAGGCGGGCCGTGCGGACCATGTCACCGAAGTCGATGAGGGCGGTGATGCGATCCGGCTCGTCGGGATCGACGAGAATATTGTCGCCGCCGAAATCGTTGTGCACGACCTGGAACGGCAAGGTGGTCAGGCGCGGCGCAAGCCAGGTCTCGAAACGGTCGAGACTCTGCTCGACCCGCCGCCGCTGCGCCGCATCGCGGAGGGCCGCGAGTGCCGGGCGCAGGCCGGCGACACCGCGAAGGTCCCAGGAGGTCTCGTGGTCGGCGGCCGGATGTTCGAAATCGGCAAGGGCGTCCTGGAGGTGCGCCATCAGAACACCCGTGCCCCGGCGCTGTGCCACCGTGCGCTCGCCGCCCGACTGCGCCCGGCCATAGGAGAAACTGGTCAGACGCACCGTCCGCTCGTCGCCCGCGCCGACGCCGAGGCGAAAGTCCGCCAGACCGTCCAGCGTGGGCAGGATGCGCGGCAGCGGCAGGGACGGCGCTCGTCTTTCCGTATGGAGAAGGGCCTGCGTGTGCATGCTGGAGACCGCGGCATTCTCGCCGGGGCTGAGCACCTTCAGGAAAGAAGACGGGCCGCCTTCCGTATCGAGACGAAAGTTGGAATCCTTCTCCCCGAGCAGCGGGGTCGCGCGGGCCTCGATGCCGTAGTGTTCGCGCGCGATCCGCTCGGCCGTCCTCTGGTCGATCTGCGGGGCGACGACGGAAAGTCCGGCGCCGATGCCGGTGGTCTCGTCTCGAATGGATGCGGGGAACATGATCGCTCCGTGGAAAGAAAGGCAGGATCGGCGGCCCCAAGGCCGCCGCACGAACGTCAAACGATCACGGGCGCGGCCGGGAAAGCTTCGGGATAGGCCGCCTGGTAGGCGGACGAGAGACGCAGGACGATGTCGTCGCGAAAACGCGCTGCGACGAACTGGACGCCGATCGGCAGACCACCGCCATCGAAGCCGCAGGGAACGGAGACCGCAGGCTGACCCGTCATGTTGAACGGGTAGGTGAAAGGACTCCAGTCGGTCCAGTCGGTCATGCCCTCGCCCTCGGGAAAGTCGATGCCGGCTTCAAGCGCCGTGATCGGCATGGTCGGGGACAGGAGCGCGTCATAACGCTCGTGGAAGCGCGCCATCGTCACCTTCAGCTCGGCCCGGACATGCTCGGCGGCAAGAAATTCCTGCGCGGAGAAGCGCCGGCCGATCTCGGCAATCGCGACGAGGCCCGGGTCCATCCGGGCGCGGTGCGCATCATCCCGGGCGAAGCGATCGACGATGACGGATTCGGCCGCAAACCAGAGGACGCGCAGCGCCTCCAGCGGCGAGGCGAAGCCGGGATGGACCTCCTCGACGATTGCGCCCATTCCGGCGAGGCGGTCCGCTGCGCGCTCGACCGCCGCCGCCACGTCGGGCGCGACGCTGGCATAGCCGAAGGTACGGCTGTAACCGATGCGAAGCCCCTTCACGCCGCCCTTCGTCGCTTCCAGCCAATCCGGCACGGGCGCCGGGCAGTCTCCATACAGCGCATCCGGCGAGGGGCCGGTCACGGCATTGAGGAACAGAGCGGAGTCCTCGACCGTGCGCGTCAGTGGTCCGCGATGTGCAAGTTGCATCAAGGGGCTCGCCGCATCGGCCGGCAACCAGCCGAAGGTCGGCTTGATGCCGAAGACGCCGCTCCAGGAGCCGGGAATGCGGATGGAACCCGCCCCGTCCGATCCCTCGTGCAGGACACCCATATTCAGCGCGGCCGCCACGGCCGCGCCGCCCGACGAGCCGCCCGAGGCACGATCGGTGCGCCACGGATTGAGCGTGTTTCCGAAAGCCGGCCCGTGCGTCACGCCCTTCCAGCCGAATTCCGGCGAGGTCGTGGTGCCGAGAAGCACCGCGCCGGCAGCGCGCAGCCGCTTGACGACGAGAATTTCGTGCTGCGCGGGTGCGGTGTCCGTCAGGTTCGAGCCGCGCCGCCAGGGAATACCGACGACCGCGGTCAGTTCCTTGATCGTCGTCGGCGCACCGTCGAGCGGCCCGAGTGCCTCGCCTTTGGCCCAGCGGGTCTCCGAGGCGCGGGCCTCCGCCATGGCGCTCTCCGGCACGACATGAGCGAATGCGTTGACCGCCGGGTTGAAGCGTTCGATGCGATCGAGCGCGGCCCGCGCCGCCTCGACGGGCGAAGCCTTGCCGGTCGAAAAGAGCGCGGAAAGTTCGGCGGCGGTCATTTCGCCGAGATCGGTCTTGGTGGGTATGGTCATGAATCTTACTCTGAAATCGTATCGAGCGCACGGGCGATGGCGTCGAACATCGTCTCGATCTGTTCGGCCGTGATGATGAGAGGTGGGCAGAAGCACAACGTGTCGCCGATGGCGCGGGCGATGACGCCCTCTTCCATCGCGCGGGCCTGCAGGGCGGCGCCGGCCTTGCCGCCTTCGGCAAAAGGCTTCAATTCGAGGGCGCCGATAAGGCCGACGCCTCGCGAGGACTTCGCCCTGGGATGGCGGGCAAGGTCCGCGAGCCGGGCGAGGAACAGCGGGCTCAACCGCCGGCAATTGCCGACGAGGTCGCGTTCTTCGATGATGCGGATGTTCTCGAGCCCGACGGCCGTCGCGACCGGATGGCCGGAAGCCGTGTAGCCATGACCGAACGTGCCGACCCGCGCGGATTCCTCGGCGATCGGCCCGTAGAAGTCTTCCGTCATCAGGATGGCCGAGAGCGGCAGGTAGGACGAGGAAATCTGCTTGGACAGCACCATGACATCCGGCTCGATGCCGAAGGTCTGGCAGCCGAACATCTCGCCGGTGCGGCCGAAACCGCAGATGACCTCGTCGACGACGAGCATCACCTCGTATTTTCGCAACACCGCCTGGATCTCCTGCCAGTAGCCCTCGGGCGGCACGTAGACACCACCCGACGCCATGACGGGCTCGCCGAAGAAGGCGGCGACCGTGTCCGGCCCTTCCGCAAGAATGAGGTCCTCCAGTTCGCCGGCCATGCGGCGCGAGAAGGCGATCTCGCTTTCGCCGGGCAGAGCGGTGCCGGCATAATCCGGGCACGAGACATGACGCATCCGGTCGAGCGGCAGGTCGAAGCTCGCATGGTTACGCGGCAGGCCGGTGATCGAGCCCGCGGCGATGGTCACGCCGTGATAGCCCTTCACCCGGCCGATGATCTTCTTCTTCTCCGGCTTTCCCAGGGCGTTGGACCGATACCACATCATCTTGACGACGAGGTCGTTCGCCTCCGAGCCGGACGAGGTGAAATGCACCTTCGACATCGGCACCGGCGCCATCTGGATCAGCTTCTCGGCAAGGTCCACCGAGGGGCCGTGGGTCTTGTGGGAGAAGATGTGGTAGTAGGGCAGCTTGTCCATCTGCGCCTTGGCCACGTCCGACAACCGCTTTTCGCCGAAGCCGACCGCCACGGACCAGAGGCCGGCCAGCCCTTCGATGTAGCGCTTGCCGTTATTGTCGAAGACATAGATGCCTTCGCCGCGCTCGATGACGAGCGCGCCGGTCTTCTCATAGTTCTTGAGGTCGACCAACGGATGCATCTGGTAGGCGATGTCGCGTGCCTCGATGGAATTGGGCAGGAAGGTCATGATGGTCAGTCCGCAATAAGAGGGAACGGGATCAGGCGGCGATGGTCGTTCGGCCGGGAATGGCCGCGATCAGACTTTGCGTGTAGGCTTCGCGCGGCCGGGTGAAGATGTCGGCGCCGGAGCCCAGCTCCACCACCGCACCTTTCTGCATCACCATAACCCGGTCGCAGATCTCGGCCGCGACACGCAGATCATGTGTGATGAAGACAAGGGAGAGGTCCAGTTCGCGCTTGAGCTCGGACAGAAGTTCGAGCACCTGCGCCTGGATGGACACGTCGAGGGCGGAAACGGCCTCGTCGGCGACGATGATCTCCGGCTTGAGGGCGAGCGCGCGGGCGATGCCGATGCGCTGGCGCTGGCCGCCGGAAAATTCGTGCGGAAAGCGGCTGGCGGCGGAGGCATCGAGACCGACACGCTCCAGCAGAGCCTGCGCCTCTTTCAACGCCTGCCGCGCGTCCGCGCCGTAGGCGATCGGCCCATCCGCGATGGCACGCCCGACCTTGATCCGCGGATTGAGCGAGGCATAGGGATCCTGGAACACCATCTGGATGCGCTTGCGAACCTGACGAAGCGCCTCGCCCTTCAGGAGCGCCATATCGGCGCCGCTGAACAGCACACGGCCGCCATCGGGATCCTGGAGCCGAACGAGGCAACGCCCGACCGAGGATTTGCCCGAGCCGCTCTCGCCGACGATGCCGAGCGTCTCGCCGCGGTCGAGCGTGAAGGAGACGTCGCGCACGGCGTGGACGATGCGCGGCGACGAGAAGAGACCGCCGCCGGATCGATAGGTCTTCGTCAGCCCTTCGACGGCGAGGATGGTTTCTCGCCCGGCCGCGCTCGCCCGGCCGCCGCCCATGCCGGGGATCGCGGCGATGAGCTTGCGCGTATACGGATGCTGCGGCCGCTTCAGCACCGCCTCGGTCGGTCCTTCCTCGACCACGCGCCCTTTTTCCATGACCAGCACCGTATCGGCGATCTCCGCGACGACGCCGAAGTCGTGCGTGATGAACATGACGGCCATGCCCCGCCGCTCCTGGAGATCGCGCACGAGGCGCAGGATCTGGGCCTGCGTCGTCACGTCGAGGGCCGTGGTCGGCTCGTCGGCGATCAGCACCCGCGGCTCCAGCGCGAGCGCCATCGCGATCATCACGCGCTGGCGCTGCCCGCCGGAGAGCTGGAACGGATAGGCGCGCGCCGCCTGCGCCGGGTCGGGCAAGCCGACTTCGACAAGGAGATCGAGCGCGCGGGCCCGCCGCTCCTTCGGCGTCAGCAGGCCATGGGCCTCGAACATTTCGCAGATCTGGTCCTCGATCCGCATGAGCGGGTTGAGCGCGGTCATCGGCTCTTGGAAGATCATGGCGATCCCCCGGCCGCGCAGGGCGCGCATCCGCGTCTCGTCGAAGGTGAGGATATCCTCGCCGTCCATCAGGATACGGCCGCCGACCGCGCGCACGGTGTCCGGAAGAAGACCCATTGCGGCATTGGCCGACATGGATTTTCCCGAGCCGCTCTCGCCGACGATGCAGAGGATTTCTCCCGGCATCAGCGCGAAGCTGACGCGGTCTACGGCGTAGGGGCGGTCGGCGCCCTGTGGCAGGGCAATGGCAAGGCGCTCAACGACAAGAGCGGGAGCCCGGGCATGTTCGGTCATGGCATGTCTCCTCATCGTCCCTTGCGGGCAAGCCGCGGGTTCAAAGCGTCATTCAGTCCCTCGCCGATGAGATTCAGCGCAAGCACGGTGAGGAGGATCATGACGCCGGGAAAGAAGCTCACCCACCAGGCCTGCCGGATCACGGTGCGCCCCGCGCCGATGACGTAGCCCCAGGACATGATGTTGGGGTCACCGAGGCCCATGAAGGAGAGTGCGCTCTCGATCAGGATGGCCGCGGCCACCATCATCGTGGCGAGGACGATGATCGGGGACAGGGTATTGGGCAGGATCTGCCGCCAGATGATCGTCGCGCTGCGCTGACCGGACAGGACCGCCGCCTCGACATATTCGCGCGAGCGCAGCGCCATCACCTCGCCCCGCAGAAGCCGCGCCACCGGCGGCCAGCTCACCAGCGCGATGGCAACGACGATCGACGTCAGGCTCGGCTGGAAGATCGCGACGAGCACGATGGCGAAGGCGAAGCTCGGCACGCTCTGGAAGAATTCGGTGAAACGCATCAACAGGTCATCGACGATCCCGCCGAAATAGCCCGCCGCCGCGCCGATCGGAATGCCGATCAGGAGAGAAACCAGCGTGGAGACGAGACCGACCAGCAGCGAGGTACCCGCGCCGTGTGCCAGCGCGGAGGCGATGTCGCGGCCCATCGTGTCGGTGCCCAGAGGATACGCCATGTTGACGAAGGGCGGCAGGAACGGCCGCTGGACCATCGCCCAGGGCGAGCGCGGAAAGAGAAAGCTAGCGGACGACAGCAGGCCAATCACAAAAAGCAGAACCAGGACGCCGACGACGGCGCCGCGATGACGCGCGAAACGTTTCCAGAATTCTTTCATGCCGACACCCGGATGCGCGGATCGACCAGACGATAGAGAATGTCGGTGATCAGGTTGAAGATGAGGACCATCGCGGCGGAGATGACGAAGACGCCGAGAAGGAGGTTGTAGTCACGCTGACCGAGCGCCTCGAACATCAGGCGCCCGATGCCCGGCCAGGAAAAGACGGTCTCGATGAGAATGGCGCCGCCGACGAGTTGTCCCGCCTGGAGACCGGCGAGCGTGACGACCGGCAAGAGAGCGTTGCGCAGAACGTGGCGGCGCAGGATCGTGGATTGCTTCAGCCCCTTCGCCTTGGCGGTGCGCACGAAGTCGAGCTGGCTGACCTCCAGCATGGAGGCCCGCGTCATCCGCACATAGACGGCCATGAAAAACAGGCCGAGGGTCGTCGCCGGAAGGACGAGATGCTGGAGGATGTCGAAGGCGCGCGCGAGGCCCTGATGGTCCGCACCCACCGTCTGGTAACCGAAAGCGGGGAACCAGCCGAGCTGCACCGAGAAGAGAAGCACCGCCATGAGGGCGAGCCAGAAGAGGGGCGTCGCATAGAAGAGGAGCGCCAGCGTCGAGATCACGCTGTCGGACAACCGACCCTGACGCGACGCGGCCAGAACGCCGGCCAGAACGCCGAGCCCGAGCGAAATGGCGAACGCCGTGCCGGACAAGATCAGAGTCGCGGGAAGGCGGTCGAGAATGAGGTCGATCACCGGCATGCCTTGACGGTAAGAATAGCCGAAATCGAACCGCACGATATCGGCGACATAGATGCCGAGCTGGACGATGAACGGCTTGTCGAGCCCGAAGCGTTCGCGCAACTGCGCCAGGAAGATCGCATCCGTCTCGCCGGCCTCCCCCGCCATGACGGCGGCCGGATCGCCGGGCGCGGCGTGGATCAGCACGAAGTTGACGATGGTGATCCCGACGAGGATGACCGCTATTTTCAGCAGGCGTTCGATGATCATGCGCAGCATGGAACCCTCCAGGCGCGAGACGCGGAGCGGCCTCCGGACGGAAGGCCGCGGCGGCGGCAGGCGGCGGCGCGAGGCCGCCACCTGCAGGAACAGATCAGGGCTTGATCCAGGTATCGCGCAGCGAGTCGTTCAATCCGTTCGCGGTGGTGACGAGATCCTGGTACTTGCAATTGTAGATGGTCGGCCATTCGAGATCGAGGAGCCAGGCAACAGGCACGTCTTCCTGAACCACGGCCTGAACCTGATCGTAGAGCGCCTGGCGTTTCTCGGCGGGGAACGCCGTCGCAGCCTCGGCGAAGAGCGCATCCGCCTTCGGGTTGGAATAGCCCTCGACGTTGTTCCAGGGGCTTCCCTTGGAGATCTGCGAGGTCACGTAGTTGCGCTCGACGCCGAGCGCCGGATCGCCGTTCTGGAACATGTAGGTGAAGGCGAGATCGTAGTTCCAGTCGGACAGGCGCTGGTTCCAGCCTGCAACGTCCACGGCCTCGATCTCGACCGGAATGCCGACCTCACCCAGATTCTGCTTCACGGCCTCGGCCCAACGCTGCCAGGTCTCGCCATAGGGCAGAGGCAGAAGCTTGAGCGGCTTGCCGTCATAGCCCATCTCCGCAAGCAGAGCCTTCGCCTTTTCCGGATCGTGGGCATATTGCGGCTCGACCTTGGAGCTGAAGGGAATGGTGCCGGCGATCGGGCCGGTGGCGACGCGACCCAGCCCGTTCCAGAGCACCTCGCGGGCAAATTCGCGGTCCATGGCATACATCACCGCCTGCCGGAAACGCTTGTCGTCCATGGGCGGCTTGCGGTTGTTCATCCAGATGAAGGAGAGCGGTGCATCGAACTCACGGCCCTTCGAGGTCGTGCAGGTATTCTCCAGCGCTGACAGGCGCGGCGTATCGAAGTTCTCGACCGCGCCGCCCGGCAGGATCCCGACGGTGCCCGTCTCGTAGGCGACGGCCCGCGATGCGCCATCCGGCACCACATGATAGTAGACATCGTCGAGATAGGGCTTTCCGGCCAGGTAGTATTGCGCGTTCTTCACGAGATGGATGTCGCTGCCCTTGGTCCAGCTGGCGAATTTGAACGGGCCCGTGCCGATCGGCTTCTCGTTCGCGGGATTGGTGGCATAATCGGTGCCCTGATAGAGGTGCTTGGGCACCATCGGCATGCTCCAGAAGGCGAACGACCGGATGAAGGGCTCGAAAGGCTGCTTCAGCGTGAAGACGACGGTCGTGTCGTTCGGTGCTTCCACCTTGGCGACGCGCGACATGGTGTTGCGGTGGCGCGGCTGCGTCTTCAGCAGGAACTCGTTGACGCTGAAGAGCACGTCGGCGGTGCCGAAAGGCACGCCGTCATGCCAGGTCACGCCGTCATGGAGATGGAACGTATAGGTCAGGCCGTCCGGCGAGATCTCCCAGGCCTTGGCCAGCGATGGCATCGGCTGGAGCTTTTCGTCATAGCGCAGCAGACCCTCGTAGATCTGACCGGAAACGAGCTGCGTCGGCACGTTGGTGACGAGCCCGAGCATGAGATTGGACGGCTCGGGCTGGACGATCAGATCGGCCCGGCCGCCGGCCACCGGTTGCGCGGCCACGACGACCGTCGAGGACAGCAGAGAAACCGCCAGAGCGGTCAGAAGAAAAGATTTCATAAAGTTCTCCATAGTCTCGGCAGTTTATCTAATGTGAACGACGTTATCGCACGTACATCATTTCAAATTCCAGACGTTACGCTTCATCGCGTCGGATGAAATCTATACAGTCTCCGAATTTCAGTAGAATGTACTATTGATATCGTCTCTATATTGGCGATATATCGGTATATGAGACAAGCCGGCTTGCTTGTCAATTCAATTTGTCGAATGAACAGGCAGAATCCGCATGTGCCCAAATAGCGTGCATATCGTCGCTCAGGAAACCGCCATTGAGGATTGCGCCGGGGCACCCGTGCGGAATCGGACCCTCGTCGGACAGCCGATGATGCGAACCGTGCTTCTGTGCGCACAGGCCGCTATGGTGGTGTGTCTGCTCGCCGGCACGCTTCTGTCGCAGTCCCTGCTCCTCGACGCGGCGGCGGGATTCGCCCTAGCGGCGGTCGCCCTGCAGTGGCGGCATCTCGGACCTCTGCCGCGCATCTTCGTCGGCATCGGCATCGCCTGCGCTCTTGGCGTCGCGATCCTGCGGCCAGACCAGGTCGGCCAGCTGCGCGACGCGCTGCGGCAGGGCGTTGCGTTTGCCGCGCTCCTGTCGGTGCTGGGGATGCTGCGCCACCCCGTCCGGCGCTCGCCCCTCATGCTGAAGGCGGCGCATTGCCTGCTGCGCGTTCCCACCCGAAGGCGCTATGCCGCCGTGAATGTGGGCGGTCACGTCCTCAGCCTTCTCTTCAACGTCGGCATCATTCCCCTGCTCGACGACCTTCTCGCGCATGAGGACGATCGTCGGCCGGACCCGGTGCGGAGGCGCCATCTTCTGCTGGCGGGCATGCGCGGAACCGTGCTGATGACCCTGTGGTCGCCGATGGGCGTCGGCTTCGCGATCGTGACGACATCCATCCCGACGCTCGATCCCGTCCCTTTCATGGCGCTGGCCTTTGCAACCTCCATGGTCTTTCTCGCCGCGACCTGCATGGCGGGAACGGCCGCGGCCCCCGGCACATCGGACGAGGGACGCGCCCCGAACGCGGCGGTCCTGCCGCAGCCGCTCGTGCTCGTTCTCCTCGCAACCCTCGCCCTCCTCGCGCTTGCCGTCGGTCTGCATGAAATCTCCGGCCTGAGCTTCATCCTGGCGACCGTCTTCGTCCTCCCCGTCTTCGCGCTGTTCTGGCTGTTGGCGGAGCCGACGCCCGCGCCCCTGCGGCGAGACCTCGCCGACATGCTGGCCGGCATGAACGACATGCGGACGGAAGCGGCGATCTATCTCTCGGCCGCCGTCATCGGCACCGCGATCTCGCTTGCGATCCGCGAGCAGGGCGTCTGGCAGGACCTGCAGACGCTTGCGCCGCCCGGCCTTGCCGTCCTCTTCGTCTGCCTCCTTGCGATACCGATGGCGGGCGCGGCGTTCCTGCCCCATTCGGTTCTGGTCATCCTTCTGGCGCAGCTTCTGGGCACGAGCGCCCTCGGCCTCCAGCACCCGATGTCCCTCGCACTTGCCCTGATGTGCGCCTGGGCGATCGCCATCGCCCTGTCGCCGATCAGCGCCATGTCGCTGATGACGGGCGCACTGACCCGCACCCCGCCATACGTCGTCAGCCTCCGCTGGAATCTCGGTTTCGCGGCGATGCTGATGATCCTCTCCATGGCGGTCGTCGCCACCCTCTACGGCCTTGGCTACTAGCGCATGATCGAACCCGATCTGTTCCTGCGCGGGGACGAAAGCCGATCCGCACTACGCTCCCTCCACCTCCCACCTTCATGATTGGACGCACCATGACGCCTTCCCTCTTCATTGCCGGTCGCTGGACAACCGGTTCCGGCTCTCGATCCGGCCCCGTTCTCGACCCTTCGACGGGCGAGGAGATCGGCCGCGTGCCCTTCGCCGAACCCGCCGACCTCGATGCGGCGCTGGACGCGGCGGCTCGCGGCTTCGCCGTCTGGCGGACGACGAGCGCCTTCGCGCGCTCTGCCGTTCTGCGGCAGGCGGCCACGCTGCTGCGCGAGCGGCACGCAACCATCGCCGAGGCGATCACACGCGAACAGGGCAAACCCCTGAGCGAGGCCAAGATCGAAGTGCTCGGCTCAGCCGACCATGTCGATTGGGCCGCCGAGGAAGGTCGCCGGGCCTACGGCCGGGTCATCCCGGCGCGCGACCGCGATGTGACGCAATCGGTCGTTCAGGAGCCGGTCGGTCCGGTCGCGGCCTTCAGTCCCTGGAACTTCCCGGTAAGCCAACTCGTGCGCAAGATCGCCGGTGCCCTTGCGGCGGGGTGCTCGATGATCGCCAAGGCACCCGAGGAGACGCCCACATCCGCCATCCTGACGGTGCGCTGCTTCGAGGAGGCCGGGCTGCCCGCCGGCGTTCTCAATCTCGTCTTCGGCGTACCCGCGGAGATTTCCGAACATCTCATCGCCTCGCCGGTGATCCGCAAGGTCTCCTTCACCGGCTCGGTGCCGGTCGGCCGCCATCTCAGCCAGCTGGCCGGCCTGCATCTGAAGCGGGTGACGATGGAGCTTGGCGGGCATGCCCCCTTCATCGTCGGTGCGGGTGTCGATCCGGCACGCGTCGCCGAGGCGGCGGTGCGGATGAAGTTTCGCAATGCAGGACAGGTCTGCGTCTCGCCGACACGCTTCATCGTCCACGAATCCGTGTTCGACACTTTCGTGGAAGTCTTTGCGGCCGAAGCCGCCACGCTGACGCTCGGGCCCGGCATGGACGCAGCCAGCCGGATGGGTCCGCTTGCACAGGCCCGCCGCGTGGATGCCGTGGAAGCGCTCGTTCAGGACGCGGCGGACCGCGGCGCCGATATCCGGACAGGCGGCCATCGCGCCCACAATCAGGGTTTCTTCTTCGAGCCGACGATCCTGGCGAACGTCTCCCGCGCGGCGCGCGTCATGAACGAGGAGGCCTTCGGTCCGGTCGCCGCGGTCAACCCGTTCGGCTCCCTCGACGACGCCATCTCCGAGGCGAACCGCCTGCCCTTCGGTCTCGCGGCCTATGCCATGACGAACAGCCTGGACGAAGCCGAGCGCCTGTCGTCGGGCATCGAGGCCGGAATGGTCTCGATCAACCATGCCGGCCTCGCCTTGCCCGAAACGCCGTTCGGCGGCATCAAGGACAGCGGCCATGGCAGCGAAGGCGGCATGGAGGGCCTTCGGGCCTATCTCCAGGACAAGTTCGTCACGCGCCGATACGCGATCTGACGAGCTCAGAGGACTTGCCACCAGAGAGGGCAAGTCCTTGCCGGTTCCGAGGCAACCGGGAAACAGCCGCTGATCTGCACGCAATTTGCGGCGTTCGGTCGTGGCCTTACCCGACCCCTCTCACCGGCGGTAGGACACCTCGATCATCGCATGCCCCGCCATGCGGGGCAGTGTGAAGCCGACGATGCCGTCCCCTTCGATGAAGGGCAGGTCGTCGCCGGACGGGACGCTGCGGATGGCGTGCACCGGGCCTGCGGTCTTCAGAGAGACGGCGATATCGAACAGGGGCGTGATGTCCTGGATGGGCTGGATATTGGCCTCCCAGAGCTGGCCGCGCAGCGCCGGCGTCGCGTGCAGGAGGTGGATGACGTCGCGCCCCTGTTCCGGCTGGCTGCGCACGGTCACCCGGCCGGCACGCGGCAGGCTGGTCGAGATCAGCTTGGTGCCGCCCAGCGCAAAGGCGATGGCGCGCTCGGCCATCTCCAGCATACGCACCGCACCCACCTGATGGTAGATGCTGAAGACCGGATGGGCGAGATAGACGAAATTGCCTTTCTGCACACCCGCCTGATAGGCGGAGGCTTCCGGGCGGCTCGGCGCATGGATGTGGCCTGAAAAATGACGCGGCGTGCGGTCGAAATAGGGCTCGTGGACGGCGCCGAGCGACAGGCCGTCGGTGACCGTGATCCGCTCGGACGGCTGGTACATGAACATCGGCTGGTCGATACCGTCGGCCTGCAGCGGCGCGATCGGCAGAAGATAATCGCCGCCCGTCATCGGCGATGTCCCGTGCCAGCGGGCGCCGAGATCGAACACGAAGCCGCGTTCGGGATCGATGCCGCTGCGCCCGGTCAGGAGCACCTTGCCGCCGCTCGCGGCATAATGCTCGATTCGTACCCGCAGAGCATCGTCCACCGGCACCGCATCGGGCAGAATGAGGAGGCGGTAGGGCGAAAAATCGCTGTCGAGATCGAGCACGTCGAAGGTGAGCCCCGCCTCCAGCAGGATGCGGGACGCGCCGTCATCCGCGACGCTGTCGCGATCCGACCCGCCACCGGCAGCCGGTGTCTCCACCGATTGGAGCGACAGCAGACCGATATCCGCGCGGTTGATCGAACCGAGGCACCAAGGCTCGCACTCGTCCACATAACGATAAGCCGGTGCGATGATCGCCATGGTCGACGGATCGAGCGCGCCGGTCGGGTGGAGATGATCGCCGATCGAGCACCGCGCGCCATGCGCGAGCATCGCGCCGCATTCATAGACCAGGGCCTCGGGCCGCTTGTACCCGCCGACCTCGCCCCAGGTGAAATGGAACTTGCCCGTCATGCCGAGAAAGTCGAAGCCGATGGGATCGACATACCGGGCGCTCAAGGGAAAATGATCGTAGCCCCAGCCGGCCGTCGGCAGGGATTCCAGCTCCAGATGGCTGTAGTACCGGCGGTAATGCGCGCGCTGGCCGCGCCGGACATGGCCGGAGTTGAAGAACAGCGGCATGACCGGATCGTGCCGGCGCACGGCCGCCTTTACGGCCTCGTAATAGGCCTCCGTCGAGCGGTCGAGAAAGGTTTCCCGGTCGGCGGGGCGGGTCCAGTCGAGCCCCAGCGCATCCATCTTCGCGCGGGCCGCGGTGGAGACGGTCGGCATCTGGAACGAGATATCGAGAAAGATGCCGTCGCCGTCGCCATAGGTGCGCATGACCTCGTCCACCTGCCGGCAGAGATAATCGAGATAGGGCGTGGAGAAATCGAGAAAGGCCCAGCCGGTCGGCTCGTTGCGCGACTGCGGCAGCGTGCCGTCCGGCGAGACGATGCGCCATTCGGGATGCGTCTGCGCGGCATGCTCGTCCCAGGCGGCGGAGAGATAGACCGGCGCCCTGATGCCGACCGAATGCAGCGCGTCGATCTGCCCACGCAGGAGGTCGAAGCCGAGGCCCGGATGCATGCGGCCGACATCGGTCGGGTGATAGGACAGGCCGTGATGGCACTTCGAAAACAGCGTGACCGAATCCACATGCGCCGCCCGGTACGTGCTGGCAAAGGTCGCCGCATCGAAGCGGGATCCGACGCCGTCGATGAGGGGGGAGGTGTGGAAGTCGAGATGGATCTGGCGAAAGCGCATAGGGCCTCGAGAGCGTAAGTTTCTGGGAGATGGCGTCGGACTGCGCGTATTCAGGCGGACATGGCGGGGAACCGCAGCGTGCGGTCGTTGGCATCGAACAGGTAGAAGGCGGCAGGATCGATCGACAGTATCAGGGGATCGCCCGGCCGCAGCATCACCTGGCTCGCGCGATGGGCGGCGAGATAGCCGTCCTGCGATTCGGAATCGAAGGTTCTGACGTCTCCCGCATCCGCATAGAGCAGCGTTTCCCGGCCAAGGCTTTCGACCACCGCCACGCGGGCGGGAATGGCGATCTCGCCGGGCGCGCCTTGACCGAACATCTCGGCCCGCAGGCCCAGCGTGACCACGTCGCCGATGGCCGGCAGATCCGCATCCGGCTCGATCTCGAGCTGGATCGGCATCGGCAGCCCCCCGGCCAGAACCGTCACGCTCCTTGCGCCGGCCGAGACGATCCGGCCTTTCATAAAATTCATGCGCGGCGAGCCGAGAAAACCGGCCACGAACCGGTTGAGCGGTCGGTTGTAGAGATCGAGCGGCGCGCCGACCTGTTCGATCCGGCCGGCATTCATCACCACGATCCGTGTCGCCATGGTCATGGCCTCGGTCTGGTCGTGGGTCACATAGACCATCGTCGCCCTGAGCTCGGCATGCAGCCGGCCCAGCTCGACGCGCATCTGCGAACGAAGTGCCGCATCGAGATTGGACAGGGGTTCGTCGAACAGGAACACGTGGGGCGCGCGGGTGATGGCACGGCCGATGGCGACGCGCTGCTTCTGCCCGCCCGACAGCTGTTTCGGGGTCTTGTGCAGGTGCTCCTCGATCCGCAGGATGTTTGCGGCTTTCGCCACGGCGGCAGCGATCTCCGCCTTCGGCCGGCCGGCCATCTTCAGCGCGAACCCCATGTTCTCGGCCACCGTCATATGCGGGTAGAGCGCGTAGTTCTGAAACACCATGGCGACGCCACGGTCCGACGGTTCGGCATGGGTGATGTCGCGTCCGTCGATGCGGATCGCGCCAGAGGTGATCGTCTCAAGCCCGGCGATGGAGCGCAGCAGAGTGGACTTACCGCAGCCCGACGGGCCCACCATGACGACGAACTCGCCGGGCTCCGCGGTGAAGCTCACGCCCTTGATGGCGGCAAAACTGTCGTAGGACTTCACGACGCTGTCGATCTGGAGACTTGGCATGCGGCGATCCTATTTTCCGAGACCGGACATCGAGCGGACGAAATGACGCTGGGCAGCGACGAAGACGACCAGCAGCGGAAGGGTGGCGATGGCGAGACCCGCCATCAGGGCCGGCCAGTCCGCGCTGTACTGGCCGATCAGCCCGTAGATGCCGACGGGCAGTGTGCGGACCCGCGTTTCGGTCAAGAGCATCAGGGCGAGAATGAATTCGTTCCAGTTGAAGACCGCCTGAAAAATCGCGGCACTGGCGACGACCGGACCCGACAGGGGCAGCACGATGCGCCAGAACACCTGGAACCGGCTGCAGCCGTCGAGGCGCGCCGCTTCCTCCAGTTCACGGGGGAACTCCAGAAAGAACGCGTAGAACAGCATGGTGGTGAACGGGATGCCGTAGGCGGCATAGGGGATGACGATGGCGATCTGCGAATTCAGCAGCCCGGCCGCGGAGACGAGCTGGTAGAGCGGCACCAGAACGCTTTGCACCGGCACGGCAAAGCCCGCGACAATCAGGAGGTAGAGAACCTGCATCCGCCGCGACGACGCGCGCGCAAGCACGTAGGCCGCCAGCGCGCTGACCACGACGATCAGCGTGACGGACAGCGCGGTGACGACGACAGAATTGAACAGGAACCCGCCGATGCCGATGCCCCAGGCCCGCTCGAAGGCGGCAAAACTCAGGGTCTTCGGCAGGCCGAGCGGCCTGGTGAAGATGTCTGCCTGCGACTTGAAGGCGGCGACGAACATCAGGCAGAGCGGCGCAAGCACGAACAGCGTCCAGACGGTCATGACGAGGTGAAGGCCGATCGACACGAGACGATAGCGGGAGGTCATGGATGCATCTCCCTCAGGCTTTGCGCGACAGGCGCAGTTGCAGCCAGCCGAAGAGGACCGCGATGGCCAGAAGCACCACCGACATGGCATTGGCGTAACCCATATTGCCGAGCCGGAACGCCTGCAGGTAGCTGTAGGTGCCCAGCACCTGCGTGGCATTCGCCGGGCCGCCGCCGGTGGTGACGAAGACGAGATCGAACACTTTCAGGCCCCCGACCACGGTGATCAGCGTGCCGACGATCAACACGTTGCGGATGCCCGGCAGGGTGATGTAGCGAAAGGCGCGAAACCCCTTGGCGCCATCGAGGGCGGCAGCCTCGTAAAGCTCCTTGGGAATGCTCTGAAGACCGGCGAGAACGAGGATCATCTGGAAGCCGACATTCTGCCAGGCGGCAATCACCAGCAACATCCAGAGCGAAATCTGCGGATCGCCAAGCCAGCCGAGCTTCGGCGGACGAAAGCCCAGCGATTTGACGATGCCGTTCAGCGGCCCGACATTCGGGTCGAGGATGAGGATCCAGACGAAGGCGACGGCGATGGACGAGACCACGACCGGCATGAAGATGATCGTGCGGTAGATCGCGTTGCCGCGCCGGACGCCCCGATCGAGAATGGCGGCGAGAATCGTGCCCAGACCCACCTGCGTGATCGCCGAACCGACGATCAGGAAAGCATTGTTGCGAAGCGCCGTCCAGAACACCGGATCGCCGGCCGCCCGCAGATAGTTCCCCATGCCGACGAACACCCAGTTGCGCGAGGTGATCGTGAATTCGAAGAAGGACCCGACGATCGCATAGACCGCCGGCGCGAGAATGAAGAGACCGACCAGAACGAGCGCCGGAAGAAGCATGGCCCCGCTCAGCACGTCCCGCCGTCCGCGCGGGGAGGAACGCCCCTGTTGCGTTACATCTGTCATCGGGCTCACTTTTCGCCGCATGCTTTACTTCGCCGCCAGCTTCGCTTGGGCGGCGAGAGCAGACTGGCGGATCTGCGCCACGGCCTCCGCCGGCGTCACGGTGCGGTTGAGAACCTCGACCGTGGCGTTGAGATAGGCATCGGCCACGCTGGCCTCGAGGAGCACGTCGAGCACGTTGATGCCGCGGGTGAAGGTCCCCATGTCGGCGACGATCTCCCGGAATTGCGGCGTGGCATTCGGCACGCTGTCGATCATCTTCGGGTTGGACGGCAGGAATTTCGTCAGCTCTGCAAACTTCGCACCCTGCCCGGGGGATACGAGGAAGCTGATCCATTCGACCGCCTCCTTCGCATGCTGCGTCTTGCTCGACACCTGGAAACCTTCGGGCACCAGGAAGTTGGCGCCGGCCTCACCCTTGCCGCCTTCGACGAGCGGCAGGCGGAAGAAGCCGTAATCCGTGAAGCCGGCCGCATCGAGCCCCGCCGTGCACCAGGTGCCGCAGAACTCCATCGGCGAGTCCTGCGTGGCGAACATCGCGTCCGCGACGGTATATTCGGTGGCGTTCGGCGCCTCCTCGAAGCAACCGGCATCCTGCAGCTTGAGGAGCTCGTCAAAGGCCTGCGCATAGCCCGGATCCGTGAACAGCGCATCCGCCGGACGAGCGAGATCGTAATCGGCCGCCGTGCCGTCGATGCCCATGACCCGCTCGTTCAGCATGGTCATCCAGTGGATGGCCTTCCAGCGCGTCTTGTTGCCGAGCGGCATCGGCACCGTATCGGGATCGATCGCCCGCACCGCCTTGCAGACGCCGGCAAGCTCGGCCATCGTCTTCGGCAGGGAGATCTTGTTCGTGGCGAAATAGTCCTTGTTGTAGAACACGTATTTGCTCACCGCATCGGCCGCCGCCCCATAGAGCCTGCCGTCATAGCGGAAGGCATCCAGCAGCCCCGCACCCAGCTCGGTCCCGAATCCGCCCTTGGCCATGGCGGCATCGGTGATGTCGAGCGCCAGACCGTCGCGCACCAGCCGTTTGGCGGCATCGCCCGACCAGTTGAAAAACACATCCGGCGCGTCCGAACCCACCAGCGCCACGGGCAGGCTCGTCTTGTAGGCGTCGCCCGGAAAGGTCTGGTGCTCGATGGTGACGTCCGGATGCGTCTTCTTGAACGCCTCGGCCGCCTGCGCGATGAATTCCGGGTAGCCGGGGTTATCGAGCGTCCACATCTTCAGCCTGACGTCCTGCGCGAGGGCGGCGGGCACGGCGCCGAGCAAGCCCAGGGCGAGTGCCATGATGTGCACGGGTCTTTGCAAAAAGGTCTTCATGCTCGCTCCATGGCCGGGACTGCGGTCTCACTTGATTGATCGAACCGTTTCGACTACGAATTAATCATGCCTAAATTAAAGGCGCAAGCATCGAACATCGGTCAAAACGGATCGAACAGACAAAACTGCCGGACCGTGGTTCCAGAGCCTCTCGGACCACTGGAACGCAGGACACTCTCGAGGAGGGGACGCATGGCAACCATACGGGATGTGGCAAAAAAGGCGGGCGTGGCCATTTCGACGGTATCGCTTGCCATGAATGGTACCGGCCCGGTCAGCCCGGAAACGCTGAAGCGCGTGCTGGAAGCGAGCGAAGCCGTCGGCTACAGACCCAACGTCCTGGCACAGAGCTTGAAGCGCGGACACAGCAAGCTGATCGGTCTCGTCCTCGGCGATATCGGCAACCCGTTCTTCAGCCGCCTGCTGCGCGTGGTCGACAGCATTCTCTCGGAAACCGACCACATGGTGATCGTGGTGGAAACCGCATCCCATGCCGAGCGGGAACGCAGGACCCTCGATCAGCTCCGCCACCACCGGGTCGGCGGCATTCTGATGGCGCCGATGACCAACGACCCGGGTTTCGCGGCGTTTCTCTCAAGGCTCGATATCCCGGTCGTCCTCATCGACCAGAACGTGGACGGGGCGAACCTCGATTTCGTCAGCTCGGACAATGCGCTGGCGACGACCATGCTGACGGAATATCTCCTGCGCATGGGGCATCGACGCATCGCCTTCATCGGCGGCGATCCCGGCCAGTGGACGGCAGCCTTGCGGCGCAAGGGCTTTCGCGATGCCATGGCGGCCTCAAACCTGCCTGTCGAACCCGCCATGGAGATCGTCGCGGATTTCAGCGGCGAGAAGGCCTACGACCAGGTCGTGCGCCTGTTGTCGATGCCGCAGCGCCCGACGGCGCTGGTCACCGCGAGCAACCTCATGGCGCTGGGCGCGCTACAGGCCATCAACGATCTCGGCTTCAGTTGCCCGCAGGAGATTTCCCTGACCGGCGTCGATGACGTGCCCTGGAGCACCGTCCTCAAGCCGCGACTGACCATCGCCGCGCAACCGGTCGAGGAACTGGCGCGTGTCGCCGCCAACTTCCTCATCGAGCGCATGACGCTGCGCGGCGGCGTCGCCCTTCCGCCACGCACCCACATCGCCATCCCCAGGCTGGTCGTCGGCACCTCCTGCGCGCCGCCCTCCGCATGCGCATAGTCGCTTCCGGGAAGCACTTGAGGAGGTCGCGATCGTCAGGCGTGCGGTGGCACGGCCGCGCCGGCGAGCTTGGTTTTGACCCAGTCGGAGACGCGGTAGTACCGCAGGGTCAGCTGCGGTCCATAATTCATATAGAAGGGTGCGGCCGTCAACGGCTCGAGTTTCAGCGAGAGCTCCGCCGGTGGTATGCCCTTCGCCCATTCCGACAGGATCCCACCCAGCATGCTACCCGTCGGCACACCACGGCCCGACAGCCCCGTCAGGGCAACGACACCCGGCGCTAGGTCGTAGAGACGCGGCACGGTGCGATATTGCATGTCCAGCTCGCCGAACCAGAAATAGTCCCACCGAATCTCGCTCCGGATTTGCGGATGCAGCCATTTCAGCCGGTCGCTCATCACGGTTCGCGTATAGCCCATATCGCGCCCGCGCCGTCCCATGGGGAACATCGACACGACGATCCGTCCCTCCGCATTGTATTTGTAGACGTAGATATCGCCGCGCCCATCATGGATGGTGGTGTTTTGCGGCAGGACCGAGCGACGCTCCTCATCCGATAGCGGCTGCGTGGCGGCCACGAAGACTTTCTGGATCTTGAAGGTCCGGTCGAGCTTCGGCCAACCGCCGACCGTATAGGCTCCGGTTGCAAAAATGACCTTGTCCGCCAGCACCTTGCCCTCGGGCGTGCTGACGGCCCATCCCGCCCCCGCGCGGTCGCATGCCTTGACCGGCGAATGGGTGTAAACGGCACCACCTTCCTGGATGACCGCGCGGGCAAGACCGCGGGAATAGCCGAGCGGGTTGAGATGACCCGCCTCCTCGTGCAGCCAGCCGCCGTAAAAGCGGGGGCTTCCCGTGACCCTTTCCACCTCCTGCCGGTCGAGCACACGTGTTCTCGCGCCGACAGCGTTGTAGGTGCGGACCTTCTCCTCGATCGTCTTCATCATTCCGGGATAGGGTGCGCCCATGACATAGCCGTTCTGCTGCCATTCGCACGGGATCTGATACTGCTCGATCATGCTGGAAACCCGGTCGTTGGCACGGGTCTGTCGGGCGATCAGTCGTTCGGCCCAGGGCTCGCCCAGCATCGTGCGCAGTTGGGGCAGGCTGTAATGGGTGAAGGTCGGCGTGCAATGGCCGGCATTGCGACCGGACCCGCCGAAGCCGATCTCCTCCCTTTCCAGGAGCACGACGCTGACACCGGCGCGGGCAAGGTCCAGGGCTGTGGTGAGCCCGGTATAACCGCCGCCGACGATGCACACATCGGCTTTGACAGCGCCCTGCAGCGCCGTGGTCTCCACGGGCGGGGTGGCCGTCGCGTACCAGAGGGTCGTATCGAAGGGTGAAAATCGGGTCATGCGGCGTCCCGTCAGTTCATGTCGCTGCGCGCGTCGAGTGCATCGCGCAGGCCGTCTCCGATGAAGTTGAAGCTGGTGACGGCGAGCGTAATCGCCACACCGGGCACGATCGCCAGCCAGGGCGCGCGGTCGAGATATTGCTGTGCGCCGTTCAGCATATTGCCCCAGCTCGGCAGCGGCGGCTGAATGCCGTAGCCGAGAAAGCTGACATAGGCCTCGAGAAGGATGGCGCGGGCGACGGTGAGCGTCGCGGCAACGATGATCGGGCCGATGGCGTTCGGCAGCAACTCGCGAAACATGATCCATCTGTTGGAAAGACCGAGCATTCGCGCCGCCAGAACGAAATCCCGTTCCCGCAGCGAGCGAACCTCGGCTTCGACGATGCGGGCGATCTCCATCCAGCTGGTGACCGCGATGATGACGGTGATCATGAACGGACTCGGTTTGATAAAAGCCGCAAGCGCCAGAAGCAGAAAGATGCTGGGGAAGGACAGGAAGGCATCGACGAAGCGCATCAGCAGCACCCCCGTGCGCCCGCCATAATACCCGGCGCAGACGCCGATAACGGTTCCGATGATCGTGCTCAGAAGCATGGCGAAGAAGCCGACGAGGAGCGAAATGCGCCCGGCCATGAACAGGCGCGCCGCAAGGTCGCGGCCGAGCGGATCCGTTCCGAGGATGTGGTAGCCGGTCAGCGGCGGTGCGAAACGCGCTCGAACATCGATGAACAGCTCGTCGAACGGCAGCAGATAGGGCCCGATGAGGCAGGCAAGCGCCAGCACGGTGATCATGATCAGCCCGACCATGGCAAGCCGGTGACGGGCGAAACGGCGGAAGGTGCGGTTGTGCCACCAATGGGACTTGACGGAACCGGGCAGGGAAACGGTTGCGGACATGATTTCTCTTCCTAGCTCAGCCGGATGCGCGGATCGACGAAGGCGACGAGAAGGTCGGCGACGAGACTGCCGAACAGAACGAGGATGGCGGAGAACATCAGGAGCCCCATGACCACCGGATAGTCGCTGTAACCGAGGCTGTCGAGAAACAGTCGCCCCATGCCCGGCCAGGTGAAGACGGTCTCGGTCACCAGAGCGCCACCGAGAATGGTCGGCAGCTGCAGGCCGGCCAGCGTGATCATCGGCAGCAGCGCATTGCCGACCACATGCTTCATCAGAACCCGCCGCTCGGACAGACCCTTGGCCTTGGCCGTGCGCACGAAATCCTGATGGATGACGTCCAGCGTGGCGGTGCGCATGTACCGGCTCCAGACCGCGACGTTGACGAGCGCGAGAACGACGGTCGGCATGATCAGATGGATGGCGTAATCGGAGATCGAACCATTGCCGATCGTGTACATGTTCCCCGCCGGGAGCCATTTCAGCTTGAGCGAGAACAGGTAGATGGCGACGAGACCGAACCAGAAGGTCGGAATGGACAGGGCCACCATGGCGCCGATGGTCGCGGAATAGTCGAAGATCGAATAGCGCTTCGTCGCCCCCTTGATGCCGACCCAGGTGCCGACGGCGATCGACAGCACGGTCGACGAGCCCATCAGCAGCAATGTCGCGAAGAGATGTCCGGTGATGATGTTCAAGACCGGCTGGCCATCACGATAGGAGCGTCCCCAATCCCCCTGCAGGAGACGCCAGAGCCAATCGAGATACTGGATCGGCAGCGGCCGGTTCAGGCCCATCTGCTCGGAGATGCGGTCGAGCGTTTCCTGCGTCATGCCGGGCGTCAGCGCATATTGCGACAGCGGCCCGCCGGGCGCCAGATTGAGAACGGCAAAGCCGATCATCGACACCAGAAGCAGAAGGATCAGGCTTTGCCAGAGGCGGCCGAGTAGATAGCGCAGCATCGCAGTCTCTCCGAGGGGTTTCGGGATGAGAAGGTCCGGACGTCGAATGCCTCCTTCGCCCTCCCCCGAAGACCGGAAAGGGCGAAGGAGGATTGGCGTCAGGACGCCCAGTACCAGCTGCCGGGATTCCAGCTGTCGATGCGCACGTTGACATTGTAGGCAATGCCTTCGGCGCCTTTCTTGTAGCCGCGCACGGTGGCGTACTGGAAGATAGGCAGGAAGGGCAGATCGGCGCGCATGATCTCCTGGATCTTCAGGTAGATCGTCTTGCGCTCTTCCGGCACGAAGGTCTGGCCGCCCTCGACGAGCAGCTTGTCGACTTCGGGATTGGCATATTGCCAGTTGTTCTGGCCGGAGCCGCCTTTGGCCCCGATCGACGTCGATTTGAAGTAGTCCGACGTATCGGGATCCGCACCGGTGAGGAAATCGAGACCGACGACGACGCTATCGAACTGCGACTTCATCCAGTACTCGCCCCACATGACGGCGGGCGGCAGGTTGGAGATCGTCATCTCGACGCCGATATCCTTGAACGACTGCTGCATGAACTGCTGCACCTGTTCGCGGATGTGATTGCCCGCCGTCGTCGAATTGGAAAAGGACAGCCGGACGCCGTTTTTGGCACGGATCCCGTCGCTGCCGGGGACCCAGCCCGCATCGTCCAGAACCTTCTTCGCCTTCTCCGGATCGTATTCATGCTTGGGCAGATCCGGATTGGCGTAGAAGGATTGCTGCGGCATATAGCTTTCGGTCGGCGTCGGCAGACCGTAGTACAGGGCGTCGATGATCGTCGCCTTGTCCAGCGCAAGATAGAGCGCCTGACGGACGGCGAGGTCTCTGAACTGCGGCTTCTCCATGTTGAACGTGACCGATTCCACCGTCGAGCCCGGCACGACGAGAACGGTCTTGCCGTCCAGCGCCTTGGCCTCCTCGTAGTGATCGGGCGTGATCCACTGCAGGCCGGCCACGTCGATATCGCCGGTCTTGAACTGGGTGTAGAGCACCGTCAGGTCCGGGATGTATTTGAAGATGATGCGTTCGAGATAGGGGCCATCACCGAAGTAATCGGCATTGGCTTCCAGCGTGATGTGGTCGCCCGCGACCCGCTCCACCCATTTGAACGGCCCTGTCCCGACAGGCGCGTTGTTGAAGGGGGCTGTGTTCTTGTCCTTCTCGGCGCCCAGCACGTGTTTGGGCACGATGAAGGTGGAGGCAAGGATCGACGGATAGGGCGCGAACGGCTTGTCCATCTTCCAGGTGATCTCGGTCGGCGATACCACGGTCAGCTCGCGCACGAATTCGTGGCCGGTCTTGCGCCAGCTGAGGAATTCGGGATCGACCATCAGTTCGAGCGTGAATTTGACGTCTTCGGCAGTGAACGGCGTGCCGTCATGCCATTTCACATCGTCGCGCAGCTTGACCTTCCAGGAGAGGCCGTCGGCGGAGATGCCGCCGTTCTCGACGGTCGGCACCTCGACGGCCAGTGCCGGAACGAACTTGCCGTCGGGATCGATGGCGAACAGCGGGTCGAACAGGCTGAAGTGAATGCCTTCATCGACTTCGATATGCAGCAGATGCGGGTTGAAGACGGTCGGCTCCTGCGAAAACCCGACGATCATCTGCCCGGTCGGCTTTGCAGGCGGCGTTGCCGCCAACGCCCGATCGCGGCCAAGAAGACCGGGCATGATCAGTCCGGACGCGCCGGCCAGCGCCATCATGGTCAGCGCCTGACGGCGTGTCGGCTTGAGAAGGGCATGCTTGGTTTCGTCGGACATCGGTCTTTCCCCTTTGCTGTTGCTCAGTCACTGTTCCATGTTTTTTCTGCACGTCATGCGATCTGCCGTGTGATGCGGGCAGACGTTAGAACCCGCTGATCAGCTCGATCTTCGAGCCGTCGGAGAAACGGGAGAAACGGAAATTGCCGGGATCGACGACCGGCGGCCGTCCCGTGACGATGTCGGCCATCAGCTTGCCGGCGGCAGGACCGATGCCGAAACCGTGGCCCGAAAAGCCTGTGGCGATGTGGAAGCCCGGAATCTGATCGACCGCGGAGATGACCGGAACGGCATCCGGCGTCACGTCGATGTAACCGGCCCAGCGCTGGGCGATCTCCGCCCTCTCGAACACTGGAAAGGCTTTCTTCAGATTGGCAAGCGCCTGGTCCGTCAGTTTGGCCGAAGGCTTCGGATCGAGCACGCGATTGTATTCGAACGGGCTTGCCTCATCCATTGACCAGCGGCTGGGGATGCGCGCCTCGTCGAGGAACCGGCCACCGAGCCGAAACCGCAGCGACCGCCATTCCTTGCTCAGCGCCGGCATGAAGTCTTTGGCATAGCGGAAGGATTTCGGAACGATATCGACGATGTTCTCGTGGCCGGAGGCGATCGTGTAACCACCATCCTGCCGCTTGCGCACGGCAAACCCCATCGACCAGAGGGCCTGCTCCGGCCCGCCCTCGAGAGGCTTCGTTCTGAGGACCGAATTCATCACCTTCAACTGCGGCAGCTCGATGCCGAAATTGCCCGAGAACAGACTGGACCATGCGCCGCCGGCCAGCACCACGGCGGAGCAGGCAATCGGTCCGCGCTCTGTGACGACACCCGAAATCCGGCCGCCGGAGGTTTCGATCCCGCGCACCGCACATTCCGTGAGGATCGCAGCCCCCGTATCGCGGGCCGCTTCGGCCACGGCCGGTGCTGCCCTTTGCGGCTCGGCCCGCCCATCGGCCGTCGTAAAGAGCGCGCCTTTGATATCCATGGTCGTGTTGGGAAACATGGCCTTGAACTCGGCCCCGCTCAGCATGCGCGTGTCCAGCTGATAGCCTTCGAGATTGCGCATCCAGCGCTCGTGGTCGGCGAATTCGGCATCATTGGCACAGGTGAACATGATGCCGGCGCGCTTGTAGCCCGTGGCGCGGCCCGTGCGCTGGTCGAGATTGCTCCAGAGCCGCAGAGCCTCCGCCATCAGGGGCACTTCGCGCGGGTCGCGCCGGGAGATGCGAACCCAGCCCCAGTTGCGGCTCGATTGCTCGTGCCCGATGCCGCCCTTCTCGCAGAGCGCCACCCGCAGGCCGCGTTCGGCCAGTTCCAGCGCCGTCGAGGTGCCGATGATACCACCGCCGATGACGACGACATCCACCTGCGTCGGAAGATCGGCATCGCCGTGGACGGGAACGACATAGGGTCCGGGCATCTCAGTAGGATTCCTCAAGTTGGCAATTGATGGTGAATTCCGCCACGCTCGCCTCATTCGGCAGGTCCAGCAGCAGGGCGATGATGCGGGCGAGATCGCGCGGATCGGTCAACTGGTCGTCGCTGCGCGCCGTCAGGCCGCGCGCCATATCGGTGGCGACGAAGCCCGGGCATACGGCCGTGGCACGAATGCCGAGATCCCAGCCCGCATGGCGAATGCCATGGGCGAGCGCCACGGCTGCGAATTTGGAGAGCGAGTAGAGACCTGCACCCGCACTCTTCACCCGCTTGCCGGACAGCGAACCCAGAATGATCACCCGGCCGCGGCCGCTCGCGCCGAGCTGTGGCCAGGCCGCTTTGGCAAGCCTGCGCGGGGCCTTGACGTTGACGGCCATCGTCTGCTCAAGCTCGTCTTCTTCGGCCTCGATGACCGTCTTCGGGATCATGATTCCGGCATTGGCGACGATAGCGTCGATCCGGCCATGCGCTGTAACCGCGTCCGCGACCCACGCGGCCTCGCTCCGAGGGTCTTCGGCGTCATAGGCGAAAAGCGTCACCCGGCCGGGATCTGCCCAGGCCGGCAGGACCGGTCGGCGCATGCCGAGCGACAGGCGCCAGCCTTCTCCGTAGAGAACCCTGGCGATCTCAAGGCCGATGCCGCGACTGGCACCCGATATCAACGCTACACGCTCTGCCGTCATGGCATGGTCTCCGGAATACACGGTTCAGGACAGGCCGGCGATGCGCCGATAGGCTCGGCGCAGGATATCCATCAGCAGCTGCTGCTCGTCCTGAGGAATGAAATCGAAGAAGTCCTTCGATTGCTGGCTGACGATGGCACGCACCTGCACCGCCAGGGCCGCGCCCTTCTCGGTGATGTAAAGCTCCTGGGCGCGGTTATCGTCCGCCGACGTCTCGCGCATCAACAACCCGTGACCCTCCATCTGATCGACCAGACGGCCCATGGCGGAACGGTCCTTGAGAATGAGCTGGGCAATGACGGACGGGCGAATTCCCGGATGGCTGTCCACCATCAGCAGCGTGGTGATCTTCCCGGTCCCTTTCGCGACGTCGCAGCCTTCCAGGCGCTCGTCGAGATCGCGCGAAACGCCGAGATTGACGGTTCGGATGTAGAAGCTGAGCGTATCCTCCAGCACATCGAGATCGATGTCGCTGATGGAAACAGGCGGAGACTTTCTTCGCTCGAGCACAGAGAAATTCTCCTTGAAGTCAAAGGATTAGCGCGTCCGTTCTTCTCGGAAGAACAGAAGGATCTTCGTCTTTGCGCGCGATGCCAGGCGGTCTTTCGCGTGTGATGATTTGCCAGATAGTGGATAATTGCAACTAATTTTTCGGAAGAAATGGCGATTCTTTATTCAACGGCATAATTGCCTTTTATGCAGGCATACTGTGCTTGCGATGAGAGCAGAATGACAAAAACCGCCCCGGTTCTCACCGGGACGGTTTGCGATGCATGCCAAGATTTTCAGGCGGTCAGGCAGCCGGTTCCCACTCGTTGCCGGGGATCGCCGACACGAGCTTGCGTGTATAGTCATGACCGGGCGCGCGAAAGATCTGCGACGGGGGGCCGTACTCGACGATCTCGCCCTTGTACATCACGGCGATCTCGTCGCAGATCTGGCTGGCGACGCGCAGATCGTGGGTGATGAAGATCATCGCCACCTTGGTCTCCTTCTGGATCCGCGTCAGCAACTCCAGAATCTGCGCCTGGATCGACACATCGAGCGCCGATACCGCTTCATCGGCAACCAGCAAAACAGGATCGAACATCAGCGCCCGGGCAATGCCGATGCGCTGGCGCTGACCACCCGAAAACTCGTGGGGAAAGCGATCGAAGGCGCCCTCGTCCAGCCCCACGAGTTTCAGCGTGCGCAGCGCCTTTGCCCGTGCCTCGTGGACCGACACGCCATGTGCGACCGGGCCGACCGTCAACACCTTGCCGATCGTATGGCGCGGGTTGAGCGAGGCGAAGGGATCCTGAAAAATCATCTGGATATAGGGCCGCAGTGCGCGAAACGCGTCGTTGGACATCGGCGCGATATCGCGCCCGTCAAACAGGATCTTTCCCCCGTCCGAATCCATCAGCTTCAGGAGCACGCGGCCGAGCGAGGACTTTCCGGAGCCCGATTCGCCGACGACGCCCAGCGTTCGGCCCTTTCGGATGGAGAAGCTGACATCGTTGACCGCCCGCACCGTCCGTCCCTTGGAGAAAAGCCCACCGGCGGCGCGATAGGTCTTGCTGAGATTGGAAACCTCCAGCACCACGGGCGTATCGGCCGCCCCTTCGCGATCCTGCGCCCTCATGCGCGGAACGGCGGCGATCAGACGTTTCGTATAAGGATGTGCCGGCGTGTTCAGCACCACCTCCGCCGGTCCCTGTTCCACGAGATTTCCCTTTTCCATGACGATGACGCGATCGGCAATCTCAGCGACGACGCCGAAATCGTGGGTGATGAACATGACGCTCATCTTCTTGCGCCGCTGGATCTTGCGGATCAGGTCGAGGATCTGCGCCTGGGTCGTAACGTCCAGCGCCGTCGTCGGTTCATCGGCAATCAGAATGTCCGGATCGAGCGCAAGCGCCATGGCGATCATGACGCGCTGTCGCTGGCCGCCCGAGAGACGGAACGGATACTGATGCTGCAGCAGCGCGGGATCGGGCAGGCCGACCTCGTCCAGCAGTTCGAGGACCTTGGCGGCACGGCTTTCAGGCGTGCCCACGGCGTGCGCCTCCATCACTTCGGCGATCTGATCGCCAATCGTTATCAGCGGGTTCAGCGCCGAAAGCGGATCCTGGAAGATGATCGATACGGTACGGCCACGGAGCGCGCGCAAGGCCTGCTCGTTCGCCTGGATCAGGTCGATGCCCTTGAACCAGATGCTTCCGTGGGTGACTTCGATCGCTGGCGACAGAAGCCCCATGATGGCGTTGGCGGTCACGGATTTTCCCGAACCGGACTCGCCGATGATGCAGAGAATCTCGCCCGATTGCAGATCGAAGGAGATATTGCTGACGGCGTGCGCCCGCTCCATGTTTCTGGGCAGGCTGACGGTCAGGTCCCGAACGGACAAAGCGACGCCATCGGCGTCTTTCGTTCCTACAGTTTCCGTCTTCAGCATGACCGATCCCTCTTCTGGTTACGACTGTCGCTGGACGCGATGCAAGAATGGTGCCGACCGCGCCTCTAGCCTTCGGGATGGCAGGAATGGCGCCGGCCGGCCGGCCCGGCCGGCAGCAAGACGATCAGAGACTGTCGAAATGCGCGAGAATGTCGGCTTCGGAGACGACATCGGCATATTTTGCGTTCATGTCGAACAGGTTTGCCTCGTGAGGTGCCGGATGGCGGTCGCCGCAGGCGTCGCGGACCACGGTCGTGATGAAGCCGTGCGACATCGCATCGACGCAGGATGCGCGCACGCAGCCGCTGGTCGTCAGACCGGTGAGGACGACATGATCGACACCCATGGATGTGAGAAGCGGGGCGAGCGACGTGCCGAAGAAGGCGCTCGGATATTGCTTGGTGACGACGAATTCGTCGCTTTCCGGCGCGAGGCCTTCCGGCCAGCGGCCGAGGGGGTTGCCGGCGGTGAAGCAGGCGAGCGGCTTGGCCTTCTGGAAGAACCGGCCGCCATCCGCACCGCTCGGATGCAGGACCACGCCGGTCAGAATGACGGGAATGCCTTTCGACCGGGCGCGGGCGCGAATGCGCAGCGCACTCGCGAGCGCCGCATCGACACCGGCATAGAGCGGACTGTCCGGCTCAAAATAGGCCTGGACGAAATCGACCAGCACCAGTGCGGGCTTTCGTCCGAAGCCGATCCGGTTGTCGTAGGCCTTGCGGTAGTTGTCGAGCAGTTCGTTGGTTGACATCGCGTTCTCCCTACCCGGCGGGTATGTTCGCCACCGTTTCGTTGCTCACTGGCCAGCTTTGTGCGCGGCCAGTCGTGGCGGCAGCGCCGTGTGGTGGCCGGTTGCCGCCTGGAAGGCGACGCCGGCACGCAGGCAAAGGGCGTCGTCCATCGGCCGGCCGACGATCTGGATGCCCGTGGGAAGCCCGGACGATCCGAGGCCGGAGGGCAGCATCAGCGCCGGAAACCCGGTCAGATCGAACAGCATGGTGTTGCGGGAGATGATGTCCTGAAATGGAACGGCCCGGCCATCGACGTCCACCGTCATGCTGTCGAGCCGCCCCGCTTCCCCGCCCAGCCCCGGCGTGATCATCAGGTCGACGCCGGCCATCGCCGCGAGAACCGTCTCCTGCGCCTGAAGCCGCACCTGCAGCGCGCGCCCGTAGTCCGAGGCGCGGATGTCGATGCCCTGCCGCAACCGGTGCAAGAGGCCCGCATCGAACAGCGCGGCACGGTCGATCCGCACTTCGTGATAGGTCGCAAGTTCCGACAAAAGGATCGTCCAACCCGCCGCGTGCAAAGGCGCGACGTCGATCTGCGGCACGGGCACCAGCGCGCAACCAAGCGCCTCGAAGACGGCCAGCGCCGCCCGCCAGTTGGTAAGAACGTCCGACGAGAGCTGATCCGTGAACCAGCCGCCGGGCACGCCGATCCGCAGGCCGGCGATATCGGCCCGACCGTCGCGCAACGCCGCGCAGTCCGCGGCGAGGCCTACGTCGCACAGGGCGGTCATGAAGGGAAAGCTCGCCGCGATGTCCGCAGCGTTTCTCGCCATGGGGCCGACATGGTCGAGCGTCCAGGAGAGCGATGCGACGCCCGCGCGGGACACGCGCTCGCGGCTCGGCTTCAGGCCCGTCGTGCCGCACCAGCAGGAGGGAACGCGGATCGAGCCGCCCGTATCGGTTCCGAGCGCCAGCGGCAGAAGCCGTGCGGCAAGGGCGGCCCCGGAGCCGGTCGAGGAACCACCTGTCCAGCGGGTGGCATCCCAGGGATTGGCGACCACGCCGTAGCGCGGATTGAAGGGCGAGCCCGCGGCGAATTCCGTCGTCGCCGTCATGACGAAGGGAATGGCGCCGGCCGCGCGCAGCGACACCACAGCCGCGGCATCGCTTTGCGCGATCCTGTCGCCGGTGAAGAGCGAGCCGGATGTCACCATGGTGCCCGCTACGTCGATGATGTCCTTGATGCCGAACGGGATACCTTCGAGCGGTCGCGCTTTGCCCGCCTGCCAACGCCGGGTACTCTCCGCTGCGGCCTCGTCCGCTCCCGGCACGCCGGCAAGGATCGCATCGCGTCCGCATGCATCCTTGTCGATCGCGATACGGAGCGCCGCCATGACGTCGGACGGCGTCGTCGTGCCTTCGGCGAAAGCGCGCAGCAGGTCACCGACACCCGCATGACGGACGGAAACCGGATCGCGCGACGGATCACCGTCGAGGGAGCCCTCAGGCCCGTTCGGGAGGATGAAGTGCGCCTCTCCCGGTAGGGAAGAGGCAGCGGCCCTTGGCCGGAAGGGCGCATCGGCAAGCGTCGGATCCCGCAGACCTGCGGGATCGAGCATCTCCGACGCCGTTGTTACCGGTTGCGGCGCGGCCACGCGGCTCATTCCGCGGCGATGGCCGTGGCGGTTGCGCGGGTCTGCATCAGCGGCTGGATACGCTGACCGAACTGGTCGAGGCCCACGAGGAAGTCATCGAAGGTCAGCATGATGCCCTTGGTGCCGGGCACATCGCCGGCCTCGTCCAGCATTCGCGCCACGTTCGCATAGGAACCAACGAGGGTGCCCATGTTGAAGTTGACCGCGCCTTCGGGAAGGTTGATGTGTTTGGCCGTCGATGTCGCGTCCGCCGTCTGGTCCCGCCCGCCCTGGTCCGCCATCCAGGCAAGGGCGTCCACATCGGCACCGGCCCGGTATTTTTCCCACTTCGCCTTGGCGAGTTCGTCCGTTTCGTCGGCGATCACCATGAAGAGCACATAGGCGCCGACGTCACGACCGGTCTTTGCCGCGGCGTCCACCAGAGTGGTGTTGTTCGGCGCATAGGCTTTGGGCGTGTTGATCCCGGAACCCATGACGAAGTTGTAATCGGCGTATTCGGCGGCAAAGGCCATGCCGCGCGGGCTCTGGCCGGCGGCGACGATCTCGATCTTACCCTGCGGCGACGGCTTCATCCGGCAGTCGTTCATGGTGAAATGCGTGCCGGAGAAGGTGCACTCGCCCGTCTCCCACAGCTCTTTCATGATGTGCACATATTCGCTGGCATAGTCGTAGCGATAGCCGAAATAGGCGTCCCCCGGCCACATACCCATCTGGTCGTATTCGGCCATCTGCCAGCCGGAAACGATGTTGATGCCGAAGCGGCCCGGCGCGACGCTGTCGATGGTGCTTGCCATGCGGGCGACGAGCGCGGGCGGCAGTGTCAGGACGGCTGTCGACGCGAAGAGCTTGATCTTGCTGGTGACGGCGGCAAGGCTTGCCATCAGCGTGAAGGACTCGAGATTGTAGTCCCAGAACTCGGCCTTGCCGCCGAAACCGCGCAGCTTGATCATCGACAGGGCGAAATCCAGCCCGTAGGCTTCCGCCTTCTGCACCACCTGCTTGTTGAGCTCGAAGCTCGGCATGTATTGCGGCGATTCCGTAGAGATCAGCCAGCCGTTGTTTCCGATCGGAATGAAGACGCCAATGTCCATGAGGATACTCCTTTGCAGGATCAAGAGAAGGCTTGAGACGCGTAGTATGTACGAACTAATGCAAAATTCTCGCACCCTGTCCAGCGCAATTTTGCCCTATCTTTATGCGTGACTATTTTTCAGGCAGATGCATTTCCGCCCTGCCGCCACGCTGATCATCGCGGCAGGATTCGCTGGCGCGACACAGCGCACCGCGCGGCGAATGGCGAAATTTTGCTCAGGGAATGGCGAAGGCCGGCGGTCTGCCGCGGCCGATCAGCTTCCGGCGCGCAGCGTCGTCGAATAGGTGAACCGGTCGGCGGGCAGGATCTGGAAGGCGTATTCGATGAGGCGGCGGCCGGCGCTGAAATAGCGGCGGGTCACCTGCAGCGCGAGATCGCCGGCCTTGCTGTCGATCTGCGCCGCGATCTCGGCTGTCAGGATGAGCGGCTTGATGTCCTGCTGGATTTCCTGAATCTTCTCGCCCGTATAATCCTCGATCAGATGGAAGATCGCGGATTTGGCGACCTCGAGATCGCGCACGGCAGGCGCCAGCCGCGCATCTATGTAGACTTCGTTCCAGGAATACGGCTTGTGCCGCGTTGCCGGGTAGCGCACCCCGCTCATATGCAGGAACTTGCGGCCGGGCCGGCAGCCGAGCTCGACGGCCAGACGGCCCTGCGCCGAAATCTCCTGCTTGTGGGTGATCACGAATTCCGTCTGGCTGGCGATTTCGAACAGCTCGGAGCGCGAATGCGCGATGAAGCGCTTCCCGTCGAAGTTGGATCCCGCCTCGACGCGTGTGCCGACACCCTTGCGGGCCGACAACTGCCCGCTCGCGCGCAAGGTGCCGATGGCCTGACGGACCGTTTGCCGGCTGACGCCCAGCGCGGCGGCCAGTTCGTTTTCCGTCGGCAGAAGAGAACCGACCGCAAATTCGCCCCGCCGGATGCGCGCCTCGAGATGGTGAGCCACCTGCATATAGAGCGGCGCCGTGACGAGTTCGGGTCTCCAGTCTACGGCATCATCGACCGCATCCTTGGCCAGTTCACCTGCATCCCGTGTCGCTATCGGCGCTTTGTCCATCCGTCTCGCTCGCCCCCGCTCGCCGTCTTCTTCACCCGTTTTCACCATCGGAGGCAAACGAAATCCTGCGAGAGGAAAAAGGCTGAGATCGCGTTGCCGACGCGGCGGAAATCAATTAGTACGGACATATACAATCTACATCCCTCGTCGTCCTGTCGAAAGTCCTTCCATGTCCGACATGCTGGCAGAAGCGGCCGAGGCGCCGCGCGCCTCGTCTCTCCTCCAAACCCTCACCGTCGCCACGCTGGTCCAGATCGTTGCCACGGCCAGCGTTCTCGCCCTCACCGCGATCGCGCCGCTCGTGGCGCTCGATCTCGGTATCGGCGCCCACTGGATCGGGTACCAGATCAGCCTCATCTATGCCTCCGGCATGATCTCGTCGGCCGTCGCCGGCACGCTGGTGCAGCGCTTCGGGCCTGTGCGGATCGAGCAGGCGGCCCTCGGCTGCTTCATCCTCGGCTGCATGGGCATCGCCACGGCGATGATCGCGCCGATCGTGATCGCCTCACTGCTGATCGGCATCGGCTACGGGCTCAACAATCCCGCGGCATCCGAAATGCTGAGCCGTGTTACTCCGCCGGCGCGGCGAAACATCGTCTTTTCGCTGAAACAGAGCGGCGTCCCGCTCGGCGGCATCCTCGCGAGCTTCCTTTTTCCCTATCTCTCGGCCCGGCTCGGCTGGCATGCCGCGCTTCTCGTCGGTGCGGCGCTCCCGTTTCTCGTCTCCCTGCTGATGATGGCCACCCATGCGGCGGAACCCGTCACATCCCGCAAGCCAACCTCGTTTCGCCGCGGCTTTCTGGACGAGCAGTCGATCATCTGGAGAAGCCCGAAATTGCGCGCGCTGAGCGCGCTCGGCTTTGCCTATTCCGCCATGCAGCTCTCGGTCTCCGCCTTTGCCGTGGTGACGCTCGTCCACGATGCCGGATGGTCCGTGCTCGCGGCCGGCTCGGTGGCCGCGGCCATGCAGTTTGCCGGCGCGTTCGGCCGGATCTTCTGGGGCGTCGTCGCCGACCGGATCGGTGGCGGCTTTCTCACGCTGGCGCTGCTTGGCCTGCTCGGCGGGCTCGGCTATGCCGGCCTCTTCTGGCTGCAGGATCTGCCGGTCATCGCGCAAATCGTCCTGTTCGTTGCCATGGGAGGCGTGACCATCGGCTGGAACGGCGTGCTTCTGGCGGAAGTCGCCCGCAATGCGCCGGATGCGCGCGTCGGCGCCATCACCGGGGGCGTTCTCGTCTACACCTTCATCGGCGTCATCG
The DNA here is from genome assembly GCF_021168455.1 of Rhizobium quercicola. Taxonomy (NCBI): domain Bacteria; kingdom Pseudomonadati; phylum Pseudomonadota; class Alphaproteobacteria; order Hyphomicrobiales; family Rhizobiaceae; genus Rhizobium; species Rhizobium quercicola. The sequence goes on from NZ_JAJOZR010000001.1 coordinate 517,842, forward strand.
TCGGCCCGTCGAGCTTTGCCATGCTCTACACCCTCATCGGCCACTACGGCGCGAGCTTCCTTGCCTTCTCGCTGTTCGGCTTCGGCGGCATGCTGGTCGCCTGGCAGGCGCATCGCGCATCGGCCTGACGAAACCATCTGAAAAGTACGGACAAAACGGCCTTCGCCTCGTGCGAGAGCCGCGCACGTCCATGCCGTCCGCATCCCTTGTGATCCCTGCCGTTGACCAACGAAAGTGCGGCTTGCCCCATCGCGATCAACGTTTGCACTATTTATGTGCAAGAAACTTTTTTAGGCAAATACAGTTGACGTTGGGTCGAATAAGTACGTACATTATCTCTCAGACTGGGGTTCCGAAAATGATGGGCTCAGACGCACGAGCCGGAAAAGGGGAAATATGCAGAAGCTTCTCACCGGCGCTTTTCTGGCCGTTTGCACCTACGGAATGACCGCGCCGGCGATGGCAGACCCGATGGCGGATGCGAAAGCCATCATTGCCGAGCATGAGAAGATGCCCGTGTTCGAGGCTCCGGGAGACGCCTTCGACGCCAAGGCCTGCATGAAGGACAAGAAGGTCCTGTCGATCCCAATTTCGATGACCATTCCGTTCAATGTCGAGCTGCAGAAGGCGATGGCCTCGGCTGCGGCCGAGATCGGCTTCACCTACACGACCTGGGACAACCAGCTGAAAGTGGACCAGTGGATCCAGGGCGTTTCCCAGGCCATCAGCCAGAAATACGACGCGCTCGACATTGCCGGCGGCCTCAATCCCGAAGTGCTCGGCCCGCAATTGTCCGAAGCGCGCGGGGCCGGCCTCAAGATCAGCACGACGCATCTTTACGACGTCACGCAGACGCAGTTCGGTGGCGTGGACTATTCCGCCAAGGTCGATTTCTCCGGCGCCGGCAAGCTGCTGGCCGCCTGGGCCTATGTGAAGACCGAAGGCAAGCCGAATGTGCTGATCGTCGGCTCGTCCGATGTGCTTCCTTCCATTCCCTTCGTCAAGGCCATCCAGGCCGAACTGACGGCGCTCTGCCCGGAGTGCAAGCAGAAGCATCTCGACGTGCCGGTGTCCGAGTGGGCGACGAAGATCCAGCCCGGCGTGCAATCGGCGCTGATCTCCGATCCCGGCATCAATTTCGTCCTGCCGATCTACGACTCCATGTCGCAGTTCGTCTTCCCGGCGCTGCGCATCACCGGGTCGGAAGGCGCGGTCAAGATCGCGAGCTTCAACGGCACGCCCTTCGTGCTCGACATGCTGCGCGAGGGCCAGGTGGACATGGACATCGGCGAAAGCCTCGGCTGGGCCGGCTACGCCGCCATCGACAACATCATGCGCATGATCTGCGGGCTGCCGAGCGTCGCCAAGCTCAACGTGCCGCTGCTCATTTTCGACGAGAAGAACGTGAAGACCGCCGGTATCCCCGCCAACTTCAACGACGGCTATGGCGACGCCTATCTCGGAGGCTTCCGCAAGCTCTGGAAGCTGAACTGAAAAAGAACCGTTCGCCCGGACCGTGAAAGCCAGGACGTCGCCATGCCCGTAACCGACGTGATCCCGCCCGACGTGACCTCTTCCGACCTGCCCGCACCTGACGCAAGGACGGGAAAGGATGTCCTGCGTATGTCGGATATCCGCATGCGGTTCGGCAGCCACTATGCGCTGGATGGCGTCACGCTGTCGATCCGCCGCGGCGAAGTCTTCGGCCTGCTCGGTCAGAACGGCTCCGGCAAGTCGACGCTGATCAAGGTGCTGGCCGGTTTCCACCAGCCGGAGGCCGGCAGCGAGATCGTGCTGTGGGGCGAGACGATGCCGCTGCCGCTCGATCCGATGGCCATCAAGAAGCGGGGCGTCGCCTTTGTTCACCAGCATCTCAGCCTTGTGCCGTCGCTGACCGTGGTGGAGAACATGCGGGTGACGGCACTGGGCCAGAAGACGCCGTGGCGCGTATCCTGGAAGGCGGAGGCCGCCCGCGTCGGCGCACTATTTTCCGAGTTCGGCCTCGCCATCGATCCGCTCGCGACGGTCGCCAGCCTGCCGCCGGTGGAGCGGGCCTTCGTCGCGATCGTGCGCGCCTTCGACGACCTGCGCGCTTCCGATGCCGGCTATGGCGGCGAAGGCATTCTCGTGCTCGACGAACCCACGCCTTTCCTGCCGGCACAGGATGTCGAACGCCTCTTTTCCCTCATCCGCTCCATCGTGCGCACAGGGGCCTCCGTCGTCATCGTCACCCATGATATCGACGAGGTCCGGGATATCACCGACCGCGTCGCCATCCTGCGCGACGGCAAGCTGGTTTCCATTCTCGACACGCGGACGACCGGCCGGCAGGCCATTCTCGACACGATCGTCGGCCTGCGGATCGACGCCTTCGAAAAGAGCCGCAAAACGAGCCTTTCTGCACCGGCCGTCGCCGTGCGCGACCTGACGGACGGCCGTCGCCCGGGCTTCGATGTGGACATTCGCCCGGGCGAGATCCTGGGCGTGACCGGCCTGATCGGCTCGGGCTTCGCCGCCGTTCCCTACATGCTCTACGGTGCCCGTCGCGGTGCCGGTCGCATCCGGATCGGCGGGACCGAGGTCGATCTCGCGCGCATGACGCCGCAACGCGCCCAGTCCCTCGGCATCGCCTTTCTGCCCGGCGACCGGCTGGGGGCTGCCGGCATCGGATCGCTGCCCGTCACCGACAACATCACCCTGCCGGTGCTCGCCGATCACCTCTCGGCGCTCGGCCTCGGGCTCGACCGGCGCGGCATGCGCCGGCAGGCCGCCGCGCTTTCGACGGATTACGACGTGCGCCCGGCAAGGCCCGATCTCAATCTGGGCGCGCTTTCCGGTGGCAACCAGCAGAAGGTTCTGCTCGCCAAATGGCTGCAGACGAAGCCGACGCTGCTGATGCTGGACGAGCCCACGCAGGGCGTGGATTTCGGCGCGCGCCAGCAGATCTTCGAGGCGCTGCACCGCGCGAGCGAACAGGGCACGGCCGTTCTCTGCGCCTCCACCGACACCGAACAGCTCGAGCAGATCTGCGATCGCATCATCGTCTTTGCCCGCGGGCGACCGGTCGCAGAGCTCGTCGGCACAGACATCACCCGGAAATCCATCGCCGAAGCCTGCTTCCACGGCGAGACAACCGCAGCGGAGGCCGCGCAATGACGACCATCGACCTCTCAACGTCCGAGCCGCCTGCCAAGGCCGTCCCGGCCCGTCCGCAGCGCCGCGCGCTCGACTGGAAGGCCGAGACCGAGCGTTTCGCACTTCTCGGCGCCTGGATGCTGCTCATCGCCATCTTCGGTATGCTGATGCCGGACTCCTTTCTCAGCTGGCGCAATTTCTCCACCATGTTCGGCTCGCAGGCCGTCCTCGTCGTCCTCACCCTGGCGCTACTGGTTCCCCTCACCTCCGGCGATTTCGATCTCTCCGGCGCCTCGGTTCTCACCATGAGCTCGATGCTGATTGCCGTCCTCAACGTGCGGGAGGGCTGGCCCATCGCGCCGGTCATCCTGATCGCCCTTGCCAGCGGCGCGGTCATCGGGGCGGTGAATGCCGTCTTCGTCCTCTATTTCCGCATCCATTCGCTCATCGTCACGCTGGGGATCGGCACCTTCGTCAACGGTCTGATCCTCTGGATCAGCCAGTCGCAGACGATCTCGGGCATCTCGATGGATCTCGTCGGCTGGGTGATCATCAACCGCTTTCTCGGCATCCCCCTCGCCTTCTTCTACGCGCTCCTCCTCGCCGGCATCCTCTGGTACGTGCTGGAATTTACCATTCCCGGTCGCAAGCTCCTGTTCGTCGGCCGCGGCCGCGAGGTGTCGCGCCTGAACGGCATCGCGGTCGATCGCGTGCGGGCGGTCTCCTTCATCGTATCCGGCCTGATCTCCGCCTTCGCCGGCGTGCTCTATGCCGGCATGACCGGTTCGGCCGATCCGCTCTCGGGCCTCAGCCTGCTGCTGCCGGCGTTTGCCGCCGCATTCCTGGGCGCGACCACCATCTCGCCCGGCCGTTTCAACGCCTTCGGCGCCGTCATCGCGGTCTATTTCCTGGTGACGGGGATCACCGGTCTCACCATGCTGGGCGCCGACGCCTATGTGCAGAACCTGTTTTACGGCGGCGCGCTCGTCATCGCCGTCGCCCTGTCGCAGCTGGTGCGCAATCGCCAGCCGCAAGATTTCAGCTGAGGAACTTTCCATGGATTACGGTGTCTTCGCAGCCCTTGCCCGCCAGTTTCTCGATCGCGACGCGAACGAGGCCGAACTGACGGCGATGACCGGACAGGTCGAGCGTGGCGCTGCGCATGTCGCCGCCCATCCGGCCGGTCATGGCGGCGCGCTCTTTGCCGTCGAGCCGGCGCATTTCGAACGGACCTTGAAGGAGGCCTATGATGAGCCGCGCTGATCCCGGAAACCTCCGCGAAGCGGCCGAAGCGATCGCGACCGGCCGGATCTCCTCCCTCGAAATGACCACGGACGCCCTTGACCGCGCGAAACAGGCACAGCCGCGTCTGAACGCCTTCATCGCCATCGAGCAGGATGCGGCCCTCGAAGCGGCGACCGCCGCGGACGCCGCGCGTGCCCGCGGCCTGCCGCTCGGCGTCCTGCACGGCGTTCCCCTGGCGCACAAGGACATGTTCGATCGCGCAGGCAGGATCACCGGCTGCGGCTCGAAAATCCGCGCCGATCACGTCGCAGGGGAAACCTCCACGGTCATGCAGCGGCTGGAGCGCGCCGGCGCCCTGCACATCGGCCGTCTCAACATGTCGGAATTCGCCATGGGGCCGACCGGCCACAATGCGCATCATGGCCGCGCGATCAATCCCATCGATTCCGCCCGTATCACGGCCGGCTCGTCCAGCGGCTCCGGCGCGGCCGTCGGTGGCGGCGTGGTTCTCGCCGCACTCGGCTCCGATACGGGCGGTTCCATCCGCCTGCCCGCCGCCTGCTGCGGCGTCGTCGGCATCAAGCCGACGCAGGGGCGCGTCAGTCGTCATGGCGCCATGCCGCTGTCCTTCTCGCAGGATTGCATCGGCCCGCTCGCCCGCTCGGTCGAGGATGCCTATCTCCTGCTGCAGCTGATCAGCGGCGCCGATGGTCTCGACCCGACCTGCTGCGATATCCCTCCACCTGCGGCGCTGACACCCGAGATCGGCACGCTGCGCGTCGGCATCGGCGGCGGCCTCTTTTCGGAGGCTCTCTCCGGAGAGGTCGCAACCGCGATGGAGGATATGGCGCGTCTTCTTCGTCCCGCCTGCCGCTCCGTCGAGCCCGTCCAGCCGCCCGATTTCTCGGCCGTTGCGGAGCTCGCCAATGTCGTCGCGATGAGCGAGGCCGGCGCCGTCCATTTCGACGCCCTGCGCAGCCGGCCGGAGGATTTCGGTCCGCAGGTGCGGATGCGGCTTTCCCAGGCGCTGGCGATTCCCGCCCCCATCTATCTCAGGGCGCTGCAGATCCGCGTCATCATGCTGGAGGAAATGCTGCGCACGGTCTTTTCCGCATGCGACCTCCTGATCGTGCCGGCCATGCCGTTCCTGCCGCCTCTGGCGAGCGATGTGGACGTCGGTGCGGGTGCGGCCATGAACAGCATCGTCAGCGCCATCACGGCCTTCACGCGCGCCTTTTCCTTTCTCGGCCTGCCCGTCGTGACGCTGCCCGTCGCCCGCAGCCGCGAGGGCTTGCCCGTCGGACTGCAGATCGTCGCGCCGCCCTGGCAGGAGCAGCGCGCCGCCGCGCTGGCCCTGCATATCGAGCAGGCACTGGCCCTCGGACCGTTTACGGCCGGGTTCGCCCGGTCCGAGGCTGCCTGAGATCCGGCGAAAGGAATGTCCATGTCTGCAAGGCCCTTTGTCGATGAGCCCCTAAGCGAGCCCGCACCCGTCGATCGCGATGCCTTTCGCAACGCGATGTCGAGGCTCGGGGCCGCCGTCAACATCATCACCACGGATGGACCGGCCGGCAAAGCCGGTTTCGCGGCGTCGGCCGTCTGCAGCGTGACCGATACGCCGCCGACGCTTCTCGTTTGCCTCAACCGGTCGAGCTCGGTCTTTACGACTTTCACCGCCAATCGCACCCTCTGCGTCAATACGCTGGCCAGCCATCATGAACCGCTGTCCGCCCTTTTCGGCGGAAAGACCCCCGTCGATGAGCGCTTTGCCGCTGCCACGTGGCAGAAGGGCGAAACAGGCGCTCCGATCCTCGCCGACGCCATCGTCTCCTTCGATTGCTCGGTCAGCGAAAGCGTCGACATCGGCACCCACCAGGTGCTGTTCTGCAGGGTGCTCGGCCTTCGCGACACGGAGAGCGACATCCCGCTGATCTACTACCGGCGCGGATACCACCGTATCGTCCGAGACGCCGGGTAACAGTTTGCGCGGACGCGCGAGGTCGCGGCCTTGCTACCGGAAGGCCGCTCGCTCTCGTCAGTCGAGGGCAGCGAGCGCCTCGGCGGCGTCTCCGTCGATGATCAGGCCGTTGACGACACCGCTCTTCAGCAGGCCTTTCGCCGCGATCGATTTTTCCTGACCCGCGATCAGCAGGATGACGGGAATGTTCATCAGCTCCGCAAATCCGAGCGCGATCGTCCGCATATTGAGCTCGTGATCGACCTGCCGACCGTCGCTGTCGAAGAAGATGCCGTTGGTATCGCCGACGGCGCCGCACTTTCTCAAACTCTCCAGCTCGGCACGCGAGATCATGCCCTGACGGCGGAGGAGCGAGCTTTCCGTCAGCTCGCCGACGCTGATGAAGCACACCGCCGCCGACCGGGCGATCTCCATGCCCTTGACGACGGAGCGCTGGGACAGGAGCACTTTGCGGTCGTCGATCGAATCCGCAATGAAGGGCACAGGCAGGAAGAAGCCTTCACCGCCCGTCCTGCGCGCCAGAGCATGCACAACCTCGAACGGGTTGTAGGCGTTGTTGGCCGTCAGCGATCCCATGATGGAAATGAACCGCGCATGCGGCGCGCGAACGCCGGCCAGTTGCAGCGTCATCTGCTCGATCGTGCGCCCCCAGCCCGTGCCGATGGTGATCGGCTCGCTTTCCGATAGAAGTGATTTCAGATGGTTGGCGGCAGCGACCCCGACGGCGCGAAATGCGATCTGCTTGCGCACCTCGATCTCGGTGTCCTTGGCGTCCGCAAAGCCGAAGGCCGGCGTGGAGATGCAGAAATCCAGGCCGAAGCGCAGCCGGAGGCTGTCCTCAACGGGCAACATGCCGACCCTTTGGTGATCGATGGAGATACTCACCAGTCCGCTGTCGCGCGCCTCCGACAGCATCTTGTTCACGCGGGCCCGGGTGATTCCGAGGCGTGTGGCGGTCTGCTCCTGATTGAGACCGCCGATGTAATAGAACCACGCGGCTCGCACCATCAGGGCTTCCTCGCTATCGGCCATGTCTGCTCCTCTCGAATACAAATGTAATTTTGTTTGACATTTGTATTCCCGTCAATTTAGATTTCGGTCATTCGCTGTTGACTGACTGCGGATGGAGAAGCGGGTCGAAGTGGAGGGCCCGTATGCGGAGGAGAACGCAATGATGAAATCCTTGAAGCGGATGGCTGCGGCCACCGTTATGACACTTTCGCTGGGCGCCGTCAGCGCAGGCGCGACGGATATCGCCTGGGTGCATGCCAATGCGGCGGCCCAGTCCGAGCAGCGCGTGAAGGCCGGTTTCGACAGCTGGCTGAAGGAAAAGGGCAAGGACTGGAAGATCAGCCTGCTCGACAGCGGCGGCTCGGGCGAGCGCACGGCCTCCAACCTGCAGGACGCGGCCTCGCGCGGCGTCGATGCGATCGTCATCACCATGGCCGACCTGCGCGCATCGCGCGCGGCGCTCGATGCCGCCATTGCCGCCAAGATCCCGGTCTTCACGGTCGATAGCGGCTATATCACCGGCGTGATGGTCGATATCACCACCAACAACTGGGCCATGTCCTCCAGCGTATCGCCTTATCTTCTCAACGAACTGGGCGGCAAGGGCAACATCATCTTCCTGCGCATGGCCGAGCATCACGGCACCCGCAAGCGCGGCGACGTGATGGCGACGATCCTCAAGGAATATCCCGACATCAAGGTTCTGGCCGAACATAACATCGACTACACCGCCTTCTTCGAAGACACGACATCGACGATGCAGGACTATGCCGCCCGCTTCGGCGATCAGATCAATGCCGTCTGGGCGCCCTGGGACGAGCCGGCACAGGCGGCCATCAACGCATTGACGGCGGCCGGCCTGAAAAACGTCAAGGTCATCGGCATCGACGGACATCCGCAGGCTGTCGCCGAAGTGTGCAAGCCGGACAGTCTGATGATCGCCACCGTCAGCCAGCCCTTCGAGAAGATGGGCGCGCAGGTCGGCGACTGGATCGAGGCCATCGTCGAGAAGAAGGAAGACCCGGCAAAGGTCATTCCGTCGAAGACCGTCTATCTCGATGCGCCGCTCGTGACCAAGCAGAACTGCAAGGACTTCCTCCCGAAGTGACCGCACGGCCGGTCCCGGCATGAGGCCGGGACCGGCCGTCACCCGAAGACGCCAAGGAGAAGGGCCCATGTCCGTCAGTCTATCCGGAATTGTCATGCAATATCCCGGCACGCGCGCGCTCGACAATGTCTCCGTCGATTTCCGGTTTACGGAGGTCCATGGGCTGATCGGCGAAAACGGTGCGGGCAAGACGACGCTCGTCAGCATATTGGGCGGCAGCAAGCAGCCGACGGGCGGCGCCATATCCATCGACAGCCAGCCTGTCACGCTGCACAACCCGGGCGACGCTCTGCGCAAGGGCATCGCCCATGTCTCGCAGGAGGGTAGCCTCGTGCCGGGCCTGAGCGGCGCGCAGAACATTCTGCTGGGCGACGAGCCGAAACTGGGTTTCGGCATCATCCGCAAGGCGAAATTGCGCCAGCGCGCCCGGGATCTTGTGACCCGCTGGTTTCCGCAGCTGGAAATCGACCTCGACGCTTCCGTCGAGAGCCTGCCCATGGCCGACCAGAAGGTGATCGAGATCGTCCGGGCGCTGCGGGGCGATATCCGCCTGCTCATTCTGGACGAACCGACCGCGACCCTTCCCGCCCGCGAAAAGGAGAGCCTCTGGGGCATCATCCGGACGCTGCCCTCGAAAGGCGTCGGCATCGTTCTGATCAGCCACTTTCTCTCGGAAATCAAGGCGCTCAGCGACCGCGTCACTGTGCTGCGCGACGGGCGGCACATCGCCACCCTTGCGGCGGACGACACCAGCGAGGCGCAACTGATCGACATGATGCTGCAGCGCTCCAGCAAGACAGCGTCGACGGCCGCCGCTCCCGAAAAGCCGCGGATGTCGGACGAGACGGTGCTCGACATCCGCGACTGGAGGGCCGGCAATGTGCGGGTGAAGGACTTCTCGGTCCGCGCCGGCGAAATCGTCGGGCTTATCGGGCTCACCGGCGCTGGACATTTCGGTTTCGCCCGCGCCCTTTATACCGGAACGGGCGCCGTAGCCGAGACCTACCGGCTGTGCGGCGAGGATCTGAAGACGGTGAATGCGCGCACCCTGCAGCGCAAGGGCGTCGCCTTCATTCCCGACCAGCGCATGGAGAACGCACTGATCGGCGACTGGGACGTGCGCGAAAACCTCGCCATGGTGCATCCCGACCACGGTGCCTTCGGCTCCACGGGCGTGATTTCGCCGGCGCGCGAAGGCCGCGAGGCCAATGCCATCATGAAGCTTCTCAACGTGAAGGCGCATTCGCACAGCCAGATGATCAAGGATCTGAGCGGCGGCAACAAGCAGAAGGTGTCCATCGGCAAATGGCTCTACGGCGCCGGTGACCGCTATCGCCTGATGATCTTCGTCGAACCGACCGAAGGCGTCGATATCGGTGCCAAACGCGAGATCCACGCCCATCTGCGCCGGCTTGCGAGCCAGGGGGCGGCCATCGTCGTCGCCTCGTCGGACCTGCTGGAAATCGCCGATATTGCCGACCGTGTCGTCCCCTTCGTCAATGGCGAGGCGTCCCCCGGCCTCGCTCGCCCGGATTTTTCCGAAGCCCGTTTCATTTCCGCCATGGCAGGAGTTTCCCCATGATCGCCGAATCCCCCGTCTCGCCCAAGGCCGTGCGTCCGGGTGCTGCCGCTTCCGGCACCGTGCGCCGCGACTGGATGCTGAAATACAGCACGCTGTTTGCGCTCATTCTGCTCTTTGTCGGCTTCGCGCTGACGGTGGACCGGTTTCTCACCACCTCCAATCTGCTCAACATCATCCAGCAGATCTCGATGCTGACCATCGTCGGCGCTGGCCTCACCTTCGGCTTCGCCGCCCGCGAGATGGACCTGTCCGTCGGCTACATGGTCGGTCTCGCCGGTATTCTGGTGCCGCTGCTGCTGATCGCCGGCGTGTCGCTGCCTTTGGCGCTTCTGGCCGGTATCGGCGCGGGCCTTGCGGTCGGCGCGGTCAATTCGGCGCTGGTGACACTGGTCGGCGTGCCGTCGCTGATTGCGACGCTTGCCACCGGCTCGATCCTTTACGGCATCAACTTTCTGATGACCGGCGGTCGCGCCATCTATGGCGGCTTGCCCGATACCTATCTCTTCCTCGGCCAGGGACAGTTGCTCGGCATTCCCGTGCTTGCCTATTTCATGGTGGCCTTCGTGGTGCTGGCCTGGTTCCTGATGGAGCGCACCATTTTCGGCCGCTACATCTATGCGGTGGGCGGCAATCTCAAGGCTGCCGAACTTTCGGGCGTCAACGGCCGCTTCTACCGCGCCGCGGCGATGATCGTCTGCAGCGTGTTTGCGGGCATTGCCGGCGCGCTGCTGGCCGCCCGTCTCGGCTCCGGCCAGCCCAATGCGGGCGAACGGTACCTGCTCGACGGTCTCGCCACCGTGTTCATCGGCATGACCATGTTTCGGCCGGGCACGGCGACGATCACCGGCACCTTCTTCGGAGCGCTGTTCATCGGCGTCATCAACAACGGGCTCAACCTCATCGGCATGGACACCTACATCCAGAGCATCGTGAAGGGCCTCATCATCCTGATTGCGGTGGCCATCGTTTCCCGCACCACCAAGCTCAAGCTTCTCTGAGATCGAGGACGGCATATCCATGACCATCGAAACCGAACGGCAAGGCGGCGGCAGTGCCGCGCCCGCGCCCGCAAACTCCAATCTGCTGGATCTCTACCGCACCATGCGGCGCATCCGCACCTTCGAGGAGCGCGTCGGCGAACTCTTCATTCGCGGCCAGTCGGCCGGCTCCATGCTGCATCTGTCGATCGGCGAGGAATCCACCGCCGCCGGCGTCTGCGACGCCATGCAGCCCCAGGACACCTTCACCACCCATCACCGCGGCCACGGCATCTTTCTGGCGCGCGGCGCCGATCCGAAACAGATGATGGCGGAAATCGGCGGCAAGGAAACCGGCTATTGCAAGGGCAAGGGCGGATCGATGCACATCGCCGATATGGCGCTCGGGCATCTGGGTGCGAACGCCATCGTCGGCGGGGGCATTCCGGCCGTGGTCGGAGCCGGCCTGTCGTCCAAATATTTCAAGAAGGGATCCGTCTCCATCGCCTTCTTCGGTGACGGCGCGATGCAGCAGGGCATTCTCTACGAGAGCATGAACATGGCTGCGCTCTGGGATCTGCCGGTGCTGTTCGTCTGTATCAACAATCAGTACGGCATGGGCACCCGCGTCGATCAGGCCACCCGCAACACGGCATTCGACGAGCGTGCGAGGGCCTTCGGGCTGAACGGCGCGGTCGTGGACGGTCTCGACGTCGAGGCCGTGCAGTCGGCCGCCCGCTGGCTGGTGGACGACGCGCGCGCGGGCAAGCCCGGCTTTCTCTCCATCGATGTGTACCGCTTCTTCGGCCATGCCCGCATGGACAAGAGCCCCTACCGGCTGGAGGACGAAGAGCTGGAAGGCCGCAAGAAGGACCCGGTGCGCTTTGCCCGCGAGCGCCTGATCGAGACCGGTCTGGAGAAGGAAGCCGCGCTCGACGATCTCGACAAGACCATCGCCGCCGAAATGGACGCCACCATCGATTTCTCCGTCGAGTCCACCGCGCCGCCGCTCAGCTCCATGTTCCGCGACGTCTATGCGGCCGGCGAGCCGGAGCCCGAACCCGTCAGAACCCGCATCGACCGCGTACTTGCCAGGGATGAAGCATGATGACCGCCATGACCTACAGAGATGCGCTGCGCAAGGCGCTGGACGACGCCATGACGCAGGACGCATCCATCGTCGTCATCGGCGAGGAAGTCGGCCGCTATGGCGGGGCTTACGGCGTGACCAAGGATCTGATCAAAACGCATGGCGCGGACCGGCTGATCGACACGCCGATCTCGGAGCCGGCCATCATCGGCACGGCCGTCGGCGCGGCCATGACGGGCCTGCGGCCCGTGGCCGAGCTGATGTATATCGACTTTCTCGGCATGACCATGGACCAGCTCGCCAATCAGGCGGCAAAGATCCGCTACATGTTCGGCGGCCAGATCGGCGTGCCGATGGTGCTGCGCACGCAGGGCGGCACGGGCCGCTCCGCGGGCGCGCAACATTCGCAGAGCCTCGAAGCCTGGGTGATGCACACGCCGGGCCTGCGTCTGGCCATGCCGGCAACCGTGGCGGACGCCTATCACCTGCTGCTCCAGAGCCTGACCAAGCCCGATCCGGTCGTGTTCATCGAGCACAAGGCGCTCTACACCCGCAAGGAAGAGGTGGATCTCGACGCCGAACCTCTGCCGTGGGGCAAGGCGGCCGTTCGCCGCGATGGCAAGGACCTCGTCATCATCACCTATTCGCGTCAGGTGCATTACGCGATGGAGGCTGCCGAAGCCCTTTCGAAGAAGGGCATCGAAGCGACCGTGATCGATCTTCGCACGCTCAATCCGCTCGATTTCGATACGGTACGCACGCATGTGGAACGCGTCGGCAAGGCGATGGTGGTGACGGAGGCGGTCATGACATCCGGCGTCGCCGCCGAGCTGTCCGCCCGTATCACGGAAGAATGCTTCGACTTCCTCGAACAGCCGGTCGTGCGCGTGGCGGGCGAGGACATCCCGATCTCCGTATCGCAGGATCTGGAGACCAACAGCGTTCCCACCGCCGCGCTGATCGCCGACACTGCCGAGAGAATGGTGCGATGACAGAACGCATTCTGAAGATGCCGCGCCTCGGCGAGACCATGGACGAGGGTAAGGTCGTCGGCTGGCTGATCCAGCCCGGCGACGCCTTCAAGCGTGGCGATCCGATCATCGAAATCGAGACCGACAAGACCATCGCCGAATTTCCGGCGCTCGGCGACGGCACGCTGCACGACATCATCGCCGTCGTCGGCGAGACGGTGGAGGTCGGCCAGCCCCTCGCCCGCATCGATATCGGCATCGGCCCGGACTGGACCGCCGAGGAGGGCGAGGCGCCCGCCGAAGACCCCGCGGCTCCAGCATCCGCTTCAGGTCTGGTGGAAACCGATCTCGACATGCCGCGTCTTGGCGAGACCATGGAAGAGGGGCGCGTCGCGAAATGGCTGAAAGCGCCGGGAGACAGCTTCGTGCGCGGCGAAGCGATCATCGAGATCGAGACGGACAAGACCATTGCCGAGTTTCCCGCGCTGATGGACGGAACGCTGGTCTCCATCCTGCGGGGCGATGGCGAGACGGTTACGGTGGGCGAGCCCATTGCCCGCATTGCCATTGCGGGATCGGACGCGTCGGTCACGAAGGCGGCCGAAACGCCAGCACCCGCGGCGGCGCCGTCTGCTCCCCCGGCTCGCACGGACGTCCGGGCGCGCATCTCTACGGACGGACCGGTTCGCGCCACCCCCGTGGCGCGTCGTCTGGCACGCCAGCACAGTGTGGATCTTCAGACCGTTTCAGGCACCGGGCGTCGGGCGCGTGTGGAAAAAGCCGATGTGCTTGCCGCCCTGTCCGACACACCGCGGCCAGGTGGCACCACCCCGGACGGTGTGCTGTTCGCAGACCTGCCCAGTGGCCGCATGGCCTATCTCGACACCGGCGCATCCGCGGGCCGCACGCTGCTTCTGTTGCATGGATTTGCGGGCGACCGCACCACTTGGGCGGCCATCGCCTCCGGGCTGAAGCGGGCCGGACATCGCGTGCTCGTCCCCGATCTCCCCGGCCACGGACTGACGGAGATCGCGGCGTCCAGCGCGGCCGATCTGTCCGCCGATCTCGCCGCATTTCTGCAGCGCGTCGCCCCGTCCGGGCCGGTCGATATCGTCGCGCATTCGCTCGGCTGCGTGGCCGCCGTGAATTTCGCGGTGACGGCAACGGATCGCCTGGGGTCGCTGACGCTTCTGGCTCCTGCGGGTCTCGGACCCGAGATCGACGGCGATTTCGTCCATGGCATGGCGCGGGCGACAGTGGCGGGCGAAGTGTCGCATCTCCTGCGGCGGCTGTCGGTCAGCCCCGTCCAGCTCTCGGACGGCGCGCTTGCCGCCTTGGCGGCAGATCTCGGCCGGGGGCGTCTGGCAGCGCTTGCCAGCGCGATCGCCGGTCCATCCGGTCAGAAGGTGGACAGTCTTGGCAAGCTCGAGACGGTTGCGGCCAGCGTCGAGACACGCGTAATCGTCGGCTTGGACGATCGCATCATTCCCTGGCGGCATGTGACATCCGTCTCGCCGCGTGTCGCCGTCCATTTCCTGTCCCGCTCCGGCCATATGCCGCAATGGGACCAGCCGAAGGATGTGCTCGATATCCTTCTTTCCAAGAAAGCATGAGGTCAGTCGATGAGCACTGCAAAGGACACTCTGAAGGACGCCCAGCGGCGGATCGGCACCTTCGCCAAAGCCAGCCCCGATCTGTTCGCCGGCTTTGCCCGCATCAGCAAGGTGGCGACGACGGCCGGCGCGTTCTCGCCAGCGCAGCGCGAGCTGATCGCGGTCGCCATCGCCGTATCCAAGGGATGCGAGGACTGCATCGTCTATCACGTCGATGCCGCGATACGACATGGGGCCACCGAGGCGGAGCTGGTGGAAGCGCTTGAGGTCGCTGTGGAAATGGGGGGCGGCCCTGCGGTGATGTATGGCGCGAAGGCGCTGGAAATCCTCAGGGCGCTGCAGTAACGGAAAAGGTCTGCCGCTCTGGAGGGATCGGCAGGGAGGAGAACATCGATGGCCTATTTTCTGACGGCAGACGGCGGCACGGAAAGCCTGCGCGCCCGCATCTACGATCTGTCCGGCACCTGCCTCGGCAGTGTTGCCGTTCCCTACGAGACGACGTTTTCGAGCGGCGCGCGCGCCGAGCAGAACCCGGAGGACTGGTGGCGTGCCTTCGTGGCCGCATCCCGGCAGGCCATCGCCGAAAGCCGGGTCGATCCGGCCGCGATCGAATCCATCTGCCTGGCGACGACCAGTTGCACGGTGGTGGCGCTGGACCGTGACGGCCGGGCGTTGCGTCCCGCCATCATCTGGATGGATGTCCGCGCCCATGCGGAAGCCGATGCGGTGCTGGCGACCGGCGATGGCGCGCTGATCACCAATGGCGGCGGCCAGGGGCCCGTCTCGGCCGAATGGATGATCCCGAAGGCCTTGTGGATCGCCCGCAACGAGCCGGAGATCTTCAAAGCGGCGCACACGATCTGCGAGTATCAGGATTTCATGACGCTGCGGCTGACGGGTGAGCGGGCCGCCAGCCTCAACAACGTGGCGCTGCGCTGGCACTACCAGACGGATCGAGGCGGATGGGCGACATCGCTGGTCGAGACGCTGGGCATTCCCGAACTGATGCAGAAATGGCCGCAGCGCGTGGTCGCTCCCGGCGAGGTCGTGGGAACGCTGAGCGCCAAAGCCGCCGATGCGCTGGGACTTCCCGCCACGGTCAAGCTGGTGCAGGGCGGCGCGGATGCGCTGATCGGCATGATCGGTCTCGGCGTGGCGCGGCCGGGGCAGCTGGCGCTGATCACCGGCTCCTCGCATCTGCAATTCGGCGTCTCGGAGACGCCGCTCAACGCGCCGGGCATCTGGGGCAGCTATCCCGATTGCGTCTACCCCAAGCGCTATATCGTCGAAGGCGGGCAGACCTCCACGGGCTCGATCATCGCCTGGCTCGGCCGCCTGATGAACGGCACGATGAATCTCGACGAACTGAACCGCAAGGCCGTCGCGCTGGAGCCCGGCTGCGACGGGCTCATCGTGCAGGATCATTTCCAGGGGAATCGCACCCCCTACACCGATCCGCTGTCGCGCGGCGCCATCGTCGGCCTGACGCTGGCGCACGAGCCGCATCATATCTTCCGGGCCATCATGGAAGGCATCGGGTTCGGCACCCGCGCCATTCTCGACGCCATGGCGGCGGCCGGCTATAGCGGCCGGGAAATCACCGTCGGCGGCGGGGCGGGAGCCTCGGATCTCTGGTTGCAGATCCATGCCGACACGGCGAACCTGCCGGTCTGCGTGCCTGCATCCCGCGACGCACCCTCCGTCGGGTCGGCCGTGCTCGCCGCCCATGGCGCCGGTCATTTCGCCACCATCGACGACGGCATCGCCGCCATGGTCAGGCCCGGAAAGCGCATCGAGCCCCGCCCGCGCGAGGCCGCCCGTTACAACGAGATCTACCAGCAATACCGGGCGCTCTATCCCGCCTTGAAATCCATTCGCGAGATGAGAGGAACCACGGCATGACGGGCGACGCCGATTTCAGGCTGGACAGCAAGGTGGCGGTGGTCACGGGTGCGGCCCGCGGCATCGGCCGGGCGGTGGCCGAACGTCTGGCGGCGGCCGGTGCGCATGTGGTGATCGCCGACCGCGACGATGCGGAAGCGGCTCTGACCAGCGCGGCCATCGTACGATCGGGCGGCACGGCAAGCGCCCTCCCGCTCGATGTCACCGATCGCGACCAGATCGCCGCGGCGGTCGAGCATCTTGCCGCCACGCATGGCCGGATCGACGTTCTCGTCAACAATGCGGGCATCGTGCGCAATGCACCCGCCATCGAGATGAGTCCCGACGACTGGCAGTCCGTCATCGACATCGATCTGGGCGGCGTCTTCCATTGTTCGCAGGCGTTCGGCCGGCGCATGATCGCAGATGGCGGCGGCGCGATCGTCAACATTTCGTCCATCTGCGGCGAGGTCGCGGTCTATCCGCAGCCGCAGGTGTCCTACAATGCGGCAAAGGCCGGGGTGAACCTTCTGACCAAGTCGCTGGCCGTGGAGTGGGCGAAACAGGGCGTGCGCGTCAATGCGGTCGCACCCGGCTATGTCGGCACCGAACTGACGCTGCGGGGCCGCAGCAACGCGGACTGGTTCGGCACGTGGATGCGCATGACGCCGATGGGTCGGCTTGGCGAACCACGGGAGATCGCCAATGCGGTTCTTTTTCTCGCCGCCGACGCATCGAGCTATATCACCGGCACGGTGCTGACGGTCGATGGCGGCTATACGGCACTGTAATCTTGAGGAGGTTGAAAGATGGGTGAACAGACGAGAATGGCGCTGGTAACCGGCGCCAGCCGCGGCATCGGCAAGGCGATCGCCGTCGGCCTGGCCAGGCGCGGCTATGATGTCGCGATCAACGATATTGCGCGGCAGAAGGACGTGCTGTCGGAGGTCGCACGCGAGATCGAAGCGCTTGGCCGCCGCGCGCTGATCGTGTTCGCCGATGTCAGCAGCAAGACGGATGTCGGCCGCATGGCCGGCGAGATCGAGGCAGCCTTCGGTCATCTCGATGCGGTGGTCAACAATGCCGGCATTCTGATTTCCGGCGATGTCGAGGGGCTGAAGGAAGAGTACTGGGACAGCGTCATGGACGTGAACGCCAAGGGCACGTTCCTCGTCATCCAGTCGGTCTTGCCGATGATGAAGGCCCGCAAATACGGCCGCATCGTCAATATCGCGTCTATCGGCGGCAAGCACGGCGCACCCGAGCAGGCGCATTATTCCGCATCGAAAGCCGCGGTCATGGGCTTCACCCGGGTTCTGGCGCAGGAAGTCGGCGTCGATGGCATCACGGCCAATTGCGTCTGCCCCGGCATCATCATGACCGACATGGGCCGCGTCAATCTCGATGATCCCGCCGTGCGGAAAGGCTGGCAGGAAAAAACCGCCCTGCGCCGGATCGGCGAGCCCGAAGACGTTGTGGGCGCGGTCGCGTTCTTCGCCTCCGACGATGCAGCCTTCATCACCGGACAGACCCTCAATGTCGATGGCGGGATCGTGTTGAGCTGACGCCGATCCGCTCCTAGGCGCTCCTTCCGGGCGCCGGCCACCCGAACAGGGCCGCAGCGCGATCCGCAAGATCGCGCGCGATCGGCATCGCCGATGTTGCGGCCGGAGACGGTGCGTTGCAGACGTGAATGGTCCGATGGGTTTCGCGGATCAGGAAATCGTGCACGAGCGTGCCATCGGCAAGCACCGCCTGGGCGCGAATCCCCGGCCGGTAGGGCTTTAGGTCGGCGAGCTGCAGCTCGGGGCAATATCTGCGGCAAAGCGCGAGATAGCGGCGCTTGCTAAGGGAATTCGCCATTTCCGACAGTCCGGACCGGACGTGGTTGCGCACCAGGCGGCGAAAGCCGGGATAGGCGATCATGTCCTTGAGGTCGCCGAGATCGACATCGGAAAACCGATAACCCTCCCGCGCGAAGGCGAGAACCGCATTCGGGCCTACCGTCACGTAGCCGCCGATCATCCTCGTGAGATGGACGCCCAGAAACGGCAGCGCGGGGTCCGGGATCGGGTAGATCAGGTGATTGACGATGCGGTCCTTGTCGGACCCCAACCTAAAATACTCGCCGCGGAAGGGCACGATGCGGAAGTCGAGCGCGAGACCGCAGAGCCGCGCCAGTCTGTCGGCCATGATGCCGGCGCAGGCGATGACGTGCCGGGCGCGGATCTCCGCCTGCGGCAGCTGGATGCGAACGCCGTCCGCTTCCTCGCGCAGGGTCTCTACGGTGGCGCGGGTGCGAATCTCGACACCTCTCTCGGCCAGGATGGCCGCCATCGTCCGGGCGATCAGCCCGTAGTCGACGATGCCGCTGGTCGGCACAAACAGCGCGCCGACGCCGCGGATATGCGGTTCGCGACGGACGAGTTCCGCGGCATCCAGCCGCTCCACCGGCAGGCCGTTCTGTCGGCACCGGTCTTCCAGCGCGGCAAGACGCGGCATCTCGTCGGCGGCGGTCGCCACGAGCATTTTCCCGCATTGCTCGAACGGAATGCCGTGCTCGCGGCAGAAACCGATCGTCGCTGCGACGCCTTCCTTGCAGAAACGCGCCTTCAGGCTTCCCGGCTGATAATAGACCCCGGCATGGATGACGCCGCTGTTGCGTCCCGTCTGGTGCGTGGCGACCTCGGCCTCCTTCTCCAGCACGACGATGGAGAGCCCGGGCCAGCGGGTCGAGATTTCCAGGGCGGCGGACAGCCCGACGATGCCGCCGCCGATGATGGCAAGATCATAAGCCACTGTTGCCGCCCCCGCTCCGCCCTATCGCGCCCTTGAAAGGATGCACCGACAGGGATCACGGATCCAGGGGTGCATCGCGCAAAAGGTCGAACATAAGCTTGAAGAAGCGGTCGCTGTCCACCTCGTAGGCGATGCGCGCATTGTCGGGCTCGCCGCGCTCCTTCCAGAAATCGGCGACCGTGGCGCCGAAGGCGAAGGTTCCGTCGAGATCGACGGCGATGTGCGCTGGCCGGGTGCGCACCAGTGTCGGATCGATCACCAGCGCCAGCGCCAGCGGATCGTGCATCGCGCCGCCGACGCCCATGGAGTTGCGATGCAGCTTCTCGTAAAAACGCAGCCAGTCCATGACGAGCCTGCCGAGCTCGGTATCGATGGTCGCAAGCTCCGCATATTGCTCCGCCTCGACCAGCACCTGCATGGTCACGTCCAGGCCGACCATGGTGATGGGCACGCCGCTGTCGAGCACGAGCCGGACGGCTTCGGGGTCGCAGAAGGCGTTGAATTCGGTGGGCGTGATGATCTCGCTCTTGCGATAGAACACGCCACCCATCCAGATCAGCTCCTTGATCTTGCCCAGCACCTGCGGGTGCTTGAGCACGAGGAGGCCGATATTGCTGAGCGGCCCGGTCGCCACGACGATGATGGGTTCGGGCGCCGCCGCAAGCCGTGCGGCGAGGAAATCGACGGCATGCTGCGCCAAGGGTTCGCGTTGCGGCATGGGCAGGTAGGGTGAGCCCTCGAGGCCGCTCGGGCCATCCGCCGTTCCCAGCACCAGCGGACGGGCGAGCGGACGAATGCAGCCGGCCGCGACGGGCACGTCGCCCGCGCCGATAAAGTCGAGGATGCGAATGGCGTTCGACGTGGTCTTGTCGAGCTCGGCATTGCCACAGGTGGTGGTCACGCCCAGAAGTTCGATATCCGGCGAGCGATGCGCCATGACGAGGGCGATCGCGTCATCGTGACCGGGATCGCAGTCGTAGAGAATGGGTGTCGGCATCGGAACGGTCCTTCAGGCTGCGGTGCGAAGGCCGCCGGCGCGTGCGTGGCGCGCCATGGTGGCCTTGAAGATCGAGAGGAAGCGGCGGCCATCGAGACCGGTGGCGATACGGGTCGTCTTGGGGCCGTCACCGCCGGGCAGGATCTGGTGGCCGCGATAGGCCACCACCTGCCCCCGCGCGACGCCCTTCTCGATGACGACATCGGCAAAGAGCGGCGCGGTCGTCGTGACGAGGTCCGGCGCGAAGGCGAGCGCGACGGTGATCACGTCGTCCATGGGGAAACCCACGAGGCCGAAGAATTCGCGCCAGATATCGATATAGATCGGGAAAACCTCGCCGATCATGTCGACGACGGCATTGTTCGCCCCGAGCGAGACCATGTCCGCGATGTCGTCGCGCGTCAGCATGCTGTCGGCCACGCGATTGTCCTCGCAGATGTCCAGCGGCACGAGGATCTTGTCGACATCGGCGTTCAGGACGATGCGCGAGGCCTCCGGATCGGCCCAGATATTGTACTCCGACAACGGCGTCATGTTGCCGGGCGTCGTAAAGTTGCCGCCGAGCACCAGCATGTTCTTCAGAAGCGACGGCAGAGCCGGCTCCTGCAGGATGGCAAGCGCCGCGTTGGTCGTCGGCCCCGTCGTCACCAGCGTGATCTCGCCGGGATTGGCCCTGACCGTGTCGATGATGAAATCAACGGCATGCCCCGGATTGGCCTGACGGCTCGGCTCCGGTGCGGGCGGGTTGAACGTCTTCAGCCGATCGCCGAAGCGTGCCGTCAGCCGCTTTTCAAAATGAACGGGCGCCTCCATCGCGGCCTTGGCATGCCCGACGATCGGCCGCCAGGCACCGGCATGGACCGGGATATCGTTGCGACCGGCCAGTGACAGCGTGTTCAGCACGACGTCGGTGACCTGTTTGATCGGACCGGCGGCGCCGGTCACGGTGGTGACGCCCTCCAGTTTGATATCCGGATGGGCGGCGGCAAACAGCACGGCGAGAATGTCGTCGCCGGCGGAGTCCACGTCGAGGATGATGCGCTGCATGGGAAGCCTTCGAGGTCTCGGGTTTTCAGGAACGGGGAAGCGGCGCGTCGCGGCCAGCTTCCCTCGAGGGATGGACAGATAACGCGCGGCGGATGGTCTCGACCGTCTCGCGGATGCGCTTCGGCCGAGCGCGCCAGGAGAGCGCGAACAGGGCGACGAGCGCCACGGCATAGGGCACGGCCAGAACCAGATAGGAGGGGAAGCCGAAGGTCTGGAGCCGGAGCGAGAAGGCATCGGCAAAGCCGAACAGCAGGCAGCCGGCCAGCACCTTCAGAGGGTCGCCGCCCGAGAAGATCAGGATCGCCACCGCCATGAATCCGCGACCGGACGACATATTTTCGGTGAACATCGTGATGTAACCGAGCGACATATGCGCGCCGGCCAGTCCCGCCAGCAGGCCGCAGAGCAGCGCAGCCGTGTATCGGATCCGCGCGATCGAAATACCGAGTGCCTCCGCCGCTTCCGGCTTTTCGCCGACGACGCGGATATAAAGCCCGAGCCGGGTGCGGTTGTAGAAGAGGATCATCAGTAGCACGGCGAGAAAGGCAACATAGACCAGCGGCGTATAACCGGAGATCAGCTGCGCGGTGGACGGACCCAACAGGTCGCGGGCACCGGGGATCTGCACCTTGGGCAGGCCGACGATGCCGCGTCCGACTACGGAGCCGCGCGTGCCGAAGATCGCCTTCAGGAGCGAAACGGTCATGCCGCCGGCCAGAATATTGAGCGCCAGCCCCACCACGACCTCGTTGGCGCGAAAACTGACGACAAGGACCGCATAGATGAGGGCGAAGACGAGGGCGGCGGAAACGCCGATGACCATGCCGCCCAGCGACGAGCCCGTCCAGATGGAACCGACCACGGCGAAGAAGGCGGCGATCAACATCTGGCCTTCCAGACCGATGTTGAAGATGCCGGCCTTGGTGGTGAACGAGCCGCCGAGCGCCACGAGCAGGATCGGCGTCGTGGTGCGGATCGTCGCGACCAGGAGCGCGACGTTGAACAGGTTGCTCAGAATTTCCATCGGCGCTCTCCCGTGCGGTCGCCGCGTCGGCGCATCATGAGATCGGCGGAGACCGCCAGGATGATCAGCGCCTGGATGACCGTGATGATCTCGCGCGAGGCTGTCGTATCCACCTCAAGCAGCAGCGAACCAGCCCGCAGCGCGCCGAAAAACAGCGCGGTGAAGATGGTGCCGATGGGCGAGCCGTTGGCAAGCAAGGCCGCGATGAGCCCATCGAAGCCGAAACCCGGCGCAAAGCCTTCCATGAACCGGTGGTGCACGCCGAGCGTCTCGACGCCGCCTGCAAGGCCGCCGACGGCGCCGGAGACGAGAAGCACGCCGAAGCCGACGCGGCGCACGCTGACGCCGCCATACTCGGCGAATTTGGGCGCGGAGCCGACCATGGTCACGGCGTAGCCGGCCGACGTCCAGCGGAAGAAGGCGGCGACGCCGACGGCCAGCGCCAGGCCGATGAGCAGCCCAATGTTCAGCCGCGAGAAGGAGAAGAGCTCGGGCAGATAGGCGCTCGTCAGAATCGGCGGCGTTTCCGACCATCCGCCCGGACGCTTGAACAGGAAGATGGTGAAATAGGAGGTGAGCAGCGTCGCGATATAGTTGGCAAGGATGGTGGACACCACCTCGTTGGTGCCGAAGCGGACGCGGAAGAAGGCGGGGATCGCGATCCACAGCGCACCCGCGACCACCGCAAGCGTCATCGCGGCAAGCACATGCAGCACGGGCGGCAGCGCAAAGGCAAAGCCGACCCAGGCGGCAGCGAACCCGCCGAGGAAGAGCTGCCCCTCGATGCCGACATTGAACATGCCGCCGCGAAGAGCGATGCAGGCCGCAATACCGCAGATAAGAATGGGTGTCGTCTGCAGCAGGGTTCCCGCGATCTTCTCGGCATCGCCGAAGGCGCCGCGCATGAGCGTCATGAGGACGGCGACCGGGCTTTCTTCGATCATGAGAATGATGACGGCGCCGAGCGCCAGCGCGATGGCGAAGGCGAGCGCCTGGCCCGCCAGCGTTCGCGCCAGCCCTTTTGAGAAGAGTCCCCGGAAGAGCAGGCGGTTCGTCATGAAGCCTCCGTCATGTCTGCCGGGTCGATCCCGGCCATCATCAGTCCGATTGCGTCTTCATCCATCGCGGCGCCATCGACCTCGCCCATGATCCCGCCGTCGAACATGACGAGGATCCGGTCGGCCAAGGCTTTCAGTTCGTCGAGCTGGGTCGAGATGAGGAGGATCGCACGGCCGTCGGCACGCTGGCGCATGATCTCGTCGTGGATCGCCTCCTGCGCGCCGATATCCACGCCGCGGGTCGGCTGGTCGATGAGAAGCACGTCTCCGCCGGCCGTGAACTCCCGCGCCAGTACAACCTTCTGGATGTTGCCGCCGGACAGGCTGCGCGCCGGATCCTTCGGCCCGCGGGCGCGGATGTCGAAACGCTCTATCAGAGCGCGCATCGTGCCATGCACCGCCGACCAGTCGATCACGCCGAGGCGGGCGAAGGGTCTTTTCGTCTGCCGCCCCATCAGCATGTTGGCCGACAGCGAGGCGTTGCGATCGACACCGCGCACCATGCGGTCACCGGGAACATGGGCCAGCCCGCGATTGCGGATTTCGGCCGGCGTCCGGTCGAGAATGTCGTGTCCGTGTAGCTTCGCGCTGCCATGGCTTGCAGGCCGGAGCCCGGAGAGCACCTCCGCGAGTTCCGTCTGACCGTTGCCGGCGACGCCCGCGATACCGACGATCTCGCCGGCACGGACCGTCAGATCCACGGATTTCAGGGCCGTCAGCCGCCGGTCGTCCCGCGCCCAGAGATCGTTGACCTCAAGCGCCACGGCGCCGTCGGTACGGGTTCGGGGGCGCCGGTCGAAGCTGACGTCGCGGCCGACCATGAGCCGGACGAGTTCGCGCTTGGTCAGCGCGCTCTTCGGCTTCGTGGCGACGACGCGGCCGTCGCGCAGCACCGTGACGGTGTCCGACACCGCCATCACCTCTTCGAGATGATGCGAGATGAAGATCACCGTCATGCCGTCGTCCACGAAACTGCGCAGCGTCTGGAACAGGTCGCGGCTTTCCTGCGGGGTGAGAACGGCCGTGGGCTCGTCGAGAATGATGGTGCGGGCGTTGCGCGCCAGCACTTTGAGAATTTCGATGCGCTGCTCGATGCCGACCGAAAGCCCCGCCACCCGCTCCTGCGGATCGACCCGCAGGCCGAACTTTTCCGAGAGACTACGGGTGCGCTCCACCTGGGCCGCACGGTCGATGAGCCCGTTCCTGCGGATTTCCATGCCGAGAAAGATATTGTCGGCCACCGTCAGCGACGGCACCAGCTTGAAGTGCTGGTGCACCATGCCGAGCCCCTCGTTGATCGCGACGGCCGGGCTGTCGACCAGCATGGTCTTGCCGCCGATCGAGATGGTGCCCGCATCCGGCTGCAGCAGACCGAACAGGATGTTCATGAGCGTCGTCTTGCCGGCGCCGTTCTCGCCGATGATCGCATGGATTTCGCCGCGACGGACGGCGAGATCGATGCCGTCATTGGCGGTGAAGGCGCCGAAGCGCTTGGTGATACCGGAAAGATCGACGGCAAGGTCCATGAGGCATACCGAGGCAGGAGAGAAAGATGCAAAGGTTGGCGCGGAACAGACGAACGGGAAACCTGCGTCGATAGCTGTGAACGCCTCTCTGCCCGAACCGGCGTCGCAACCACGCGCCGCCGGTTAAGGCATCCGTGCCGGCGCGGACGGCAGATACGATCCGCCGCCCGCCGGACCGTCTTACTTCGCGCGGGCGATCTGGATCTTGCCGGCGATCACATCCGTGCGGATGGCTTCCAGCTTGTCCTTGATCGCGGCCGGGAGTTTTGCCGCGACATCGTCGCAGACCTTCACCTCGACCCCGCCCGAGGCAAGATCGAAGGTGCGCGTGCCCGGCATGACCTTGCGGCCTTCGACCTCGTCCTTGATGATCGCGTAGACGGCGACGTCGCCGCGCTTCAGCATGCTGGCCAGCACGTTGCCGGGCGCACTGGAGCACATGTCGATATCGACGCCCAAAGAATATTTGTCGGCGGCGGCACTTGCCTGCATCACACCCTCGCCCGTCGGTCCGGCGACGTTGTAGACGATGTCGGCGCCTTGCCCGTACAGCGCCATGGCCAGTTCGCTGCCCTTTGCCGGGTCGTCGAAGGTGCCGGCGAAGACCGAATTCACCTTGACGTCGGGTGCTGCATATTTCGCGCCCTGCTCGTAGCCGCCCAGGAAGTTGCGGATGACGGGAATGTCGCGGCCGCCGACGAAGCCGATCGCCTTGCCGTCGCTGATCTTGTCGAATTCCGGCCCCATATCCTCGACGAGGCCTGCGAGCGCACCGGCGATGAAGGAGCCCTGTTCTTCGGCGAAGTTGGCATAGACCATCGTCTTGGCGTCGAGCACGCCGTCGATGAAGACGAAGCGCTGGTTGGGATACTGGGCGCCGACCTTCTGCAACGCATCCACGAGTTCCCAGCCCATGACGAAGATCAGGTCGTACTGGCCGCTCTTTGCGAGGTTGGCGAACTGCTCCTCATAATCGAGGGCGCGGTTGCCGGTATCGACAAGCTTGAGGTCGATGCCGAAATCGTCCTTGGCCTTGTTCAGACCATTGACGATGGAAATGCCGAACCCTTGTGCGAAATAGCCGGAGATCGCGGCGATATGCACCTTCTCGGCAGCGACGGACGGCAGGGCGGATGCAGCCAGCACGACGCCGGCCGCTAAGAAGCGGGCAAAAATCTTCATTGTGGTTCTTTCCCTCTGGTAGCCTTCTCGGCAGTTCCATCACCCGGTCTTGATGCCGCATTAGTTGATGGTCATACGAATACTGTGTCGACTTCCAAATCTTGTCAATCGCTTTCTGACGCTTTTTTCATCTTGCTGCATTGCACGCCAGAATCAGTGAATCGCATCGCTCCGCAACTTCGAAAGGCGTGTGCGATCGGGTTTCTCCCGGACCTCACTTGACAACGACCAAGCACGGTGGATTGTTACTACTCTAACAAATATGGAGAGGTGCATGGCAGACGTGGTCGTACGCAAATTCGTCGTTTCCGTGGATGAGATCTTCCATGAGGGAGGCCCGGTCGCCGGCACGCCGCTGCGGCGCGCTGCCGTGCTGGCCGTCATCGAGAACCCGTTTGCGGGCGCCTATGTCGAGGACATCGCCTTCTTCATGGACGATCTGAAGCCGCTGGGGCTTGAGATGGCGCGCCGGCTGATCGATGCGCTCGGCGGCGACCCCGCCGTCGTCGAAGGCTACGGCAAGGGCGCGATCGTCGGATCGGCCGGAGAGCTGGAACATGCCGCCCTCTGGCATAATCCGGGCGGCTACTCCATGCGCGAACTGCTGGGCGATGCCCGGGCCATCGTTCCCTCGGCCAAGAAGGTCGGCGGACCGGGCACGCACCTCGACGTGCCGATCACCCATGTCAACGCATCCTACGTCCGCAGCCATTTCGATGCGGTCGAGGTGGGTATCGGCGACGCGCCGCGTGCAAACGAGATGGTGCTCGCCCTGGCGATGACCACGGGTCCGCGCATCCATGCCCGGGTGGGCGGCCTGAAGGCCGGCGAGATCAAGGGCGAGGATGGCCTGCGATGAGCGAGAACGACACCATCGGCCCGAACGAGACCATCGGACTGCGCCGCATCCTGACCGTGGTCGAGGAAACGCTGGTCGAGGGCGGGCGAAAGCTCGAAAAGCCGACCCGGCGGGCGGCCTCCGTCGCCGTCATCCGCAACCCGTTCGCCGGTCGCTATGTCGAGGATCTCTCACCCCTCGAAACCATCGGCCGGGTGCTCGGCCACATTCTGCCGGAGCGGGCCGTGGCCGCTCTGGGCATCGAGGGGTCGAAGATCGAAAGCTTCGGCAAGGCCGTGCTGGTCGGCGAGGATGGCGAGCTGGAACATGCGGCGGCCCTGATCCATCCCGAGCTCGGCGCGCCGTTTCGTGCGATTCTGGGCGGCGGCGCTGCCCTTATCCCCTCCTCCAAGAAACGCGGCGCGCCCGGTGCAACCTTCGACATCCCGCTCGGCCACAAGGATGCAGCCCGGGTGCGGAGCCATTTCGATGGTATGGAGGTCCGCGTGGCTGACGCCCCCCGCGCCGACGAGATCGCAGTGGCGATCGCCATCACCGACAGCGGCCGCCCGCACCCGCGCGTCGGCGGCCTGACGGTGGACAGGATCATCGGCAAGGACGGCGTCGTCTGAACGTTCGATATCGCCGACATGCAGAGGCCGCGCCCCGACAGGAGCGCGGCCTCTGCATGTCGGGATGGCTTCAGCCGGCCAGAAGCTCCGGCACCAGAATGGATGGCGGCGTATTGCGGCTGCGGGTGATGCGGGGAATGCCATCGACCAGGATCATGCCGATGCCCGGCATGTTGCCGAGCGTCATGCTGTCGAGAACCCCGTCACCCGCGCCGCCCATGGCCTGATCGATGAAGACGAGATCGGCGGCAAGGCCCACCGCGATCCGTCCGCGATCCGTCAAGCCACGCAGGCGCGCGACATTGCCCGTGGCGAGGCAGATCGCGACTTCCGGCGCGAGATTGCCGAGCGACGCCAGCATGGTGACGAGCCGCAACATGCCGAGCGGCTGGACGCCCGATCCGGCGGGCCCGTCCGTGCCGAGCACCAGACGATCGAGCGCCCCGACCGCGCGCACGGTATCGAGCACGAAAAGGCCGGCCCGCATGTTTCCGTTGTGAACGATTTCGAGCCCGCGCGTGCTCGTCTCGCAGATAAGGCGCAGCTCGGCTTCCGGAAGGGAGGTCGGGCCGCCGTTGAGATGCGCGGCGACATCGGCATCGACCTCCAGCACCGTCTCCGCCCCGATGCGCGACGAGCCGGGAATGGAGTGACCCCCGACATGGGTCATGGAGGTCATGCCGTTCTGCCGTGCCCAGGCGATCATCTGCCGACCGGTGGCGCCATCCTTGACCGACCCGAGTCCGACCTCGCCAACGAGCGTGATGCCGGCAGCCGCGAGCTCCACGAAATCCGCTTCGGTCAGCCCGTGTTCCAGAATGAGGGCGCCCGCGAGCACCTTCATGCCGGTCGGGGAAAACGCGCTGAAGGCGCGCTGGGCCGTGATGGCAAGCGCCTTGACCCCGATCACATCCCTCGGACGGCCGGGCACATGCACCTCGCCGGCCGAGACCAGCGTCGTCACACCGCCATGCAAGGTGGAATCGATCCAGCCGAGCTGGTTCTGCCGCGGTGTCCAGTCGCCCATGACAGGGTGCGAATGATTGTCGATCATGCCCGGCATGATGGCAGAGCCCTTGGCATCGATCACCGTGACGTCGCCCGGGAACGTCATGGAGGACGCGCGGCCGATCCGAGCGATCCGCCCGCCTTCGACGAGAATGGCGTCGGCATCCGCGATCGGCGCGGCAAGATCGCCGGTGAGCACGAGACCGAGGTTCCGGATGAGAAGGCGGTCGAAGGTTGGCTGCATCGTCGGATGTCCTCAGGGCTTGGCAAGGGGGTGGGCAACGGCGAGGCCGCGGTCCCGATCGTCGAGGCCGGCCTCGGTCACGGCTGGCGTCAGTCCGTTTCCGGCTCGCCGACCTTGTTCAGGAGGTCGAGCAGTGTTGCCTGCTCGCCGGGCGAGAGCGGCGACAGCAGCCGGCGCGCCACCTGCATGGAGCGGTCGAGCAGCGGCAAGGTATAATGCACGCCGGCATTGGTCAGCGTGATCATCGTCATGCGCTGGTCGGTATCCGAGCGCTTGCGCGCGATCAGTCCGCGCTTCATCAGCGCCTTGACGACAAGACTGATCGTGGACGGGTCCATCTGCGTCATGCGGCCAAGATGGTTCTGGGAGAGTTCGCCATGCTTCAGCAGCGTCGCCAGAGCGGCGAGCTGCGTCGGCGTCAGGTCGTCTCCGGGCATGACCGCCTGAAAGCAGGCGGTCGCGCGCTGGTGCGCGCGCCGCAGCAGGTGCGCCGCGTGATGCTCCAGAGAATATCCGGTCCGGGCGTAATAGGCCTGGATCTCATCATGGCCCAGTTCGGGAAGCGCGACGGCGGTGGCCTCGTCGCTCGGGGCCGGCGATGTGAGATCGGCGGAGATAGGATCAATCGTCTTCAAGAGGTCTTCCATTCGATGGGCAGGTCCTGCGGCAAGCGAGCGAGGTCTCGTTCCGGCGTGCGCTGGCGCTCAGGCCGCAATCATATTGGTGAGCGCTGCGCCCTTGCTGAAGGCGGCGACGACGGATTGCGTATCCGAAACGATGCCGAAATGCGTGGCGATGTCGTAGAGCGAGCTTTCCTGTTCGCGCGGACCGGTCGCCGCGCAGGCATCCGCCGGCACGACCACCTCGTATCCGTTGAAAAACGCGTCATGCACGGTGGAACGGACGCAAATATTGGTGACGACCCCGCAGACGACGAGCTGGTCGATCTGCATGTCCTTCAACGTCAGATCGAGATCCGTCTGGAAGAAGGCGGAGTAACGGCGCTTGGTGACGTGGATGTCGTCAGGCCGGGCGCCCAGATCCTCGATGATCTCCGTCGCCCAGGTATTCTCCAGTCCGTGCGGCGTGCGCTTTGCCCATTCGCGCTCATGGCGCATCCCGGGGCGATGCGCATCGTGCACCCAGATGACCGGCGCTCCGGCCGCGCGTGCAGCTTCCACCAGCGCCAGTTGCGGTCCGACCAGAGATTCGTAGCCCGGCAGCACCATCCGGCCGCCCGGCTTGCAGAACTCGTTGATCATGTCGATGACGATCAGAGCGCTGCGCGTTCCATCCAGGTGAATGTCCTGCTGTTCGAGATGCGCGGAAAAGACATCGAGCGACATGGGCGTCTCCATGGTTCGGGAGGGAGCAGCAATGGTAAAACTCATTGATGATCAAACAAGCAATCGAAGGCGGATGAAGTCAAGCGGTTTATCGGAGCTCGCTTGGGTATTTCATGTGACGGCTGGTGACGGGGAGATCGGTCAGCCTTGAATACCCATGGAGATCTGCGCTGCACAGCCGTCTTGACATCCATCACACGATCAGACCTAATCGTTTGACCATCAACGATATGGCCCGCCGCTTTTTTGCTCGCCGGGTCCGTGTCCGACATCGGGAGCTGGCCTTTCCATGACATCCTGTTCGCATTCCCGGGAGCCCGGTTCTGGCTTCGGCGTCGATCGACAGGGGGTGGCCCGATGAGCCGTATTCTGGTGACCGGTTCGAGCGGCTTGCTCGGTCGTCATGTCGCTGCGAGCCTCGTCAATGCCGGTCATTCCGTCACCGGCCTGGACATCGGCGCGCCACCGGACGGCGCAGGCTGGTCTCATGTCACCGGCGAGGCCGGCGATCTTGCCGTGGTGGCCCCGCTGGCCAAAGACATGGATGCCCTCGTCCATATCGCCGCCATTCCCCGCCCAACGGGCCGGGCGGCGGCCGACGTGTTCCGCATCAACATGGCGGCGATGTACGCCGCCGTCGAAGCTGCGCGCCTTTGCGGCGTTCCGCGCTTCGTCTATGCCTCGTCCTTCAGCGTGCTCGGCTTTCCCTTTTTCGAGACGCCGGTCGTACCCGCTTATCTGCCGATCGACGAAGCGCATCCGATCGGCGCGCAAGATGTCTACGCGACCACCAAGTGGCTCGGCGAAGAGCTGGTCGAGACGATGGTTCGACGCGGCGCCTTTTCCGCCGTTAGCCTGCGCATGCCGTGGATCCAGACGCCGGACACCTTTCACGCGGCCATCGGCCCGCGGCGCTTGCATGCCGATGCCGCGCGCGACCTCTGGGCCTATCTCGATGCGCGGGATGCGGCCGCGGCCTTCGTGGCGGCCGTCGAGCGGCCGGTGACCGGACACGTGCGGCTGTTTCTCAGCGCCGCCGACAGCTACATGGATTGCGCCAGTGCAGATCTCATCGCGAAAGCCTATCCGGGCACGCCGGTTCACACGCCGATCGCCGGATCTGCCGCACTGATCGACACCTCCGCCGCGCAGCAGCAGCTCGGTTTTGCGCCGCGCCATTCATGGCGGGATTATCCGGTCTGCGAAAATTGAGCCTGCAAGAGGAGTGCGATGATGCGGTTTGCTGACAAGGTCGTTCTGGTCACCGGTGCTGCCGGGGCCATCGGGAGCGCGGCCGTGCGCCGATTTCTCGACGAGGGTGCCCGCGTCGCCGTCGCCGATATCGATCGCGACAAGGCCGAAGTGCTTGCCGCCGCATACGGCGAGAACGCGAGAGCCTTTGCCGTGGATGTCGCGGACCCCGCATCGGTCGCCGCGATGGTGGGCGATGTCGCCGCCCATTTCGGCGGCATCGACGTTCTGTTCAACAATGCCGGCATTTCGGGCAAGGTCGCGCCTGTCCACGCGCTTGCCATCGAAGACTGGCAGCGCATCGTCGGCATCAATCTCAACGGGATTTTCTACGTGCTGCGCGCCACGCTCGCCGTCATGATCGAGCGCAAGATCCAGGGCGCGGTGGTGAATATGGGGTCGTCCATGGCTGGCTGGGACGTTCTGGCGGGCGGGGCGGGCTACGCATCGACCAAGCACGCCGTCGTCGGCCTCACCCGCATCGCCGCGTTGGATGCCGCACCCTATGGTATCCGTGTCAACGCCGTCTGCCCCGGCGTGATCGAGACACGGCTCGGCGTCCCCGCCGGCGACGATGCCGCCTATGAGGCCGGCATCCGCCGGTTTTCCGATCGTATCCCGCTGCGACGCATCGGCCAGCCGGAGGACGTGGCCGCCACGGTTGCCTTTCTCGCGTCCGACGACGCGCGTCACGTCACCGGGGTCGATTGGCTGATCGACGGAGGGCAGACCCTGCAGAGCTGGGCCAACGCCCCGGATGCCGAGGCTTTTCCCCGCCGGGTATGACCCGACATATGTGTCCTGGAAGCCGACGCCATGACGGGGTCACGCACATCGCCCCCCTGCGCCGGCGGCGTCAGGACATGATGAGGCCGCCGTCCACGTTGATGGTCTGCCCGGTAATGTAGGCGGCGTCGTCGCTCGCCAGGAAGGTGACGAGGCCGGCGACATCCTCGCCGGAGCCGGCGCGCTTCATGGGAATGCCCGCGACCCATTCCTTCATCAGCTCTCCGGGCGCGTAGGTGCCGAGCAGCTTGCCCCAGGCCTCGTCGTTATAGGCCCACATATCGGTCTCGATGATGCCGGGGCAGAACGCGTTGACGGTGATGCCATCGGTCGCGACCTCCTTGGCAAGGCTCTGGGTAATGCCGACGACGCCCATCTTGGAGGCGGCATAGTGCGGCGTGTAGATGAAACCGTCGCGTGCCTGGCCGGAGGCCGTGTTGATGATGCGGCCGCCGCGGCCGTGCCGGCGCATGCGGGCGATGGCTTCCTGGGCGCAGAGAAAAACGCCCTTGGTGTTGACGTCCATCACCTTGTCCCAGTCGCCTTCCGAAAGGTCCTCGACACGGGCGATCGTGATCACGCCGGCATTCTGGATCGAGACATCGACCGACCCGAATGCCGCCTCGGCCGCATCGTAGAGGGCAATGACGCTTGTCTTGCTGGTGACGTCGCCGACGAAGGCGATGGCCTTGCCGCCATCCTTGACGATGGCCTCGGCGACGCCGTGCACGCGATCTTCATTCGCCGAAACGACGAGATTGGCGCCCTCGCGGGCAAAACGTGCGGCGATCGCCGCACCGATGCCGCGGCTCGCGCCGGTTATGACCACCGTCTTGTTGTCGAAACGCTTCATGA
Organism: Rhizobium quercicola; assembly: GCF_021168455.1. Taxonomy (NCBI): domain Bacteria; kingdom Pseudomonadati; phylum Pseudomonadota; class Alphaproteobacteria; order Hyphomicrobiales; family Rhizobiaceae; genus Rhizobium; species Rhizobium quercicola. The sequence goes on from NZ_JAJOZR010000001.1 coordinate 551,026, forward strand.
CATCCTCCTCCGTCTGCTGGCGCACGGCCGTCCGCGCGCGTTCCCTCCCCGAACCTTGCGACGCAATCGCAAGGGAGCGGATCGCGCAGCAGCGTTGTGCCGCGCGATCCGTCCGCGGTCGCGTCAGGGAGGTGCCGAGACCGCAGTGTGTGTGTTTTGACGGCTACCAGCAGCAGAAGCCGCCATCCACGAGCAAGTCAACGCCCGTGACGAAGCTCGCCGCGTCCGACAGGAGGAAGACGGCGGGGCCGACCATCTCGTCGACCTTGGCCATGCGCTGCATCGGGGTCTGCTCTTCGAACAGCTTCGTCTGGTGCACCATTTCCGGCCGCGTGTTCATCGGCGTCGCGGTGTAGCCCGGCGAGATCGTGTTGACGCGGATACCGCGATCGACCCACTCCATGGCCATCGACTTCGACATATGGATGACGCCGGCCTTGGAGGCGTTGTAATGCGCCTGACTCAGGCCGCGATTGACGATGACGCCCGACATGGAGGCGATGTTGACGATCGCGCCGCGGCCATGCTTCAGCATCGCGCGCGCCTCGGCCTGGGAGGAAAGGAAGACGCCCTTGAGGTTGATGTCCATCAGGGTCTGGTACTGGTCCTCGTCCATGTCCTCGGCCGGGTTGGCATTGGCAATGCCGGCGGCGTTCACGGCGAGCGACAGGTTGCCGAGTTCGGCCTCCGTTCGCGCCACCGCGTCGGCGAGCGAGGTCTTGCTGGTGACATCCGCCGCGATCTCGATCGCGCGGCGGCCCGCCGCCTGGATATGACGCGCCGTCATGGCGAGGCCGTCGTCGGTGCGCCGGTCGAGCAGCGCGACATCGGCGCCGCACTGGGCAAGGCCGATGGCGATGCGCTGGCCGATGCCGCTTCCCGCACCCGTGACGAGGGCGACGTGGCCGGTGAGATCGAACAGCTTGGGGGCGTTCAGAGTGATGTCGGACACCGCTCTTCCTTTCTATGGTTCATCAGATCGTTGCGAGTTCCATGACGGAGACGTCATTGGCCTGTTCGCGGTTGAGAATGCCGGCCTGGTTGCCCTGGGCAAGAACGAGAATGCGGTTGGAGACGCCGAGCACCTCCTCGAGATCCGAGCTGACGACGATGACCGCGACGCCCTGGCGGGCGAGGTTGACGATGATGTCGTAGATGCCGGCGCGCGCGCCGACGTCGATGCCGCGCGTCGGCTCGTCGAGGACGACGACCTTGGGATCCCGCATCAGCCATTTGGCGATGACGATCTTCTGCTGGTTGCCACCCGAGAGATCGGACGCATGCTGCTCGGCGCGGCCTTTGACGTTGAATTTCGCGATCGCCTTCTCGGCAAAGGCTTTCTTGACCCCGGCCGTGATCCAGCGCCCGCCGAGCTTGTCGAGATTGGCGTAGATCAGGTTCTCGCTGATCTTGTGGGCAACGACCAGACCCTGGTCCTTGCGATCCTCCGGCACGAGCACGATGCCCTTGGCGATCGCATCGGCCGGATCGCGCAGTTTCAGAACGTCGCCATTCAGCCGGATCGTGCCCGCCTTCACCGGGTCCGCGCCGGCAATCGCCCGCACGAGTTCGGTCCGGCCGGCGCCGACGAGGCCGGCGATCCCGAGAATTTCGCCGGCATGCACCTCGAAGCTGACGTCGCGGAAGGCGTTGACGGCCGAGGTCAGGTTCGACACCTGCAGCACCGGGCGCTCGGTCGGCGTCGGCACGGGCGGAAACAGCCGATCGAGCGAGCGCCCGACCATGCTTTCCACCACGGTACGCACCGGCGTCGCGCTGTCGGCGAATTCCTGCACGCGCTCGCCGTCGCGAAGGACGACGATGCGGTCGGTGATCTGCTTGATCTCTTCCATGCGGTGGGAAATGTAGATGATGCCGACGCCCTCGGCGCGCAGCTTGCGGACCTGCTCGAACAGGGCCTCGGTCTCGGCGCCGCCGAGGGCCGCCGTCGGCTCGTCGAGGATCAGGAGTTTCGCGTCCAGCGCCAGGGCTTTCGCGATCTCGATCAGCTGCTGGTTGGCGGTGGACAGCCCGGCCACCTTGCGGGAGGCCGGGATATGCAGGTTGAGGCGGGAGAGCTGCTCCTGCGCGCGGCGCTCCATCTGCGCACGATCGACGACGCCATTGCGTGTCGGCCAGCGCCCGATGAAGACGTTTTCCGCGATGGAGAGCTGCGGCAGAAGTTTCAGCTCCTGATGGATCAGGACGACGCCCTTGTCGATCGCCTCGCGTGGCGTGGCCGGGGCATAAGGCTGCCCCAGCCACGTCATCGTTCCCTCGGAAGGCGCCCGCGATCCGGCAATGATGCCCGACAGCGTCGACTTTCCGGCTCCGTTCTCACCGAGAAGTGCCACGACCTCCCCCGGATGAACGTCCAGGCTCACGGATTTGAGCACCTGGAGCGGTCCGTAGTGTTTCGAGATGCCTCTGAGGGACAGAACCGGTTGGGTCATGGCGCACTTCCTCTACCGTCGCGACGCTATCAGGGATGGTTGGCGATAAACTCGGCAACATTGTCCTTGGTGGTGAGCGTCGCATCGAGCAGCTGCACCGGCGGCACTTTTTCGCCGGCCACGATCTTCACCGCGTTCTCGACGGCTTCGCGGCCCATCTTCTGGGTCTGCTGCGTGGCCGTGACGTTGAACACGCCCTTGCCGAGCGCTTCGAGGGCTGCCGTGTCGCCGTCGAAGCCGCCGACGACGACCTTCTGCGAGGGGTTGGCAACCTTGATCGCCTGCGCTGCGCCAAGCGCAAGGCCGTCCGCCTGGGCAAAGACGATCGAGATGTTCGGATTGGCCTGCAGCATGTTCTGCATGATCTGGAAGCCCTCGTCCTGGGCCCACATGTTGGAATACTGCTCGGCGACGATCTTGACTTCCGGATAGGCCTTCAGCGCTTCGGCGCAGCCCTTGGAGCGATCGACTTCCGGCGTCGTGCCCTTCTGGCCGTGGATGATGACCATGTCGCCCTTGCCGCCGGCTTCCTTGAGGATGTAGTCGCAAACACCCTTGGCCGAAGAGACGGAGTCGGTTGCCAGGAAGGTATCGCCCGGCGCGCCTTCGGCATTGCGGTCGACGTTGATGACCGGCACGCCGGCAGCCTTGGCAAGCTTGACCGGAACGGTGGCGGCGGCCGCACCTGCGGGAATGTAGATGAGCGCGTCGATGTTCTGCGTCAGCAGGTCCTGGATCTGGTTGATCTGGGTCGGGCCATCGCCCTTGGCATCCACCGTCACGACCTCGATGCCGCGCTTCTTGGCTTCGGCTTCGACGGACTGCTTGATCTGGTTGAAGAAGTTCGCCTGCAGATTGGCGACGGCGAGGCCGATCTTCTTGACCTCTGCGGCGTTGGCCGAGCCGAGCGTCAGGCCGAGAATGGCCGCCGATGTCAGAAGGGTGCGTACGAATGTCATGGTCGTTCCTCCGTTGTTGATAGAACCCGGGGGGCAATCCTCCTCCCCTGGGGCATATGCTCCGCTCCAAACCTCTCGGAGGGGAATTCTGTGGCCTGTGCGCCGGGCAAGGCGGCTAGGCGCGCCGCCGGCGCATGGTTTCGGCACCCACCGCGAGCACGATGACGACGCCGATGATGACCTGCTGCAGGAAGGGCGAGACGTTGAGCAGGTTGAGACCGTTGCGCAGGACGCCGATGATGAGGACGCCGATCAGCGTGCCGCCGATGCCGCCGGCGCCGCCCGAAAGCGAGGTACCGCCGATGACGACCGCGGCGATCGTGTCGAGCTCGTAGCCGAAGCCGCTGGAGGGCTGGACCGAGTCGAGCCGGGCGGCCAGAACGATGCCGGCAAGGCCCGCCAGCACCGCGCTCACCACATAGACCGTGATCGTGACCAGCTGGACATTGATGCCGGCCAGGCGCGCGACCTCCGGGTTGCCGCCGACGGCATAGAGCATGCGGCCTTCGGCGCGATAATGCAGGAACAGCCAGGCGATCAGCACCACGAAGAGCATCAGGAACACGGTGGCCGTGAGAACGCCGAAATGGCGGTCGATCGCGAGCATCATGAACCAGTCGGGGAAGCCGACGATCTGCTGGCCGTCGGTGATCATGTTGGCGACGCCGCGGGCGGCCGACATCATCGCGAGCGTAGCAATGAAGGCAGGCACGCGGAAGACGGTCACCAGAAGCCCGACGATGAGTCCGCTGACGGCGGAGGCAACGAGGGCAACGACGATGGCAAGGCTCAAGGGAAGGCCGGCGATATTGGCCGTCCAGCCCATGACCATCATGGACAGTGCCAGAACAGAGCCGACCGACAGATCGATGCCGCCGATGAGGATGACGAAGGTCATACCGACGGCCATGATACCGATGACGGTGATCTGGTCAAGAATGTTGAGGCCGTTGCGCAGCGAGAAGAAGGCATCCGTGCTGAAGCCGAGGAAAATGCAGAGGGCGAGAAGGCCGACGAGAGGCCCCGTCGCGCCGCTGAGTTTCTTCCGCCACGTGCCGGACGGCCGAGCCTGTCCGTTGATGTCGAGCGCCACCATCATACCTCCTCGCGAGGGTTACAGGCAAAGCCCGCAACCAAACTAGAATAAATATTCACTCCTGCCGGAAAATTCACTATCAAGTGGATGAACAGGTGTCAACCGGATTTGTCGTTGCGCTGCAACATCAGCGCTGCAGGAACGGGGGTTGACTAATCGACCATCTGTGCAAGAATATCACTACATGCATATTTATTCACGCGAGGAAATGATGGATATTAGAGATCTTGAGCGCGTCGCGCGCCAAATCCGGCTGCGGGACCTGCAAGCGGTGTTCGAAGCAGGTGCCGGACATATCGGCGGGGAAATGTCGGTGATCGACGTTCTGACCGCGCTGTACTTCCGCGTGCTAAAGGTCTGGCCCGATCAGCCGAAGCACCCGGACCGCGATCGTTTCGTCCTGTCCAAGGGACATACGGCCTGTGCCCTCTATGTGACGCTCGCCAAGCGTGGCTTCATCCCGGAAGACGAGGTCTCGACCTTCCTCAAGCCCTACTCCCGCCTGAACGGCCATCCGAACTGCAACAAGGTGCCCGGCGTCGAGACCAATACGGGTCCGCTCGGCCATGGCCTGCCGGTCGCGGTCGGCATGGCGAAGGCCGCGAAGCTCTCGGGCGCCGCCTACCACACCTATGTCGTTACCGGCGACGGCGAGATGCAGGAAGGCTCGAACTGGGAGGCCATCATGGCGGCCGCCCATTTCGGTCTCGACAATCTCACGCTCCTCATCGACCACAACCGCTTTCAGCAGGGCGCCTCCATTGCCGACACCAACGGGCTTGCGCCTCTCCGCCCGAAGGTCGAGGCCTTCGGCTGGGAGGTCACCGAGATCAACGGCAATGCGATGAGCGAGGTCGTTACGGCCCTCGAACACCGCGGAACGCGGCCGCACTGCATCGTGGCGCACACCAACAAGGGTCACGGGATCTCGTTCATGCAGGACACCGTCGATTGGCACCACAAGGTTCCGAACAAGGAACAGTACGAGATCGCCGTAAAAGAACTGTCGGAGGCCCTCTGATGAACGCGCACGTCCCATCCCAGAAGCTCCACGACTGCCGCGACGCCTTCGCCGCCACGCTGGAGCGCCTCGCGGCGGAAGACGAGACGATCGTGGTCGTCTGCAACGACTCCGTCGGCTCCTCAAAGCTCGGCGGCTTCAAGGCGAAGTTTCCCGAGCGGCTGATCAATGTCGGCATCGCCGAGCAGAACATGATCGGCGTGGCCGCCGGCCTCGCCAATGGCGGGCGCATCCCCTATGTCTGCGCCGCCGCACCCTTTCTCACGGGCCGCGCCCTGGAGCAGATCAAGGCCGACATCGCCTATTCGAATGCCAATGTGAAGCTCGTCGGCATCTCCTCCGGCATGGCCTATGGCGACCTCGGCCCGACGCATCACTCGATCGAGGATTTCGCCTGGACGCGCGTCCTCCCCAATCTCCCCGTCATCGCTCCGTGCGACCATATCGAAACGGCCGCCGCCGTCGAATGGGCGGCGCAGTATCAGGGTCCCTGCTTCCTGCGCCTGTCGCGCGTCGGCGTTCCCGATCTCCTTCCCGAAGATCACATCTTCGAGGTGGGCAAGGCCAATCTGCTGCGGGAAGGCTCCGACGTGACGCTGATTGCCAACGGCACGCTGACGCACCGCATGGTCAAGGCGGCCGAGATTCTTGCGGCCCGCGGCATCAGCGCCCGCGTCCTCAACGTTGCGACCGTTCGCCCGATGGACGAAGACGCGATCGTTTCGGCGGCGCGCGAAACGGGCGCGATCGTCACGGCCGAGGAGCATTCGACCTTCGGCGGCCTCGGCTCGGCTGTGGCCGAAGTCGTCGTCGATCTCGCCCCGGTGCCGATGAAGCGTCTCGGCGTGCCCGGCATCTTCGCGCCCACGGGCTCGGCAGAATTCCTGCTGAACGAATTCGGCATGGCGCCGGAGGCGATCGCCGATGCCGCGGAAGCCGTGATCAAGCGCAAATAAGCGGGGACGACCTTCCGGCCGGGGTGCGCCTTCATCGCCGCCCCGGCATTTTCTTAAGGGTGAGGAGAAGAAGAATGCAGGCGATACTGGCGATCGACCAGGGCACCACCAATTCGAAAGCGGTGCTCGTGTCTTTGAAGGGCGAGGTTCTCGCCCGCGGGTCCGCCCCGGTCGGCATCACCTATCCGAAGCCCGGCTGGGTCGAGCAGGATCCGGCACGGCTCTGGGCCTCGGTCTGCGAGGCGATCGCCGCCTGCCTGAGCGCCGCGCCCGACACCACCGTCGAGGCGATCGCCATTTCCAACCAGCGCGAATCCGTGACCGTCTGGGATGCCGAGACCGGCGCGCCGCTGGGGCCCGTCCTCAGCTGGCAATGCCGGCGCACGGCGCCCGACTGCGAGCGGCTGACGCGCGAAGGGCATCTCGACCGCGTGCAGACGATCACCGGCCTGCCGCTCGACCCGATGTTTCCCGGCGCGAAATTCCGCTGGCTGCTCGATCGCGTGCCGCAAGGCCGTCGCGTGCGGGCCGGCACCATCGAGAGCTGGCTCATCCACTGCATGACGGGTGGGCGAACACATGCCTGCGACGCATCGAATGCCGCGCGCAGCCAGCTCTTCGACCTCAATGCCCAGGTCTGGAGCGCGGAACTCTGCAGCATCTTCGGCGTCGATCCCGGCGTCCTGCCGGAGGTGCGCGACAGCGCCGCCGATTTCGGCACGACGTCGGGCGTGCCCGGCATTGCCGACGGCACGCCGATTCGCGCGGCGATCGGCGACAGTCATGCCGCCCTTTTCGGCCATGGCGCGTTCCAGCCGGGCGACGGCAAGGTGACGTTCGGCACGGGATCGTCCATCATGACGACGCTCGCCGACTATATCGCGCCGCGCAACGGCATCACGACGACGGTCGCCTGGCGGATTGCCGGCCGTCCGACCTTTGCGTTCGAAGGCAATATCCTCGTCTCCGCGGCGAGCCTTCCCTGGATGGCCGGCATTCTCGGTCTTGCCGACGTCGCGGCCCTCATCGATCTCGCCGCCACCGCCGGGCCGGGCGTCCCCGGCTTCGTGCCGGCCTTCGTCGGCCTCGGCGCCCCCTATTGGGATTCGAATGCGCGCGCGCTGTTTTCGCAGATCAATTTCAACACCAGTCGGGCGCAGATGGCCCGCGCCGTGACCGATTCCATCGCCTTTCAGGTGCATGACGTGGTCTCGGCCATGAAGACGCAGAGCGGCGGCGTCATTGGCGCGCTCTACGTCGATGGCGGCCCGAGCCAGAACCGGTTTCTCATGCAGTGCGTCGCCGATACGCTTCGCCACACCGTCATCCAGTGCGAGGCGCCCGAGGCCTCGGCACTCGGGGCCGCCTATCTCGCCGGCCTTTCGCTCGGCATCTTCCCGGATCTTGCCGCCATTTCCGCCCTGCCCCGACAGACGACGCCGATCGCGCCGCTTGCTTATGACGGCGCCGAGCGGCTCAAAACGTGGAATGACGCGCTCGCCCGCTCGACGCTCGACCCGGCAACCGCTAAGAGTGAATAAAAATTCACGACGGGAACGCCCATGGGACGCCTCAACGAACTCCGCCTGATCTCGCGGGTCGCCCAGATGTATCACATCGAGCGGCGTCGGCAGGCGGAGATCGCGGATCACCTGAGGCTGAGTCAGGCGACCGTCTCGCGCATGCTCAAGCGCGCGGAAACCGAAGGCATCGTCCGCACCAGCGTCATTCCCCCGGTCGGCACCTATGGCGATCTCGAAAGCGCGCTCCGCGAGCGTTTCGACCTGCCGGAAGCCGTCGTCGTCGAGTGCACGGAGGATCGTGACGGCGCCATCATGGCGCGGATCGGCGAGGCCGCGGCCCATCTTCTCGAAATCACGCTCGCGCCGGGCGAGACCATCGGCGTCTCCAGCTGGAGCCAGACGATCTTCAAGATGGTCGAGAACATTCACCCGCAGAAGAGTGCGCGCGCGAAATTCGTGGTGCAGACGCTGGGCGGCATGGGCGACCCCTCGGTGCAGACCCATGCGACCCAGCTGACGACGCGGCTTGCCGGCCTCACGGGCGCCGAGCCGAAACTGCTGCCGGTGCAGGGCGTCACCTCCTCGCGCGAGGCAAGGCTCCTGATGATGGCCGACCCCTTCGTGCGCGAGACGGTCGATCTTTTCGGAAGCATCACGCTCGCCATCGTCGGGATCGGCGCCGTGGAGCCGTCGGAGCTTCTGGCACGCTCGGGCAACATTTTTTCCGCACGGGAACTCGCCGACCTTGCGGAGGCCGGCGCCGTCGGCGACATCTCGCTGCGCTTCTTCGACAAACACGGACGTCCGGTGAAAACGCCGCTCGACGACCGGGTCATCGGGCTTCCCCTCGAAGACCTTGCCGGCGTCGACCGCGTGATCGCGCTGGCCGGCGGTGCAAAGAAAACCGCTGCCATTGCCGGAGCCCTGAAGGTCGGCGTCATCGACATTCTCGTCACCGACAAATTCACGGCGGAACGCCTGCTGGAGATGTAGTCGGCGAACGCCCACGCTTGCCGTTATCTTCCGCAATGCGCGGTATCGAGAGGAATGCGCAACGGATCATGCCCGGTTACGGATTGTTAACACCGATTCACGATCGACCGGAACCGGATGTCTTCGCGGTCAAAGCGCATTCATTTTCATGATGTGCCGCCGGAGCGTGCGCGTCGAGATATCGTATTGCCGCGCGACCACGTCGATGGGTTCGCCGGCATTCATCGCTTTCAGGGCCTGCTGCACGTCATTGGCACTCATGGACGGATGGCGTCCGAGATGCGTGCCCTTCAGGCGGGCCGCCTCCATGCCGGCTTTCGTTCGCTCGCTGATCAGCGTTCGCTCGAATTCCGCCAGCGCGCCCATGATGTGAAAGATGAGGCGCCCGCCGGAGGATTTTGTGTCGATGTTCTCGGTCAGCGACAGAAAGGCGATGTTCTGCTTGCCCAGCTGATCGATAAAGTCGATGAGATTCGGCAGAGATCGACCGAGCCTATCCAGACGCCAGACGACGAACATCTTGCCAGGGCGCAGGCTCGACATCGCAGCACCAAGTCCCGGTCGCTCGAAAACTCTGCCCGATATGCCCCTGTCATAGAATATCTTGCTGCAGCCCGCCTTTCGGAGAGCATTGATCTGCAGGTCGAGATTTTGATCGTCCGTCGATACGCGCGCATACCCGATCACCTGCAGTTCCCCTAGACGTGCGTTGATACTAGCAACAGATTTATCTTATAGAATACCCCCCTAATTTAGTTTTTTGTCGCTTTCTACAGCGTTTAACTTTTTTATAAGTCGAAACTTACAGTCCGGTTTTTCGCACTGTCAATACGTCAGATTTTACCATCCAAGCCTTGCACCACCCGAAAAGCACACCCGTCGGTCGCCGAATGACCCATTGCGGGACGATCCTGCAATGGGTCAGCGCACAGCGCGACGTTCGCCGTGATATGTCCAGCCGTCACATCGGACAGAGATCCGGCCCGCAATTGGCCTGTAGCGAGGCCGTGCCGAAGTCGCGCGCCTTAGCCATCATCCGTCGCAGGGAGCGGAGCGAGACGTTGTTTCTGATCGCCGCGTCACGCAGGCTTTCCCCGCGTTCGTTGATCGCCCTGACGATGGCATCCAGTTCCTCGTCCGTCAGGGACGGCGGGCGACCGAGGCGTTGACCGTTGTTGCGGGCGGCCGCCATGCCGGCGCGCGTCCGTTCGCTGATCAGCGTCCGCTCGAACTCCGAAAGGGCGGCGATCATGTGGAACATCAACTTGCCGCCCGAGGAGCTCGTATCGATATTCTCGGTCAACGAGTGAAAATGAACCCCCCTCTGTCGGAACTCGTCCATCACCTGGACCAGTTTGACGAGCGACCGGCCGAGACGATCCAGCCGCCAGACGACGAGGGTGTCGCCTTCCTTCAGCCTGCTCAAGGCCTGCGCGAGCCCTGGCCGCTCGAAGGATCCTCCGGAAAACCCGTGATCCGTAAAGATAATGTCGCATCCCGATTTGTTCAGAACCTGTGTTTGAAGATCGAGCTTCTGATCCTCTGTTGAAACCCGTGCATAACCAATTCTCATGACTGCGTGTTTTCTCCGACGTGGTCTTTTTCCCCCCTTCACCCGCCGGGCTCGATTTTTTTGCATGCACGGCGAAGGATTGCCGACTTAAAGTTGACAATAAAGGGTCCCTTCTGTCCGCCCGCTTTTCGGCCATGCTTCATGACCGAAACATTGAATAATCGTCGTTTTCATCACAGAAACGCCTTGTTATGAGGGGATACCAGAACGGACCCCTTTATGCAGCGAAGCTGTGCGATCTCCGATCCGATCTGGGTTTCCGCCCGCGCCGTCAAGACGGTCGGCACCCGCACAGCCGCCCTTGCCGCACCCGCCCGTTCGAATGCCCGCTCCCGCGTTTCCGCGTGCTACCGTACGCGATCTGCAACGGGGGCTGCGCAATGACCCAGCCCCTTGCGCTGATGACCGGCGACAGGCCTCCGCCACCGGCCAGAGACACCAGAACCTTCCACTATATCGTTCAGAACATTGACGATATCGCCTCCGTCTATGGCCATGGGCTGGCGGGACGCGTCCTCGTGGAGGTGGCCGCCCGGGCGGATCTCGCCTTTGCGAACCGGTCATGGCCGGCCGTCATCGAAGCCTGGGGCGTCACCCTCGTCTGCTATGATTTCGATGACGGCATCGATGACTGGACCATGCTGGAGACGAGCCTTGTCAAGATTTGCGGCGATGCCATCGTCGTCGCCGGGCACGACGTTTTCGTCTCCCTGACCCTCCTCGAAATGTCTACGATTGCCCATCTCGCCACGTCGCGGCCCAGAGGGCGCATGGTCAATGCCTTCGAATTTCGCGGCGACATGTGCGTCGCGGCATCGGTCTATCGGGCACTGGCGCGTTCGGGCATCTATTTCTCGGAAGATCGCGTGGCGGCGAGCGATGGCGGACCCGATCTCTACAGGCCGCTGTCGGCGCACGTGGTCTACGGAGACGGCTGCGAGGTCTCCGCGCAGCAGGTCGACGCCCGGAACGTCATGGGGGCGCTGGAGCGCGTCGGGCTTACGCGCGTGTTCGACCGGATGGTCGTTCTCGCGGCCATCGACCGCCTGCGGCATCGCCCCGAGGAAACGCTCGGCTGCAGCATTTCCGCTCTGTCGGCGATCGACGACGTGTGGTGGCATTCCACGCTGGTCACCCTGTCCGCGCAACCGTCCATCGCGGCCCGCCTCATCCTCGAAATCGAGCGCCTTCATCTCCTGGCCCATCCGGAGCCGGTCGCGCTCTTCGCCGCGGCGCTCCGCGCGCGCGGGTGCAGGGTGGCGATCGGCGAATTCGACGGCGCCGGCGCAGCACTGGCGCTCGCGCGCGATGGCGTCGTCGATCTCATCAAGATCGATGCGGGACGCGATGCACACGCCCAGCCTGCAATGCGACGGGCCGAGGTGTGCGCACTGATCAGGCAGGCAGGCCATCTAAAGGCGGCGGTGGTGGCTGCGAATGTGGAGAACGAGACGGATTTTGCGGAGGTGCTGTCAGCGGGAGCGCGCTGGGTTCACGGACCTTTCATCGGCTGAGCCAGCCGGTTCCCCGCATTCATCTGCCTGCCTGTCGTTTGTTTGGCGCCTTCCGTGCCGACGTGAACATGAACCGGTTTGGAGTTTGGGGAAATGGTCCACTACGTGAATATCTTGGAACGCGTACGAAGCGAACCCGTCGGCGCCCCGGTCCCGTTCGATCGCCGGATCTTCCGCGAGCCCTATCCCGAGATCGCGCTCAGCGATTATGAACAGGTCGCCCCCGAATTCGACGAAAGCTTCTACCAGAGCCAGGTTCTCGCCCCGATCGGCCCCGAGATCGACCTCATCGAACATTTTCTGTCGACGGGGTGGAAAGAGGGCTACGACCCGTCTCCCGCCTTTTCCGTCAAGGCCTATCTCCACGCAAATCCCGACGTCCGCGAGGCCGGACACAACCCGTTCGTGCACTATCTGCGCTGGGGGCGGGACGAGGGACGACCGGCACCGCTCATGCCCGACATCGGCGAACCGCCGGCGGAAGCGGAAGGCACCCCGGAAGAGACGATCTTGGCCGTCGCGCCCAGCGACTATGAATGCGTGGCCGAGGAATTCGATCCTGCCTTCTACCTGACCTACTTTCTGACGCCACCGGGCCCCGAGATCGACCTGATCGAGCATTTCCTGTCCAGGGGCTGGATCGACGGTTACGACCCGAGCCCGGCATTTTCCGTCTCCGCCTATCTCGAGGCGAACCCGGATGTGCGCAGCAAGGGCGTGAATCCCTTCGTCCACTATCTGCAGCGCGGACGACTGGAGGGACGTCGCTTCGCGCCGACCGCCGCGGGCCGCGACAGCGACATCGCCAATATCGAGCTCAGCGACTACGAATGGGTCGCACCGGAATTCGACAGCGCCTTCTACCTGCGGCATTTTCCCGAGCCGCCGGGAAGCGAGATCGACCTCATCGAGCATTTCCTGTCCAAGGGTCATCTCGCCGGCTTCGATCCGTCCCCCACCTTCTCCGTTTCGGCCTATCTCGATGCCAATGCGGACGTGCGCACGTCCGGCTTCAATCCTTTCGTCCACTACATCCGATGGGGACGGCGCGAGGGCCGAGACCTCGCAAGACCGGTCAAAGCCGGGGAACAGGACCTACGAACCTTCGACCTGAGCGACTACGAACTCGTTGCGCTCGAATTCGACGACGCCTTCTATCTCCGCCATTTCTCCGATCATCCGGGCGAGGATATCGATCTCATCGAGCACTTCCTGTCGAAGGGCTGGTCCGACGGCTGGGATCCGTCCGCATCCTTTTCGCTCAGCGCCTATCTCGAGGCCAATCCCGATGTCGGCGATAGCGCCTGGAACCCCTTCGTCCACTATCTCCGATGGGGACGGGCGGAAGGGCGCAGCTTCTCGGACGTCGCCCCTGCGGGAGAGCGGGAGGACGAGCGCGTGCGGGCCGCCTTCGACGAGGATTACTATCTCGCATCATCGACGGACCTGCAGGGCTCGGGCCTCGATCTCTTCGAGCACTACATGAACCATGGCTGGCGCGAGCTTCGCGATCCGAGCCCGACCTTCAATACGCGCTACTATCTGGAGAAGAACGAGGACATCAAGAACGGCGGCGGCAACCCGTTCAAGCACTTCATCCTGCACGGCATCAGCGAGGGCCGTCGCGCGATCCCATACGAAACGCATCTGGCGCTCAAGGACTACGCCCCTCTCGTCACCGCCATCGTTCCCAATTTCAACCATGCGCGGTTTCTTCAGAAGCGTCTCGACTGCATCCTGAACCAGACCTACGAAAACCTCGAGGTGATCATCCTCGACGACTGCTCCACGGATGACAGCCGGACGGTCATTGCGGATTATGCCGCGCGCTATCCGCAGATCCGGACGATCCTGAACACCGTGAATTCGGGCGGCGTCTTCAAGCAGTGGCGCAAGGGAATCGAAAGCGCGGCAGGCGAGGTCATCTGGATCTGCGAGAGCGACGACTTCTGCGAACTGGACTTCCTCGAGCACTGCGTGCGGCCGCTGGTGGACGAAAGCGTCATGGTCGCCTTCGGGCGCATCCAGTTCTCCGATGCCGTGGGCAACATGAGCCCGGGTCTCGACGAGTACCGCGAACGCGCCTCAGCCGGGATCTGGAGCCAACCGTTCAAGCGTCCGGCCCACCAGTTCTTTCGTGGCGGCTTCGGAAAGTCCAACCTCATTCCGAACGTCGGCGGCTGCGTCTTCCGCAACCAGAGCATACCGGAAGAGGTGTGGGACGAGCTTGTCTCCTACAAGATCTGCGGCGACTGGTATCTCTACTCGATCCTGGCCGGCGGCGGCCAGATGGCCTATGCGCCGGACGCCGTGGCCTATTTCCGCCAGCACGGCAAGAACACCTCGGTCAAGGGCTTCATTCAGCCGAAGTATTATGCGGAGCACCAGAAGATCATGGTGTCGCTTCGCGAGCGCTGGGGCACGCCCGACGATATCGCCCTGGAGTTCTACTTCAACGTCTACCGCCAGTTCGTCTATTCCGGGGCCGAGAAGCACATCGGCGCGCTGACGATGCACTATCACAACGAAAAGGTGCTGAGGACCCGGCGCTCCACCAAGCACGTTCTCGTCGCCACGCTCGGCTTCCACCTCGGCGGCGGCGAGATCTTCCCCATCCATCTTGCCAATACGCTGGTGGAAATGGGGTATCTCGTATCGTTCCTCATCACCGACGGGTGGAAGCAGAATGCCACCGTGCGCAACCTGCTCGACCGGCGGGTCGCCGTCTACGACGCGCACTGGGTCACCGAAGTCGGCATCGATCACTTCATCGAAACGGCCGGCATCGATCTCGTGCACTCCCATGTCGCATCGGTCGAGTATTTCTTCTTCGGTGCCCGGAACCGCTGCGACCGCAAAGTGCGCTACATCGTGACGCTGCACGGCTCCTACGAAGTCACGCCGATGGGCGAGGACATGCTGTTCCGGCTCATTCGCGGCGTAGACCACTGGACCTATCTAAGCGCGAAGAATCTCGCCCATCTCGACGGCGTGCCGCTCGATCCGAACCGGGTGACCTTCATTCCGAACGGCATGCCCTCCGACGACCGGCCGTTCCCGATCTCGCGGGCGGAGCTCGGCGTGCCCGAAGGAGGCGTGCTTTTCACGCTCGCCTCCCGCGCCATCAAAGAAAAGGGCTGGCGCGTCGCCATCGAGGCCAAGCGCATCGCCCAGCGGCATTCCGAAGTGCCCTTGCATCTGATGCTCTGCGGTTCCGGGCCGGAACTTGCGGTCCTGCAGGAGGAGTTTTCGGAGGAAGAGGGCGTCCATTTCGTCGGTTACCAGGAGTGCATCAACGGCGCCTACGCCATCTCCGACGTCGCCATCCTGCCGTCCCGCTTCGAGGGTGAATCCTTCCCCCTCACGCTCATTCAGGCGATGCACATGGGCGCACCCATCATCGCCACGGATATCGGTGAGATCCGCAAGATGCTGACGGCCGGAGAGAAAACGGCGGGCATTCTCGTGCCGAACACCGCGGCGGACGACATCTTCACCACCGAATTTTCCAACGCAATGATCGAAATGACCCGGAGGGACGTGCGTGACCGCTTCTCCAATGCCTCGCTGTCCGTCGGATCGTCCTACACGATCGAGGCGGTCGCGAAGAAATACACGGAAATCTACAAAAAATACCTGAAGTAACCCGACCCGCGACGTCACCGAAGCGTCCGGCTCGGAGCGACGATCGTGCAAAGCGTTGCCGCTATGGCTCCAGATAAAGCAAAGGAATGTCTCTTGTTCAAATCTCCTCTCGTCCTTGGAATCAACGTTCGCGGCGTCCTCAACAACGGCTTCACGGTCGAAAAATGCCTGAGCGTCGCCGGCAACAACACGGGCAATCTCATCTTTTCGGAATCGCTCTTCCGGGTAATCCGCAACGGCGTGATCTCTTCCTATCACTTCACGCCGGAGGTCGCCAAAGGCCGGGACGCCGTGGTGGTCGCTGCGGCCAACTGGCTGAACCCGCATAGCGATTTCGGCGTGCTGGCCGAGCGGCTGGAGGCCTTGAAACTTCCGGTCATCCTGGTCGGCCTCGGCGCGCAGCCAAGCAGGGGCCGGGAGCATCCGACCCTGAAACCGGGGACGGAACGGCTGGTAAGGCTGGCGGCCGACAGCTCGAAGATGATTTCCGTGCGCGGGCCGTTCTCGGCCGAAGTTCTCAACGGCTTTGGCGTGAAGAACGTCGAGGTAACCGGGTGCCCGTCGCTGCTCCTTGCCAGCTATGCGCGCGGGCCGCTGTCGAAGGTGCCGAGAAATCCGCAGCGCGTGGCGTTCCACTCCACGCGGCACCTCATGCACAATACCAGCCCCCTGCAGGACTACTTCTACAAGGAGGCCTACCGCCAGCGCTACGATATCGTCCTGCAGTCCGAGCTCGCGGATTTCTATTATGCGCTGGGCCGCACCGTGAACAAGGAGATCATGGCAAAGGTCGATCCCATCGTCTGCAAATCCTACGGCGACAGCGATGCGGAGGCGGTCGGGCGGTATCTCCGGCTGCACGGCAAGGTGTTCTACGACCTCGAGAAGTGGACCGACTACGCCCAGACGCAGGACCTCTTCGTGGGAACGCGCATCCACGGAACCGTCGCGGCCCTGCTGGCAGGAACGCCCGGCATCCTGATGACACATGACGCGAGAACGGTCGAGCTCGCCCAGACGCTGAACATTCCCTTCGTGCCCGCCGAGAGCGTCGACATGACACGAAGCCTCGACCTGCCGTCTCTGGTCGAGCAGGCCGATTTCAGCCGTTTCGAGGCACGGTACGGCGCCTATCTCAGGACCTTCACGGCATTCTTCAAGAGCAACGGACTGGAGATGCGCGAGGAGCAGGAATTCATGGCGGCCTGAGGCCACGTCGCATCGTTTCGCTCGGCGCGGGGCGCGCAGGCGCGTCGTCCGGCCGGGCTCCGGGGGTTCGAGAACAGGATCGCGGCCATATGGGTTTCGAAGGTGTGAAAATGGCGGCGCGCCGGCACGGCAGCGGGGCCGTGCGGCGCATCGCGCTTGGCTTTGCGGCCACGATCTGCCTGCTCCTCCCGATCAAGGCCTCGGCCTTGCAGGACACGGGCTCCCGGAGCACGGCCGTCGAGGACGGGGCGGCGTTCGCGCAGATCCGGGGCCGCCTTTCCAAGGGGCAGTCCGTGTTTCTGGAGAATCGCGGCCGCCCCTACAGGATCGACGGGACGCTGGTCTTTGCCCGCAATGCCAGTCTCCGCGGTGCGACCGGAACGGTTCTCCTCTCCGACGGCGATGGTGCCGCCTTCGACGTTCCGCCCGGCGCGACGCATGTCGCGATCGAAAACATAATCTTTCGCCAGAACGGCCGGAGCCGAACCCTCGGCGCCGTTCGTGCCGATAATTTTCGCCTGACGGGTGGGGGTGCTGTCGATGCGGGAACTCTGGTCTTCTCCAATGCCCGCAACGGACGCGTCGAACGCGCGCGCTTCGAGAACGGTGTGGCCGCCAATGCGATCGCCATCACCAACGCCTCCTCCGGGATTGCCATCCAAGGCAATGAATTCGAAGGCAATGCCGGCTTCGGCATCCAGATCGACAATGGTGCGAACGGCAACGACATTTCCAACAATGCGACGCAGGGAAACGGCATCGAGCTTGTCGGCATTCGCTACAACGCCTTCGGCAACGTGATCGCCTACAATAGAGCGGAAGGCACGGGTGACAACGGGATCTCCGTGACCGGCGACCGCAATGTGGTGCTCGGCAACCACGTCTCCGGCAACGCGCTGAACGGCATCGCCATCTATGGCGACGAAAACACGGTCATGGGCAATGTCGCCATCGGCAACGGGCAGAACCTCAACCCGCATTCCCCGCTGCACAATCCGCAGGACACGAGCATCTATGCCGGCATCCTTGCCAACGGCGCGTTCGGGGGCGGTGGGCGGAACAATGTGATCGTCGGCAACATCATCGCCGACGATCAGGCGCAACCGACGCAGCTGCGCTGTGTCATGGTCGGGCAGGGCTATGGCCGCTGGAAGGCCGCGACGGACTATGCGGCAAGACGCTTCATCTATGCGGATGGCGAGATCTATCAGACGGAGAACGCCGGCACCTCCGGCACCGTGACACCCTCGGGCGGGGGCGTCGTCACGGACGGCCGGATCGCCTGGACGCATGTCCGCACGCTTGCCGGAAACGGGCGCCCGTCGGGCAACATGATCGCGAACAACCAGACGTCCGGCTGCGAGCAGGCTCCCGCGCGGGCGGAGCCCTCCGGACAGCCATAGGCGGCACCTGGTGCAGATGAGATCGCCGCGCCTGCAGGGTTACGCCGGGCGGCATCGTGATGGGGCTCTTTCACATTCAGTTTCTCAACGGGGGAACGAGGACATGATATTTTCCGTTGCCAACGCCTGGGGATGGGCGGGTCTGCGCGGGATGCGGCGATGACGGAGCCGCGCCGCCGTATCGTCGTCACGGGACGACAGGGACAAGTCGTCAGCGCGCTTCGCGATCGGGCAGCCGTCAACGCCGATCTCGACATCATCCCCCTCGGTCGCCCCGGGCTGGACCTGTCGGACGTCCACTCGATCGCCCCGTCCCTGACGGCGGCAAGGCCCGACGTCATCGTGTCTGCGGCGGCCTATACATCCATCGAACAGGCGGAGGCCGACGAGGGTCTCGCAATTCTCGTCAACCAGACGTCCGCCGGCATCCTCGGGCAGGTTGCAGCCACGCTCGGTGTCCCGATCATCCATCTCTCGACCGCCTGCGTCTTCGATGGCGCGACCGCCGGCGCCTATGCGGAGGCCGACCCCGTGGGCCCTCTCGGCGTCTATGGCCGATCGAAGCTTGGCGGCGAGCGGGCCATCGCAGATTCGACTGCCGATCATGTGATTCTGCGCACAGCCTGGGTGTTCAGCCCCTTCGGCTCGAACTTCCTGAAGACGATGCTGCGGATCGCCGAGGATCGCGACTGCGTCAATGTCATCGCCGACGAGTTCGGCACGCCCACATCCGCCTTCGACATCGCGGACGCCATCCTCGCGGTCGCGCGGAACCTGATGGCGAGCGACGATCCCGGCCTGCGCGGGACATTTCACCTGAGCGGCAGCGGACGGACGAGCTGGGCCGGTTTCGCCGAGGAGATCTTCCGGGCGTCGCGGGCGCGCGGCGGTCCCTTCGCCGCCGTCAACCCGATCCCCTCGCACACCTATTCGAGCGCCGTCGAGCGACCGGCGAATGCGGAACTCGACTGCCGCAAGCTGAAAGCCGAGCACGGCATCGCCATGCCGGGCTGGCGGCCCGCGACGGAACGGGTGATCGAGCGACTTTTCGACACGATGAAAGAGGCAACGCCGATGAAGGAGAGGCATTCATGAAGGGTATTATTCTGGCAGGTGGCAGCGGGACGCGCCTGCATCCGATGACGCTGGTCACATCCAAGCAACTGATGCCGGTCTACGACAAGCCGATGATCTACTACCCGCTGTCCACGCTCATGCTGGCCGGCATTCGCGACATTCTCATCATCTCCACGCCGCACGACCTCCCGAATTTCCGGCGACTTCTCGGTGACGGCAGCAAGTGGGGACTGAAGCTTACCTATGCCGAGCAGCCGTCTCCCGGCGGCCTCGCGCAGGCCTATATCATCGGCGCGGATTTCGTCGGCTCCAGCCCTTCCTGCCTCATCCTGGGCGACAACATCTTCTACGGTCACGGCATCGCGGAGCTCTTCGCACGCGCCAGAATGCGCAAGACGGGCGCGACCGTGTTCGCCTATTACGTCAACGATCCCGAACGCTACGGCGTGGTCGACTTCGATGTCCGGATGAAGGCGGTTTCCATCGAGGAGAAGCCTCTCGTGCCCCGATCCAACTGGGCCGTGACGGGCCTCTATTTCTACGACAGCAGCGTTGTGGACATCGCCGCGAGCCTCGAACCCTCGCCGCGCGGAGAACTCGAGATCACCGACGTCAATCGCGTCTATCTGGAACGCGGTCAACTGAATGTCGAGCTGATGGGCCGCGGCTATGCCTGGCTCGACACGGGCACGCCCGACAGCCAGCTCGACGCCGGCGAATTCGTCGCCATCCTCGAGCGCCGGCAGGGCTTCAAGATTTCCTGCCCGGAGGAGATCGCCTTTCAGAAGGGCTTCATTTCGAGCGAGCAACTGCTTGAGCTGGCACGCGAACTCGGCAAGGGCGCCTATGGGCAATACCTCATGAAGCAGGCCCTGCAGCCCTCGAACGTCGTGCCGTTTCCCATCGCGCGGTAGGCGTCCCGCAATAATCGACGGAGCCCCTTGTAACGGAAAGATTCAGCGCCACTTGACGGAGAGTGACAGCTCACGGAACGGGCGCTGGCATCGAGGCAAAGGAACCTTGCCCCAACAAAGGAGGACAGCTTGTCTTCCAGCCAGAACGTTCACGCTCCTTTCGATATGGCCTCTCCACGGACCATCCGGTCATCGCGTCCGCGGACACGCGCCGCTGTGGCGTGGCCGCAGTCCGGGAGGGTCTTTCGCGATGTCGCTTAGCTTTCCCAACGTATCCCGCAGCTTTGACGACAGGAACCAGTGCGTTCGCTTCGTCGGGTATGACGGCATGTCGGAAATCCGCTTCTTCGTTGCGCTCGACGCGCTGCAGTCGGAAAAATCGCACCGCAACACCAGCGAGGATGATTACCTCGCATCCTTCGACGAGTTGCGTGGCGCGATCCTGAAGGCCGCCGAGGCCGCCTATACGAAGAAGCGCGGCAACATGATCGGGCTCGGCCTTGAGGACCTCCGATAGGACCCGTCGCACCCGACGATCCGATGTCGAGCCTCAAGCCGATACCACTGAATCCGAAACCGGATGCCGCCGAACGCGCGGCTTTGAAGGATGAGACAATGATTGAATTTCGCCCGAAGACACCTGCCGAAATCAAACGCGACGCCGATAGCGCCCAGCGCGCGGCCGCCGTGAAGGCACCCGCCCCCGCAGTCAAAAAGCGCAACGAAAGCGCAGACGAGACCGTCGAGACACCCTGACGCCCGTCGCCTTTGCCCCGAAATCCCCGTCGTCCCGAGATCCCGCGGGACGACGTTTCCGCGACAGCCAGAACTGGAAGACGCCCATGAACGTTCATTTCGATATCACCGGACACTATGTCCACGAGATACACAGCGTCCTTGCCTCCGTCGGCATCGCCGAGGGGACCGCCTATCACGAGGTGCCCTTCGATCCGGCGACGCGAGCCCGCGGCCAGCACACGTTCGACTTCCGTGACAAACAGACCGCGGACGATGCGACGACCACCTGGCAGCAGCATCTCGAGCGCCGCGCCGCCGTTCATCGCTGAGCGACAGGGCGGCTCCCGGGCGAATGCCAAGGAGCCGCCATTCGGCCTTTAGCGAGGCAGATCAGCCGTGAAGGCTTCGAGAACGTCGATCAGCACGGCCTGCACCGCCTCGGCGGTAAAATCATTCAGCGCGATGATACTATGGCCGACAGCAACGCTCTGTGCAGATGAGCGGCTGTAATGCTGAAACTGGATATGATCGTCCGTCAGGCTGACCGCGCTGCGAATGGAGCGGCCCGAAACCGCGCTCGTGAGTTCCATCTCGACCTTGGATGACGTTCCCGCCGAGGGTTCCGTCAACCGCATCTTCGGCATGTCGGCCATCTGGAGCTTTTGGTTCAGCGCCTCGATCGCGCTTTCGATCTTCGGGCGGAATGTCTGCACCCAATGCGTCTCGACCCACTGCTTCCGCTCGGCTTTGCGCGACTTGATCAGGTCCACCTCTTCCTGCTTTCGCCGGGCGTCCCCTTCGATGCGGCTTCCCATCACCAGAACCTTGTTCAGGCGTTCGTCGATCGGCTTCGTCATGTCTTTTCCAGTGCAGATGTCCGGGTGGGTGCGGTTACAATGCTTGCCGGCGCAAGGCCTTCGCCGGACACTTGTCCATTCGCACGGCTGAAAACAAGCCCTCAGGATGTTTCACAGACGATTATCGGAAGTAATCGTGGTGATAATCCAAATCTATTGCTCATAGTGACTGTTTTACTCGTTATCGTGCAAATAAATTTTGAATATGAACTGGCAATTCCCGATTCATTACAGGATTAATATTTTGATATCGCCATGTCGACCACCGGGTGGCACGACACGCTTCTCTACTGGGAAGAGCAGGACACGGCCCCTGCCCTTAGCGCCGACATCCGCATCCTGCGCAGCTCGCTTGACGCCATGCGGACCGAGATATCCACGGCTGCATCCAAGTTTCTCGGAAAAAATCCGACTGCCCGGGATGGTTTACGTCAGGAGGAAGCACCTGGCACAACCGCGAGAAGCAAGGCGACCACCAGGCCGAGGATCAGGGTGCATTCGACGGTGACGAGCAGCACCCGGCGCACGAGGGACGAGCGTTGCCCGGAAAGCGGCGACAGATCGCGGTCGAACGCGGCATGACTCCGCAAGGGCAGACTCCGATAGGCCGCCTTCCCTTCCCACTCATCGGTTGCGAAGACGGATGTCGGTTTGATCGAAAGCTTCTTGGAAGACATGATGTCCTCCTCAATTTCAGGCCAAGGCATTCAGCCCTTAAGCGGCAGCGCCCGCCAAATTTGCTGCAGAAGACCCGTACTGCGCCTAATCCCGAGCGTTAGCAAGAGCGCTCCGACGGGATTGGCGAGCGGCAAGACCGGCGCAAAGGTCTGGCGGAATGCCGTGGCAGTTGCTACCGAGGCGGAGCGTAAATCTTCGGGGAGGACTGCGGTGGGCGCTCTGATCGACCGGCCCGAACTGATGGCCCGCATCTTGGATGCCGGGACACCGATCGTCATACTGGAAGCACCTGCCGGCATGGGTAAATCCTCCGTTCTGGCCTTGATTGCGCAGCAGACGGGCGGCAACGTGGTTCTTTCGCCCCAGCCGCCCGTTCATCCCGCGAGCGGCACGGCAGCGGATACCGTGCCCGACCTGTGGGATATACCGCCCTACACGACGCCCCGCCCCATCCCCGAGGCCTGCGTCTCCGGCACGCGCAGGCTGATCATCGCGAAGCGTCCGGACACGGTTCTTCCGGGACAGGCACGGGCCCTTGCTTACGCACAGGCGATGCTGATCGGCAGCAACGACCTGATGATGGCGCAGAGAGAGCTTGCAAGGCTGTTCGGGACCGCGTGCGACGATGTGGCCGCCAGGAGCGGGGGATGGCCGCTCGCCGTGTTCAATGCCGGCCTCTTCGAAGGCCCTCCGGATATTCTGCGTGCTTTTCTCGATGCCGAGGTGCTGGCGACGATGCCCGACGAGGAGCTCGTCGTCCTGCGGCTGATGCTGTTGGAGACGCCCAAGCGGGCGGGGGTCGCGATACCGCACCCCGCCTTCTCCGCGTCTGGCGTCTCCGCTTCATCCCCTGCGCCGCCCGTGGCGCCGTTCCTGATGCGCCCCGACGCCGCGGGTCGGCCAACACTGGCCGTGGCAGGCGTCCGCCAGGTCCTGCGCGAGGCGATCGACGATGCGATGGAGCGGCGACTGCGCAAAGCCGGGAGCGCCAGAGCCATCGCCGAAGCCTACCGGGCGAGAGGTCTCGTGGTCGAGGCAATCTGCGCCTTCCAGAAAGCCGGCCTCTTCGACAATGCGCTGCGCATCTTTCAGGATGCCGGCGGCCCCTTCTTTCTCTACTATTTTGGGCCAAAGGCTTTCGACACCGTCCTTGCCGGGTTTCCGCTGACCTTTTCGATCCAGACAGAGGTCCTCGTTCTCGCCAAAGCGCTGCAATCGCTCAAGCTCGGCGATATCGCGCGCGCCCGCCGCCTGCTCATCGACCGTTTCGGCGACATTGCCAACGACTACACGCAGGTGTTTTCCAGCCGCTCGGTCTTCTCGCGTCCGTTCCGGGCGTTCCGGCTCGTGATGTTGCTTTACGAGGACTACTTCTTCTCCGAGGAACTGCTGGAGCGGGCCTATGCGCTGATTGCGGAGTTTCCGACGGATGACCATCTGTCGCGCGGCAGCTTCTACAACTCAGTGCTCGAATTCTACATTCGCAATCGACAGTTTGCTGCGGCCGAAGAGGTGGCGCAGCGGGCCATGTTTCATTATCGCGCCGCCCGCGCACCACTCCTTGCCTTCTACATCAGCCTTCACCAGACGCTGATCCGGCTGATGATGGGCGATGCGCTGGCCGCGCGCCGCCACGCGACGCAATCGGCCGCGTTCATTGCGGAGCTGCCGTTCGAAAGTCCCAACGATGTGCGGCTTCAGGTGCTGATGGATGCGTGCGTCGAATACGAAGGCGGACGCGCCGAGCCGCTGGCACGGTTCCTCAATCTCGAGATCGACGGCTTTGCCCATGGCGAGATCTGGCCCAGTCTCCTCGAATTCGCGCTTCACTACGGCAGCCAGGCTCTGGGCGAGCACTTCTCCACCATGGCGGCCCGAAGCTTTCTTGATCGCTGGCGCGTCTACCAGACGTCGAACGGGCAGTTTCAGGCGATGATCTCGATCCGCGAGGCCGCCGTCCTTCAAAACGCGAACCGCTGGCAGGAAGCGGCCGACACGCTGGCGGCGATGGAAGGCCGGGTCGATCGCGCCTTCGTTCTGGCGGGCGGCGAACTCTTGGCACGCGTACAGGAGCGCGACGAACTGGCGCTGGCGCTCATCTGGCTGCGCCAAATCGTCTACGAGGCGCCGCAGCGGCCCGGCCTCGACGGGCTCGTGACCACCATCATCGGCAACATGAATCTCACGGATCGCCAGCGGATGAGCGCCGAGATCTGGCTCGCCTATGTCGCCAAGCGTCAGCGCAATGCGACGCAGGCACGCGCCGTGCTGCAGAAGACCTTCGGCGACTGTGCCAGGCTCGGCACCATCGCGCCGCTCGCCGAGGAGCGCGTCTTCCTGCAGGAACTGATTGACAACCAGCGCATCGGCGGCTTCCTGTCCACCGTCACCGGGAACCGACAAATTCTTCGCAAGCTGCGGGATTCCGGCCGCCTCGACACCCCGTCGACGCGGATGGGCAACACGCTGTCGCGGCGCGAAAGCAAGATCCTGTTGATGATCTCCGAGGGCGCCGCAAACAAGGACGTGGCCAACACGCTGGGCCTCAGCGAAGCGACGGTGAAATTTCATCTCGGCAATGTCTACCGGAAACTGGGCTGCCGCAGCCGCCAGGAAGCGATCCTGTCCGCTCGGGCGCTGGGGCTTCTCGGCTAGCCTCGACTGACCCAACCGCACAAAACCTAGACCATTTAAACGAAAACCTAGACGTGACGCCGCTTGAGGTGCTCCGGCTCGCGATGCATCCTCGCGTTCAAGAACGAGATGACGGTCGATGAAATGGCCGCGCCGGGAACCTTCGACAACACGGGAGACACAATGCGTACGCTTTGCACCCTCGCCTCCACCGCCGCCCTTGCCCTGGTTGCCGGCTTTGCCGGATCGGCTGCGGCCAAGACCGTGGTGACCATGAACACCGTCCAGATCTTCGGCACGATCGATCCCGCCAAGATTTCGGACTACACGGACTATATGTCCGCTGTGAACCTCTATGACGGCCTGACCACGGTCGATCCCACCGGCAAGATCATCCCCGAGCTGGCGGAAAGCTGGACCGTGTCGGACGACGCCAAGGAGGTCACCTACAAGATCCGGGCCGACGCTAGGTTCTCGGATGGCACGCCCGTCGAGGCGAAGGATGTGGTCTACTCCTTCGAGCGGCTCTTCCGCATCAACCAGGGCCCGGCCAACCTCTTTACCGACGTCCTGAAGCCCGGCTCGATCGTCGCCATCGATGACAAGACGGTCAAGTTCACGCTGTCGAAGACCTTTGCGCCCTTCCTGACCACCGTTCCCGCCGTCTTCATCGTCAATTCGGACGTGGTCGAGGCCAACAAGGGCAGCGATGACGCGCAGACCTATCTCGGCAGCACGGTTGCCGGCGCCGGCGCCTACAAGCTGGTCGAGTGGGACCGCGGCGCACGGATGACGATCGAGCGTGATCCCAATTACTACAAGGGCTTCGGCAAGGGCGCGATCGACGAGGTGCGCTGGATCATCACCAATGACGAGGCGACGGTGCGGTCGCTCGCGGCCTCCGGCGAACTGACCATGACCAGCCAGTACCAGTCGCCCGAGACCTACAAGGCACTCGCCGATATGGGCCGCTTCACCGTCGTCAGCGAACCTACGACGACCGCCTTCTACCTCAAGCTCAACACCAAGGTGCCCCCAACCGACGACGTGCACATCCGCCGCGCGCTGGCGCTGGCCACCGACTATCAGACCATCCGCGATGTCATTCTCCCCGGTGGCGAGCTGACGACCCCGCTGCCGTCCGGCTTTGCCGAGTTTCACGCCGGTGACGTACCGGCACCGAAGTACGATCTGGAAGCGGCCAAGGCCGAGATCGCCCAGTCGAAATATGCCGGCTCCGAGATCCCGATCACGCTCGGCTATGTCGCGGGCACGAAGTTCGAGGAAGAGATCAGCCTGCTGATGCAGTCGAACCTCGAGCAGCTCGGCTTCAAGGTGACGCAGCAGGCAGACCCCTGGAACCGGATCACGGAGATCGCGACCAAGGTCGAGACGACGCCCGCCGTCAATCAGATCTTCTTCTCGCCGACCTACCCCTCGCCTGACTCCATGTTCTTCACCCAGTATCACTCCAAGGCCGCCGGCACCTGGGCGTCGGTGGAGTGGCTGCAGGATCCGGCGATCGACGCCCTGATCGACGAGGCCCGCTCGACCGCCGACGTCGCGAAGCAGGCCGTGATCTACAAGGATCTGCAGCGCAAGCTGGTCGAGATCCAGCCGGATGTCTTCCTCATGACCCAGACTGTCCAGCACGCGATGGACAAATGCCTGACCGGCTTCAAGGCCGTCCCCATGCAGTCCTTCGACTACGACTTCACGCGCTACAGCTGGACCTGCAACTGATCGCCCTTCAGCGAGACCGGCGCCCGTCCTGATCGAGGATCTGGCATCTCGGTTTCCCCCTGTCCCGGTCCGATACCCTCCCAAGACGGACCGGGACATGGTTTCCGCTGCTCGCCTCACCGCCCTTGTCACTTTAATCCTTCGAAAAGGCTGGACGCTTGGAATTCCTGCTCTTCCTTCTCAGGCGTGTCGCATGGTCGCTGCTGGTCCTTCTCGGGCTCTCGGTGGTGATCTTCGTCATCGCGCGCGCCATGCCGGGCGACCCCGTGCGGCTTGCGCTCGGACCACGAGCCAGCGTCGAGCAGGTCGAGCAGCTGCGCGAGACGCTGGGGTATAACCAGCCGCTCGTTCAGCAATACGGTATCTATGTCGCGGGCCTCGCACGCGGCGATCTCGGGCGGTCGCTGCTGACGGAGCAGCCGGTGGCCAACGATATCCGCCAGACCTTCGCCGCGACCTTCGAGCTCGTGCTTTCGACCATCACCATCGCCTTCGTGCTCGGCGTGCCCCTGGGCGTCGCCGCTGCGCGCTACAAGGACCGATGGCCGGATAATGTGGTGCGGATCATCGCGATCTTTTCCGCCGTGACGCCGAGCTTCTTTCTGGCTTTGCTCCTCCAAATTCTCGCCGGTTACGTTCTGCATATCCTGCCCACCACCGGCCGCCTGCCGCCGGGACTAGCTTTTTCGGCCGACGTCACGGGCCTGATCACCATCGACGCGCTGTTGCACGGCCGGTTGGACGTATTCCTCGAAGCGCTTCGCTATCTGCTGCTGCCGTCGATCGCACTGGCCGCCGCCACGATGGGCCAGATCGCCCGCATCACCCGCTCGTCCATGATCGACGTCTCCAGCCAGGATTATGCGGAGGCCGGTCGCGCCTTCGGCATCCCCGAGCGTGTCAGAGTGTTCAAATACATGCTGCGCCCGAGCTTCGTGCCGCCCCTGACCATTCTCGGCCTCGAGTTCGCCTCGCTGATCGGCAACGCCTTCGTGGTGGAACTGGTCTTCTCCTGGCCCGGAATGGCCGCCTACGGGGTGCGCACCATCCTGCAGAAAGATCTCAACGCCATCATGGGCGTCGTCATCGTCTCCGGCGTATTCTTCGTGCTCGCCAACCTCGTCATTGACGTTCTCACCGGCATCGTCGATCCACGCATCCGCATCCGGGGGCGCCGCTGATGACGCAAGTGCCCATCGCTCCCGAAGAGGCACGCCGCCTCTCGAATGCCTATCAGAACTGGTATCGCTTCTCGCGCAATCCGACGGCCGTGATCGGCGCCGTCATCGTCCTCACCTGCATTTTTGCCGCGCTGCTCGCCCCCTTTATAACGCCCTATCCGGAGCATGTCGGCGCCGTTGTCAATTTCCGGGCCCGCCACCAGCCGCCGTCGCTTGCCTTCTGGTTCGGCACCGACAATGTCGGGCGCGACATCTTCACCCGCACGATCTATGGCATGCGCATCTCGCTGCTGCTTGCCTTCGTCGTGCTCGGCACCGCCGTGCCCATCGGCACGATCCTCGGCCTTCTCGCCGGCTATTTCGGTGGCTGGGTCGAGACCGTCATCATGCGCATAACGGACATCGCGCTGGCGCTTCCCCCGCTCGTCATGGCGCTCGCCGTCGCCGCCGTTCTGTCGCCCGACCTCGTCAATTCCCTGCTTGCCATCGCCGCGCTCTGGTGGACCTGGCACACGCGGCTGATCTACGCGATCACCAAACAGATCCGCACGCAGGAATTCATCGAGGCCGCGGAAACGCTCGGCGCCAGCAAGTTCCACATTCTCTTCCGCGAGATCCTGCCGAACTGCGTGTCCGCCATTGCCGTCAAGACCTCGCTCGATTGCGGCTTCGTCATTCTGGTCGGCGCGTCGCTCTCCTTCCTCGGCCTCGGAATCCAGCCGCCCACGCCCGATCTCGGCACGATGGTGGCGCAGGGCGCGGGCTTCCTGCCGGATTTCTGGTGGGAGTCGGTGCTTCCGGGCCTTGCCATCCTCTTCGTCGCGCTCGGCTTCAACCTGCTTGGCGATGGCTTGCGCGACCTCTTCGACGTGCAGGAGGTCCGATGAGCTTCCCTCTCCTGCGCGTCGAAAACCTCTCGGTCTCCTTCACCACCTATGGCCAGACCGTACCCGTGCTGCACGGCGTCAGTCTCGATGTGCCTGCGCGCTCGCAGGTGGCGCTGGTCGGTGAAAGCGGATCCGGCAAGACGGTCACGATGAAGGCCATCATGGGCCTCCTGCGCCAGCCGCCGGCCCGCATCACCTCCGGCGCGATCTATTATGACGGCGCGGATCTTCTGACCATGCCGGAAAAGGATCGGCTCAAGCTGCGTGGCACGGCGATGTCGATGGTGTTCCAGGACCCGATGAGTTCGCTCAATCCGGTCTTCACCATTGCCGACCAGATGGCGACGATCCTGAAATATGCCGACCGGCGCCTCGGCCGCGCCCGCTCGTCCAGAGACCGGATGCAGAGGGTCTACGATACGCTGGCACAGGTGCGCATGCGAGACCCCGAGCGGGTGGCGCGCGCCTATCCGATCGAGCTTTCCGGCGGCATGCGCCAGCGCGTGCTGATCGCCATGGCGCTGCTGAGCGAGACCGACCTTTTGATCGCCGACGAGCCGGGAACGGCGCTGGACGTGACCACGCAGGCGCAGATCCTGAAACTCTTAAGGGACCTGGTCGAGGCACGGGGCCTCGCACTCCTGATGATCACCCACAATCTGGGCGTGGTGCGCGAGACCTGCAACACCGTCTACGTCATGCAGAAGGGTGTCATCGTCGAGAAGGGCGAGACTGCTGCGATCTTCGAAACTCCGGCGCACGACTACACCCGCAGCCTCATCGATGCCGTTCCGCGCCTCACCGGCGGACGACGCTTCGGAACTGCCGAGGTGCAATCATGAGCGGACCGATGCTGGAGCTGAATAACCTCTGCAAGGCCTTCCCGATCCGCAACGCCTTCGGCCGCAAGACCGGCGCGCTGCAGGCGGTCGACAACGTCTCGATGGCGATTGCACCCGGCGACGTCTATGGCCTTGCCGGCGAGAGCGGATCGGGCAAATCCACGATCGCCCGCATGATCATGGGGCTGGAAACGCCCGACAGCGGCGAGATCCTGATCGACGGGCGCAGCCTTCACGATCGTTCGGACGGCGTGGCGCATGGCCGCCGCGTGCAAATGGTGTTCCAGAACCCCGGCTCCTCGCTCAACCCCCGCCGCACCGTCGGCCAGTCCATCGCGGTCCCGCTGGACGCGCACGGCTTTCCGCGCGGCGAACGCCGCGCCCGTGTCGCGAAGCTGCTCGACATGGTGCAGCTGCCCGCGGCCTTTGCCGAGCGATATCCGCACGAGCTTTCCGGCGGGCAGAAGCAGCGCGTGGCGATCGCCCGGGCGCTGGCCGTCGAGCCGAAGCTGCTGGTGCTGGACGAACCGACCTCCGCGCTCGACGTCTCGGTGCAGGCGAAGGTCATGGACCTGCTTGCCGATCTCGGCCGGCAGATGGGCCTGACCTATCTGTTCATTTCCCACGATCTGAGCCTGATGCGCAATTTTGCACGCGAGGTCAGCATCCTTTATCGCGGCGCCGTCGTGGAACGCGGTACGTCGGACGCCGTCTTCGGGAACCCGACCCACGACTATACGCGTCTCCTGATCGCCTCCGTGCCGGTCATCTCGGCGGAGGAAGCAGCGCTCCGGCCCGTCATCCCGCTGATCGACGGCGAACTCCCCACACCCGAACACCTGATCGCGCTGCGGCAAGCGGCGGATCGGCAGGCATAGCAATGAGGTTTCAAGCCCATGATTAGGATAGGCATCGATGTCGGCGGCACCAATACGGACGCCGTGGTCATGAACGGACCGGAGGTGATCGCCGGCGTCAAATCCGCAACGACCGCCGACGTGATGAGCGGCGTCGTCAATGCGCTGCGCGACGTGCTGGCAGCGTCCGGAATGGAGGCATCCGCCGTCGATTTTGTCATGATCGGCACGACCCATTTCACCAATGCCGTCGTCCAGCGCCGCGACCTCGCGCAGACCGCGGCCGTGCGCCTCGGCCTGCCCGCCACGGCCTCGCTGCCGCCGATGGTCGACTGGCCGGAGGATCTGAAGCAGTCGATCGGCAACCACACCTATCTCGCCCATGGCGGCAACGAGTTCGACGGCCGCGTCATCTCGCCGCTCGACGAGGATGAGCTGAAGGGCATCGCCCGCGATATCGCTTCCAAGGGCATTCGCAGCATCGCGATCACCTCGGTGTTCTCGCCGGTGTCCAGCGACTTCGAACGCCGTGCCGGCGCCATCTTCGAAGCGGAAATCCCCGGCGTGCATATCACGCTCTCGAGTGATATCGGCCGCATCGGGCTTCTGGAGCGCGAAAATGCGGCCATCATGAATGCCTGCCTGCGCGACCTCTCCGCCCATGTCATCGAGGCCTTCCGCAACGCCATCCGCGAGGCCGGCATCACCGGAAAGTTCTTCCTGACACAGAACGACGGCACCCTGATGGATGCAAGCTTCGCCGAGAAATTCCCGGTTCTGACGTTTGCTTCGGGACCGACGAACTCCATGCGCGGCGCGGCGTTTCTCTCCGGTGTCAGCGACGCCATCGTGGTCGATATCGGCGGCACGACTTCGGATGTCGGATCGCTGCACAAGGGCTTTCCCCGTCAGGCAACGATCGCCGTCGAGGTCGGCGGCGTACGCACCAATTTCCGCATGCCCGACGTGTTCTCGATCGGACTCGGCGGCGGGTCGCATGTCGTGGACACGGACAGCGGCATCAAGGTCGGCCCGGTGTCCGTCGGCTACCGGATCAAGACCGAGGCGCTGATCTTCGGTGGGCAAACGCTCACCACCACGGATGTGGCCGTGGCGGCGGGCCGTGCCTCGCTCGGCGATGCCGCCAAGGTCGCCCACCTCACCCCGGATCTCATCGGTCGCGTGCAGACAAAAATCCACGCGATGCTGGAGGACTGCGTCGAGAAATCCCGCCTGTCGCCGGATCCGCTGCCCGTCATCGTGGTCGGTGGCGGCTCCATTCTGGTCGACGGTCCGCTCAGCGGCCTCGAGGTCATCAAGCCCGCACATTTCGGCGTCGCAAACGCCGTCGGTGCCGCGATTGCGCAGGTCTCCGGCGAGATCGACCGCGTCTATGCGCTGGCCGAACTTGGCCGCGACAAGGCGCTCGAAGACGCGAAGCAGCGGGCGGTCGATGCGGCGATTGCCGCCGGTGCCGCCCCCGACAGCATCGAGATCGTCGATGTCGAGGACGTGCCCCTCGCCTACCTGCCGGGCAATGCCACGCGTATCCGCGTCAAGGCCGTGGGAGAGCTCCATGCCGGTTGAAGGCTACCTCCTCAGGGAAGAGGACCTCGTGCCGCTGTCCATGGGCGCCGCCCTGCTCGGTACCGGCGGCGGGGGCAACCCCTATATCGGCATGCTGCGTGCCCGCGAACTGATGCGCAAGGGCGCAGAGGTCCGCGTGCTGCCGCTGGAAGCGCTGGCGGATGATGCTTGGGTGGCGGAGTGCGGCGGCATCGGCGCGCCGGTCGTCGGCGTCGAGAAGATCGAGGAAGGCGGCGAGTGCTACCGTGCGGTGCGCGCCGTCGAAGAAGCGGCAGGCGTCACCGTCTCGGCAATGATCTCGGCCGAAATCGGCGGTGCGAACGCTATCGAGCCGATCATCGCAGCGGCCATGGCCGGGCTTCCCGTCGTCGATGGCGACGGCATGGGCCGGGCCTTCCCGGAGGTGCAGATGACCACCTATATGATCTATGGCGCACCCGCGGCACCGGCGGCCATCGCCGACGACAAGGGCAATGTCGTCGTCTTCCGCCAGATGGTCGACATGTTCTGGCTGGAGCGCTTCGCGCGCGACGCCTCCGTCGCCATGGGGGCCGGCGCCGGCTTCGCGGTCGCCCCGATGCGCGGAGATTTCGTCAAGCAGACCTCCGTGCCCGGAACCGTCACACAGGCGCTGGAGATCGGGCGCACCATTCTGGATGCCCGCTCCAGGCGTCAGAACGTCGTGGAGCGCGTTGTCGAGGCGACGGGCGCAACGCTGTTCTTCACCGGCAAGATCACTGACATCCGCCGCGAACTGGCCGGCGGTTTCGCCAGGGGCGAGGCGCTGCTGGCAGGCATCGGAACCTGGACGGGCTCCGAGGCACGGATCGCGATCCAGAATGAAAACCTCGTCCTCTGGGTGGACGGCGTCGCCGTCGCCATGGTGCCGGACCTCATCATCAATCTGGAACTCGACACCGGCGAGCCCCTGACCACCGAAGTCCTGCGCTACGGCCAGCGCATCGCGGTCATCGGCCTGCCGGTGCACGACCTCATGAAGACGCCACGCGCGCTGGAGATCGTCGGTCCCAAGGCCTTCGGCTATCCGGAACTGACCTTCGAGCCGATGGTCTACAGCAACGCGCAAGGCGGGGAGCGGCGTGCATGAATATCCTGAGAACGATCTATGCCGAAGATCTCGATGACATCGCCATCGGCGGCGCCATTCTCGGCACGGGCGGCGGCGGCGATCCCTATGTGGGCAAGCTGATGGCGAAGGAAGCCATTCGCAAGCACGGCCCGGTCGAGCTGATCGACGTCGGCGAGCTTGCCGACGACGCCCTCGTCGTTCCCGTCTGCATGATGGGCGCACCGACCGTGATGACGGAAAAGCTGCCGCAGGGTGACGAGCTTCTCACCGCCTTTCGCAAGCTGGAACAGCTCCTCGGCCGCAAGATCGATGCCGTGCTGTGCGGCGAAGCGGGCGGCGTCAATTCCACGACGCCCTTTGTGGTGGCCGCCGCCGCGGGCCTGCCGCTGGTCGATGGCGATGGCATGGGACGAGCCTATCCGGAGCTGCAGATGGTGACCTTCACCCTGCACGGCATCTCCGCCACACCCATGGTTCTCTGCGACGACAAGGGCAACGCCCTCGTGCTCGAGACGGTCAGCAATGCCTGGACGGAGCGGCTGGCGCGCGCCGCGACCGTCGAGATGGGCGGATCGGCACTTCTCGCCTTCTACCCGATGAGCGGCGCACAAGCCAAGGCCTGCGTCGTTCGCGGCACGCTGTCGCTCTGCGCCAATCTTGGCCTTGAGCTGCGGGAAAGCCGGCTTTCGAATGGCGATCCGGTGGGCGCGATCGCCGGAAAGCTCGGCGCATCCGTCCTCTTCCATGGCCGCCTGACCGACATCGACCGCCGCACGATCGGCGGCTTTGCCCGGGGGACGGCGCGGTTCGACGGCGTGGAGGACTGGAAGGGGCAGACGTTCCGCCTCGACTTCCAGAACGAGTTTCTGATGGCCGAGCGCAACGGCGAGATTGTCTGCACCACCCCGGATCTCATCACGCTGCTGGAGGCCGAAAGCGGCAATCCGGTCACGGCCGACTCGCTGCGCTACGGCCTGCGCCTCGTCGCCCTCGCCTTTCCCTGCAACCCGCAGTGGAAGACAGACGCCGGCATCGCCCTCGTCGGTCCCCGCTATTTCGGCTATGATACGGATTACATTCCGTGCGACGCACATTGAGCGGATGACAGGGTCATGACCGTACCGTCGGCCGCAACCGGCCGGGTTTCCAAACGGGCTTCAAGGCCATAAGATCGTTCGGCTCGCACCTGTTGCGAGCCGTCGCTCATGCCTGGGAAAAATGCCGAGAGCCGTGCTGCCACCATCGTCGCTTCGCCGGCAAGCCCGTTTTCGACCGCCGTCGATCGCGGGGAAGGTCGCACGCCCCCGGCTTCTCGATCTTCTGTCACTGCCCGGCCAGCGACGGTTGACGGTCCTTCTGGCACCGGCCGGATACGGCAAGACGTCGCTGGCCGCACAATGGTATCACGCGCTTCTGGCGCAGGGCGTAAACGCGGCATGGGTTTCGCTCGGGCCGGATGATGGCGACCAGAGCCGGTTTCTGCTGGCCCTGATCGAGGCGCTGGACCATGCGCTCGACCATCCGGCAAAGCCGGTCGATGCCGGCTCCATGTCCGTCGCCACGCTTCTCTCCGTGCTCGTCACGCGCCTGCAGCGCGTTCCGCCGGAAACGACCCTGTTTCTCGACGATTATCATGCGTCCCAGACCGATGGCACAGAGGCGCTGATCGCGCGGCTGCTGTCGCATGACGATATCGGGCATATCCGGTTCGTGCTCGTGTCCCGCAGCGCGCCGCGGTTTCCCACATCCGCACTGCGCCTTGCCGGGGATGTCCGGCAGATCGGGCTTGCCGAGCTTGGATTTTCCGACGACGAGGCGCAGGCCTTCTTCGGCGGCAGCGATGCCGCGCTGAGCGTCCCGCAGCTGAAGAGCCTCAACCAGCGGGCGGAAGGCTGGCCGGTCGCCCTGCAGATGATGCGGATGCTTCTGGAGGAGACCGGCGCCGACAGTCCGGCGATCCTGTCCGCGTTCAAGGACCGCAGCGGCGATATGGGGCTCTATCTGTCGGAGCAGGTCTTTTCCGGCCTCTCGACTCCGCTTCAGCGGCTGCTCCTCGAAACCTCCTCCCTGCCCGCCATACACCGCGACCTTGTTTCGACGCTGTGCGACGAGACGACCGCCGGCGCTTTCGCGTCCCTACGCGATCAGGCCCTGCCCATCGCGGTGCTCGATGACGAGGGACGCTGGCTCCGCCTGCATCCGGTGCTCACGGCGTTCCTGAAGGAAGAGGCCGCGCGTCTCGGCATCGACAGTGCCGCGATCCTCGCCCGCGCCGCGCGCTGGTTTGCCGGAGAAGGTGATCTGGAGGCCGCCGTCGAGCATGCCTTCGCCGCCCGAGCGCCGGCGCTTGCGGCCGAGATCATCGAGGCGGCCGGAGGCTGGCGGCGGGTCTACACGACCAGCCGCGGCGGTGCCGCCCTGTTCCGCAAGCTGTCGGACGAAGCCGCGCAGATCGATCTTGCGGCCTATCCCCTGACCACGCTCGGTCTGGCCGTCGTCAGCGCCAAGGCGGCGCAGCTCGACGCGGCGGACTATTATCTCGAGATCGCCTCCCGGAGCGCCGACGCCGCGGACGAGGCGCTGTCGAGTGCGCTTCGGGTCGTCCGGGTGCTCGTTTCCCTCTACACCGACCGCTGGGTCAGCAGCGCGGACCTCGGCGAACTCGAGCGCGATCTTGGCCGCGCCTCCGGTCGGGAGCTCGTGCATCGTGCGCTGTCGCTCAACATGCTGTCCTACAATTTCCTGATCCGCACGGATCTCGATCGCGCGTTGCATTACGGCAATCTGGCCATGCAGGCGTTTCGGGATGGCGGTGCGGATTTCGGAGCCCTGCACCTCTACACCCATATCGGCCAGGCATCCTTCTTCCGCGGCGACATGACCTCGGCGGAGGAGGCCTATGACCGGCTGATCGCCGAGGTGGCCGCACATATCGGCCGCGGCAGCGATTTCGATGCGGTCGGCCATGTGCTGAAATGCGAGGTCCTGTCGATGCGGGGCGATATCGCCGAGGCGGGTCAAGCGCTTGCCTGGGCGCTGCCGCATGTCGAACGCCATGATACCTGGCTCGACCCGCTGGCCGCCGGACTGCTGGCGCAGCAGCGCGTTCTCATCCTGTCCGGCGACAGGATCGGTGCGCATGCCGCCATGGACCGGGCGCGGGCGACCGCGGGGCGACGCGGCTTCGACCGTCTCGTCCGCATGATCGACGGGGAGCGCGTCGCACTGCTCATCGCCTCGGGCGACCTTGCGGAGGCCGCGCGCTATGCCGAGGCAACCGGGTTCGGCGAGAAAGCGGCCCGGGCGGACCAGGTGAACGACCTCTCCCTGCGGCTTCGGGGAACGGTGCCCGCGCTTCTCTGGGTGCGGATGCATCTGGCAGAGGGGCGGCTGGAGGTCGCGCGCGATCTCCTCTCAAGGCTGGAGACGAGCCAGGCCCGCAAGCCGCATGTTGTCCGGCAGATCGAGCTGCGTCTCCTCGGCATCCGGCTGGCCATGGCCGCCGGCGATACCGCGATGGCCGCCAGCCGGCTGTCGGATCTCGTGCTCGGCCTGCCCGTGACGGACTATCGCGCCGTCCTCCTGTCTGAGGGACCCGCTTTCATGGACGGGATCCTCGCGCTTGCCCACGCGGCACCCGTGCCGCAGGTCGTGCTGCAGCGCCTGTTGCAGACGGCCGGCTCGCCGTCCGCGATCGTCCCGAAGACAGGTGGCCTGACGGAGCGCGAGCAGGCGGTGATGCAGCTTCTGAGCGAAGGCCTCGGGAACAAGGATATTGGCCGGCGACTATCCCTCAGCGACAATACGGTCAAGTTTCACCTGCGAAACATCTACGCCAAGTTCGGCGTGACGACCCGCACGGCGGCAGCGGCAGCCGCGCGGACGGCCGGCCTGCTGCCCTGACACTCAGGGCTTCCCACCCGTTCGGGCAGGTATCGCCGGCCCCACCCCACCCGTCTGGCAGGCTATGCCACGCCGCGCTCCTCTCCTACGCTGCCTTTGACGAACCAAGGGGGTCCACATGCCGTCCGGGCAGACCATCATCGATCCGGTGACGCAGGAAATCATCGAGGGCAAGCTCGTTGCCACCGTGGATGAGATGGGCATCGTCATGGCCCGCACGAGCATGAGCCCCGTCATCTACGAAGTGCTTGATTTCGCCTGCGGTCTTCTGACCGCCGATGGCGAACTCGTGGCGCAGATGAACGGCATCACGCTCTTCACGGGCACGTTCGGCGTGCAGGTCAAGGCGCTGATCGCGCAGTTCGGCGGGCGTCTTGCCGATGGCGACGTGCTTCTGACGAACGATCCCTATGCCGGGGGCACGCATGCCTGCGACTTCGCGATCGTCAAGCCGCTCTTCGTCGATGGGGAGATCCTGGCCTATGCGATCAACGTCGCGCACTATCTCGATGTCGGCGGCTCCGTTCCCGGCAGCCTTGCACCCGATGCCACCTCGGTCTTTCAGGAGGGCCTGCGGCTTCCCGGCGTGAAAGTGATGCGGGCCGATGCGTTCTGCGACGAGATCCTGCACATCCTCGCCGCCAATGTCCGCATGCCGCAGATTGCCCTTGGCGATCTCAACGCGCAGATCGCCACCGTTCGTGTCGCCGGTCGTCGGATGGCGGAGCTTGCGGCCAAGTATGGCGCCGACGTGGTCAAGGCCGCGTTCGCGCATCTTCTGGCCACCAGCGAAGCCAGTGCGCGCGCGGCGATCCTCGCCCTGCCCGACGGCGTGTACACGGCAACGGACGTGATCGACGGCGATGGCGTCACCGATGCACCGATCGATGTCACGGTCACGATCACCATTGCGGCCGATCGCATCATCGCCGATTTCACCGGCTGCCCGCCTGCCGTTGCCGGACCGATCAACTGCGCGCGCGGCGCCCTGCAATCCGCCGTCAAGACCATCGTCAAGGCCCTCATAGACCCTCAGGCGCCGTCCAACGAAGGATGGTTCCGCCCCCTCGACGTCCTCTGTCCGCCGGGCACGGTGTTCACCGCGGAAAAGCCCTCGCCGACCGGCTGGTACTACGAGGGTTCGGTGCACGCGTCGGAGCTGCTCTGGAAGGCGCTGGCGCCGCTCAAGCCCGGGCGGTTCTCCGCCGGGTCCTATTCCAGCCTCTGCGTCGTCTACATTTCCGGCCGGGACGACACCGGCGCGCCCTTCATCCACATCGAGCCGCAACATGGCGGATGGGGCGCGACGCCGGACGAGGACGGCGCCGGCGCGCTGATCGCGCTGACGGATGGCGACACCTACAATTATTCCGTCGAGGTCATCGAGGCCCGCTTTCCGCTGCGGGTCCGGCGCTACGCACTGAACGTCGAGGGCGGCACCGGCGCCGGGCGACGGCGCGGCGGTTTCGGCATCATCCGGGAATACGAGGTGCTTTCGACGGAAGCCTCCGCCTATGCCAGTTTCGGCCGGACGAAAACCCTCCCCTGGGGCGTCGATGGCGGTGCAGCGGGAACCGCGAACCGGCTCGAGATCGAACGGCACGCCGGAGGCCTCGACGTCCACGGCCGCGTCGCGCATCTCGATCTCGCGCGCCACGATATCGTGCGGATCGTCACCGGCGGCGGCGGCGGCTGGGGAGATCCGAAACGGCGCGAAGCATCGAGGATCGCGCAGGACGTGCGCGACGGACTGGTGGCGCGCGCGGTCGCGCTGGACGTGTACGGCTACGAGGAAACGGCATCATGATCAGACTGGCAACGGATGTCGGCGGGACCTTCACCGATCTGGTCGGATACGACGAGCGCAACGGCCGGCTTTTCACCGCCAAGAGCCTGACGACGACGCACGATCAATCGGAAGGTGTTCTCAACGCGATCTCCGCATCCGAGGCCGCCGACGGGCTTGCCACCCGCGACGTCACGTTCTTCGCCCATGGCGGCACCACCGTGATCAACGCGATCACGGAACGCAAGGGCGTGCGAACCGCGCTGGTCACCACCGCCGGGTTTCGCGACGTGCTGGAGATCGGGCGCGGCAACCGGCCGGACCTCTATAACCTCCAGTTCAAGAGCCCCGAGCCCTTCGTCCCGCGTCACCTGCGTTTCGAGGTCCGCGAACGGATGGACGCCGGCGGGACCGTGGTTCTGCCCTTCGAGGAAGCGGACCTTGCGCCAATCATCGCGGCCTGCAGGGCCGAGCGGATCGAGGCCGTCGCCATCCTCTTCCTCCACAGCTATGCGAACCCTCTCCATGAGGAGATCTGCGCCCGCCTTCTGGCCGCGGCCCTGCCGGAGGCGACGGTGTGCGCAAGCCACGCCGTGTCGCGGCAGTGGCGCGAATACGAGCGGTCAAACACCGTCGTGCTCAACGCCTATGTTCAGCCGATCATTCAGCGCTATTTCGAGCGGCTGGAGCGCGCCCTGATGGCACGCGATCTGACCTGTCCCTATTACGCCATGCAGTCGAACGGCGGCATCTCCACATTCGATCAGGCGACCGCCCGCCCGCTGACGCTGGTCGAATCCGGACCGGCCGGCGGCGTGGCGGGGGCGGCCTGCATCGGGCGCATCTTGGGCGAGAGCGAGGTGCTGCACCTCGATGTCGGCGGCACGACGGCGAAGTGCTCGCTGATCCATGAGGGGCGCCCGACGCTGAACGTCGATTACAAGCTCGAACATACCCGCATCGCCCCCGGACATCCGGTGCAGGTGCCGGTGGTCGATATCGTGGAGATCGGATCGGGCGGCGGCTCCATTGCCCGCATCGACACACAGGGGCGCCTGCGCGTGGGCCCGGAAAGCGCCGGCTCTTCCCCGGGCCCCGCCTGTTACGGCCGTGGCGGCGCCCGGCCGACGCTGACCGATGCGCTCGTTGCCATCGGCATCTTCGACCCGGACAGTTTTGCCGGCGGGACGATGCGCCTCGACGTCGCCAAGGCGTCAGAGGCGATCGCATCCATCGCCGGGCCGCTCGCCATGTCGATCGAGGATGCCGCACTGGCCATCATCGAGATCGCGCATGCCAGCATGATCAATGCCCTGAAGCTGGTCACGGTCCAGCGCGGCCACGACCCGCGCGATTCCGTCTTCATCATCAGCGGCGGCGCCGGCCCGGCCTTGGCCAGCCGCCTCGGCCGGGATCTCGCCGTCAAAGCGACGATCGTACCGCCGCATTCCGGCATCTTCTCCGC
The DNA here is from genome assembly GCF_021168455.1 of Rhizobium quercicola. NCBI lineage: Bacteria > Pseudomonadati > Pseudomonadota > Alphaproteobacteria > Hyphomicrobiales > Rhizobiaceae > Rhizobium > Rhizobium quercicola. Next base: position 591,610 of record NZ_JAJOZR010000001.1, read on the forward strand.
CTGGGGCATGCTGGCCGCCGAGCCGCGGGCGGATTTCCGGTCGACCTGGTTCGCGCCGCTGTCGCACGAGGCTCTTGCAGCCCTCGCAGAGCGCTTCTCCGGCCTCGAAAAGGAAGCTGCGACCTACTTCGCCAAGGACGAGGACGTCCCGATCCGCTTTCTCTATCAGGTCGAGGCGCGCTATCGCGGTCAGGAACACGGCGTGTTCGTGGGCTTTTCCGCCAGGGACACGGTGGAAAGCTTCTCCGAACGGCTGCATGCAGCGCATGAACGCGCCTATGCCTTCCGTCTGACGACGACGCCGGTGGAGATCACGACGATGCATCTCGAAGCCGTCCTCGAAGGCCCGGTCATCACGCTGCCCGTGCAGAGCCCGGCCGGGCGAACGCTCGATGCGGCGGCGAAGGGCGAACGCCGGGTCTATTTCGGCAAGGAGACCGGGTGGCTGCCCTGCCCCGTCTGCGATCGCCTCGCCCTGCCGATCGCGCAGGATATCTTGGGGCCGCTTCTGGTCGAGGAGGCGACGACCACCAGCCTCGTTCAGCCCGGCCAGCTGCTGAGCCTGACCGAAAACGGCATCATGGTCATTCGCGAAGCCGACCGGGGAGCCCGCTAGATGGCGATCGCAATCGACATACAGTCCGTGACCCGCGCCTACGGCCCCATCAAGGCGCTGGACGGCATCGATCTCTCCATCAAGGCGGGCGAATTCTTCACGCTTCTCGGCTCCTCCGGCTGCGGAAAGAGCACGCTGCTGAAGCTCATCGGCGGGTTCGATCGCCCGACCCAAGGCCGTATCCTCTTCGACGGCCGCGACGTGATCGACGTGCCCGCCAACAAGCGGCCCGTGAACACCGTCTTTCAAAGTCTCGCGCTCTTCCCGCACATGACGGTGGCGCAGAACGTCGGTTACGGCCTGAAGCTGCGCGGTCTCTCCGGAGCCGCGCTCAAGGCGAAGGTCGAGGATGCGCTGGATCTGGTCGAGCTTCCCGGTTTCGGCCCGCGCGCGATCGGCATGATGTCGGGTGGCCAGCGCCAGCGGGTGGCGCTTGCGCGCGCTCTGGTCATGGAACCGGGCATCCTCCTGCTTGACGAGCCGCTGACAGGCCTCGACGAGCGCCTGCGCCAGCAGATGCGCGACGAGTTCGGCCGCCTCCACCGGCGAACCGGCGCCACCTTCATTCTCGTGACGCACAATCAGGACGAGGCGCTGAGCCTGTCGGATCGCATGGCCATCATGCACAAGGGCCGGATCGAGCAGCTGGACGCGCCGGCGCAATTTTTCGAGCGTCCCGCCAACAGCTTCGTGGCCCGCTTCGTCGGCATCGAGACGCTGCTCAGGCCGGAGCGCATCGAGATGCGGGAGGACGGTCCCCACGCCATCGTCGGCGGCCAGTCCCTGCGGCTCCGCTCGCCGGTGGCAAGCGCCGACGCCGACAGCCTCGTCGCCATTCGGCCGGACAGGCTGTGCATTGCGGAGACGATCGACACCGCGGATCTCGTCCTGACGGTGACGGAGACCACGTTTCGCGGGCTGCAGACGGATGTGCGCCTCGCATTCGCAGACGGTCAGAGCCTTGTGGCCGTCGTCTCCAGCGACAGTCCTGCGGCGAGGGTGACCACGGGCACGCCCGTCCCGCTCTCGCTTCTTCCGGATGCCGCCATGCTTCTATCGGGTTCGGGAATGCCGCCGGCCGCGTAACGCGCCGGGGGTCAACAAAAGGGGAAAGACTATGACGAGACGTCCAGTGCCTTCCGCATGCGCCAGCAATATCGGCCGGCGCCAGATCCTGAAACTCATGGGCCTCGGGGGCACGGCTCTGGCAGCCGGCGGCCTCGGGCTTGGGCAGCGCGCCTTTGCACAGGAGGCGGGAACCGTCGCCTTCTGGGCAACCGCGACGCTCGATATCGCCGACAAGTGGCCGGAGTTCGCGATCCAGGCCGGCATCGCACCCGAGTTCACCGACAACGGCAACGATCTCGGCCCCGTCATCGCCCGCCTTGCCGCGGGGAACGCCAACGATCTCTTCGACGTCGGCGGTTTCCAGGGCGGCGCGGAAAAGGAACTCGCCCGTCAGGGTGCCATCGTTCCGTGGGACCTCTCGAAGATTCCGAACTACGACAGCGTGTGGTCCTGGGCCAAGGACATAGCCTATCTCAAGCAGGACGGCAAACAGTACGGCATTCCCACCGTCATCAATGCAGACTCGATCATCTACCGGCCCGACAAGCTCGGCAAGATCGACAGCTACGGCGCTATCTTCGACCCGAAGCTGAAGGGCCGCGTGGCCATGGAGGATGCCTGGATCAACAGCGCCATCTTCACCGCCATGTATCTGAAGGAAAGCGAGAACCAGCCGATCAAGGACCCGGGAAACCTGTCGGAGTCCGAACTCGGCCTCGTCATGGAATTCCTGATCAAGCACAAAACCGACGGACAGTTCCGCACTTTCTGGAACGGCTGGGAACAGGGCGTGCAGCTCGTCGCCGACGAGGAAGTCGATGCCATGACCGGCTGGGAACCGATCGTCTACGAAGGCCGCAAGCGGGGCCTTCAGGTGGAATATGCCGCGCCCGTCGAAGGCTATGAGGGCTGGGGCAACAACACAGTGCTGCTGAAGGGCGCCGAAGACCGGGGAACCGCCGAGTCGGCGCACCGCTTCGTCGACGGGCTGCTCGGCGGTTTCTACGGTTGCGAACTCGGCAAGGCCCGCGGCTATATCGTGCCGACCGACAAGAACCTCGACTACGCGAAGGCCCACCCGACGGAATATGCACCCGAAGAGGTCGAAAAGCTGGCCGAGCACGTCAAGGCGAAGTTTGCCGGCAAGGTCTTCTGGCAGAACGCTCGGCCGGACAATTTCCAGCTTTACGAGGAATGGTGGCAGAAGCTGCGGAATGCCTGATCGTGTGAAGCCGGGCTTCCAGATCTTGAAAGAAGGCCAGCGGCAATCCTTGCCGCCGGCGCCGTCAACCGGATCCTGTCCATGAACCGTCGCCCCCTCGCCCTCATCGCGTCGCCGCTCCTTGCCATCCTCCTGCTCGGCGTCGTGCCGCTGGCGCTGGTGCTCGTCTGGAGTTTCTGGACCTGGGATCCTGCCACCTACTGGATCAAGCCGGATCTGAGCCTTGCCGGATACGGCGCGATCCTCGAGGCGGGTCGCTGGACGGTGATCGTCTCGACCCTGCTCAAGGCCGCGGGAACGGCCGCCTTGTGCGTGGTGCTCGCCTTTCCCATTGCCTATGCCGTTCATTTCCTCAGCGGGCCGCGCCTGCAGACCGTGCTTCTGGCGCTCATCACCATCCCCTTCTTCACGTCCTACCTGATACGCGCCTTTTCCTGGCGGCTGGTCCTCGGGCGAACCGGCATCGTCAACACGACGCTCCAGCAGCTCGGCCTGACGCAGGCCCCGGTGGACTGGCTGCTGTTCAGCAACTTCGCCGTCGTGGTCGGCCTGGTCGCCTCCTACCTTCCCTTCGCCGTCTTCCCGCTCGTCCTCGCCTTCAAGCGCGTCTCGCCCGACCTGTTGGCCGCCGCGCAGGATCTCGGCGCCGGTTTCTGGCGTGCCGTCGTCACGGTTCTCGTGCCTCTGACCATGTCCGGCGTCTTTGCCGGCTTCCTGTTCGTCTTCGTCATGGCCGCCGGCTCGTCCACCGAGGTGCAGATGCTGGGCGGCGCCGGCGCCTCCATCGTCTCCGTCATGATCAACGACGTCATGCGGGTGGCGAACTACCCGCTCGCCTTTGCGATCTCCACGATCGTCCTCGTCGTCATTTTCGCGCTCGTGCTGATCGGCAACGCCGCCTTCGGGCTCGCATCCCTGTTCGGGGAGGAGGAACGATGACCGTTCACGAAGGTCTCGGCAACCGCATCGTCCTCTGGGTCATCGCCGTTCTCGGCCTGCTGGTGATCTACGCGCCGCCGCTCTATCTGCTCGCGATCTCGTTCAACCCGGCACTTCAGCCGGGCCTGCCCAGCCTGTCGGCGCTCAGCCTCGACTGGTACATGGCGCTGCCACAGGAAAAGGCCCTGATCGGCGCGCTCCAGCAATCGTTTCTGATCGCGTTCGTGACGGCCGTCCTCGCAACCTTTCTGTCGCTTCTGGCCGCGCTCGGCTATGTCGAGCTGCGGCTCGGGCGAACAACGTGGTTTCTTGCGGTCCTCCTGCCCATGTTCGTGCCCGGCGTGGTCCAGGGGCTGGCACTCTCGGCCGTCTTCACCCGGCTCGGCGTAAAGGCCTCGATGATCACGGTCATATCGGGCCACCTGCTCTGGGCCATGCCATTCGCCTTCATCGTCATCCTGACAAGCTTTGCGGCGGTGCGGCAGACCGCCCTGCTCGCGGCGGCCGATCTCGGCGCCAGCCGGTGGCGGCAGTTCGTCGATATCACGCTGCCGCTCATCCGCCCCGGCCTCGTCAGTGCCTTCATCTTCTCGTTCCTGCTGTCGCTGAACGAGTTCACGCGTGCCTTCTATCTCGCCGGACGGCAGAACACCCTTCCCGTCGTGCTCTTCAGCAAGATGAACTCCGGCGCCTCCCCCGTCATCTATGCCATGTCCGGCGCCATCTTCATCGTCTCGGTCCTCACCGTCGCGGCACTGGCACTGTACAATCTTCTGGGCAAGCGGCGCCTGTCCTGACGGAGATGACGCCGCGTCTGGCGGCGGCGAGGTCCTCGTCCCCCGTCACCTCCGGCGAAACCCTGGCGTTCCCTCTTCCCCGCTAGGCCGGAACCGGTGCCGTCTCCTGCCGCGTCGCGCGATAGAGCCGTCCCTGCCGCTCCGATAGATCGTCCCAGAGAGGCCGGGCCGTCGGATCGGGCGGGATTTCCTCGGCAAGCCGGGTCATGGCGTCGGCGGCGCCCTTGAAGCCGTCGTACCAGCCGGCGCCGACGGCCGCCGACATGCCGGCGCCGAGCGCCGAGGCCTCGTTGGAAAGGCTGCGGATGACGGGCAGGCCGGTGGCATCGGCCACCATCTTGCGCCAGAGCCGGCTTTCGGCACCGCCGCCGATGACGAAGAGGCGGTCGGCCTTTGCGCCGCTTTCCCGCATCTTGGCGAGCGAGCGCGCGAATTCGAGCGTGATCGCCTCCATCGAGGCGCGGTAGAGATGGCCGATCCCCGTGTCCGGTCCCATGCCGGAAAAGGTCGCGCGCGCCGTATCGTCCCAGTGCGGGTCCATGCAGCCGACGAGATAGGAGCAGACGGTCACGCCGTTTGAGCCGACCGGCAGCCGGATCGCTTCGGATTCGAGCCGCTCGAACACGCCGGGATCGCCGCGCCCGCCGGCGAACGCATCCAGCAGCCAGTTGAAGAAATAGGCGCCGCCGCGCTGGCAGCTTTCGAGCAGATAGCCCTCGCCGCTCGGCGAGACCAGCGTGCGCCAGTAATTGCTGAGTTCGGGCGTGGGCGACCACAGACCGCCGACGACGGCCGTGCCGAGATTGAGATAGACCGCGCCCTGCTGGATCGCGTTGACCCCGAGGCCCGCGCAGTTGCCATCGCCGCCGCCGGCAAAGACCGGCGTTCCCGGCCGCAGACCCGTGACGGCCGCCGCCGATGCGGTGATCTGACCGATCGCCGACCCCGGGGCGTGGAGGGACGGCAGCTTCTCGACGGGAATCTCCAGGTGATCGAGGATCTCGCGCGACCAGGTCTTGCGCGCGATGTCGAGGATGCCGAACGGATCGGCGCTCGTCCAGCTGGCCGAGGCCGTGCCGGTCAGCTTCAGCGTCAGGAAATCATGGACGCTGAGAATGCGGGCGGCTCGATCGAGAAGCGCCGGATCGTGTTCGCGCAGATAGCGCAGCCGGTAGACGCAGGGGATGACGTCGACCGGCTTGCCGGAAATCGCATGCAGCCTGCCGGTACCGAGCTCGTCCGCCAGCACCGACACGAGTTCGTGGGCGCGCCGGTCGAGCCAGAGGGTCGCCGGCGCCAGCGGCCGGTCGTCGGCATCGAGCAGAACCATGGTCTCGCGCTGGTTGGAGATGGCGATGCCGTCGATGAGGTCCGGGTTCACCTGCCGCATCAGGGATTGCAGGGCGGTGCAGGCCGCCGTCCACCAGTCGTCGGCATTCTGTTCGGCGCGCAGGGAATCCGGCGTGCTGATCGCCAGCGGCGCGCGACCTTCCGCGTGGCAGCGCCCGTCGGACGTCCAGGCCATCGCCTTGACGGACTGGGTGGACGAATCGATTCCGATGACGAAACGCTCGCGGTCGTGCATGCACTGCTCCTCCCTGTGCAGCGGGATGCCGGGGCTCGACGGGATCGAGCGCACCTGCGCACACCGGAGCTCCTCCACCGGCCTGCGCACATCCCTTGTATGAGTCCTCACTTACATTTTCAATCGTCCCGATCCGGCCATCCGGTCGGCCTCGCGCTCAATCGGGGGCGGCCGCAGCGATCAGCGCCTCGGCGGTCGCCATGTCGGTGATGAAATGGGTAACGTATCCCGCCTCCAGCGTGGCAGTGATCGCCCTGATCTTCGAGGGACCGCCCGCCACGCAGATGCGGCTCGGCACGTTCTTCAGTTCGTCCAGCGTGATGCCGACGATGCGCTCTTCATGCGGACCGCCGACCGCCCCGCCATGGGCGTCGATGAAGCGGCCGATGATCACGGCCGTCGCCCCCCGCGCCACATAATCGTCGATCTCCTCCGGCTCGGCGATGCCCGCCTGGCGCACCGTGCTCTTCGGCCCGATATCGCCGACGCCGAAGAGGATCCGGTTGGCCGAGTGCACGAGGTCCATCTGCTTGCGCAGCACGGGCTCGGCCAGAAGCATGGCCTTCAGCGCCTTGGTCGACAACACGGCCGGCGCCAGCAGGTTGACGCAGCGGGCGTGGATGCGGTTGGACAGCAGCGACGTACACAGTTCCGGCGAAAAATCGGCCTCGCCGGTGGAGCTTCCCGAGACCTGCACGACCGTGAGATCGCGCACCGGCCGGGTCAGCGAGATCTGGTCGGCCACGGCCAGCACCGTGCGCCCCCAGGCAACGCCGATCGTGTCGCCGTCTTCCACCTGATCTGCCAGAACGCGCGCCCCGGCATCGCCCAGACGCCGCGTGAGCGCCAGATCGTCGCCATCCGGAATGACGAAAGCCCCGGCGAGATCGAACGTCTCCATCAAGGCGCGGGCGATGCTCGTGCGGTTGCCTGCCTTCGGATGGATGTTGACGGAGACGATGCCGCGCTCGCGGGCCTCCTGCAGATAGTTGACGATCGTCGCGCGGGAGACGTTCAGCCGCTTGGCGATCTCGCTCTGCGTCATCTGGTCGGCATAGTAGAGCCAGGCCGCCCACATGATGGAGTCGTCGAATTCCGTGGGGACGAGCGCCCCCTTTTCCAGATCGATCCGTTCTGACGTCTTTGCCTTGGCCATGGGGTTATCTGACGCCGTTCCTGTCATTTGTCAACTTCCTCTGTCTTGTGTATTGACATATGCCACATCCTGTTGTCATTTGACCGAAAGGCGAGGAGGCCCCGACAGTCATGGAACTTGAAGCGACGCGAACGGCGCAGACGACGCGCCCGAACTGGACCGCGCTGATCGACGAGATCGTCGAGGGCAAGTGGACGAACCCCGAGACGGGCAAGCTCGCCCGCGTTCCCTACGAGTCCATCGTCATCGAGGAGAGTCTCGACGGTCAGGAAGCCGATCTCGTCGCCGGTCTCGGGCTCGGCGAGCGCTTCACGGTGGTGGCCGATACGAACACATGGGATGCGATGGGGGCCCGCGTGGCGGGAGCGCTGCGGTCTCTCGGGCCGGTGGAGACCGTGGTGCTCGACCACCCCCATGCGGACATGGCGAATGCGGAAGATCTGGGCCGGACACTGCACGGCGCGGATGCCGTCATCGCGGTCGGGTCGGGCACGATCAACGATCTCTGCAAGTTCGTCACGGCCAAGGCCGGAAAGCGCTATGCCGTGTTCGGCACGGCCGCCTCGATGAACGGCTACACCTCGACCACGGCATCGATGACGCTCGACAGCGGCCTCAAGGTCTCCCTGCCCTCGCAGGGACCGGCCGGCTTCTTCGTCGATCTCGGCGTCAGCGCCCGCGCGCCGCGGCACCTCTCGGCCTCGGGCTTCGCCGATTGCCTGGTACGCTCGGTCGCGCAGGTCGACTGGTGGATGTCGCACCGGCTGCTCTCCACGCTCTATTCCGCCGTCCCGTACATCATCCAGGAGGAGGACGAGGTGGAGCTGAACGCGCGTGCGGCGGGGATCGCCACCGGCGATATCGCCGCGAACGGCTATCTCCACCGCGTTCTCACGCTCTGCGGCCTCGGCGTCTCGTTCACCGGCATGTCCAACCACGGCTCCATGGGCGAGCACCAGATCTCCCACTACATCGACTGCTTTGCCGGTGCCGATCATCCCGGCACGCTGCACGGGCAGCAGGTCGGCGTCGCCACGCTGACGATGGCCCGTCTGCAGCGGCATTTCCTCGACAGCGAGACGGCACCGTTCATCCACCCGACGCGGATCAACCCGATCGACATGGCCCGGCGCATGGGGCCGGACATCGCCGCACAGTGTTTCGAGGAGTTGAAGGGCAAGATCTTCGACGAGCGCGGTGCGGCGCGCATCAACGAGACGTTCGCCGAGATCTGGCCGACCCTGCGGGCCGAACTCAACGCCTTCGCGCTGCCGGTCGCGGACATGGAGAAGCTGCTGTCGGATGCCGGCGGCCCGATGACGTCTCGGGATCTCGGCCTTCCCGTTGCCCGCTATCGCGAGGCCGTGATCCACAGCCGCGAAATGCGCAACCGCTACTCCTTTCTCGACGTGGCGGCGGATGCCGGCATTCTCGAGGACTTTGCGGCCGGGGAGGCATGAGCCGATGCGACCGATCCTGGACATGCCCATCGAGGCGGCTGCACGGATCAAGGTGCTGTTTGCCGATATCGACGACACGCTGACGAACGAGGGCCGGCTGCCCGCCTGCGCCTATGAGGCGCTGGAGCGGCTGACGGCAGCCGGCATCGCGGTCGCCCCCATCACCGGCCGGCCGGCCGGATGGTGCGACATGATCGCCCGGATGTGGCCCGTCGCCGGGGTGGTCGGGGAGAACGGGGCCTTCTATTTCGCCTATGACGAGGCGTTGCGGCGGATGCACCGCGTTTTCGCCGTCGCCGACCAGCAGCGCGCGAGCGACCGGGAAAGACTGCAGCACATCAAGCAGCGGATCCTGCGCGAGGTGCCGGGGTCGGCCCTGTCCGCCGATCAGCTCTACCGCGAGGCTGACCTCGCCATCGATTTCTGCGAGGACATCCCGGCGCTCGCCGTGTCGGATGTGGACCGGATCAAGAGCATCTTCGAGGAGGAAGGCGCCGTCGCCAAGGTGTCCTCGATCCATGTGAACGGCTGGTACGGCAGCTACGACAAGCTGACCATGGCCCGTCGTTTCGCAACCGACATTCTCGGCATCGATATCGACCGGGAGCAGGAGGCAATCGTTTTCGTCGGCGACAGCCCGAACGACGCTCCGATGTTCGGCTTCTTCCCGCATGCCTGCGGGGTCGCCAACGTACTGCAGTTCGAAGGCCGCATGGAGGCGAACCCGACCTATGTCACGGCGGCGCGTGGCGGCTACGGCTTCGTCGAAGTGGCCAACCATCTTCTGAACGCCGGCCCCCGGAGGGATGCGGCATGAGCGCCCCGCTGTTCGATCTCGTCGTCGTCGGCGGCGGCATCAACGGGGCCGGCATCGCGCGGGATGCGGCCGGCCGGGGCCTCAAGGTGCTGCTGGTCGAGCGGTCGGACCTCGGCGCGGCGACATCGTCGGCCTCGACCAAGCTCATCCATGGCGGTCTTCGCTATCTGGAACATTACGAATTCAGGCTGGTGCGCCATGCGCTGGCCGAACGCGAGCGTCTGTGGGCGATCGCGCCGCACATTATCTGGCCGCTCCGCTTCGTGCTACCGCACCGCAAGGGCCTGCGGCCGGCCTGGCTGCTGCGGCTCGGGCTCTTCCTCTATGATCATCTCGGCGGCCGCAAGCGCCTGCCGGCGACGGTCACGCGCCGCCTGCGCAGCGATCCGGTCGGGCGTCCCTTGCGCGACGTCTCCGGCATCGGGTTCGAATATTCGGATTGCTGGGTGCAGGACAATCGTCTCGTCGTGCTGAACGCCCGGGACGCCGCGGCAAACGGCGCCGATATCCGCGTGCGGACGTCCTGCACCGCGGCGCGGCGGAAGGCCGATCAGTGGCACCTGACGCTTCAGGACGAGGAGACCGGCTATCGCAGCGAGGTGCGCGCCCGTGCCGTAGTCAATGCCGCCGGCCCCTGGGTCGACAGCTTTCTCTCCGGCGTCGCCGGCGTCAACGCCGCCGGGCGGGCGCGGCTGGTGCAGGGCTCGCACATCGTCGTGCCGAAGCTCTACGACCACGACCGCTGCTACATCTTCCAGAACCCGGACGGCCGTATCATCTTCGCCATTCCCTATGAAGACGATTTCACACTGATTGGCACGACCGACCAAGACTATCGCGGCGACCCGAAAGACGTGAAGGCCACGCCGGCGGAGATCACCTATCTCGTCAAGGCGATCTCGTCCTATTTCCAACGCGCTGTGACCGAGGACGACGTCGTCTGGACCTATTCCGGCGTGCGCTCGCTCTATGACGACGGGGCGGCAAATGCCCAGGAAACGACGCGCGATTACGTGTTGTCGCTCGACCACGGCCCCGGCCGGGCACCGCTCCTGTCCGTCTTCGGCGGCAAGATCACCACCTATCGCTGCCTTGCCGAAGACGCGCTGGACAAGCTCGCCGTCCTGTTTCCCGATACGGTGACCAGGCGCGGCTGGACGGCGACGCGGGCGCTGCCGGGCGGCGATTTTCCCGTCGGCACGGCCGGCGACGTGGCGCGCGATCTGCGGCAGACATACGGCTTCCTGTCGGAACGCGAGGCGCAGCGTCTCGTGCGGCATTACGGGCTGGAGGCGCGCGACATTCTCGGCACGGCGCGCCGCCGCGAGGATCTCGGCCGCGACTTCGGCGGCTCCCTGACGGAACGCGAGGTGATGTTTCTGATGGACCGGGAATATGCGCGGGCTGCGGCCGACATCGTCTGGCGGCGCACGAAATCCGGGCTGCGCATGACGCTAGGCGAAATCGATGCGCTCGACAGCTTCATGGCGGAAAGGCGCCGGCAGACAGGAGCTCCGAAGGCTGCGGCCAGCGGCTAGCGTAAACGGCGATCGGCCTCGGCCGGTCGGAAGGCAGCGTCAGGCACCGTTGGGAGAGAGCGGTGCCGGACACGGGACGAGCCTGCGGCGCGGTTTGCGTCCGGAAATCTGGGAGGAATGAAGCGCAATGTCCATTGCACAGGTGAAACGCATCGCGATCTCGGATTCGCCGTGGCCATGGCTGCTGCCGCTCGTCGCGCTGCTGGTGGTCTTCACCGTCTATCCGCTGATCTACAACATCTGGCTCAGCTTCCACGAATTCGTGCCCAAGCAGAGAGTGCTGAAATATGTCGGCATGGCCAACTGGGTGCAGCTGGTCAATGACGGCCGGTTCTGGGGCGCGCTCGGCGTCACCTTTCTCTATTTCTTCATCGCGCTCACGGTCGAGATCATCCTCGGCATGTCCGTCGCGATGCTGCTGGATGCCGAACTGCCCGGATTTGCGGCACTCCGCGCCATCCTGTCGATGACGCTGGTCATCCCGCCCGCCATCGCCGGCATGATGTTCCTGCTGATGGAAGACTCCCAGTTCGGCGTGCTCTCCTATTTCCTCGGCCAGCTCGGCCTGCTCGACAAATCGACGCCGATCCTCGGCACGTCGTCCCTTGCCCTTCTCGGCGTGCTCGTGGCGGAAATCTGGCAGTGGACGCCCTTCATGGTGCTGATCTTCATGGCGGGCCTGCGCTCGCTGCCGGCCGAGCCCTACGAGGCCGCATCGATCGACGGGGCGTCCTCGTTCCAGATGTTCCGCCGGCTGACCCTGCCGATGATGTCGCGGGTCATCGCGGTCGCCGTCCTCTTGCGTGGCATCGATCTGTTCCGGGTGTTCGACTACGTCTTCGTCATGACCTCGGGCGGGCCGGGAACCGCGACCTATACGGTCAGCCTCTATGCCTGGCAGCAGACATTCTCGTTCCTGAAATGGGGCTATGGCGCGACGCTGAGCCTGACGAGCCTCGTGATCGTCATGGTCATGGCCAACCTTTTCATCCGCGTCGCCAAGGTCAGGTGGTAACATGCACCAGAGCAAACTCGCCCGCACCGTTCGCACCATTGCCGGCTGGCTGGTGGTCGGCGCCTTCTTCTTCCCGATCTATTTCTGGACCTCGGTGGCCTTCCGCGACTCCAAGGACATCTTCAACTGGCCGCCGATTATCTTTAACTTCCAGCCGACGATGCGCAATTTCGAACAGGTCTTCGGCATTTCCTTCGGCTTTGCCCGGCAGGATGCTGTGGCCCCCGGCGGCGGCAACTTCTACATGGCGCCACGCCTGTGGGATTCCATCGTGGTCGCATCGCTGTCGACGGTGCTTGCCATCACGGTGGCGACCTTCGCCTCCTATGCACTCTCCCGGATGAATTTTCGCGGCCGCCACCAGTTCGTCAACTGGGTGCTGTCCACGCGCATGATGCCGCCGGTGGCCGTCGCCATCCCGATGTTCTTCATCTTCAAGCAGTTCAACCTGCTCGACACCTATATCGGCGTGATCCTCATCCACGGGCTGATGAACCTGCCGCTGGCGGTGCTGCTGCTCAAGAGCTTCTTCGACGACATCCCCGCCGAGATCGACGAGAGCGCTTTGCTCGACGGCGCGTCCCGCTGGACCATCTTCCGGCGCGTCGTCCTGCCGATGGCCAAGGGCGGGATCGCGGCCACCGCCGTCCTCTGCTTCATCTTCTCGTGGACGGAGTTCCTGTTCGTCCTCACGCTCACCCAGACGGGCCTCAAGACCGTGCCCGTCGTGTCGTCCACCTTCGTGACTTCGATCGGAACCGCCTGGGGCAACATGGCCGCCCTGGGTGCTGCTGCGATCGTGCCTGCCTTCTTCGTCGTCCTTCTGGTCCAGCGCCATCTGGTGCGGGGCCTGACCATGGGCTCGCTGAAGCAATGACTGCGGCGGGCCGGGAGGGCCTGCCGTTCGATCAACGATCTTCCGCCGTCAATCTCGGCAGCGGAAACTGGAGGAGAGAACCGTGAAAGACAGCGATAGAAAATCATACCTCGCATCCGTCACCGACCGCTTCGTGCGGGGCCAGATGGACCGGCGCGCCTTCCTGCGCGCCACCAGCAAGCTGGGGCTGGGGGCCGCGGCGCTCGGAATGGGCATGGGAAGCCGCCCCTTCATGCTCAACAAGGCCGTCGCCCAGGAAGAGCTGCAGCCCTCGGCCGAGGTGATGGCCTGGCTGAAGGACGTCGGCAAGCCCTTTGCCGGCACGACGCTGAAATTCGCGACGGAATCCACGCCGCCGTCGAACGCGATCAATTCGCAGCTGAAAAAATACTTCGAGGAGGCCACCGGCATCAAGGTCGAGATCGAAGTCCTGCCGCTCGAGCAGGTTCTGCAGAAGATGACGCTCGACGTCGCGTCCTCGCTCGGCACCTACGACCTCTATTACATCGACCAGAGCTGGGCCGCATCCTTCAGCCAGGACGTCTTCGATCCGCGCGAGCAGATCAAGGCCAAGGCCGACCTTGCCATGCCGAACTACAATATCGACGATTTCCTGCCGGCGCTGGTCGATGGCATCTCGAAATATCAGGACCGCTGGGTCGGCGTTCCCTATGACATTCCGATCTTCATCATGATCTATCGGAAGGACATCTACGAGAAGCTCGGCCTGAAGGCGCCGGCGACCTTCGAGGAGCTGTACACAAACTCGGCCGCCATCACGAAGGAGATGGGTCCGAACACGTTCGGCTATGCCGGGCAGATGAAGTCCGGCCACTATGCGCTGGAATGCGAGTGGACCTCGATGCTGTGGGGCCATGGCGGGTCGATCTTCAATGCGGACAAGGCCTTTACCGGCAATGACGAACGCGGCATCGCCGCGCTCGACTACTATACGAAGCTCAAGGACATCATGCCGCCGGGCGTCAACCAGTGGACATGGGACGGACAGGGCCAGGCGGTCGCTCAAGGGGTCGCGGCCTCCATGCTGTCCTGGGGCGAGTTCTTCCCCTTCTTCGACGATCCGACCCAGACAAAGGTCTCAGGCCTCTGCGAAGCGGTCATCCCGCCGCAGCCGATCGCGCTGCGCAAGCCCGAGGAATGCGGCTACGGCGAAATCCCCGGCGTCGGACATCAGGGAGGCTCGTCGCTGGCGGTTTCGCGCTACTCCAAGAACCCGGATGCCGCCTGGCTGTTCATGCAGTGGGCGACCTGCGCCGACACGCAGGCGCTGGTGACGACGCTGGGCGGCGGCACCGGCCCGACCCGGGCGAGCGTCTACGACGATCCGCGCGTCAAGAGCCATGCCCGCGTGGGCGCCGGAACCACCCGGCACCTGCCGGTCGTGCGCGAGACCATCGCCAAATATATGGGCTCGGAGCCGGATCTGCCGGAATGGGCGCAGATCTCTTCCGACACGATCCCCGTGGCGCTCGGCAAGTATTTCTCGGGCAGCTACGGCTCGTCCAAGGAAGCGCTCGACGATATCGGCACGCAGATCACGGCCGTCCTGAAGGGCTGAGCACCAGCCACCAAACCCGGAGGTCGCGGCGAGCCCGCGACCTCTTCCGGACAGCAGGATGCCGACAGCAGGACAAACGGAGGAAACGATGGACCACAAACCCCTGATCGCCATTACCGGCGCCAGTTCCGGGATCGGCGAGGCCGTGGCCCGCGCCTTCTCGGCCGCCGGCCATCCGCTTCTGCTGATGGCGCGCCGGCTCGACCGTCTCGAGGCGCTCGCCCTTCCCCGCACCGTGCTGCGCAAGGTGGATGTGCGCGACCGTGCAAGCCTTGCCGCCGCCGTCCGCGATGCCGAGGCAGACTACGGCCCGGTCGATCTGATGTTCGCCAATGCCGGCATCGCACGGCTCGGCGATATCGCCACGCAGCCGCCCGAAGAGTGGGACGAGATGATCGACATCAACACCAAGGGCGTCATGAACAGCGTCCATGCGGTGCTGACGGGCATGGTGGCGCGCCGGCAGGGCACGCTGGTGATGATGAGTTCGATCGCCGGGCGGAAGGTCTATCCCGACCACACCGTCTATTGCGGCACGAAGTTTTTCGTCCACGCGGTGTCGGAAAGTCTGCGCGCCTATCTCGCGCCCCACAATGTCCGCGTCGTCGTCGTGTCGCCCGGCATCGTCGATACCGAGGTCCTCGACCACGTCAACGATTCCCGGACGCTCGAAAACTACAAGTCGAACAAGGCCGCGATCGGCGGCGGCATCTCCGCCGATATCGTCGCCGGGCTGATCCTGGACGCCTATGCGCTGCCGCAGCGCGCCATCGTACAGGAAATCGTCATCACGCCGACGCAGCAGACCTACTGAAACGACGCCGTCCACAGACGGCACCCCGATACAATGGAGCACAGTCAATGGCGACCGTCGAATATCAGCGCATAGGCAAGTCCTTCGGCGCCTTCACCATCATGCGCGATATCTCCTTCAAGATCGCGGACCAGGATTTCGTCGTCCTGCTCGGCCCGTCGGGCTGCGGCAAGACCACCCTGCTGCGCATGACGGCGGGGCTGGAAAGCGTCAGCGAGGGCGACCTTCTCATCGACGGAAACCGCGTCAACACGCTGCACCCGCGCGACCGCAACATCGCCATGGTGTTCCAGAACTACGCGCTCTATCCCACCATGAAGGTCTACGACAATATCGCCTTCAGCCTCGAGGTCGCCAAGGTGCCGCCGGCCGAGATCAAGCGCCGGGTGGCATGGGCGGCCGAGACGCTGAACCTCACGCCCTATCTCGACCGCTACCCGAAGGAACTCTCCGGCGGGCAGCGCCAGCGCGTCGCCATGGGGCGGGCCATGGTGCGCGAGGCAGCCGTGTTCCTGTTCGACGAACCGCTTTCCAACCTCGACGCCAAGCTGCGCGCCCATATGCGCACCGAGATCCGACAGCTGCACAACAGGCTGAAGACCACCACCGTCTACGTGACGCACGACCAGATCGAAGCCATGACCATGGCCGACAAGATCGTCGTGATGCGCGCCGGCAAGATCGAGCAGATCGGCTCTCCGGACGAGGTCTACGACCGGCCGGCCAGCAAATACGTCGCCGACTTCATCGGCGCATCCGCCATCAATTTCCTCCCCGGAACGGTCGTCGTGTCCGACGGCACGCCTGCCGTCGATACGGCGACCGGACGGGTGGCCCTGGAAACGACGACGACGGCAAAGCCCGGCGAAAAGGTCGTCATCGGCCTGCGCCCGACGGATGTCGTGGTCGATGGACAAGGCGCGCTTTCGGCGAAATCCGTGCTGGTCGAGCGGCTTGGCCACGATGCCCAGCTGTTCTGCGACGGCGCCGACGGTCGCTTCACCGTGTCGGTGGACAAGACCGCCCGCTTTGCCGAAGGCAGCGAGGTCCGCTTCTCCATTCCGCCGTCCAAGGTTCACGTCTTCAACGCCGAAACGGAAGCGCGCCTCTAGGCCGCGCGATCCATTCTCCTCCTCACTCTACCGACTGCCGGCCTGCCCGAACGCGCCGGCACAGAAAGGACCGCCACCATGAAATCCCGCTGGTCGGATACCGAATTCACATCCGTCGTCGATGCCTATGTCGCAAAGGGCATCAACCGCGACCTCGCCATCCGCACCTATACGACGCGTCTTCTGGGGCGGGACCCGGAACTGGTGCTGCATGGCGGCGGGAATACCTCGGTCAAGACAGTGTTCACGGAGATGGACGGAACGGATGTCGAGGTGCTCTGTGTAAAGGGCAGCGGCTGGGACATGGGCACGATCGAGCCCCAGGGCCTGCCCGCCGTGCGGCTGGAGCCGCTGAAGGCCATGGTTGCCTTCGATACCCTGTCGGACGACGACATGGTCATGCTGCAGCGTCGCCTGCTGCTCGATCCCTCGGCCCCGAACCCTTCCGTCGAGGCGATCCTGCACGGTCTCCTGCCGTTCAAGCATATCGACCACACCCATGCCAACGCCATCGTCTCCCTGACCAACCAGCCGCATGGCGAGGATCTGGTGCGGGAGCTGTTTCCCAATGCCATCATCGTCCCCTATGTCATGCCCGGCTTCGACCTTGCGAAAGCCTGCGATGCCGCCTTCAAGGCCAATCCCAGTGGCGACGGCATGATCCTGCTCAAGCACGGCATCTTCACCTGGTCGGAAGATCCGCGCGCGAGCTACGAAGACATGATCGCCAAGATCGATGCCGCGGAAAAACGCATCGCCGAGGGGAACCCGAGGCCGTTCCGGGGCGTGACGCTGCCGCAGAAAATCGCCACCGCGGCCGAGATCGCGCCCATCCTGCGCGGCGCGATCGCACTCCCCACGGATGTGGAGGGTGCGCCGCGCCGGTTCGTGCTCGAACATCGCGCAAGCGACAAGATCCTCGACTTCTGCAATGCGGAAACCGTTTCCTCGCTGGTCACGCGCGGAAACGCGACGCCCGAGCACGTCATCCACATCAAGCGCTTCGGCGTCGCGCTGCCGGCGCCCGAAACGGGAAAGCTGGAGGCGTGGGCTGCGACCGTGGCGCAGGCGGTCGAGGCCTATCAGGCGGAGTATAAAGCCTATTTCGAGCGCAACAACGCCCGCGTCGGCGGCGGCAAGCGCATGCTCGACCCGATGCCGCGCGTGTTCTACGTCGCGGGCGTCGGCCTCTTTGCAGCGGGGGCCGCCCGCAAGAACGCGCTGGTGGGCGCCGATGTCGCCGAGGCGACCATCGCCGTCATCACGAATGCCGAGGGCATCGACGCGTTCGAGGCGCTCTCGGAGGCCGACCTCTTCGATATCGAATACTGGTCGCTGGAACAGGTGAAGCTCGCCAAATCGGTCGAAAAGCCGCTGACCCGTCAGGTCGCGATCGTCACCGGCGGCGCGAGCGGCCTTGGTCTCGCCGTGGCCGAAGCCCTGAAGGCGGAGGGGGCGGAGATCGCGCTGTTCGACATTTCGCCGGACGGCGTGGCGCGGGAGGCCAAGCGCATCGGCGCGTTTCCGGTCGTCTGCGACGTCACCGATCCGCAAGGGGTCAATGCGGCGGTCGCTTCCGTCGCCGAGCATTTCGGCGGTGTCGATATCCTGATTTCCAATGCCGGCGCCGCCTTCCAGGGCAGCCTTCTCACCGTGCCGGAAGACACGTTCCGCAAAGCCTTCGATCTCAACTTCTGGGGACATCACTATATGGCGCGGGCCGTGGTGCGGGTGATGGAACAGCAGAAGACCGGCGGTGCGCTCGTCTTCAACGTCTCCAAGCAGGCCGTCAACCCCGGCGCGGATTTCGGTCCCTACGGCACGTCGAAGGCGGCGCTGATGGCGCTGATGCGGCAATATGCGGTGGAGCACGGCGCGTCCGGCATCACGTCCAATGCCGTCAACGCGGACCGGATCCGCACCGGCCTGATGACCGACGAGATGGTGGCGGCCCGCAGCAAGGCGCGTGGCGTCACGCCGGAAGCCTATCTCTCGGCCAACCTCGTGCGCCGCGAGGTGACCGCCGCCGATGTCGCCGCCGCCTTCGTGCACCTTGCCAAGGCGCGGACATCGAGCGGCGCCGTCATCACGGTCGACGGCGGCAACGTCGCCGCCATGATGCGCTGACGCAGCCGACCCGTCGCAGGAGGAGAGGTCCATGGCCAATATTCTGATTTTGGGGGCCGGCGTCATGGGGACGGCGCTGGCCGTACCCGCCAGCGACAACGGCCATGCTGTCGTTCTGGCGGGGACGCCGCTCGATGACGCCGTCGTCGCACACATGCAGGCATCGGGCGGCACGCATCCCAAGCTGGATGCGCCCCTGCCCGGCACCGTGCGCGTCATCGCGGATGCGGAGATGACGGCGCAGGACACCGACCGGGCCGACCTGATCGTCGTCGGCGTCAGCAGCCCCGGCATCGCCTGGGCGGTCGACAGGCTGAACGGGTTGCTGCGCCGGGAGACGACCGTCGCCTTCGTCACCAAGGGCCTCGACCGCAAGGATGGCGCCGTCGTGACCTTCGCCGAAACCGTGCCCGAGCGCGTAAGCCGTCTCGGCACCTTCATCGGGATCGGCGGACCCTGCATCGCGCGCGAGCTTGCCCTTCGCCTTCCCACGGCGAGCGTCTATGCCGCGCGGGACAAAGCCGATGCGGAACGCGCGGCAACGCTCTTCCGCACGCCCTATTACCGCCTCGCCGCCAGCGACGACCTGACCGGCGTGGAGGCCTGCGCCGCGCTGAAGAACTTCTTCGCCATCGGCGTCAGCGCCATGCAGACCCGCTATCCCGACGCACGCCGCGCCGACGGGCAGTCCAAGAACCCGACCGCGGCCGCCTTCACCCAGGCCGTCCACGAGATGGCAACGCTGTGCGAGAGAATCGGGGGAGCGCGCTCCACCGCCTTCGACCTTGCCGGCCTCGGCGATCTGCACGTCACCGTCGGCGGCGGCCGCAACAGCCGGCTTGGCCACAGCCTGGGCCGAGACCGGACAGTCGAAGAAGCCATGGCGCAGGACCTCGCCAACGAGACGGTGGAAGGCATCGATACAGCCCGCGTCGTCGCGTCCTTGCTGGGGGCCGTGAGGCTGCAGGCGAATGGCCGGGACGCCGTCGAATTTCCTCTGGCGCAGGCGATCATCGACGCCGTCCTCGGGAACGCCCTGTTCGATTTCGACTTCGAAGATCTTCCCACGCCAGCGAACGCCAGCTGATATCATCGACCGCGCGGCGATCACGCTTCGGCACCGCGCATCATCGCTGACGCACGGTGCCGAAACATTGCGACGCCGCCGCGTCACGCGGCCAGCGGCTCCTCGGATCAATCGTCGAAGACGGGCAGTGCGGCGGCCTTCGCCGCATCGAGATCAACGACCAGACGCAGGCCGTCCTGCTTGAGGCCGGAGAGCGGCACGACGCGATGTTCACGGCCGAGGCCTGACGTTTTGTCGAAGTCGATCGCGACGCCCGTGGCGACCGTCGCCTCGGACCCGACGACATCTTCGATCTCGCCGATCCTCTGGCCTGCTGCGTTGTAGACATGCATGCCCTCGAGATCGTCGGCGGTGACGTTCAGTCCAGGCAGCACCGTCGCGTCGGCGACTTTGACGAAAGCGGGCGTCTGCGCGAGCGCCGCCGTGGCCGTCGAAGCAATGAGGGCGGTCGCTGCGACCAGCGTGGTCAATCGGATCATATCTTCACTCCATTCATGTCAGGGTCCCGGCCGACAACCGGGCGGAAAATTGCGTGCGCGTTTCAGACGAGGAGAAAATCGCTGGCCTTCAGGTCGGCGAGCCGCGTGTCTTCGAGGTGAAGCTCGTGCCGGCCGAAATCGATGACGAGATCGTCGCCGCCATCGGTGGAGCGTGCCAGCGCGAGAATGTCTTCGAAGCTGGAGACGCCGAGCGACGTGGAGATCTGCAGCCGATCCGTCCCCGACTGAAAATCCTCGATCTCGGTGATGCCCGACTTGAAGATGAAGGTGTCCGCGCCACGCCCGCCGCTGAGTTCGTTGAAGCCTGCGCCGCCGTCGAGGATGTCGTTGCCGGTCCCGCCTTCGATCTCGTCGTTTCCGGCTCCGCCATCGAGAATATCGTTCCCGGCGCCGCCCTCCAGATCGTCATTGCCGGCCTCTCCGAAGAGACGGTCGTTACCCGCGCCGCCGTCGATCTCGTCGTGGCCGTTTCCGCCATAGAGTTTGTCATTGCCATTTCCGCCAAACAGGTCGTCATTGCCGTTCCTGCCGAACAGCTGATCGTTTCCGTCGAGGCCGTAGAGCTTGTCGCTCGTATTCGTGCCGTTGATGAGGTCGGCCTTGCCGGTGCCTTTGCGCGTGACCATGATCGTCTCCCTTGGCTCTGTCCGACACGGTCTATCCAGCCGATGGCGGCTGCCGGTGTCGTTGGTACGGGGCAATAATGCACGAGGCCGCCTTTCGTGCCCTGACAGGCTTTGTCAACATTCTGTCAGCTTGGATATGGTAGGGCGCGGGATGTTCCGATGTCACCGACTGTCCCGCTTCGCCGCGGTCGCCACTGTGTCCGTCCTCTGTCTCGCAGCGCCTGCGATCTCGGATGATGGCGACGATCGGCTGGACCAGGAAGCCGCACGCCAGGCACTCGCCGAAGGCCGCGTCCGTCCGCTGGAAGACATTATTGCGCATGTGCGGCAGACGATCAAAGGCGACATCATCGAGATCGAGTTCGAGCGTGACAATGGTCGCTTCGTCTACGAGCTGGAAATTCTGCAGGAAACAGGCCATCTCCTCGAAATCGTCGTCGATGCCCGCACGATGGACATTCTGCCCTAGATGACCGGAAAGCGGGCGAAAGCCTCTGGATACGATCGGAGACCTCTCATGCGTACGGATCGGCGGGACTGATGCGGCTGCTTGTCGTGGAAGATGACAGGCGGATCTGCGAAGATCTGGTCGCCGTCCTCACGGGCGCCGGCTTCGTCGTCGATCTCGCCCATGACGGCGAGGATGCCTGGTTCAAGGGCGACACCGAGGATTACGGCATGGTCGTGCTCGACCTCGGCTTGCCCAAGCTCGACGGCATCAGCGTGTTGAAGCGGTGGCGCGCCAATGGCCGCCACATGCCGGTCCTCGTTCTGACCGCGCGGGGAAGCTGGGCGGAGCGGGTCGAGGGGATCGATGCCGGAGCCGACGACTACCTGCCCAAGCCCTTCCAGTTCGAGGAGCTGCTGGCGCGGGTTCGCGCGCTGATCCGCCGCTCGGTCGGCCATGGCGCGGCGACCCTCGACATCGGCGCGCTGACGATCGACACCCGCACCATGCGGGTCCTCGTCTCCAATAAACCCGCCCGGCTGACGCCGCTGGAATACCGTCTCGTCAGCTACCTCGCCCATCACAAAGGCCGGACGGTGCCGATCATGGAGCTTCAGGATCATGTCTATGGCGACGATTTCTCCCGCGATGCCAACGCGCTGGAGGCTGTCGTGGCCCGTCTGCGCAAGAAGCTCGGCAGCGAAGCGATCACGACCCGGCGCGGCTTCGGCTACATGATGGGCGGAGATGCGGAATGACGCGGCATTCGCTGCGCCTGCGCCTTGCGCTCGCGGGTGCGGCTTCCGTGGCGCTCGCGCTCGTCGTCGCCTTTCTCGGTCTGTCGCTGCTGTTCGAGCGGCATGTCGAGCGCCGGATCGTGGAGGAACTCAGGCTTCACCTCGACCAGGTCTTCGCCGGGCTCGATCGTGATCCCGCCGGTCGGCTCGACGTGATGCGACCACCGGCGGATCCGCGCTTCCAGCGACCGCTGTCGGGTCTCTACTGGGCCATCGAGCATGACGGCACGCGTCGCCAATCCCGCTCCCTCTGGGACCAGACGCTGGTCCTTCCCGCACTGGCGCCGGGAGAGCCGAAGCAGTCGCTCGTTCAGGGCCCGGCCGATACCCGGCTTCTGATGCTGGCGCGCCGGATCGTCACCGGTCCGAATCTCGGCGCTCGATCGGTCCTTGCCGCCGTCGCGATCGACCGGCAGGAGATCGAGCGCGCCACGGCGGACTTCCGCCGGGACCTTGCGCCCCTGCTCGCGATCCTCGCCGGTCTTCTCTGTCTTGCCAGCTTCGCGCAGATCGTCGTGGGCCTCAGACCGTTGAAGCTGTTGCGCGACCGCATCGCCGCCATCCGCAGCGGGGACGCGAAGCGCCTCGGCAGCGGCTTTCCCGATGAGGTCCTGCCGCTGACGGCGGAGGTCGACGGGCTGCTCGCCTCGCGGGAAGAGCAACTGGAAAAGGCCCGCGCGCGTGCCGCCGATCTCGCCCACGGCTTCAAGACGCCGCTTCAGGCGCTGACAGGCGATGTGCTTCAGCTGCGCGAGGCCGGCATGACGAGAGCCGCCGACGACATCGAGGGCGTGATCATCGGCATGCGCCGGCTGGTGGACCAGGAGATGGTGCGCGCGAGAATGGCCGGCCGCGACGTCACCGCGCGTGCGAGTCTCGCCGACGTCGCCGACCGCGTCATCGCCGTTCTCAGCCGCACGCCGCACGGCGACGCCATCGACTGGCACAACGGCCTGACGGCGGCCGACTGTGTCCGCCTGGACGCCGGCGACCTCGCCGAACTGCTGGGGACCATCCTGGAGAACGCGGCGCGATATGCGCAGGAGAGCGTGACGCTCCGGGCCGAGCGGACGGGCGACCGGATCCGCCTGTCCATTCGCGACGACGGGCCGGGCATCCCGGACGACAAGCTCTCCCACGTCCTGCGCCGTGGAGAACGGCTGGATACGAACAGCACCGGCGCCGGCCTTGGCTTTTCCATCGCCCAGAACATCGTCGAGGCCGCCGACGGCTCTATCGTGCTTCGCAACGCCGCGCCAGGACTCGAAGTCGTTGTCGACCTGCCGGCGGCTGACGAACGGCTGGCTCAGTAGGTTACGTGCACGAAAATCGCGAAGACATCGCGCTGCGTCTCCGGCGACAGGAGACCACGTAGAGACACGCCACCGGCAGTCTGAAACCGCCGGCCCATCCCGAAGGGCGTCATGCCAGCGGAAAATGGCAGGCGACCTGACGCTCCGTCGAGATGGGTGCGAGCACTGGCCGGACCTGCCGGCAGATCTCCTGCGCCTGCGGGCAGCGGGTGGAAAACTTGCAGCCGCTCGGCGGGTTCAGCGGGCTGGGGATTTCGCCCGAGAGCAGGATACGCTCGCGGCGGCCGCGATTGTGCGGCTGCGGGATCGCCGACAGCAGGGCCTGCGTATAGGGATGGCTCGGGCGCGCATAGAGCGCATCGGTCTCGCCGGTTTCGACGATGGAGCCCAGATACATGACGGCCACGCGGGTAGACACCTGCCGCACGACGGCGAGATCATGGGCGATGAAGACATAGGTAAGGTCGAGCTTTTCCCGCAGATCGCTGAAAAGATTGACGATCTGTGCCTGTACCGAGACGTCGAGCGCGGAGACAGGCTCGTCGGCCACGATCAGCGTCGGCTCCACCGCAAGTGCCCGGGCGATGCCGATCCGCTGGCGCTGGCCGCCCGAAAACTCGTGTGGGTAACGATCGAGGTATTCCCGGCGCAGGCCGACGAGGTCCATGAGTTCGCCCAGCCGCTCCTCGATGCCGGCACCCTCGCGGATGCGATGGACCTTGAGCACTTCGGCAAGCACGTCGCGCACCCGGCGGCGCGGATTGAGCGAGGCCGAGGGATCCTGGAAGATCATCTGGACCTTGCGCCGCACCGGCTTCAGCGCCCGTGTCTGCGCCGCGGTGATATCGGCCCCCTCGAAGCTGAGCGTGCCCCCGTCGATGTCGTAGAGCCGGGTGAGACAGCGCCCGAGCGTCGATTTTCCGCTGCCGGACTCGCCGACGAGGCCGAGCGTCTCGGCGGGAAAGACGTCGAGGCTGATGCCGTCGACGGCATGGAGCGTGCGCCCCGAACCGGGCTTCCAGGTTCGCCCGACGGTGAAGGTCTTGACCAGCGACCGGGCCGACATCAGCGGGATGCCGGGCGCGCTGGATGGCTGCAGGGCCTCGGGTTCCAGGGGTCCCGGCACGCGGTTCGAAGGGATGGACGGCGTCATGCGAATTCCTCGGGAGACAGGACGGTGCGGCGGAGCGTGCTTCTCTCCGGCTCCTCCAGAACGCAAAGGGCGGCCTGCGTGCCGATCTTGCGCAGCGGCGGGCGCTCCAGACAGGCCGACCTGGCAAAGGCGCATCGCGGTGCGAATCCGCAGCCCTCGCCGATCCGGTCGGGCGTCGGCGGCATGCCGGGAATGGATTTCAGCCGTGCGAGGCGCGGACCCGTCAAGGGCGGGATCGAACCCATCAGTCCCCAGCTATAGGGGTGGAGCGGGCTTGCGAACATCGCCTCCGTTTCGCCGCGCTCGACGATGCGTCCGGCATACATGACGGCGACGCGGTCGGCGACCTCCGAGACGACGCCCATATCGTGCGTGATGAGGATGATGGCGGAGCCGAAATCCTTGCGAAGCCGCAGCAGAAGATCGAGCACCTGCGCCTGCACCGTCACGTCGAGCGCCGTGGTCGGCTCGTCCGCGACCAGAAGTGCGGGATTGCAGGAAAGCGCCATGGCGATGACGGCACGCTGGCGCATGCCGCCTGACAGCTGGTGGGGATAGCGATTTACGGCTTCCTGCGGATTGGAGAGACCGACCTCGGCCAGAAGCTCGACCGCCCGCTTCCGTGCGGCGCGGGCGGAGATCGCCTCGTGGGCGCGGATCTGTTCCGCGATCTGCCAGCCGATCGTGTAGACCGGCGTCAGCGCCGTCATCGGGTCCTGAGAGATCAGGCCGATCTCCCGGCCACGGATGCGGCGCAGGTCGCCGGGGCTGAGATCGAGCATGCTCCGCCCGCGGAACGACACCATACCGTCGACGCGGGTGGTCTTGCGGTCGTGGAGGCCGAGCAACGAGAGCAGCGTCACCGACTTGCCGGAGCCGGATTCGCCGACGATCGAGAGAATCTCGCCCTCGCGCACCGAGAAGGAGACGTCGCGCACGGCCTTGACCATGCCGCGGTCGGTGGCGAACGAGACGGTCAGGCCGTTGACGTCGAGAAGGATGGGTTTTTCCGCGAGGGTCATGCTTCAGCTCTCCCGCACGCGCGGATCGATGAGGACGTAGACGACATCGACCAGGGCATTGGCCACCACCACGAAGAAGGAGGCATACATGACGGTGCCGAGCACCATGGGCAGGTCGAGGTTGAGAAGCGCCTGATAGGTCAGCCGCCCGACGCCGTTCAGTCCGAAGACGACCTCCGTCAAGAGTGCCGAGCCGCCGACGAGCACGCCGAAATCGAGACCGAACATGGTGACGAAAGGAATGAGCGAGGTGCGCAGCGCATGCCGGACCATGACCCGCGCGGGGCTCAGTCCCTTGGCGCGCGCGGTGCGGATGAAGTCCTCCTGGTAGGCCTCGACAAGGTTGGCGCGCAGCACACGGCCGTAGATGCCGATATAGAGGGCCGCGAGCGTGAACCAGGGAATGATCAGCGTCTTGAACCAGCCCCAGGGATCGGTCAGCAGCGGCTTGTAGCCGAGCGAGGGAACCCAGGAGAAGAACACCGTGTCGTGAAAGCGGCTCTGGGTGACGAGGTTCATGACCTCGCCCAGCCAGTAGACCGGCATAGACACCCCGATCAGCGCCAGCACCATCAGTCCGCGGTCGAGCAGCGTATCGCGCGACAGAGCGGCCACCACGCCGACGAAGATGCCGCCGATGACCCAGAGCACGGCGGCACCGGCCACGAGCGACAGGGTGACGGGCGCGGCCTGGGCGACGGCCGGCACGATGCGCAGGCCGCGATTGACGAAGGACGTCAGATCCTGCGTGACGAACAGGCGGTTCATCATAATGACGTACTGCACGGGCAGCGGCCGGTCGAAGCCGAAATCCTTGCGGATCGCCTCAACCGTTTCGGGAGACGCGTTGCGCCCGGCGAGCCGCGCGGCGGGATCGGAGCCCGGCGTGGCGAAGAAGATGAGAAAGACGAGCGCGGAGATGCCGATCATGACGAAGAGCATCTGGCCGAGGCGCTGGAGAACGGCAAAGATCATCGGTGTTCCCTCACACCAGTTTCGTGCGCGGATCGAGCGCATCGCGAATGCTGTCGCCGAGTACGTTCAGCGACAGGACGGTGAGCGCGATGGCGATGCCTGGCGCCAGCGCCACGGCGGGGCGGGTGTAGAGCAGCGTCTGGCCATCCTGGATGATCGTGCCCCAGCTCGCGTCCGGCGCCTGAACGCCGATCGACAGAAAGGAGAGCGAGGACTCCGTGATGATGTTCAGCGCCATCATCAGCGGCACGAAGACGATCAGCATGGTGGAGACGTTGGGCAGGATGTCGTTGAGGAGAATGCGCCAGGCGGGAATGCCGAGGCCGGTGGCCGCCAGCACGAACTCGCTCTTCTTCAGGGCCATGACGCGGCCGCGCACGGGGCGCGCGACATAGGGCACGTAGATGATGCCGATGATGACGATGGGCAGCAGAAGACTGTCGCCGGTGATCTCGATCGGCCCGATGACGATGCCGTGCGACAGAAGCACGATGGAGAGCGAGATGGCGAGGAGATAGACCGGAAACGCCCAGAGAATATCGAGGATGCGCGAGAGGATCTGGTCGGTGACGCCGCCGAAGAAGCCGGCGGTGATGCCGATGACCGCCGCCAGCACGAGACAGATGATGGTCGCGGAGGTGGCGATCAGCAGAGAATTCCGCCCGCCATACAGAAGCCGTGCCGCGACGTCGCGGCCTTGCGTGTCCGCGCCGAGGAAATATTGCGGCCCGTAGGTCGGGCCGATGGGGGTGACGCCGAGGCCGAGGCCCTCGGTGGACGCCTGCATGACCTTGACCCGCTTGCCATCGACCGTGATGCGCGCCGACAGGTTCGAGCGGAACGGATCGGTCGCGGCGACGTAGCCTGCGTAGAGCGGCGCCGACAGGCTGGAGAGGACGATGAGCACGAGCACGATGGCGGCGATCACCGTCGGCTTGTCGCGCCGCATCAGGAGCCACGCGCGGCGCCACGGGCTTGCACCCGTCCGCTTGCCCGCGGTCTCGTCCGGTACGTCGGGGATGAAGGCGTCGGGGGAAGCGATATCGGACGGGATGCTCATGGCACCTCCTGCAGGCGTCTGACGGTCAGGGACCATTCAGGAATGAGGGATGGACCGGCGGCGGGAACCCCTCAAGGCCCCACGCCGCCGTCTTTTCGCACCTGATGCGGATTACTTCACCCAGGCGTGGGAAATGATCCAGCGGTTCTGCTTGTTGAACACGTAGTTCCCGAGGCGAGCGGAAGTGAAGTTGACGATTTTCGGCGTGATCAACGGAACCATGGGCGCCTGCTCCATGAAGCCCTGATCCACCTTGGCCCAGATTGCATTGGCGGCGTCCTGGTCGGTCAGTGCCGTGGTCATCGCCTGCTTCATCTGGGCATCCAGCTCCTTGTTGCAGTAGCCGGCAATGTTGACCGAGGAATCGCTACCCTTGTTGAAGGATCCGCAGGAGAGCAGAACGTTCAGGAAGTTCGAGGCGGCAGGATAATCCTGATACCACTGGCTGACGCTGATCTGGACGTTGTTGTTGGTGTTCTGGATGTAGGTAAACTGGATGTTCGGCGAAAGCGCCTTCATCGAGGCGTCGTAGCCGAGTTCCGTCAGCACGCTGGCGATATAGGTGCCGATGCCGCGAGCGACGGCGTTGTCTTCCGCGACGACAGTGACCTTCTGGCCCTTGGTGCCGCTTTCATCCACCAGCGCCTGCGCCTTCTCCATGTCCGGCTCGCTCCAGGTCGCGCCGGGCTCCTTTGTGTAGATGCAATTATCGACATGACCGGGAAAGTCCGGCGGCAGGATCTGGCACACCGGCTGACCAAGTACCTCGCCGCCGAAGAGACCGACGACGGCATCGCGGTCGACCGCATAGTTCAGCGCCTGACGCACCTTCACATTGTCGAAGGGGGCGAGGTTGGTGTTCATCGGGGCATACCAGAAGGCCGCCAGCGGATCGATGTGCACCTGGCTGGCATACTTCGTGCCGATTTCCGGCAGGCGGTCGGCCGGCGGCGTGTCGAACAGCCAGTCGACCTGGCCGTTGATGATGGCGTTGATGGCCGCCTCTTCGGTCAGGCCGAACTTGTAGACCACCTCGTCGGCATAGCCGTCCGGCTGCGCATCGACGCTCCATTCCTTGAAGGTCGGGTTGCGCTTCAGCACCATCTCGGCGTTCGGATCGTAGCTCGCGATCATATAGGCGCCGGTGCCCGGGATCGGCGTGGTGCCGGCATCGGAGAGCGGTGCGTCGGCCGGCAAAATCGAGGCGTGCGGCACGGCGAGCTTCGAGAAGATTTCGGCGTCCGGCGCAACGAGGTTGATCGTCACCGTTCCCGCAGCGTCGTCACCCGTGACGCCGCCTTCGAGCGTGCAGCTTTCCGGCGTCGCGATGCATTTGTCGGCACCGACGATGCCGTTGTAGAAGCTGCCCGTGGTCGGCCCCTTGATCTTGAAGATGCGCTGGAACGACGCAACGACGTCGGCGGGCGTGACGTCCTTGCCGTTCGAGAATTTGATGCCCTTGCGGATCTTGAAGACGTAGGTCTTGCCGTCATTGGTCGGCTCCGGCAGCGCCTCGGCGATGGACGGCACGATTTCGAAGCCCTCGGTGCCGCCGGCCTGCTTGAACTTGACCAGACCGTCATAGGTCATCTGGAAGATCTGCCAGAACTGGGCGGTGTAGTTGATCATCGGATCGACGGTGCCCGCGGCCGAGACGGCGGCAAGCGTGATGGTACCGCCGCGATGCTGGCTCATCAGCGCTGCGCGGTCCTCGGCCTGCGCGGCACCGACGAGCGCCGTCTGGGCGAGAAGGCCCGTTACGAGCAGTGCGCCCGCATGTCGTGTCAGATGTTTCAGGCGAATGGTCATGATCGTCGTTCCCTTGTTATTATGGCTTTGGCTTTGTCATGCGTTCTTCGGCGTGTCGCGCTCCCGTCAGGCGGCCGTCTCCTCGAGAAAGGCTCCGACGACGGCCATGCAGTCCTCCCGTTCTTCCACATGCGGCATGTGGCTGGACTGTTCGAAGATCGTCCACCGCACGTCCGGGATCTCGTCGGCATACGGCTGGACGCAGGCCTCCGTCGCCTCGTCGAAGCGGCCGGAGATCAGAAGCGTCGGCACCGAGATGGTCGAGAGACGGCCGACGATCGACCAGTCCTTCATGGTGCCGATCACATGGAATTCGTTCGGGCCGTTCATCGTGTGGTAGACCGTCGGGTCCCCAGCGATCGCATCGAAGGTGCGCTGCACCTCCGGCGGCATCGGCACGATGCGGCAGACATGG
Source organism: Rhizobium quercicola (assembly GCF_021168455.1). Lineage (NCBI taxonomy): Bacteria > Pseudomonadati > Pseudomonadota > Alphaproteobacteria > Hyphomicrobiales > Rhizobiaceae > Rhizobium > Rhizobium quercicola. The sequence goes on from NZ_JAJOZR010000001.1 coordinate 621,537, forward strand.
CGCTGGTTGAAGACGTCCGTTGCCGCGGCATATTCCGCGCTGTCCGTCGTTTCCGCATGCTCGTGCTTGAGAAGCGTTTCCTGCACGTCCTGCGGAAGCTCGCGGCGCAGGCGGTTCGCCTCGGAAATCCAGGTGTGCATGGCAGCCGGCGAATTGGCGATCACCAGCGCCTTCAGGCCGGCCGGACGATCGACGGCGAACTCGGCACCGAGCATCCCGCCCCAGGACTGGCCCAGCAGGCAATAGGCGTCACGGATGCCCAGATGGTCGATCAGGTTGTGCAGTTCAGCCTTGAAGAAGGCGACCGTCCAGAAGTCCCCGCCTTTTTCGGGCAGGTGCGTCGATTGACCATTGCCCACCTGATCGTAGTGAATGACCGCCCGGCCGGTGGCGGCGATAGCCTTGAAGCTGTCGACATAGTCATGGGTGCAGCCGGGACCGCCATGCGCGACGATCAGCGGCGGCTTGGGCGACGAGAGATCGCCCGTGACGCGGTACCACGTCCGATACTCCCCATAGGGCGCGAATCCTTCGGTGATCTTCATGGGTTCATCCCCTCCTGTTCAGGCACCGCTTCGGGTGCGTTTGTCGTCGCGGCAGATTGCTTCCGCGGCATCTTCGATGGTCATGCCCCAGTCCATGGCCACGGAGCGCAGCCGCTTCCAGGCCGCCGTCTCGTCGCCGCCCTCGTTCTGCATCAGGTGCAAGACCGCATGCACGACGATCGGCCGCTGGCGCAGGCGGTTCTCGAGCGCGCGAATATCGTCGGCCTGCGCGCGAACCTTCTCATAGGCATCCGCAGCGATGAGAAGGGCGCTATAGGCACCGGTGGATCCGATCGGCTTGAGGAGATGGGCGTTGGAGCCCTGATCCAGCGCCCACTCGATCCGCCCCGGCGCTTCCGAGCCGATCAGGGCGATCATCGGCATCGGCGCAAATCCCCGCGGCCAGGGAAACTGGCCGTCATGTCCCATGTCCGCGTCGAAGAAAATCACATCGGCCTGCGCCTGGCTTTCATCCAAATGCGGCCAGCAGAGCGTGACGCGGATCTGCAGGAGTTCGAGCTGTCGGCGCAGCGCATCGACAGACGGATGGTCGCGATGCAGGATCACGGCATGCCACTGCGCGAGAAGCGGTCTGTTGCGACGCGTCATTTGACCACCTTCAGGGCTGCCGGATGCGGGGCCGCAGCCCTCTTCAGCATCGAGCGGACGAGATAGGGATCGGCCTCGATCGTCTCCTCGGCGCTCTGGAGCAGGGTGAACCCGCCCTCCTCGTCCGAAAGACCGAGATGCGGCCGGAATGCCGCATGATGGGTACGCGGATCGATCCCGATTGGGCCTGCAGGCGTGTCAAACAGCCTGGATGTCGCGACTTTGCGCACGGCCTCCGGTGCATCCGTCCCGGCATCGGCGATCGACCGGGCGAGGATCGACATTGCCGTGTAGGCCGCCGTGAAAGGTGTCGAGATCCGCCGGCCGGCGCCCTGGCGCGCAGCCATCCGCGCCTTGAAGGCGTGGTTGTGGGGCGTGTCCAGCCGGTCGAAATAGATCGCCGTCGCAATGTGGCCGCGCCGCGCCTCGGGGCTCAGCCCCTCCAGATCGCTCTCCGACAGGTTGCAGGCGACGATCGGCGGCGCATCGGGATGGCTCTTGCGAAACGCGCCATAGGCCTCGATGAAGGCCGTTGCCGACTGGCCGACGAGATTGCTGAGAATGAAGTCCGGCTTCTTCTGCCGGATCTCGGTCACGAGATGATCCACCTCCGTGGCGCCGAGCGGCACGTAGCGATCCGAGACCACCTGGCCTCCGGATGCCTCGGTGACCTCCCGCGCGATGCGGCTGATCTCCCAACCCCAAATGTAGTTCGAGCCGACGATGAAGGCGCGGCGACCGTAGCGCGGCAGGACGTAATCGAACAACGGCAGCAGGTGCTGGTTCGGACAGGGACCGAGATAGACGGCGCTGTCGCTCGCCTCGTAGCCCTCGTAGGGGAAGGCGTACCAGAGAAGCGCGCCATGGCGCTCCACGACCGGCAGCACGTCCTTGCGGCTCCACGAGGTCAGTGTCCCGATGATATGGCGGCAGCCGACATCGCGGATCGCGGACTGCGCAAGCCCCGCATAGGCCTCCGCCCGACCGCAGGGATCGTCGATCTTGGCAGCGATGCCGAAGCCATAGGCGGGATCCGCATTGATCTCCGCGACGGCTGCCAGGGCACCGCTCACCGCTTCGCGACCCAGCGCCGCATAGGGGCCCGTGGTCGAATAGAGGATGGAGACGGGCACCGTCTTGAGCGTCATTTCGAACAACATCTTTCCCGAGGGCACGCGCCGTCGATCGTCCGGTTCAGGCTTCGCCACCGGCATCGCGGTCGCCGAAAACAAAAAAGCCCCGAACCGCGTGAAGCGGTGTTCGGGGCTCGATTGCCATCGGCGTCCAACGCCATGTGTTGGTCTCACGCTACGATAAGGACGGATTTCGGTCAATTCCATTTCTGCTCATTTTCTATTCATCCAAGCTTTCTTTCATGGATGGAACGGGATGAGCCGGACCGACGCTTTTATCGGATCGTCCCCGCATGCGCGCCGCGCCGTCGTCCGATGGCGGGCCCTCGTGCGCCTGGATCTACGTTGAGGCTATCGCGAGACGACGACGAGCTTTGGAAGCTGCCGGATGGGGCGTAGGCTGGAGGCGGGTGCGGGGCGGCCGACATAGTAACCCTGCATCAGGTCGATCTTCAGCCGGTGCATGAGCGAGAAATGCTCTTCCGTTTCCACACCTTCGACAAGGATCGTCGCGCCGCGATTGCGCGCGAGACGCAGGATATCGTCGAGCATGGCGCAGCCGCGCTGGGTGTCGCAGTCGTGCAGGAAGGACTTGTCGATCTTGATGCAGTCGAAATCGATGAGGCGAAGCCAGGAGAGGCCGGCAAAGCCGGTGCCGAAATCATCAAGCCAGATCTTGATGCCGAGGGCGCGCAGGTCGCTGATGCAGCGCAGCAGGCTCGAATGGATCTCCATGTCCTGCCCTTCGGTAATTTCGAAGGCGAGGCGATCCCCGGTGATGCAGAACTCGTCGAGCGTCCTCGCCACGAAGGACACGAAACCGGGCGTCTTCAGCTGCAGCGGCGAGACGTTGACACTGGCGACGGGCGCGAGATTGGTGACCAGCAGCTCCTCGCAGACGCGACGCAGCGCCCACTGCCCGAGATTGACGATCGCACCGGACCGCTCGGCCGCCGGGATGAACAGCGACGGGGAAATGAAGGCGCCATCCGACATTTTCAGCCGCATCAGCGCTTCATAGGCATAGGTCTTGCCCGTCGCCACATCCTGCAGCGGCTGGTAGACCATCGACACGAGGCCCTGCGGTACGGCGATCTTGAGAAGGGCAGCGATGTTTTCGCCGTCGTCACGGTTGTTCGGATCGTTGGCATGGAACAGCTTGACGCAATTGCGACCCGACGCCTTGGCGCTGTAGAGCGCGCGGTCCGCCTGGTGGATCACCTTCTCGACCTTCGAAAGGGTGCGATCCGCGGTAAAGGCCGCTCCGACGCTGACCGTGACCTTCGATGTCCCGTCGCGCCGCTGCTCGTGCAGCAGACCGAGATCCTCGACCGTCTTGCGAATGGCTTCACAGAGCGCGGCCGTCTGCTGCTCGGAGACCGCATAGGCCAGCAGGATGAACTCTTCGCCGCCGAACCGGCCGACGGAGGCCTTATGCTCCTCGGCAAGCGCGCGCAGCGCCTGCGCGACGAGCACAAGACACTTGTCGCCTTCGAGATGGCCGTAATAGTCATTGTATCGTTTGAAGAAATCCACATCGACCAGGATGACGGCGAAGGTGCGCCCAGCCTGCTGCCAGTCCCGCCAGACGTCGCGCAGACGGTTGTCGATCGCGCGCCGGTTGGCAAGGCCCGTGAGCGGATCCGTATGGGACAGCCGCAACAGGGCCTCGCCGCGCTCAGCCGCCTGGCGATGCTGGGCTTTGGCCTCCAATGCGTTCAGAAAGACGTTGTAGCGCTCCAGATTGAGCTTCCAGTTCACATAGGAGGTGAAGATGAAGCAGGAGAGACAGAAGAGCCCGAACGTGAACTTGTAGCTGTATCCCACATTGGGAAACCAGACGAGCCCGGCCAGGAAGATCAGCACGATGATGCCTGAGGCGACGACGGAGATGCGGAACGGGAAATTGAAGAAGAGGTTCACGCTCATCATGAAGATGGCGCCGAACACCATGTAGTAGGACATGACGACCGCATGTTCGCTCATCATGCTCGGCACGAGCCAGCCGGCATAGGCGAAGATCAGCGCGAGTGCGGCCGTGCTATCGACGGCATCGGCCGTCGATGCCCGCCGCATCTGCCATTCCAGCGCGATCAGCATGATGATGGAAATCGTGAAGCGCGCGCCGACGACATACGGCGCGACGTCGCCGATCAGCAGGATATCGCTGATCGAGAAGACGAGATAAACGAGCACGGCAGCCCAGAGCCCGCGGCGCGTGGACTGCTTGTGCGCGTTCTCGCCGTGCCGCTTGTAGAGCTCGCGAAGGGTAACCTTCGGCTGCTGCAGCGGATCTCTCGATGCGCCGAACTCGATGGTGTCGGTCGACTTGTGCGTCATGCACTCTCCACCGCTTTCATTGCTGTGCCGAAGTTAAGCACCGGTGCCGTGCGATCGAGCCCCTGAACGGACGGTCACGACAGCCGGTTTCAATGTTTTATCACGCTTACGAATGTTGCGGTAAACATTAGCGAAAACGGCTTAACACTTCCTTTCCACAGGTTCGAACCCCTGTGCCGCAACGGCGCAGCTGTGCCATTAACCAACAAATCGGAACGTTCATGCATTTCCAGACAATTTGAGTCATCTCTTACGCGTCTTGTTAACCCAACGGTAACCAAAGGACGTAGCGTGAAGAACCCACTCGCCGCTTTTGACGGGCAAAGCCTGATCACCCCGACCGCTGTGAAGCGGGAGGTTTTTCCGGCCGGCGCGCCGGCCGACGAACGGCAACTCCGGATCGCCAGGGACGAATTGACGCTGATTTTGCAGGTTGCCTCGCAACAGATTCAGGCCGATCGCAGTCCCGATCTCATCATCGATCGCCTGATCCGCTCCCTTCACGAGAGCCGCGAAAAGTACCGGGCCGTATGGCCGGACCTCATTCCCATGGTCCAGGACCATCCGGTGGCCGTCTATTTCCACAACGACCCGTTCACCCGCTGGTCCTTCGAAAAGCCGCGCGGCTATTCCGGGGATGCCAGCCTGATCGACTTCATTTACGGACACCCGGATATCGCTGCCGATGTCGAGCGCGCCTCGCCGCTCGGGCGCACGCTCTACGAATACACGCGCAACGCCCCGTCCGCCGTGGCGGTGCGGGAACGTCGCGATCTGCTGACGCGCACCGTGGATGAAACGGCGGCAAGGCTCGGCCCGGAAACGGAAGTGCTCGCCGTCGCGGCGGGGCATCTGCGCGAGGCGGAGACATCCCGCGCCGTGCGGGAGCGCGGAATCAAACGTTGGGTGGCGCTCGATCAGGACCCCCTGAGCGTGGGCCGCACCATGCGCGATTTCAATGGAACGCCGATCGACGCGATGGATGGCTCGGTTCGCGGGCTTTTGAAGAACGACTATCGTCTCGGGCAGTTCGACCTGATCTATGCGGCCGGCCTCTACGATTATCTGGCCGACAAGGTGGCCGTGAAGCTGACGCAGACCTGCCTGTCGATGCTGAAGCCCGGGGGAACGTTCCTGTTTGCCAACTTCTCCACCGAGGTTCCCGACGACGGCTACATGGAGACGATGATGAACTGGACGCTTCTCCTGCGGTCGCAATCGGAAATGTGGTCGATCATCGAGGCGAGCCTCGACGGGCAGCAGGCGGAGAAGAGCGTCTTCTTCGGTGCCAACCGCAACATCATCTACGGCACCATCCGCAAGCCGTCCTAAGCGCCCCCGAGGCGCATCTCCTTCGGCCGCTCAGGCGGCCGAACTTGCGATACAATTGCGGACGCAAAAAGATGGGTTGCCCTGAAACTCTTTCCGATCCGCCTTCGTCTTCCTCCACTTGGTCCGGAGGAAAAATGCATATCACGAGAGCGCAGTGGCTCAGTCTGGCGTCGGAACGGCACTCCCTGAGGCACATCTATAGCCTGTGTCTGCTCGTCCATGGCGGCGATATCTTCAGCTACAAGGAACGACACCTCGCCGGTCGTCTGATCCACAAGCTCGACGGCATCGTGCATCTGGCGATGGCGCCGAGCGACGACGCAAAGGTCATCGCAGGCGAATTCTCGTTCCTGGAAACCCAGGTCGCCAAACGTCTCGAGCGCTTCGAACCGCCGCGGCGATGACCGCGCAGCGCCGACGCGCCCTCACATGCCCTGCCGCAGGCGCAGGCCGCCGTCATCGAACAGGCGGATCGTCTCTGTCGACCAGGACAGCACGATCCGCTCGCCGGGCCTGACCGCAACGGGTGATCGGTACTCGACGGTGACCGTCTGGCCATCGGCAAGCTGGCAATAGAGATATTGCGTCCCGCCGAGATACTCCGAGAAATCGACGTTTGCCGTCAGCGAGCGGCCATCGACGAACGCTTGGCCGACCGTCAGATGTTCGGGCCGGATGCCGAAGGTGACGTCCGCCCCGCTTTCCCTCAATGCGGTCGGGAACGGCGCCGCCAGCGTCGCATCGGCCAGCGTCAGGCTGTCCCGACCGGTGCGCCGCGCGTTCAGGAGGTTCATCCGCGGCGAGCCGATGAAGCCGGCGACGAAGCTGTTGGCCGGGTCTTCGTAGATCTCGCGCGGGCTGCCGACCTGCTCGATCCGCCCTTCGCGCAGAACCACGATCATGTCCGCCAGCGTCATCGCTTCCGTCTGGTCGTGCGTCACGTAGATCATCGTATTGCCGAGCTCGCGGTGAAGCCTGGCAATCTCGATGCGCATGGAGACGCGAAGCTCGGCGTCGAGGTTCGACAACGGCTCGTCGAACAGAAAGACGTCCGGCTTGCGCACGATGGCGCGGCCGATGGCAACGCGCTGGCGCTGGCCGCCGGAAAGCTGTCCCGGACGCCGGTCGAGAAGATGGTCGGTCTTGAGGATGGCGGAAGCCGCCGCGACGCGGCGGTCGATCTCCGCCTTCGGCGTGTTGGCCATCTTCAGGCCGAAAGCGAGGTTGTCGCGAACGCTCATATGGGGATAGAGCGCATAGGACTGGAAGACCATCGCAATGCCGCGATCCGACGGATCGAGATCGGTCACGTCGCGCCCCTTGATGGCGATCAGCCCGTCGGAAACCTCCTCGAGCCCCGCGATCATCCGCAGCAATGTGGATTTGCCGCAGCCGGACGGGCCGACGAAGACGGTGAAGGCACCCTCCGGGATCGACAGGTCGATCCCGTGGATGATGTCGAGGTGGCCGAAGGATTTCCGGACCCCCGACAGGCGAACGCCACCGGTTGCAGCGCCGTCGTCGCCCGGCGGCGCGGCGGCCGCGCCGCCGGCCCATGCGGGCGAACCGGTGTCCTGAGCGAGGCTCATTTCACCCCTCCCTTGCCGTCGCGCATCCACACCAGCATTTCGCCCGGCTCCCGGTTGTCCCAGAGATGATAGGGGACGAAACGCGCGGTCACTTTCGTGGCCTGCGGCGGCGTCTCGCGATAGAGCGTTTCACCCCAGTCGGCCTCGTCCCGCTCCGCAGCGATCTCGAGCGCGACCGCATCGTTCAGTCCGGGCATCGGCCGCTCGGTCGCGGATGCCGGCTCGCCGGTGATCGTCAGCCGTTGCAGGCCGCTGCCGTTATCGGTCTCTTCGGTGCAGTAGACCAGCGGTCCGCGGACCAGCGCGACGCGACCGGCGTCCTGCCGGATCAGCGGATTGGCCCTGAGAAGCCGCGGTGCGAGCGGCAGGTCGAGTGCGATCTCGTCCTTGTCGGACCATTCGCGCTCGATCCGGGCATAGCCGTCGATCATCACCTGGTCGAGTTCGACCGGCACGCCGTTGATCGAGAGCATCGCTCCCTTGCACCATGCAGGAATGCGCAGCGACAGCGTGAAGCGGGCAGGCTTGGCGAGACCGACATCGAAACGGATGGCCCCATCCCAGGGATAGCGCGTTTCCTGCGACAGCGAGACCGCTTCACCGGATAACTCGAACTGCGCCTTGCCTTCTCCATAGAGGTGAACCGCGATCTCGTCGTCCGAAACGGCATACATATAGGAGCCGATGGACGCGAGCAGCCGGGCGATGTTCGGCGGGCAGCACGGGCACGGATGCCACGTCCAGCGATGGTGCTTGCCGGCGCTTTCCAGCGGGTTGTCGTAGAAGAAGCGCGTTCCATCGAGCGAGAGACCCACCATCGCACCGTTGTAGAGCGCCTGCTCCATGATGTCGGCATAGCGCCGGTCAGGGCCCCGGCCGAGCATGCGCGCGGCCCAGAAGACGATGCCGACCGAGGCGCAGGTTTCGTTATAGGCGCTTTCATTCGGCATATCGTACGGGTCGGTGAAGCCCTCGTTCGCCGCCGACGGACCGATGCCGCCGGTGACGTACATCTGCCGGGTGACGAGATCGCTCCAGAGCGTTTCGAGCGCGCCCGTCAGGCTGTCGTCGCTATATTCCGTCGCGATGTCGGCCATGCCGGAATAGAGGTACATGGCCCGCACGGCATGGCCGACGACCCGGGTCTGCGCGCGCACCGGCTGATGCGACTGGTTGTATTCGAAGCTGTGAAAGACGAACTTCTTCGCCTCGCGACCGTCGCGTTTCGCCTCCTCGATGAAAAAGTGCGGCTCGGTGCCGCGTTCGTCGATGAAGTATTTGGAGAGGTCGAGATACTTCTGCTCGCCGGTCGCGCGGGCGAGCTTGACCAGCGCCAGCTCGATTTCCTCATGCCCGTCATAGCCGGAAATCTGGCCTTCGCCATGGCCGAAGACGGTGATCATATAGTCCGCGAAGCGGGCCATGACGTCGAGAAGCTTGCGCTTGCCCGTTGCCTGGTAATAGGCGACGGCGCCTTCGATCAGATGGCCGGCGCAGTAGAGTTCGTGAAAATCCCGCAGGTTCGTCCACCGGCGGCCGGGCTGCACGCGCTGGAACCAGGCGTTCAGATAGCCATCCTCGTCCTGCAGCTTTTCATAGAGATCGGCGATCTGGTCGACGCGGGCTTCGAGTGCGGGGTTGGGCGAGCGGAACAGCGAATAGGCGACCGTCTCGATCGACTTGCCCAGATCGCTGTCCCAGAACATCTGGGTGGAGCCGTCCCAGGGCTGGATCGGCAGCACGACGCCCGGGCTCGGCAGGCTGACATCGATCGCGGTAAGCATGCCGGCCTCGACGCAACGGTCGAGCAGCGTCTGTGCCGTCGTCGCGCAGATGGCATCCTGTCGCTCGCCGAACAGGCCGCCGAGCGTGACGCTCGGCACCGGCAGCGGCCGGAACTTGCGGTCCTTGCGGGCGTGGGGGCGGGTCTGGGTCTCGGTGTGCACGTTGCTATCCATGGCTTTTTCTTTCGAAGGAGGAGGCATCACTTGACGGCGCCGGCCATGAGGCCGCGCATGTAGTAGCGTTGAAGGAGGAGGAAGATGATGAGGCACGGGATCGTCATGACGACCACCCCGGCCTGAACCGCGCCCCAGTTGATCGCACCGAGACGGCCGGCCCGCACCGCCATCATGAGGACGGGCATGGTGTAGTTCTCGTTGCTGGAGAGAAGCACGAGCGCCGCGAGAAACTCGTTCCAGGCATTGAGGAAAGCGAAGATCGCGACAGTGGCGGCGCCGGGCAGGACGAGCGGCAAAAGCACGCGGACGAGCAGCTTCAGATCCCGTGCCCCGTCGATCCGCGCGGCTTCCTCGATCTCCTTCGGCACCGCGTCGAAGGCGTTGCGCATCATGAACACGGAGAAGGGCAGCTGCAGCGTGACATAGACCAGCACCAGCCCGAACAGCGAATTGTTGAGCCCGAGCTTCGCGAGGATAATGAACAGCGGCGTCAGGATCGACTGGAACGGGATCATCAGCGTCGCGATGATCAGCACGAACAGCGTGTTCTTCAGCGGAAACCGATAGCGCGAGAAACCGTAGCCCGCGAGCAGGCTGATGGCGACGGTGAGCACGACGGTGGCGAGCGAGACGATCAGCGAGTTGAGCGTATGCTGCCAGACGCCGGCACCGAACGTATCGAGGGACCGATACGAGTCGAGGCTGAAACCCGTCGTCGGCCAGGGCGGCAAGGGCGGGGTCATGCCTTCCGCACCGCCGCGGAACGAGGCGAGGAAGGCGATGGCGAAGGGTGCGAGGAAGAAGAGGACGATGGCGACGCCGGCCGTGTGGTAGGCGACCGCATCCTTGCGCTTGCGGCGGGCACGGGCGAGCTTCGCCGCCTCGTTCGCCGGGTTCGGTCCTACCTCCGTGATGTGTCCGGCCGTTGTCATGGTCGAGGAGAGCGCTGTCTGCGTCATGGTCATGCCTTGTCGTCTCCGACCTTCAGCAGCCAGAGCTGCACGATGCTGATGGCAACGAGGATGGCGAGCAGCACGATCGAAAGCGAAGCGCCGTAGCCGAGGTTGAAGGACACGAAGGACTGGTTGAAGATGTAGTAGACGACCGAGATCATCCGGTTCTGCGGCCCCCCTGCCGTCATGATGTAGAACTGGTCGAAGGCGAGGATCGAACCGGTCACGGAGATGATCAGCGCCAGTGCGATCGTGCGGCGCATCAGGGGAAGCGTGAGGTAGCGAAACCGTTGCCAGCGTTTCGCCCCGTCGATGCGCGCCGCCTCGACGATATCGGCCGGAATGGCCTGCAGCCCGGTGAGCAGGATGATCATGGTGAAGCCGGCGATCTTCCAGACGACCATGACGATGATGGTAAGGAAGGCGCTGTCGAAGCTCGCAAGCAGGTTGGGGCTTCGCTCCACGATGCCGAGTTGCCGGAGAAGAGGTCCGATGAAGCCGCTGTCCACATTGGCAAGCCAAACCCAGAGGAGCGATGCGGTCGCCAGCCCGACGACGACGGGCAGAAAGATGACGGTGCGATAGGCGCCCACGAAACGCCGCTGCTTTTCCACGAAGAGCGCCAGCGGAAAGGCGACGGCGAAAATCGCGATGGTGGCGACGACCGTGTAGAGCGCCGTGAACCGCAGGGCCGACAGGAACCGGGTGTCGTTGATCATGCGGATATAGTTGTTGATGCCGATCCAGCGCTGGGCGCCCATCAGCGGCCAGGCATGCAGGCTCATCCAGGCAGTCATAATCACCGGAATGACGAAGAACAGGAGGGCGAGCGCCATGGCGGGCGCGATATACAGAAGGCCGCGCCAGGCCGACGACCTCGGCCTCGGGCGTCCCGCGGCGCGCGACAGGTTGGAAACGAGGGTCATGAGCAATCTCGCACTTCACGGTCCGGCCGACGACCCGATCGACATCGGGCGCGGTCGCTGAAGGGATCGGGCGGAGGGGATCGGTTCCCCCTCCGCCCGCGGGCGACCACTGGGAGGATCACTGGCCGCTTTCGATGATCGACTGCATCTCGGACTGGGCCGAAGAGAACGCGCCATCGACGTCGTCTCCGAAGATCGCGGCGTTGATGAAGGTGGCCCAGGGGCCGTTGGCACTGTTGATCAGGTCGTTGAACTGCAGGGTATAGGGCGTTTTTGCGACCGCGATCGCCTTCATGCCCACCTCCATGCGCGGATCCAGACCCTTCAGTACCTCTTCGGCGATATCGCTGCGGGTCGGCAGGCTGCCATACTTCGCCATGATCTTCTGGCCTTCCTCCGAATAGATGTACTGGATGAAGGCCTTGACCGGCGCGAGCTTGGTCGTGCCCTTGGTCACCACCACATTGTCGCCGCCGGCAAAGGACGAGGGTTGCCCGTTGACGCCGGGAATGAGCGTGACGCCGAAGTCGATCGTTGGATGCTCGGTGACGAGCGTGCCGATGGCGAAGGCACCGAGGCTCTGCTGGCCGATCTTGCCATTGGTGAAGGACAGGAAGTTCGTGCCGTTGTCGCTGGCCGCGCCCGACGGCACGAGGTCCTTCTTGACCATGTTGCGGTAGATATCGACCGCCTTGCGCATCTCCGGCGTATCGAGGGTCGCGGTCTTGCCGTCGGCCGAAAGAATATCGGCACCCGCACCCCAGACGAGCGGGGTGTAGGTGAAGATCATGCAGCCGCCGCAGCCACCGCCCGAAAAGTAGAAGCCGTAGGTGTCGTCGCCGAGCGCGCGGATCTTTTGGGCATTGGCGGTGATCTCGTCCCAGTTGGCGGGCGCCTTTTCCGGGTCGAGGCCCGCCTTGCGGTAGAGGTCCTTGTTCCAGGCGAAAACGGAGGTTTCGACGGACAGCGGCAGGCCGTAGATCCTGTCCTCATAGGTGCCGAGGCGGACATGGGACGGCGAGAGGGCATTGAAGTAGGGCAGGCTTCTTGCCCAGTCGGTCAAATCCTCGAGCTGCCCCGCAGCGGCGAAGGCCGGGGTGTAGATCAGGTCCATCGACAGCGCGTCCGGCGCCTGACCGCCTGCAATCGACGTCGCATATTTCTGCACGAGTTCCGAGAAGGGAACTTCGGTCAGCGCGACTTTGTCCTCATGGCCGGCATTATAGGCGGCGACGACGTTCTTGAAGGCGTCGCCGACGCCGGTGCGGACCCACATATTGATGGTTTCGGCCGAGGCGAGGCCCGGGCTCAGGGACAGCGCGAGCAGGCTCGTCGCCGCGAGAAGCTTCGTCATCATGGTCATTCCTCCCTTGTGGCGCTCCTCAGCGCCATTTCTCCGTCTCGGGGCTCCCGACCCCGCATGATTGCCGAACCACGAGGCGGCACGGCAATGTTCTCACGCCCGGCTCCACGGTCTGGCCTTCCGCCAGCGCGAGGATGGTCAGGCCCGCCTGACGCCCGAGTTCCTTGAGGTCCATGTCCACCGATGTCAGTGGCGGACGCATCTGGGCAGCGACAATCTCCCAATTGTCGAAGCCGACGATCGCGACATCCTCGGGCACGCGAATGCCGCGCTCCCGCAGAGCGTCCACGGCCCCGCGGGCGATCTGGTCGTTGCCGCAGAACAGCGCATCCGGCTTTTCGCCGGGCGCAGACCAAAGGCCGTCCACGGCATCCCGCCCCCAGGTCTCCGACCATTCGCCGAAGAGAACGGTTGCTCCCTCCCCGACCACAGCGCGGAACGCACCGCTGCGCTCGCGAACCGAGAAGAAGTCCTGCGGGCCGGTCACATGCACGATCCGCTGCCGCCCGCTCGCCTTCAGCCACTCCACCGCGAACTTTGCGCCCTGCGCATCGTCCGAGCGGAAGGACACGCTGTCCGGTCCGCCCTCGGTAAAGGCGTAGACCACGGGGACCGGCACATCCGACAGGTCGATCGGCAGGCGGCGATCGACGCGCTTTCCCGTGGCGATGATGCCGTCCACCTGCTTGTCGAGCATCGCATCCACATGCACCTGGCCGAGCGCCGGATCATCCTCGATGGCACAGAGAAAGACGGAGACGCCGCGATCGACCAGGGCTTCGGAAACGCCCGCCATGACCGGCAATGTAAAGCGACCGTAGGTGTCGTTCGTCAGAAGGCCGATGGTGAAGCTGCGCTTCGACAACAGTCCCTGCGCCAGTGCGTTCGGCCGGAAGCCGATTTCGCGTGCGACGCGCTTGACCCGCTGGCGTGTCTCCTCGCCCATGCGGCCCGTGTCGTTGAGCGCCTTCGACGCGGTGGAAATGCTGACCCCTGCCATGGCCGCAAGATTGCGGATCGTCTGCCGTCCTCCCTTTCCGCGCATGATATCTCGCAACCTCCCTGTTGCTCTCGGAACAGAGAAAAGCTTTTCTCACGCGCTTCGTCAAATGAGAAAACGTTTTCTCACTGAGAAACTTGCAGAGAGAAGGTTGTCAGGCTGCGGGGATGTCGGTCAGCAGGCGCTCGAGGTCGTCGATGAGCACGGGCTTCGTCAAGTGATGGGTGAAGCCAGCTTCCAGGGCCTTCGCCTTGTCCTTGTCCTGCCCCCACCCCGTCTGGGCGATGATGGTTGTCGCCTTGAACGCATCCTGCCTGCGGAAGGCACGGCAGACCTCGTAGCCGTCCATGCCCGGCAGGCCAATATCGAGGAGGATCACATCCGGCTGGAAGCGCGTTGCGACGTCGAGCGCCTCGCGCCCGTCATGGATGGCCTCGCAGTGATGACCGATCTCCTCCAGCATCCAGCCGAGCGCATCCGCGACGATGACATTGTCGTCAACAATCAGCACCTTCAGTGCGCGCGGCGTGGGTGTCGCCACGACCGGCCGATCGTCTGTCGTCGGGGCTGCGACAACGGGCGATGCCGGTGCGGAAGCCTCCGCCGGCGCTTCTCCGAGCGGCAGGCGCACGGTGAAAAGGCTGCCCTTGCCGGTGCCGGCGCTCGTCACCTCGACCGTGCCGCCGTGGAGAACCACCAGCTGGCGCACGAGCGCAAGCCCGATGCCGAGGCCGCCCTGCGCGCGCTCCAGATGACCATCGACCTGCGCGAACAGCTGGAACACGCCGGACTGCAGCGTCTCGGGGATCCCGATGCCGTTGTCGGAGACGTCGATGACAGCGCTGCCGCCGAGCGCGCGGACGGCAATCCCGATCTGCCCGCCGGCGGGTGTATATTTCGCAGCATTGTTGAGAAGGTTGGCGACGACCTGCGCCATGCGGGTCGGGTCGGCATCCAGCCACAGCGGTTCGGAAGGCAGATCCACGGTCAGCGTGTGACCGGAGGCGTCGATCAGCGGTCGGCTCGCCTCGATCGCGGACCGGATGATGGCTTCGACCGCGATGCGCTCCTTGCGCAGTCCGATCTTGCCCTGGCTGACGCGGGACACGTCGAGCAGGTCATCGATCAGCCGCACCAGATGCACCATCTGCCGGTCCATCATGTCGCGAATGCCCTCGGCCGCTTCTCCCGTCGGGTTCCGGCGCAACACGTCGAGCCCGTGGCGCAGCGGTGCCAGCGGATTGCGCAGTTCGTGCGCGAGCGTGGCCAGAAACTCGTCCTTGCGGCGATCGGCTTCGCGCAGCGCCTGCGCCTGCGCTTCCAGTTCGTCGCGCTGCTCGGCGATCTGCTGGCGCTGGCGGTAGAGCTCGAAGAAGACGTCCGCCTTGCTGCGCAGAACATCTGTTTCGATCGGCTTCTGGATAAAATCCACCGCACCCGCCTCGTAGCCGCGAAACCGGCGCTGGCCATCCGTGCTGCCGGCGGTCACGAAAATGATGGGTACGCGCCGGGTGCGCTCGTTGCCGCGCATCAGCTCGGCCAGTTCGAAGCCGTTCAGGCCGGGCATCTGCACATCGATCAGCGCCAGCGCCACGTCGTGCTGCAGCAGGAGTTCCAGTGCCTGATCGCCGGAGCGCGCCTTGAGAAGCGTCAGGCCGTCGCGGCGCAGAAGCGCTTCCAGCGAGAGGAGGTTTTCCTCCAGGTCGTCGACCAGCAGAAAGGTAACGGGGGTCATGCGCATACGACCTTCTGAAGGTACGCCGCGATCGCGTCAAGCGGCAACACCCGGGCGTCGGGACACCGTGCGATTGCACCTTCGGGCATTGCGGCGGCAAACGCCGTTGCCGGATCCTGAACGACGGCACGGCCGCCGGCGTCACAGATGGCGCGCAGGCCCCGGGCACCGTCGTGATTGGCGCCCGTCAGCACGATACCGACCAGCGCCGACCCGAATGCATCGGCAGCGCTTTCGAAGAGAACATCGATGGAGGGTCGAGAGAACATCACGGGTTCGTCGCTGGAGAGAGAGAGGGTTTTATGGGCTTCGACGAGCAGATGATAGTTGGGCGGCGCGACATAGGCCGTACCGCCGGCGAGCGGCTCCTTGTCCTCCCCTTCCACCACCCGGATCCGGCATTTCGCCTGAAACAGCTCGGCCAGCACGCTGCGCTTGTCGCCGGGAATATGGACGACGAGCATGATCGGCACGGGAAAATCCGCTGGGAGGGCCGGCAGGATGATCGTCAGGGCCTCCAGGGCACCGGCCGAGGCCCCGATGACGACCGCCTGCGGTCGAACGTCGTTCATTCGCCGATCCTCTGATAGATCTTCTCCTCCCGCACGAAGTCGCGAAACGCGCCGGCGTGATCGGAAAAGCGGATGCTTTCCTTTGCGCCGAGGCCCAGAAAGCCCTTTCGCGGCAGCGAGTCCTTGAAGAGACCGAGCGCACGATCCTGCAGGGAACGATCGAAATAGATCAGCACGTTGCGGCAGGAGATCAGGTTCATCTCGCCGAAGACGGCATCGGTGACGAGGCTGTGGTCGGAAAACACGACGTTGCGCCGCAGCGTCCGGTCGAAGGATACCCGCCCATAGGCCGCCTGATAGTAATCCGACAGCGACGACTTGCCGCCCGCTTTGCGATGATTTTCCGTGAAGAGCTGCATGCGGTCGAGCGGGTAGACGCCGGCTTCGGCGATCTGCAGCGCCTCCTGGCTGATGTCGGTCGCGTAGAACAGCGTGCGATCTTCGAGACCCTCCTCGCGAAAGAGGATGACGAGGGAATAGAGCTCCTCGCCATGGCTGCAGCCGGCCACCCAGACTTTCAGCGAGGGGTAGGTCCGCAGATGCGGGATGACCTGTTCGCGAATCGCGCGGAAATACTCGGGATCGCGGAACATCTCGCTGACCTGAACGGTCAGGTAGCCCAGCAGCTGCGGCAGCATGTCCCGGTCGTGCAGCAGGCGCTCCTGCAGGCCGGAGATGGTGGAAATGTGGAGCTGCTCCAGCGCCTGGCGCAGACGCCGTTTGACCGACGCCATGGCGTAGCCGCGGAAATCATAGTGATAGCGGGCGTAGAGAGCCTCCAGCAGCAGCCGGATCTCGATGTCCTCGACCTTTTCGACCGTGGCAAGATCGCTCATCGCGGCATCCAGACGCGAACGAGGGACAGGAGTTTCTCGACGTCGAGCGGTTTTGCCATGTAGTCGTTCGCGCCGGCCTCGATGCAGCGCTGCTGGTCGTCGGGCATGGCCTTGGCCGTCAGCGTGATGATCGGCAGCTTCTTCCACTGGCTGTTCTTCCGGATCTCCCGCGTCGCCGTCAGGCCGTCCATGACCGGCATCATCACGTCCATCAGCACGAGGTCGATTCCCGCACCCGGCTGGCCTGCCGATTTTGCCAGTGCGTCGAGCGCTTCCTGCCCGTTGCGCGCGATCTCGATCACGGCGCCGCGCGGCTCGAGAATGTTGGTCAGCGCATAGACGTTGCGCACGTCGTCCTCGACGACAAGGATGCGGCGGCCTTCCAGAAGCGCGTCGCGGCTGCGGGCCTTGCGGATCATCTTCTGCTGCTCGGCGGGCAGGTCGGACACAACCTGATGCAGGAACAGACTGACCTCGTCCAGCAGCCGCTCCGGGGATTTCGCACCCTTGATGATGATCGACTTGGAGTAACGGCGCAGCTGCAGCTCGTCGTCGGCCGACAAGACGCGGCCGGTATAGACGATGACGGGCGGGAAGGCCCGCTCGCTGTCCTGGCTCAGTGTCTCCAGCAGCGAATAGCCCGAAGCGTCGGGCAGCGAGAGGTCGAGGACGATGCAGTCGAAGGTCTGCTCCTGCAGGAGCTTCAGGCATTCGGCCGCCGTTCCCGCCGTCACCGTCTCGACGTCGTGGGAGGTGAGGAGGCGCGCCACCGCCTCGCGCTGGACGTCGTTGTCCTCGACGATCAGCACGCGATGGACCCGCTGCGACAGCTTCGCCTCGAGCTTCTGCAGCACCTCGACCAGCTGCTCGCGCTTGACCGGCTTCAGCATGTAGCCGACGGCGCCGAGCGAGAGTGCCGTCTCCGCATGGTCGTCGCCGGAGACCATGTGGATCGGGATGTGGCGCGTCTGCACGTCGCGCTTCAGCCGGTCGAGGACCGAGAGCCCGGACTGATCCGGCAGGCCGACATCGAGCACGATGGCACTCGGCATGAACTGCCGGGCGAGCTCCAGAGCCTCCTGCGCCGTGCCGGCGACCAGTGTGCGGAAGCCCATCTCGCGCGAGAGGTCCCGCAGGATCGCGGCGAAGGTCACGTCGTCCTCGATGATCAGGAGCACGCGCTTGTTGTCGGAGGGCGCAGCGCGGTCGTCGTTGACGAGGCGCGCCCTGGACACGGCCGGCGTCTCGCGCTGCTCGATCGCGGGAACGCTGACCGGGGGCCGCAGCGGTGCGGGTGCGGCAGGTGCTGCCGCAGCGCTTTCGCGCGGCTGCCGGGCGGCGACCCGCGTCGCGTCGTAGGTTTCCGGGATGGTGATCGTAAAGGTGCTGCCCTGCCCCGGCTGGCTCTCCAGATGGATCGCTCCGCCCAGCAGGCGCACGAGCTCGCGGGAGATCGACAGGCCAAGGCCGGTTCCGCCGTAGCGGCGGCTGATCGTGCCGTCGGCCTGATGGAAGGCCTCGAAGATGTTGCGCTGCTGGTCCTCGGCGATGCCGATGCCGCTGTCGGTGACGGCGAGCGCGATCTGCCCCTCGCCGCCGCCGAGCGCCGTTCCCGAGCGACGGATGGCGACCGAGACCGTGCCGGCCGCCGTGAACTTGAAGGCGTTGGACAGGAGGTTCTTCAGAACCTGCTCGAGCCGCTGCAGATCGGTCTCGATCACAGGGGGGCATTCCGGCGCGATCTCCACCGTGAAATCGAGCTGCTTGTTCTTCGCCACGGGATCGAACACCTGACGCAGATTGTTGGCAAGCCGCTCGACGGAAACCGCCTCCGGACGAATGTCGATGTGCCCCGCCTCGATCTTGGAGAGGTCGAGGATATCGTTGATCAGCGTGAGAAGGTCGTTGCCCGAGGATTCGATCGTCTGGGCATATTTCACCTGTTCGCCGGTCAGATTGTCATCGGAATTGTCGGCGAGCAGCTTGGCGAGAATGAGCAGCGAGTTCAGCGGCGTGCGCAGCTCGTGCGACATGTTGGCGAGGAAGTCGGACTTGTAGCGGCTTGCCTGCTCCAGCTCGCGCGCCTTCAGCTGCACGGCGCCGTTGACGCGCTCCAGATCGTCGCGCTGCGTTTCCAGCTGTCGCGTCTGCTCCTCCAGCTGCGAATTCGTCTGCTCGAGCTCCACCTGCTGCTGCTCGAGCCGCGCCTGGGATTCCTTCAACGCCCGGCCCTGCTCCTCCAGCTCCTCGTTGGAAACCCGAAGCTCCTCGCTCTGGACCTGCAGCTCCTCGGACTGGCGCTGCGTTTCGGCTAGAAGGTTCTGGAGATCGGTGCGGTAGTTCGCAGACCGGACGGCGGTCGCGATCGTGGCGGCTGCCTGCTCCAGCAGCGCGAGAACGCTTTCGTCGATCGGGCGGAGGAAGCCGAGCTCGATCACCGCGTTGACCTCGCCATCGATGATGGCAGGGGAGATGACGAGATGCCGCGGCTTGTCGCGCCCGAGCGCCGAGCCGAAAGAGAGGTACCCGTCGGGTATGTCGCCGACCAGCACGGCCTTTTCGCCGGCCGCCGCCTGGCCGAGCAAGCCTTCCCGCAGCTTGAACTGTCGCGGAATATCCGCGCCATCGGGAACGCCATAGGTCGAGGACCGCTGGAAGATGCCCTTGTCGCCGACGAAGATCGCGCCAGCCACCGCTCCGGCATAGTCTGCAAGAAAGGTGAGGATGCCGTCGCCGAGCTGCTCGGTGCGCTGGTCGCCCATGACGGCGGTGCTGAGCCCGACCTGGCCCGCCTGCAACCAGTCCTCCCGACGGCGCGCGAGCGTGGCCCGGCGGATGAGCACGCCGATGGCGACCGTGAGCAGAAGCCCGAGAATGCCGGAAAAGATGCTGCTGACAAGCGCCGTGCCATAGGCGTCGTCCATCTCGCCCAGCCATTGCTGTCGCTGACGCGTTTCCTCCTGCCCCATCTCGGAAAGCTGAGAGCGGATGGCGTCCATGGCTGCCTTGCCGCGATCCGAATTGACGACGGCAAGCGCTGCCGGCAAGCCTTGCGTCCGCCGCAGCTCGATGGTTTCCCGCAATTCGGCGAACTTCGCATCGACGCTGAGGCGGACCGCCTCGATGCGGCGCCCTTGCGCCGGATTATTCTTCACCAGACGGGCGATATCGTTGAGATGGCGGGGTACGGCGAGGACGGCGACATTGTAGGGATCGAGATAGCGGGCATTGTCCGTCAGCAGAAAGCCGCGCTGCCCGGTTTCCGCATCCTGCGCGCTCGACAGGAGCTTGCCGAGTGCCACGATGACCTCGTGGGTATGGACGATCTTGTCGTTGTTGACGCGCAAGGTGTGCAGATTGAGATAGGCCACGGCGCCGCTGATCAGGAAGAAGGCCAACGCTCCGGCGAGGCTGAAGGCGACGACCGGATCGAGACCGAGCTTGAGGCTCGATGTTCTGGGCTGGTGGATAGCTGTCATCGGGATCTCGGCAAGGTGGGAGCGGCGACGGTGCGGAAGCGGGTAGTGACGGAGCTGTCGCGCAACGCGCTGTAACATCGCAGACGATCGCTGCACAACGCGTTCCGTGATCAACGCCCGCGGATATGGATCTTGCCCGCGGGAAGGCAAGGATGTCGGCTTATGACGACAGCGTGAGATGCGCGATCAATGGCCCGAGCGCGAAGGAAAGCCCCGCCCCTGGCGCGTAAGACGGGTTCTCGATGGCGTAGAGACCGATGTATCTGCCTCGCGTCAGGGAGACGACCAGACCATCCGCATCCCGGTCCACGCGGTCATCGGTGAGAACGACCCGATGCTTCTGCAGGACGACCACCAGGAATTCCCGGTCCTTCGGGTCGCGCACGTTGTGAAGAGGCGGCACGAACGGGTTGGCATAGGTCGTGCCGGTCACCCAGACCTTGGAAACGAGCGGCACGAGGTCGCCATCGATGCGGGCGTAGCGGCCGTCCACCTCGCTGCTGATCTCCCTGACGATCACATTTCTCTCCTCATGCGCGCGTTTCCCCCATCCTGCGACACCCCCGCGGTGCGGAACGAATCGACAGGCCGCCTGTTATCACCACAGCCATGTCCGTTACCGGCTTCTCCTGCGGGGTCCTACCGGTCGTTTGCGCGAGAGACCCCGAGCGGACCCGATCGGCGCGAAACCTCGAAAGGATCGCATCATGCAAGACGACACCACGACACCGTCCAAGAAGATCGCGGAAGACTATCTGGCACTCGGCGGCCGCCGCAAGGCGAAGGTGGACGACAACATCGTCAGCACGCGGGCCTGGGAAGACGACGCGCCGGAGGCGGCGGCCTTCTGGAAGGAAAAGGTCGAACCGATGAGCGACAAGGAGCGCCGCGAGGTCGAGCTTCATCTGCCCTCCATGTCGGATACCTGACGCCCGAAAGGCAAGCTGCCGAATGGAACAGAGAAAGCCGCCAGACATTCTCCCTGCAGACCATAGGCGCGGCGCTGGCATGGACTTCCCCGGCAAATGACCGGATAGCGATTGCATCAGCGCCGCGCATGGTTTGCCTCTCCCCGACCTAAAGACACGCTCTCGCGATCACGGCGCGGTCCGTCGCTTAAGACGGTTCGCCGGTCAGGATCTCCTCCGCCTCGTCGCGAGTCATGTCGTAGACCCTGCGGCCGATCTCGAAGCCGAAGCCGCCGCGGGCAAAGGCGGAAAGCTCCTTCATCTTACGTTTCTCGTCCGGCGGCTCCTTACGGAACGGCCCGAACGCCCGCTTGCGCGCAAGGATGATCGCGGCTCTGAGATCATCGACATCGGCGACGGCGGCCGTTGCCGTCTCGCGATCGATGCCCTTGACCACCAGCCGCTGCGAGATCGCCCGTCCGGAGCGCCCGCTCTGCTGGCCAGATCGTGTCGCAACATCCGCATAGGCCACGTCGTCGAGCGCTTTGTTGTCGTAGCCGAAAGCGACGGCAAAGGCGGAAAGAGCCGTCACCTGCTCGTCGCTGATGCCCTCGAATTTTTCGCGCGCCTTGCGGGCGATCGCGTCGGACAATTGCTTCTCGGTATGCATCCGCTTGCCCAGCCGATAGGCGGCCGAGTTGCGGGCCCAGGACAGCATGCGCGGTGTCGGAACAGGAGACGGCACCGCCTCGTCATCTTGACCACCTTCATCCATGTTTCGATCGCACACCGAATATCGTCCTCGACGGTCCTGCCTGAAAAATCCGCGCAGACGGCACATCCTGCCACCTGTCAACTCTTACCAAGACGTCCTGTGGCGGTCACGCTCCATAAACGGCAGGGCAGCCGCTCCGTCAAAGCCCGTCGGTGAGATGGAGCTTGCGCCAAGAGTCACGCCCGGCTCAAGGGGGCGCTTTCCGGCAATCAGCCTGGAAGAACGCGTTTTCCCGCGGGCATGCCTTGTGCTATGGACCGACAAAAGGGCGTTTGCCGACGGATCCGGATGCCGGATCGGTGGCAGACTGCAAATCTTCAAATGTGACGGGAAACCGGCCTTCGCGCCGGAAGAGATGGACGCATGGCAAAAGTTCCGGAAATGACGAAACACCGCGGCTTTCCGGCCGGACTGTCGGGAACGCAGTGGCAGTTCACGCTTCGCAGGGCCAATTCGAAAGTGACGGTTCTCGGGCAATGGCGTCGGCATCCGACGCTGGACAAGACCGTCGGGCTTGCCGATACCGCCTTCGTGCATTCGCTCTGGCACTATTTCGGCACGGAGCCCTTCGAGCGCGGAAATTTGGATGGTGAACGTCTGTCCCGCCTGTTCGGTCGCGAGATCCTGCCGGCCGAACGCGATTTCGATCCCGCGTCCTATCAGGCGCTGCTGAAACTCAACGAACCGCTCGCGCGCAAGAACTTTCCCGAAGCTTTCGTCGACGTCCTCGACGTGTAGACCTGTCGGAGTGTCTGCGGACATGCAAAAGCCCGACACGATGGCCGGGCTCGCGCAATCGAATGCTCGTCGCACTCAGTCGCGATGCTCGGGCATCGCCTTCAGCTGATCCTTCGTCCAGGTCGTCACGGCGTGGACGTCACCGTCTTCGTCGCGCATGAACTGGAGATCGTTCAGCGGCACGCCGACCGGCTTCGCGCCGATGCCGAGAAAACCGCCGACGTCGATGATGGCCTTGCCGCCGGCACCCGTGCCGTGGACATGATCGAGCTTGCCGACCTTGTGGTCATCGGCGCCGTAAATCGTCGCGCCTTCGAGGACAGCCGGGGTCAGCTCGGTGGGCGACAGGCGAACGTGATTGGTATGATCCATTGTGTGGTCCTCCTTTATTGTTGCCTGAGTGTAACCTCTTGCTTGCAATGTTTGTTCCACCGGGGCCGTCCGGTCCGCGACGGGTTCGAAGCCGAGGACGAAGGCGACAACCTTGTCCGAGGACATTTCGCAGGGCTTCAGAACGGGGCCGCCGGACATCGTTCGGTAGAGGTTGAAGCTGACGATGTCATTGCCCCCGAGGTCCCGTGCAAACAGCCAGACGCGACGATGATCGATGGATCGCCGAACGGTCGCGCCCCACGGTCGGCCTTCGAATGCGCCTTCGGCGTAGCCGGCCGGCAGTCGCGCAAGCGCTTGTTCGAATGCCGCCCCTGCATCGGCCACCTTGTCCGGATTCATCCTCTGCGCACCGTGTCGGTCCCCTCGCGAACCCGCGCGGCGCGTCGCGCCGGCCTCAGTTCCTCGATCGTCGGCAACCACCAGTCGCCCGGCGGGTCGGGAACCGCCTTTGCCGGCCATGTGGAAAGGAGCTCTTTGAGGGAGGGTGCGCGCCAGAGACCCCAGACATGGTTTTCCGTCGCGCCCGGATACAAATCGGAGACAGCAGCGGGATCGACCAGTTCGCCGGTGATCTCGGTAAAAACAACGATGCCGTAGGAGATGGCCACCGGCACGCCGGGTGGCGGCAGCGCGTCCGGCAGCACGGGATAACGGCGCTTGCGGCGCTCGGTGGAGCGGGCCTTCGCTTTCAGCTCGTCTTCCGAGCCTTTCCGCGCCTCTGCGCGCCGCGCCCGCTCGGCCGGCTCGTTCCGGCGCGCGGCCGCCTCGATAGCCGTCCAGTGGCTGCGCAGGTCTTCGAACGAACGGAAGGGGACATGCCAGAGGCGCAGGTCCCCATCCCAGCGCGCGAAGCGGATCTCCCGCAATTCCTCGACAACCGTCTTCGAATAGGGCGTGCGGATCTGGAAGCCGGCGCGACCGATCTCGAGATAGGGGCTGACGATCGGCTCGAAGGCGAAGGCGTCGCGTCCCCGCGCATCGGCATGCGCATCCGCTTCCGCCTCCTGTTCCGCCAGCCACCGCCCGATCCGGCGCGACGCGGTCTTTCCCGGAACCCACCAGGCCTTGATGTCGTCGCGCCAGCGGGCGCGCGGAAAACGATGCCGGAACTGATCGACCGTCATCCGGTCGTAGGGAAACGCGACCACGCTGCCGGGCGCGGCTTCGTCGTCCGCTTCGCTCTCCTGCGGCGCGTTTCCTAGCAACGTTCCCATGCCCTCTCCTGTCGCCTCAGCGCGGCGCGCGGACGGTGTAGCGGACGTGGAGGGCGCCATGGTCGAGGACGTCGCAGGACTTGAGAGACAGCTCGACCTTGCCCGCGAGCCCCTCGTCTCCGAAGGCGATGACCCGATCGCTGTTCACCCGGCCTTCGAGCGCCGGCGCGATGACGAGGCTGATCTCGTCGACGAGCCCGGCCGCAAGCATCGACCCGTTCACGCTTGCCCCGCCCTCCAGCAGGATGCGGGTAATGCCGAGTTCCTGTCCGAGCAGCGTCAGCATGGCGCGCAGGTCGAGTTCCTTCGTCTCCGAAACGACATAGGAAACGCCGTCGCCGGCCAGTTCCGCCAGATGGCTGTCGGGCACGTCGGGACCGAGCAGGACGACGATATGATCGCCGAAAAGCGCGTCGCCTGCGAAATGCAGCTTGCCGCCGGGGTCGAGCGCGATCGCGAAGGTCGACGCGCCCGGCCGGGCGAAATGGTGCGGACGCGCGACCTTCACGGTGCCGGTCGGCGGATGCGCCTTGGCCTTCGACATCTCCGCCATGGTCACCCGTCCGACCATCCAGGCATTGCCGGCATGTTCGGCGTGGATCTTCTCGTAAAGCGCCGTCCAGTCCGACCGCTCGCCATCCGGGCTTTTCGTCCAGCGGCTCGGATGCAGGCTCCCGTCCGGCGAGGTGATCATCAGGCAAATGATGTGGGGTTTCATGGCGCGGCGGTCCTTTCGGTGATGTCTCGTCGCTTAGATAGGGCTTGCGCTGCCGCGCACCATGGTCTCTCCCTTTGCCAAATCAGTCTCCAGCCCGTATGCCGGGCGGGAAACGGCAAACGGATACCGGACGTGAAGACGATCGCCATCGATTTCGAAACCGCCAACGAGCAGCGTGGCAGCGCCTGCTCTGTCGGGCTCGCGTGGATCGAGGATGGCCGGGTCGTGCGGGTCGAGGAACGTCTCATCCGCCCGCGGGACATGCGCTTCTCCTCTTTCAACGTCGCCATTCACGGCATCCGGCCGGAGCATGTGGAGGACGCGGGAGAATTTCCCGAGGTCATGGACGAGTTCGCCGACGAGTTCAGGGGCGCGACGATGATCGCGCACAACGCTTCCTTCGACTTCAGCGTCTGGCGCGCCTGCCTCGATCTCTACCGGCAGAGCTATCCCGATCTCTCCTATCTCTGTTCGGTCAAGATGGCGCAGCGGGTCTGGCCGCATCTCGGCTCCCATCGCCTGAACATTCTGGCGGGCCACCTCGGCCTGACCTTCCGGCACCACAACGCCGCGGAAGATGCCGCGATCTGCGCGGAAGCGTCGATCGCCATGGCAAGCGCGCTGCAGGTTGCCCATGTGAGGGATGTGCCGCTGATGATCGGCATGCAGGCCGGCCGGCTGTTTGCCGGAGGATACGACGCCTGCCGGTGCCGCAAGGCCTGAGCCGCGGCGCTTCGACTGGGCAGGCAAACGGCAAGATAGTGAGCGGGGTGCGCCCCGGAAAGGACGATGGGATGGAGACGGTGAACGAACGGATCGTTGCGCTGGTCACGGCGTCGAACGATGTGGAGACCCTGGAGCACCAGGACGTCACACGCTTGATCGATGCGGCTTTACGCCAGATCCGCGATCTTCGGGCGCAGCAGGGCCTTGCCGGTGACGGCGATGCGACCGCGCTGGAGCGCGTATCTTCCGGAGCGGCGCAGCTGACGGCGGACGACTGGCAGCGCGCGCTTCGCCATGCGGCGGATCTTCTGCGCGATCTTCAACCGACCATCGATCCGGAGCCCGCCTTGCCGGGCCACCAGCCGGATGGCGGAGATGGCGGCAACTACTGACGTTTCCGCGATGTTTCAGCCCCGCCAGGGATCGATCACGACGACGCCGGTGCCATCGAAGTCGCGGACGTTGCGCGTGACCACGGCGAGACCATAGACGAGCCCCGTGGCCGCGATCAGGGCGTCCGCCTCGTTGCGCCGGTCGGGAATGTGCAGATGGGCGCAGCGGGTCGCGATCGCATCGTCGACGGCAAGGATCCTCCCGGAGAAGGCCGGCCGCACGTGACGATCGAGCCACGCGCGCAGCCGCGCGCCCTGTGCCGCATCGCGGCGCTGGACGCCGAGCACGCCGCGTTCCAGCTCCAGAATGCTGATGGTGGAGAGATACAGATCGTCAGGGTCCTGCCCGCGAACCCAATCCGCCACGTTGTCATCCGCCTTGCCATCCCCGAGTTTCCGCAGTTCCGAAATGACGTTGGTGTCGAGGAGATATTTCACGACAGATCCACGTCGCGACTGGCGATGGCGGCGCGTGGCGTGTCGAAACCAATGTCCGACAGGCCGGGCATCGAGAGCACTTCGACAAGGCTGCGGCGCTTGCCGGTCAGCCGTTCATAGGCTTCGTAGGTCATCAGAACATGCGACGGCCGCCCCCGGTCGGTGATGACGACCGGGCCCTTCAGCGCTGCCTTCTTGGCGCTGCTCACATCGTGATTGAGTTCGCGGCTCGAAAGGCGGACATGCGTCATGGAGACCTCGATGTAGAAACATACCTACATATACGGCAATCGCGCGAGAATGGCAATGTCGGCGGAAACGGCGGAGGCAGGCTTTCCCGCCTGCGCGACACGCGGGACGCTCGACCGCGCCGCTTCGATGCTTTAGCGGTGTCACCGCGCGGGCCGTTGGCAAGACTGGCGTGACGGGCATGGCCCGCCCGACCGTGACGGACGGCAAAACCTTGCGACGGATGAAAGGACCATCATGGAAGGCGTGACGATTTCCCTGTTCCTGCTTTTGGCCGTGGTGGTCAGCGGCATGCTGGCGCGGATGTCGCCGATCGCCGTGCCGGTGCCGCTCGTGCAGATCGGACTCGGCGCGCTTCTCGCGACCGCGACCGGTTCCGCGATCACGCTGGAGCCGACGCTGTTCTTCCTCCTCTTCCTCCCGCCTTTGCTGTTTCTCGACGGGTGGCGGATCCCGAAGGAAGGCTTGTTTCACGACAAGGGCACCATTCTGGAACTCGCGCTCGGGCTCGTCATCTTCACGGTTCTCGGCATCGGGTTCTTCATCCACTGGATGGTGCCGGCAATCCCGCTGCCCGTCGCCTTCGCCCTTGCCGCCATCCTGTCGCCAACGGACCCGATCGCCGTCTCGGCCATCACGGCCCGGGTCCCCATCCCCAAGCGCGTGATGCACATTCTGGAAGGGGAGTCGCTGCTCAACGATGCCTCCGGCCTCGTCTGCATGCGCTTTGCCGTGGCGGCCACGCTCACCGGCACGTTTTCGGCCGGCGAAGCGGTACTCACCTTTCTGTGGCTTGCGATCGGCGGCATTGCCGTGGGGCTCGGGGTGACGTGGCTGGTGACGCGCGCTAAGGACATCGTCTCGCGCAAGCTGGGCGAGGAGACCGGCTCGCAGATCCTCATCAGCATCCTCATTCCGTTCGGTGCCTATCTGCTGGCCGAACACCTGCATTGCTCCGGCATTCTCGCGGCGGTCGCAGCCGGCATCGCCATGAGCTACGAGGAGCAGCGCGGCAAGGTGCTCGCCGTAACCCGCGTGCGCCGCGCCGCCGTGTGGGATACGGTGCAGTTCACCATGAACGGCATCATCTTCGTGCTGCTCGGCGAACAGCTTCCCGGCATCGCCTCCGGTGCGGCGCGCATCGTCAGCGACACCGGACACCTGCATCCGATCTGGCTCGGCTATTACGTCGTCGCCATCATGCTGGCGCTCGCAGGTCTCAGACTGGCCTGGGTCTGGGTGTCCCTGCGCTTCACCCTGTTCAAGGCGGCCCGTCGTGGAGAGGTGATCCACAAGCCGAGCTGGCGTCTCGTCGTCGCGATCTCGGTCGCGGGTGTGCGCGGGGCGATCACGCTGGCCGGCATTCTCACCCTGCCGCTGGTCATGAACGACGGTACGCCCTTCCCGGCCCGCGATCTCGTGATCTTCCTCGCCGCCGGCGTCATCATCGTCTCCCTCGTAACCGCGAGCATCGCGCTGCCCGCCCTTTTGCAGGATCTCGAACTGCCGCCCGAGCCCTCCCACCAGCGCGAGGAGGACGATGCCCGCATCGCTGCCGCGGAAGCCGCGATCAAGGCCATAGAAGCCACGCAGCATCGCCTCGGCAACGGCCGGAACGATGCCGATCTCTATGCCGATGTCGGCACGCGCCTGATGGAGGTCTATCGCCAGCGCATCGACGGGCGGTCGCGGTCGGGCGACGAGAACGACCAGATCCGCAAGGTCGAGGAGATCGAGCGGATCCTGCGGCTTGCCGGCGCCCGCGCCGAGCGCGACCAGATCCTCAAGATGGCGCGTGCGCGCAAACTGCCCGACGAGATGGCGCGCCGCCTTGTGCGCGAGATCGACCTGACCGAGGCGCGCCTGAGTTCGCCGACATGAGCGCAACACGCCGACAGCGCCGGCAGGAGGTTCCCTCGGGCTCGAACCGGCCTACATAAAGGCTGCCGCCACCAACCGGCGACAGAAGCAGGAAGGTTTCAATCCAATGCAGATCGGAATGATGGGACTGGGCAGGATGGGCGCCAACATGGTGCGCCGCCTGCTGCGCGGGGGCCACGAATGCGTCGTCTACGACATCAACCCGGCAAGCGTCGCAGCCCTGGTTGCGGAAGGTGCCGTAGGTGCCGCCTCGGTGGAGGAGCTGGTGTCGAAGCTCGCAAAGCCGGCGGCCGTCTGGCTGATGCTGCCGGCGGCGATCACCGACGAGAACCTCGAGCGCGTGGCCGCCCATATGGTGCCGGGCGATATCATCATCGACGGCGGCAACTCGTTCTACCATGACGACGTCGATCGCGCCGAACGCCTCTCGGCCCGGTCGCTGAACTATGTGGACGTGGGAACGAGCGGCGGCGTCTGGGGTCTCGATCGCGGCTATTGCCTGATGATCGGCGGGCCGGACGATGCCGTGCGCCATCTCGACCCCATCTTCGCAACGCTCGCCCCGGGCGGCGATATCGATCCCGCCGACATGAGCGAAAACATGAAGACCGCGGATCGCGGCTATCTGCACTGCGGACCGAGCGGCTCCGGCCACTTCGTCAAGATGGTGCATAACGGCATCGAGTACGGCATGATGGCCGCCTATGCGGAAGGCATGAACCTTCTGAAGGCCGCCAATGCCGGGAAGGCCGATCGCGCCGCCGATGCGGAAACGAGCCCGCTGCAGCAGCCGAAATATTATCAGTTCGATCTCGATCTCGCCGCCATCGCCGAAGTCTGGCGCCATGGCAGCGTCGTCAGCTCCTGGCTGCTCGATCTCACAGCCGGCGCCCTGAAGACCGATCCGGACCTTGCCGGCTTCAGCGGCCGGGTGTCGGATTCCGGCGAAGGCCGGTGGACCGTCAAGGCGGCGATCGACACCGGTGTGCCGGTGCCCGTTCTGTCGTCGGCGCTCTACCAGCGCTTCACCTCGCAGGGCGAGGCCGAGTTCGGCGACAAGCTGCTCTCCGCCATGCGCTTCGCCTTCGGCGGCCACCACGAAAAGCCGAAGAGCTGATCGTCATCGATACCGTCCATGGCGGGCAGGCGCACTCGCCCGCCATGGACCTTCACGGGTCTTAGGCGACCTTGATCACGACCTTGCCCTTGGCGCGTCCCGTCTCGACATAGGCCAGAGCCTCGGGCGTCTGGGCGAAGGGGAAGACTTTGTCCACGACGGCGCTGAGAACGCCCTTGTCGACCAGCCCGGCGATCTGTTCCAGCTGCCGTCCATCGGCGCGCATGAACAGGAAGGAATAGTGCACGCCGAGGCTCTTTGCCTGCTTGCGCACGCTGCGGCTGATGAGCCGGATGACGAGCTTCAGCAGGCCGTTCAGCTTCAGCGCGTCGGCAAAGCCCGGATCCGGCGGGCCCGAGATCGAAACGAGATGGCCGCCGGGCTTCAGCACCTTCAGCGATTTCGCCAGCGTCTTCGGGTCCTGGCTGTTCAGCACCACATCGTAGCCCGAGAGCACCTTCTCGAAGTCCTCCGTCTTGTAGTCGATGACGACATCGGCACCGAGGCTTTTGACGAGCGGCGCATTCTTCGCGCTGGTCGTCGTCGCGACGGTTGCGCCCAGATGCTTGGCAAGCTGGATCGCGATCGTGCCGACGCCGCCCGACCCGGCCTGGATGAAGACCTTCTGGCCCGGCTTGACCCGGGCGACATCGACCAGCGCCTGCCAAGCGGTCAGGGCGACGAGCGGGAGCGAGGCTGCCTCGTCCATCGTCAGGGTGCGGGGCTTCAGGGCGACATCGGCCTCATCGACGGCGATGAACTCGGCGAACGTTCCGACCCGGTTATCCCTCGGGCGGGCATAAATCTCGTCGCCGATCTGGAAGCGGCTGACACCGGGGCCGACGTCCACGACGGTACCGGCCACGTCATGGCCGAGCACGAAGGGCGGACGGTAGGGCAGGAACATCTTGAACTCGCCGTTGCGGATCTTGGCATCCAGCACGTTGACGGCCGTCGCTTCGATGCGAACGAGCACATCCCTGTCCTGAACCTGCGGATTCGGCCGATCCGCAAGGCGCAACGGGGCATTCTTCCTGTATTTCTCGACGACAAAGGCTTTCACGAGGGATCTCCGGTCTGCTGCGCCCTTGAAACGGGGCATTCGACATAGCTGGGGGCGCTGTTGCACCTGGTTCGGATGAGGGGTTTGCGGGT
Organism: Rhizobium quercicola; assembly: GCF_021168455.1. NCBI lineage: Bacteria > Pseudomonadati > Pseudomonadota > Alphaproteobacteria > Hyphomicrobiales > Rhizobiaceae > Rhizobium > Rhizobium quercicola. Next base: position 652,614 of record NZ_JAJOZR010000001.1, read on the forward strand.
CAGTCCGCCTTGGTGGCGGGGTTGCGGGAACGGCGGGCCAGAACGTCGATCGCGTCCTTTCCAGCCTGCAGGATACGATCCGAGACGTCGGCATCGACGGCGCGTGAGAGTTGCAGGGTGCCGATCATCATGGCGAAGATCGCCGTCGCCACATCCTCCCTGTTCTCGACAGCGGCCGGAAGCGCCGCAGCAAGCTGCAGCACCAGCACGCGGGACTGCGCGGCATACATGCCGCGCGTCTCCGGCGGCTGACGGGAAAGCTCCGGAAGAAGGGCCGCGGAGGCGCAGCCCTTGCCCGGCTCGTCGCGGTGGTCGGGCGAAAGATAGATATCGACGATCCGCTGAAGCCCGCCCTCGTCCAGCACACCCCGCAGCCAGGTCGCCTGCTGGCTCAGGGCATCCGAAACGGTCTCCCGCACCAGATCGGCCTTGGAGGGAAAGTGCGGATAGAACGCTCCGTTCGTCATCCCCGCATCTTTCATGATCGTGGCGAGACCGGAAGCGGCGATCCCGTCCGTACGGAACCGCTCGACGGCGACATCCATGATCCGGCGCCGCGAGGCATCCTTCCGGCCTTTTTCGTAGCGCATGACGCGTGATCTCTCTCTTTTGAATTACGGTCATAATATCATTAAATTCGGATAGTGCAATAGTCTCGAGCGCTCATCGCAAGACAGCGGGATGAACGCTGCAGACGGGCACAACGAGCCCGGCCTCCGGCGGAGCGGCTCATCTCCCCCAAGATGGATCTGCCGGATGTCGTCGCCATCATCTTCGGCAGGACGCACGCTCTGCGCCCGCTGAACAGAAGGCGGGCGCCCGATGCCGTGAAATCGCCGAACGCCCCTGTACGAACAAAGGCCGCGCGTCGTCATGGACACGCGGCCTTCGGCTTTCGGGGTACCGGCCTGCAAAAGGCCGGCGGTCGCCTTCAGAGATTGACGTCCACGACCGTCCGGCCCTGAACATGCCCGCCCAGAATGCTCTCGGCCACCGCCGGCACCTGCTCGAGGCCGATGACCGTCGTCGTCCGCGCAAGCTTCTTCAGATCAAGATCGCGCCCGAGACACGCCCACGCCTGAAGGCGCACGGCCTGCGGGGCGTTGACCGAGTCGATGCCGGCCAGCGTGATGTTGCGCAGGATGAACGGCAGCACCGTCGCCGGAAGGTCGCGCCCCTGGGCGAGGCCACATGCGGTGACGACGCCACGGTACCGGGTCTGCGCCAGCACGTTCACGAGCGTATGGCTGCCGACACTGTCGATCGCCCCGGCCCAGCGCGGCGTCGTGATGGGCGCACCCGGCTCCGACAGCGTCTTGCGGTCGATGACATCGGCCGCACCGAGCTCGCGGAGATAGGCTGCCTCCCCGAGACGTCCGGTCGAGGCGACGACGCGATAACCGAGGCCGGAGAGAAGCGAGATGGCCACCGATCCGACGCCGCCATTGGCGCCGGTCACGAGGATATCGCCCTTGTCGGGCGTGATCCCGCCATGTTCGAGCGCGAGCACGGAGAGCATGGCCGTGTAGCCCGCCGTGCCGATGGCCATCGCGTCCTTTGTTGACAGCGTGTCGGGAAGCTTGACGAGCCAGTCGCCGCTCAGCCGGGCTTTCTGGGCAAAACCGCCATGATGGCTCTGGCTCAGGCCCCAGCCATTGGCGACCACGCGATCGCCGACCTTAAAATCGGGATGCGAGGACGCCGAGACCGTTCCGGCAAGGTCGATGCCCGGCACGAGCGGAAAGCGCTCGATGACCGGGACGCGACCGGTGATGGCCATCCCGTCCTTGTAGTTCACGGTGGAGTAATCCACGTCCACCGTCACGTTGCCGTCCATCAGGTCGGCTTCGGTCAGGTCGACGAGCTTCGTGGAAAACGCATCGCCATCCTTGGCGGTGAGCAGGGCTTTGAACGTCATTCTGGTTTTCCTGTTGAAGACAAGGGCGGCGCGCGTCTTATCCGGCCGTGCGGTAGCGCTCGGCGGCGTGCTCCTGCCGGGTGTTCGGAAGCATCGCCTGGCGTGCCGCCTGATAGGTTTCCCACTGGGCCGCATCGGGCAGCGGCGGGATCGTCACGGCTTCGCGGCGATCATAGCCGACAAGCGCGGCATCGACCAGTTCGGCAACCTCCATGACGCCGCTCATCGTGTTGACGTCGATGCCGGAGTGTTCCCAGATCTCGGTTCGGGTGGCGGCGGGAAGCACGGCCTGGACATACACGCCCTTCGGACCGAGCTCGACGCTGAGGCTCTGCGAGAGGAAGGTGACGAAAGCCTTGGTGGCGCCATAGACGGACAGGGCGAATTCGGGCGCGAGACCGACGACCGACGAGATGTTGACGATGGCACCGGTGCCGGCTTCGGCAAAGCGCGGTGCGACGGCGCTGGCAAGACGCACGACGGCGGTGGTGTTCAGGGCGACCAGACGGGCCACGTCGTCGGGCGTCTGGGTGAGGAAGCCGCCGCGCAGATTGCCGCCGGCATTGTTGATCAGCACGCCGATCGCCGCATCCTCGCGCAGGCGCGCTTCGACGATGTCGAGATCGGCGACGCGGGTGAGGTCGGCCTGGATGATGTCGATGGAGACACCGGTTTCCTGGATCAGCCGCGCCGCGACGGCATCGAGCCGGGCCTTGTTGCGGGCGACGAGAACGAGGTCATGCCCGCGGCGGGCAAAACGCTCGGCATAGACTTCGCCGATACCGGTCGACGCACCGGTGATGAGAACTGCTGGGAGTTTGGACACGATGCACTCTCGCTTTACGAACAGATTCTAATGATGACGACTATCATCATTGCTATATTTATGATGACTATCATGAAACTGTCAATGGCTTTGTTCGGCAAATCTTTCGGCGGCAACCGGGCGGACAGCGAGCACGGCCGGGCCCGCGGCAGAACGCATCGTCGGCCAGCCATTGCCTTGGCAGGTTGCACCCTCTACAATGATGACCGTGATCATGAATGTCGCCGGCACTGTCCTGTGCGGCGAAGGCTTGGGAGACGATCGGCATGAAAGTCAGTCGGGAACAGATGGCGGAAAACCGTCTCCGTATTCTGGATGCGGCCAGCAGGCTGTTTCGCGAGAAAGGGTTCGAAGCGGTGACGGTTTCCGAGGTGATGAAGGCCGCAGGCCTCACCCATGGCGGCTTCTACGGGCACTTCACGTCGAAGGACGATCTGGTGGCACAGGCCCTGGCCAGCACGTTCCGGGCGCGGGCGGAGGATACGCAGGACATCGCCGCCTATCTCGACCAGTATCTCACCCCGCGTCATCGCGACAATCCGGGCAATGGCTGCCCCATCGCCGGCCTCAGCGCCGAAAGCCGCCATCAGGGCGAAGCCGCGCGGGCCGCCATTACGCAAGGCCTGCAGACGCAGATCGCGCGCATGAGCCGGACGCCGGATGGCGACACGAGCCCTGAGATGCGGCGGGCCGTCATCGGCAGCTGGGCTGCCATGGTCGGCGCCATTATCCTCTCCCGCGCCATCGTCGATCCCGACCTGTCCGACGAGGTGCTGCGGGAAACCCGCGCCTGGATCAGGGGAGAGAGCGAAGGGAGCGCCGAACCCGCGGCATCCTGACGGCAGCGCTTCGCCGAATTCGCCTCAGGCGAGGGATGCCTGCCGCGTTTCCGCGTCGATCATGCGGGCGGCAAACGCGGCGCAGACGAGAAGGGCTGCAAACAGCCCGACCGCCACTCCGACGCCGAAGGTCACGACGACCGTCATCAGCGTCGGGGCGATGAGCCCGCCAAGCCGCGCGACCGCGCCTGCGGCCCCCATGCCGGTCGCGCGGGAGGCCGTAGGGTAGAGTTCGGGCGTGAAGGCATAGAGCGCACCCCATGTTCCCAACAGCGCGAAGCTCATCAAGAGCAGCGACGCGCCGATCAGCAGGTCGTCCGGAGACAGGACGAAGAGCAGGCAGCCGAGCGCAGAGAGAAGGCAGAAGCCGATCAGCGTCGGGCGGCGTCCCCACCGCTCCACGCCGAAGGCGGCAAGCGCGTAGCCGGGGATCTGCGCCAGCGCCACGAACACCAGAAAGCCATAGCCGCGCACGAAGCCGAAACCCTCGCTCGCGAGACGCGCCGGCATCCAGGTGAAGATGCCGTAATAGGAGACGGACACCAGAAACCAGACGGTCAGGATCAGCAGGCTGCGGCGGCGCAAAGCCGGCGAGAACACGCCTTCGCCCGCCGTTCTCGGCGCCGCGACCAGAGGTTCGCCGGCCGTCAGAGCCGGCTTGCCGTGCATGACCAGCATGCGGTTGACGATGGCTTTGGCTTCCTCGCCGCGACCTGCGCGCAGAAGATAATAGGGTGACTCCGGCACGAAGACGCGCAGGCCGATGCCGATGATCGCCGGCAGCGCCGTGACGGCGAAGATGTAGCGCCACGCATCCGCCACGCCGGCGACGCTTGCCGCCCAGGCGGCAAGCGCGATCGCCAGCGTGCCCACGGCCCAGAACCCTTCGAGCATGACGAGCCAGCGGCCGCGGTTTCGCGCCGGCAGAAACTCCGCCATCATGGCGTAATCGACCGGCAGCGTGCCCCCGACGGCAATGCCGGTGAGAAAGCGCAAGGCGAGCAGGCTGGTGAAATCCGGCGCAAAAACCGACAGCGCCCCGAAGACCGCATCGCAGGCGACGGTGAGCAGAAGCACGCGCCGGCGGCCCCAGCGGTCCGCGAGCCGCCCGAAGACGACGGCGCCGATCAACATTCCGAGGAAGAACAAGGTCCCCGTCTGCAATGCCTGGGGCACGGTTAGCCCGAAGCTTGCCGCGATGGAGGCGGCGGTGAAACCGACGGCCAGCACCTGCATGGCGTCGGCCGTCCACACGAGACCGAACACACCGAGCAGCCTGCGCTGGAACCGGCCCGTGCCGGCGCGATCCAGAGCCTCGTCCATCGTCATCGCCGTCATCTTGCCATCCCCGCCGTGTCATTCCCGTGCCGGCGCGAACAGAAGCGCCTTCATCATGGACTCTATAGACGAGACAGCCGGGGAGTATAGTGCGAGGAAGCCCTCTGCAGACGCATTCTGAGGTCGCGGACCGATCAGCGTAGGCGCGGGGGCGCGGGCCGGGGAGAGACGATGACCCTGTTGCGGCCGCCCTGCTTGGCGCGATAGAGATTGCGATCGGCGATCTCGAGGATGTCGCGTGCGTCAGGGCCTTCGACGGACACGCCGATGCCGATGCTGACGGTCACCGTAAGCCCGGCTGCCACCGCCGACCAGTCATGCCGGGCGACCGTCAGGCGCATGCGCTCGCAGGCGCGTTTGGCCTGCGCGCAGGTGACGCCGGCCATCAGCACCACGAACTCCTCGCCGCCGAAGCGAACGGCAAGGTCCGCCCCCCGCAAGGAGCCTTTGATCAACCCGCCGAGCCCGATCAAGACGCGATCGCCGATGATGTGCGAATGGGTGTCGTTGATCGCCTTGAAATGATCGACGTCGAGCACCGCCAGCGCATAGCCTTCGCCGGCGGCATCCACCGCGTCCAGCACGGCTTCCAGACGGCGGCGATTGCCAAGGCCGGTGAGCGGATCGGTGTTCGCCGCCTCCGTCAGCAGGGTCGTCTGCTGTTGGAGCGCCTCGAACGACCGGGCGATCTCGGCCGTCCGCACGGCTTCCGTGTCGAGCAACATCCTCAGCTTCTTGGTCTCGTAGCGGATATCGGCAAGGCGCGCATTGCGCTGGGCGCGCTCGGCCGTGAACTGCTGGTGAAGACTGTGATAGCGCTTGTGGAAGTCGAGCGCCGGTTCGAAGGCGCGAAGATGCTCGTGCGCCTTGGAAAGGTACAGGCAGGCGAACATCAGCGTCTCGACATTGCCGTTGATGCTCGCCAGCGCATGGGCATGCTGCAGCGGCACCAGCGCTTCCTCATAGCGCTTCAGCGAAACGAGCGTCCGCCCGAGAATATCGAGATAGTGCCCCTCGCCGCGCGCATCGTCCTCGCTGGTGATGGCGCGAAAACGGGCAAGAAACTGCTCCGCGCCGATGAAGTCCTCGGCCGCGTTGAAATATTCGGCGAGATTGCCGAGACAGAGACGCTCGGCCCACCCGTCTCCGAGGGACTGGGCAAGGGCATAGGCGCTCCGGGTTACGTCGATCGCCGGTCCCATGGCGGCATCGAAAGATGCGCGGTCGCCCGCGTCCAGAGCGAGATAGGCGGCCTCGGCATGCGAGCCGCCGAGATTGATCAGCCACCAGCACTCGAAGCTCGCATCGCCGGCCTCCCGCGCCAGCGCCACGGCCCGGCCGCAATAGTCGATGGCCAACGGCGGTTGCCGGGACATCCAGAAGATGACGCCGGTGACATTGATAGCCAGCGAGCGCGTGCGCGGATCGCCGCTCTGATCGGCAATGTCGAGCGCCTCCGCCGCCAGCGCGACGGCCTCCTCCAGCTGGCCCAACTCCAGATGGAGCCAGGCTTGAATGCTCAAGGCCTGCGCCTCGAAGGCCGGCTGATCGAGATCGTGCCAGATCGCCACCGCCTGCGCGACGTAGCGAAGGCCCATTTCGGGCTTGCCGAGCTGGAAGCAGTACCAGGCGGTGTCCTGCGCGCTGCGTGCCGTCTCCGGTGAATTGCCCCGCTGCAAAGACAGTTCATGAACGGAGAGCGATATCTCGAGAGCACTGCTGGATCGTCCCGAGCATCCGAGCTGCCACGCCTCATCCAGTGCATGGATATTCCTGGCGATATCAGAATTTTTACTTTCTGCGAAAATCACGCTGGCAATCCGGATATCGTTTCTACTGTCTGTGCAGGAGCTCTTACAGTCTGTCCGAAAATCCTGAACATGGCGCTAATGGAACGGCGGAAATTTTCATCATCCGCGCCCTTGGCGCTCCGAATTTTCCTTGTGCATCGCAACAAAGACAAGACGAAACGATGCTTTCCTCTTACCGTCTCCATGTCTCGTCAGGCATTCGACACGGCGACTTCTTTCTCTCAAGCGCCGCTTTTACCGATTTTCCGGCCCCGTCGATGCCTTTCGTCGCACGTCACCCTTGCACCGTTCGGAGCATGTCTTGACGTTCTCCCAGTCCCGCACCCACTTCTTCCGCCACGCAAACGGCCTGCCGCAGGCGGCACAGATCTTCGTCGGAAGGTTGGATTTTGTGTAGCGCGGTTCCTTCATAAGCGGGAACCTGTGGCGCGGATGCGCCCTGTCAAGCGGCCCGCCGTGAGGCCGGTGCGCGGCAGGCGTCCCGGCCATTGCGGGACTTGCCAACCCGCAGCCACATCCGGATAAGAACAGCATGGCCTTCACGCTCCGCCAGCTTCAGTTCTTCGTCGCCGTTGCCGAACAGGGATCCGTCACCCGGGCGGCGCAGAACCTGTCGATCTCGCAATCGTCGATCACCGAAGCGATCAAGGAGCTCGAAAGCGATCTCGGCGTCGCGCTCTTCGACCGGCATCCGCGCGGCCTGCACATCACCCATAACGGACACCAGTTCCTGCGCCATGCGACCAAGATCCTGGCCGGCGTTCAGGATGCCCGCCGCTCTTTCGCCCATGCGCCGGAAACCGGCAGCGGCAAGCTCAATCTCGGCGTCACGTCGCTGGTGGCGGGCTATGTCCTGTCGGATCTTCTGGCGCGGTATCGGCGGGCCTTCCCCTCGGTCGACGTCAGCGCCATCGAGGACAACGGCTCCTATCTCGAGCACCTTCTCGTCGGCGGCGAACTCGATGTCGCCGTCATGGTCATTTCCAACCTGCGCGATCGCATGGCGCTGCAAGCGGAGATCATCGAGACGTCGCCCTACCGGCTGTGGCTGCCGCTCGGCCACCGGCTCGTCTCGGCGGACATCATTTCCATATCGGATGTGGCGCAGGAGCCGCTGATCATGCTGACGGTGGACGAGATCGAGGAAAACACGGGCAAGCTGCTCGCCGCCCTCGGCGCGCGCCCGCATGTCGCCTTTCGCACCCGCTCGGTGGAAGCCGTGCGCAGCCTCGTTGCGACCGGCGCCGGCATCGCCCTCCTGCCCGATCTCGTCTACCGGCCCTGGTCGCTGGAAGGCGACCGGATCGAGAGCCGCGACGTATCCGGCGCCCTGCCGGTGGTGCAGGTCGGCATGGTCTGGCGCAAGGGCTCCAGCCTGCCGCAATCGGCGCGCGATTTCATCGGCGTGGTGGAAACCCTGCGCAGCAGCCGCGGGCGGAGCTAGCGTTCGGAAAAACCGATACCGGCTATCTGTTTAATGAATTTGCGAATGCGGCGGAAGCGCGGCACCTTTCTCTGCGGGAACAGACGAGCCGAACAACGGCCGAACCGGGAGACCACAGATGATCAAGATTCTGAAGTCCTGCACCACCCTCGCCCTCTCGCTTGCCGTCGCCACCTCCGCCATTGCACAGGAGCCGTTGAAGGCGCTCGGCACGGGCGAGGGCGAATTGTCGATCGTGGCCTGGGCCGGCTATATCGAGCGGGGCGAGACCGACAAGGCCTATGACTGGGTCACCGACTTCGAAAAGTCGAGCGGCTGCAAGGTCTCGGTAAAGACTGCCGCGACGTCCGATGAGATGGTCGCGCTGATGAACGAGGGCGGCTTCGACCTCGTCACCGCATCGGGCGACGCGTCGCTCCGGCTCGTGGCCGGCAAGCGCGTGCAGCCGATCAACACCGACCTCATTCCCAGCTGGAAGACGCTGGACGCACGCATGCAGGATGCCCCGTGGCACACGGTCAAGGGCGTCCACTACGGCACGCCGTATGTCTGGGGGCCGAACGTGCTGATGTACAACACCGAAGCCTTCAAGGGCGAGGCGCCGAAGAGCTGGAAGGTCGTCTTCGAGGAGATGACCCTGCCCGACGGCAAGTCCAACAAGGGCCGGGTTCAGGCCTATGACGGGCCGATCCATGTGGCGGACGCCGCCAACTATCTGATGGCGCACAAGCCGGAACTCGGCATCAAGGACCCTTACGAGCTCAACGAGGCGCAGTACAAGGCGGCCCTCGACATCCTGCGGGTCCAGCGCACCTTGGTCGGCCGCTACTGGCACGATGCCATGATCCAGATCGACGACTTCAAAAACGAAGGCGTCGTCGCCTCGGGTTCCTGGCCGTTCCAGGTGAACCTGCTCACCGCGGAAAAACAGCCGATCGCCGCCGTCTTCCCCGAGGAAGGCACGACCGGCTGGGCCGACACGACGATGCTCTCGTCCGAAAGCGCCCACCCGAACTGCGCCTATCTGTGGATGGAGCATTCGCTTTCGCCCAAGGTGCAGGGCGACGTGTCCGCCTGGTTCGGCGCCAACCCCTCCGTCGGCGCAGCCTGCAAGGGCAATGCGCTGCTGACGGACGAAGGCTGCAAGACCAATGGCTACGAGAATTTCGAGAAGGTGAAGTTCTGGAAGACGCCGGTTGCCAAATGCGCCAGCCAGAGCGAGTGCGTGCCCTATCACCGCTGGGTCTCGGACTATATCGGCGTCATCGGCGGGCGGTAGGTCGCGGCGTTTTCAAACACTGTTTCCATAAGCCTGAGCGGGTTCCCTAGCCCCTCACCCTAACCCTCTCCCCGCTCGCGGGGAGAGGGGACGTGGCCTGCCCGACGCTGTAATGTTTGGCGAAAGCGGTGCCACAAGTTCCTTCTCCCCGCGGGCGGGGAGAAGGTGGCGGCAGCCGGATGAGGGGCGCCTCCGGGTACGAGCTGACATTCCCAGCCCCAACAGGACTTCCTATGACCGCCATCCTCTTCGAAAACGTCTCGCGCCATTTCGGCAGCGTTCGCGCCGTCGATGGCGTCGATCTCGCGGTTGCGGAAGGCGAGTTCTTCGCCATGCTCGGCCCCTCCGGCTCCGGCAAGACGACCTGCCTGCGGCTCGTCGCGGGCTTCGAACAGCCGACATCCGGCCATATCGAAATCTTCGGCGAGACCGCGGAAGGCGTGCCGCCCTACCGGCGCAACGTCAACACGGTGTTCCAGGACTACGCGCTGTTTCCGCATCTCTCGATCCTCGACAATGTCGCCTACGGGCTGATGGTCAAGGGCATGGGCAAAACCGCGCGGCGGCGGGCGGCGGAAGAGGCGCTGGCGATGGTCGCCCTGCCCGGCTACGGCGCGCGCAAGCCCGGCCAGCTCTCCGGCGGTCAACGCCAGCGCGTCGCCCTCGCCCGCGCGCTCGTCAACCGGCCCCGCGTGCTGCTGCTCGACGAACCCCTGGGCGCGCTGGACCTGAAGCTGCGCGAGCAGATGCAGGACGAGCTGAAGACCCTGCAGAAGACGCTCGGCCTCACCTTCATCTTCGTCACCCACGACCAGAGCGAAGCCCTGTCCATGGCCGACCGGGTCGCCGTGTTCCATGAGGGCAAGGTGCGGCAGGTGGGCACGCCGGAGGAGATCTACCGCCGTCCGAAGACGCGTTTCGTCGCGGATTTCGTCGGCTCCTCCAATGTTCTCTCCCGCGAACAATGCGCGCGGCTCGGCTTTGACGCCCCCGCGGCGAGCCTGCGCCCGGAATCGATCCTGCTCGGCACACCCGCCGACGGTCAACTCGGCCTCACCGGCGTGCCGATCGCCGCGAGTTTCCTCGGACCGATCAACCGGCTGACGCTCGACTGCGGCGGCGAACGCATCGTCGCCGCGCTTCCGGCCGGCACGCCCGTGCCCGCCGCCGGCGAGCCCGTCACCTTCGCCTTCAACCGGCAGGATCTCCACGTGATGGAGGAGGCCTGATGGCGACCGTGACGCAGGCTCACCGGGAAAATGCAACGGTGCCCCCGGCCGGGACGTGCTCGGCTCGCCTCTCGGACGTCTTCTGGCGGAATCCGAAGCTGTTTCTGGCGCTGCTTCTCGGTCTGCCGCTCCTCTGGCTCGGCGTCGTCTATCTCGGTTCGCTTGCGGTCTTCCTCGCCCAGAGCCTGTTCGCCATTGACGATTTCTCCGGTCTCGTGACCTACGAGCCGACGCTGGCCACCTACCGGCAGCTGTTCTCGGATGCGAATTTCGACATCATCCTGCGCACCGTGCTGATGGCCGCGAGCGTGACGCTGGCGTCGATCGTCATCGCCTTTCCCATCGCCTATTACGCCGCGCGCTATGCCCAAGGGGTCTGGAAGGCGGTGTTCTATCTCGGGGTGATGCTGCCGCTCTGGTCGAGCTACCTCGTCAAGATCTACGCCTGGAAGCTGATCCTCGCGAAGGAGGGCATTCTCACCTGGCTGTTCAGCCAGTTGCATCTCCTGTGGCTGCTCGATGCCTGGCTCGCGATCCCGGTCATCGGCGGCAACTCGCTGTCGGTCAGCTACACCGGCACCTTCCTCGTCTTCGTCTATGTATGGCTGCCCTTCATGATCCTGCCGATCCAGGCAGCGCTCGAACGCGTGTCCGGCAGCCTTGTCGAGGCCTCGGCCGATCTCGGCGCCCATCCGCGCCAGACCTTCCGCCATGTGCTGTTGCCGCTCGCCCTGCCGGGCATCGTTGCCGGCTCCATCTTCACCTTTTCGCTGACGCTCGGAGACTACATCATTCCGCAGATCATCGGCTCCTCGCGCCTGTTCATCGGGCAGGCCGTCTATGCGCAGCAGGGCACCGCCGGCAATCTGCCGCTCGCCGCCGCCTTCACGCTGGTGCCCATCGTCATCATGGGCGTCTACCTCTGGGCCGCCCGTCGCATGGGAGCTTTCGATGCGCTCTGACCGTCTCGACCGGGCGCCGCTGCCCCTGAAGATCTCCGCCTGTCTCGGCCTGTTGTTCCTGCATCTGCCGATCCTGCTCATCTTCCTCTATGCCTTCACGACTGAAGAAAAGAGCTACCGCTTTCCGCCGCCCGGGCTGACGCTGCAATGGTTCGCCGTCACCTGGAACCGGCCGGACGTCTGGGCGGCGCTGACGCTGTCGGTGAAGGTCGCGAGCCTTTCGACCGCCATCGCCCTCGTGCTCGGCACGCTCTGTGCCGCCGCCGTCTCCCGCTCGGCCTTCTTCGGACGCGAGGCGGTGTCGCTGCTCGTCATCCTGCCCATCGCGCTCCCCGGCATCATCACCGGCATCGCGCTGCGGTCGGCCTTCTCGATGGCGGATATCCCCTTCTCGTTCTTCACCATCGTGCTCGGCCATGCCACCTTCTGCATCGTCGTCGTTTACAACAATGCGGTCGCCCGCTTCCGCCGCCTGTCCGGCTCGCTCGTGGAGGCCTCGATGGATCTCGGGGCGGATGGTTTCCAGACGTTTCGCTACGTCATCCTGCCGAACATCGCGACGGCGCTTCTGGCCGGCGGCATGCTCGCCTTCGCGCTGTCCTTCGACGAGGTGATCGTCACGACCTTCACCGCCGGCCAGCAGTCCACCTTGCCGATCTGGATGCTGGAGGAGCTGATCCGCCCGCGGCAGCGGCCGGTGACCAATGTGGTCGCCATGGTCGTCGTGCTGGTGACGCTTCTGCCGATCCTTGCCGCATACTTCCTCACCCGCGACGGCGACCGTATCGCCGGCGCCGGCAAATGACCCGAACCTGAACAGGAGATCGACCATGGACACGGACCTTTTGATCGGCGCCCGCTTCGAGCCCGGCACCGAGGCGGAAGAGCAGATCCTCAACCCGAAGACCGGGGCGAAGATCCTCGGGCTCGCCGAGGCGTCGCACGGGCAGATCGATGCGGCCGTGGAGGCCGCCGAACGCGCCTTCGCCACATGGTCGCGCACGACGCCGGCCGAGCGCTCGACCTATCTGCTGCGCATTGCCGATGCGATCGAGCGGGACGCGGACGGTTTCGCAAGCCTCGAAGCGCTGAACTGCGGCAAGCCGCTGCACGCCGTGCGCAACGACGAGATCCCGGCGATCGTGGACTGCTGGCGCTTCTTCGCCGGCGCCATCCGTATGCTCAACGGCCCCGTGGCCGGCGAATATCTGCCCGGTCACACCTCGATGATCCGGCGCGATGCGATCGGCGTCGTCGGCTCCATCGCACCCTGGAACTACCCGCTGATGATGATGGCCTGGAAGCTCGCGCCGGCGCTGGCAGGCGGCAACACCGTCGTCTTCAAGCCCTCCGAACAGACGCCGCTGACCGCGCTGAAGATGGCGCGGCTGCTGGCCGACATCCTGCCGGAAGGCGTCGTCAACATCATCCTCGGCCGCGGCGACACCGTCGGCAATGCGCTGATCAACCATCCGAAGATCGCGATGGTCTCGATCACCGGCGATATCGCGACCGGCAAGAAAGTGCTGACCGCGGCGGCCAAGACCGTCAAGCGGACGCATCTGGAACTCGGCGGCAAGGCGCCCGTCATCGTCTATGACGATGCGGACCTCGAGGCCGTCGTCGCCGGTATCCGCACCTTCGGCTTCTACAATGCCGGGCAGGACTGCACGGCCGCCTGCCGCATCTATGCGCAGGACGGCATTTACGACAAGCTGGTCGCCGACCTCACCGCCGCCGTCTCCAGCATCACCTTCGGCTCGGAAACAGATGCGGACAACGAGATCGGCCCGCTGATTTCCGCCCGCCAGCGCGACCGTGTGTCGAGCTTCGTCGAGCGCACCAACGAGGCACGGCATATGGAGGTCACGACCGGCGGCGGGCGCGGACCGGGCGACGGCTTCTTCTTCCAGCCGACCGTCATCGCAGGGGCGCTGCAGGACGACGAGATCGTTCGTCGCGAGGTGTTCGGCCCGGTCGTCTCCGTCACCCGCTTCAAGGAGCCCGAACAGGCGGTGACCTGGGCGAACGACAGCGATTACGGCCTCGCCTCCTCCGTCTGGTCGAAGGATATTTCGCGCGCGATGCAGACCGCCGGCCGGCTGCAATACGGCTGCACCTGGATCAATACCCACTTCGCACTCGTCAACGAGATGCCGCATGGCGGCCTCAAGCAGTCGGGCTATGGCAAGGATCTCTCGGTCTATGCGCTCGAAGATTACACCGCCGTGCGCCACATCATGATCGCACACGGCTGAGCGACCGGCCGGGCGCAGCGCCCGGCCCGCATCGACCCGATCAGGCCGCCACCGGCCCGGAGCGCCCCGCCATGAGTGGGGCGTCACATGTTTTGACAGGGAAGCCGTCAGTCGCACAGGGTCCGTTCGAACCGAGCGATGCGGTTGCACGATGCTGTCTGGGCATCGCCCTCGGGCGACATCCATCCCAATGCGGTCAGCGGATGCTGCTGCCGTAAAACGAACCGCCTCAAGCCAGGGATACGCCGCCTCTCTCCGCGCGCGCTACGGCTTGCAAGAGTGCCCGCGAAACCGCCGGCAACACACCCCGTCCTGCGGCCAAGAACGCCGTCATCGGCCAAGCCTTTCCCGACGCGCCGTTCAGCGGCCTGGAAACGGGAAATCGTGCCGAAATCCCGCTGTTTTTAACCATGCATATTTACTGAACTCTAACATTCATTCTCCCGCTTTGCGGGATTGTAATAACGAAACACAACCATAAAATGCTGCATCTCTCGGATAACCACGAAAATCGAGGGTAAACAGACAATTAATGTTCAGTTTACTTACTAAAGTTGTCACAGATGAAACATTGAATCAATTTTTAAATATTGACCCGTTTTTAGTCATAACTTACTTACTAATTTGTAAACCAGAGGATGTTATTGTCATGCGTATATTATCTCTCTTCATATGGATCACGTCCGCGGCGGCAATATTTGCATTTGTGCTTCAGCCAGTCGGCGCTGACGTACAATTGCTTGTCTCCGCCCTGACGATCGGCTTTCTATTCGTTATTACGCGCTTCAATAAAGCAGGGCCGCTGCGCTATATTGCGCTGGCGACCGCAAGCATCATCGTCCTGCGTTACGCATACTGGCGCACGACCAGCACGCTTCCGCCGATCGACGACCTGATGTCGTTCATTCCCGGAATGCTGCTTTACGTCGCCGAGATGTTCTGCATCTTCATGTTCTTCATCAGCGTGTTCGTCGTCGCCGATCCGGTCGAGCGCCCCCGCGCTCGCCAGCTGTCAGACGAGGAACTCCCGACCGTCGACGTGTTCGTGCCCTCCTACAACGAAAGCGCCGAGATCCTCTCGCTGACGCTCGCTGCAGCCGCAGGCATGGATTACCCGTCCGACAAGTTCACCGTCTACCTGCTCGACGACGGCGGCACCGACCAGAAGCGCAACAGCAGCGATCCGGAAACCGCCCAGGCCGCCATCGACCGCGGTCAGGCGCTGCGGACGCTCTGTCTCGATCTCGGCGTTCACTACATGACGCGGGCCCAGAACGTGCATGCCAAGGCCGGCAACCTGAATGCCGGGATGGAACGCACCTCCGGCGATCTGATCGCCGTCTTCGATGCCGACCACGCACCCGAACGTGCCTTCCTGCGCGAAACCGTCGGCCATTTCAGCGACGATCCGGATCTCTTCCTGGTCCAGACACCGCATTTCTTCGCCAATCCGGACCCGGTCGAGCGCAATCTCGGCACCTACAAGCACATGCCGGCCGAGAACGAGATGTTCTACACCATGATCCAGAAGGGTCTGGATCGCTGGAACGCCTCCTTCTTCTGCGGCTCCGCAGCCGTCCTTCGGCGCGAAGCGCTCGATGAGGTCGGCGGCTTCTCCGGGATCACGATCACCGAGGATTGCGAGACGGCGCTGGAGCTGCACTCGCGCGGCTGGAACAGCCTCTATGTCGACAAGCCGCTCATCACCGGGCTGCAGCCGGAGACCTTCGCCAGCTTCATCGGACAGCGCTCGCGCTGGTGCCGGGGCATGATCCAGATCCTCATCCTGAAGAATCCGCTCTTCAAGCAGGGACTGACGCTTCCCCAGCGCCTGAGCTACATGTCGAGCTGTTTCTTCTGGCTCTTCCCCTTCGTGCGCACCGCCTTCCTCGTCGCACCCATTCTCTTCATCCTGTTCAACCTGAAGATCTTTAACGCGTCGGCCGAAGACTTCCTGGCCTATACGGTCACCTACCTGATCGCGTCCGAGATCCTGCGCAACTACCTCTACGGCCAGATGCGTTGGCCCTGGATTTCCGAGCTCTACGAATATGTCCAGTCCGTCTTCCTGGTCCGGGCCATCGTCAGCGTCATCTTCAATCCGCGCAAGCCGACCTTCAACGTGACCGACAAGGGCGTGTCGCTGAACCAGCGCCAGCTGTCCAACCTCGCCTGGCCGTTCTTCGCCATCTTCGCCGGTCTCGGCATGGTCCTGTCCTATGCGATCTACCGCTACCAGACGGAGCCGGCGCTCGGCGACCTGATCATCATCACCGGCGCCTGGAACCTGCTCAACCTGATCATCGCCGGCGCTGCCCTCGGCATCGTCACCGAACAGCCGAACGACGCGGACGGCATCAGCCTTCCCTCGGCCCGGACCGCGGAGCTGGAAGTGGGCAACCAGACCGTGCCCGTCACCATCCGCCAGATCTCCTCGGAAAAGGCGATCGTCGAACTGAAGAAGAGCATGTCGACCCCGCTGCGGGCCGGAGACTATGGTCGCCTGCTTCTCGTCGATCCCCCTGCACACGTCATCCTGCCCTCGGTGCCCGTCTTCATCGGCAAGCCGTCCGGCAGCGATCACCGCAGCTTCGTGATCGAACTCGACGCGGAAGCCTGCCACTTCCCGGCCATTGCCAGCCTCATGCTCGCCGATCTCGACCTGCCGCGCGCCCTGCGCGACGGGCGCCAGAAGCGCCGGTCCTACCCCGTCGCTCTGCTGACGCTGATCCGCTGGGCCATCTTCAGCCCCTTCCTCGCCATCACGGCCGGTCTGTCGTCGAAATCGACGTCGGAGAGGACAAGCCGCCGCCGCCGTCCGACTGCCGAAAAGCCGCAACCTGTCGTCGAAGCCGCGTGACCGGAAAGCCAGAGGAAAACATCATGTTCAAGTCATCCACGCTCGCCCTCGCGCTCCTTCCGTCCCTTCTCCTGGCCGGCCTCTCCAGCACGGCCCTTGCCCAGACGCTCGGGCAGGCACCGGGCCAGCCGGCGGCGGCACCTGCGCCCTTCCGCTTCAACACGCCGTCAACGGCCACAGCGCCGGCGCCGCTTGCCGATGTCGGCGGCACGCTGCGCAAGATTGCGGCGAGCCCCTACGACCTGTTCTTCGACGGCGAATTTGCGAGCCGCAAGCTTTCCTTCTTCGCCCGGCCCGACGAGGCGTCGAGCGCATCGCGCCTGGTGCTGACGCTCCAGACCGCCATTTCCGCCGCGCCGGAGCGGTCGAACCTCACCATCCAGATCAATGGCCGGGAGATCGGTGCCACAAGCCTCACGGCCGGGGATCCGCGCCGGGTCACCTTCGACATACCGGCCGGCATCATCCAGCCGGGCTACAATGCGGTCGCCATCGCCGCCAGCCACCGGCATCGTGTCGATTGCAGCGTCGAGGCGACCTACGAGCTCTGGACCAAGATTGATCCGGCGCAGAGCGGCTTCGTCTTCCCCTCGTCCGAGGCGGGCAACCTCACCATGATCGACCTGATGCCGCTTGCCGGCACCCGGGAAGGCCGCACCAACCTGCGCGTCATCCTGCCCAAGGGCGCGCAGATGGCGGACTATGACCGCGCGCTGAACGTGGTGCAGGCGCTCGCCATCGCCGGCAACCTCAATCATCCCCAGGTCGAATTCGGCGCAACGCCCGGCACGGGTGCCGGCATCGACATCTATGTCGGCGTCTTCAAGGATATCGCCGCCCTGCTCGGCGCCGGCGCACAGGGTCTCACCTCCGGCGAGGCGGCCATCGTCGCGGCCGGTGCGACGCCCGAGCGCAAGCGCCTGATCATTTCCGGCCTCGACACTGCCGATCTCGACGCGAAGACGCAGCAGTTCGTCCAGCAGGCGACACGCGAACGTCCCGTCGGCACACCCGAGGGGCTGGCCGCGCTGACGAATATGAAAGGCCGGCTTCTCGTTCCCGGTGAAAAGGTCACACTGTCGGATCTCGGCCTGACGGCCAAGCCGTTCGACGGCCGGTTCATGCAGTCGAAGGTCAATTTCACCATGCCGTCGGACTTCTATCCCGGCGCCTATTCGAGCATGAGCTTCCACCTCAATGCGCTCTATGTCGGCGGGCTGTCGCCGGATGCGGTGCTGACCGTCAAGGCGAACGACAAGGTCGTGGCCAATATCCCGCTGAGCTCGCCGCTCGGCGGCGCCATTCGCGACCAGCGCCTGCCGATCCCGTTCACGGCGCTGCGTCCGGGCCAGAACACGCTGCAGATCGAGGCGCGCCTGCCCTCCAAGCTGGACGCCGCCTGCGAGTCCGTCGACAAGGCAACATCGACGGCGCGCCTCTCCCTCGACGGCAATTCCTACCTCGATATTCCGAACTATGCCCGCGTCGGCCGCTATCCGGATATCGCCGCCCTGACCTCGGGCCTTCCCGCCCCGGTGGAAGGCGATACGGGCGCTGCGACCACGCTGCTCGTGCCGAACTACAATGCCCAGAGCATGGATGCCGCAGCGACCTTCGTCGCCAAGATGGCCTACGCATCCGGCCAGGTGAAGCCGATGCAGTACACCTCGCTGCTGCCGGCCATGGACACGGCCAACCTCATCGCGTTCGGCGGATACGACACGCTGCCTTCCGAACTCGTCAGCCGCATGAACCTCGATTTCGTCAACATCCGCAACATGGCAGGGGCGGCAGCCTCGCCATACGAAGTCGCGGCGCTGGAGAATTTCGGGCCGCAGAGCGACATGCAGCGCCAGATGACGACGAGCGTCGTCGGCACGGCGGTAGACCTCTCGCAGACGGCCGGCAGCTTCCTTGCCGCCCCGGTCGAACGCTCGGCGGAGATGCTGCAGGCCATCCGCAGCAAGGCCGCCTCCGAGCTTTCCAAGCTAAACCTCGCGCCGCTGCGCGCCATTCTGGGTGACGAGATCAAGCCGGAAGCGTTTGCCCCCACGGCGCAGACCACGCTGGTGATCGCGCAGAATGCCGGCGGCAACGGCGGGCTGTGGACGGTGGTCGCGTCCAAGAGTGCGAGCGGCATCGTGGCGGGCACGGACGTGCTGACGGATCTGAACGTCTGGAATACGCTCGGCGGATCGGTCCAGGCGTTTTCCGAAACGGGGATCAGGCTCGACCAGCAGCTGGCAACCAACCAGACGCTCTACCAGACGCAGCCGTTCAGCTTGTCCAACATGCGCCTGGTGACGGCGAGCTGGCTGGCCAACAATGCCACCGTCTACATCTTCGCGCTGCTGACGGCGGCCATCCTTCTCGGCCTCGGCACCTACATGGTTCTGACGACCGGACGCCGCAATCATGGCTAAGCCGCTCGCCCTGGTCACATGGAGCCTGACGGCCGCCATGACCGTCCTGCTCTCCGCCCTGCTGCCATCGAGCGGCCTGGCGGCGGGCAAGACCAGCCGCATCAAAGCGGCGACAGCCATCCTCCCCGCCGACTACATCGCCGGCGCCTGGTGGCTCTACAAATCCGTCTTCGTGGAAAACGGGCGCGTCATCGATCGGTCGAACGGCAACGTCTCGCACAGCGAAGGCCAGGGCTACGGCATGCTGATCGCCGTCGCCGCGGACGACCGCGAAGCCTTCGACGCGCTCTGGGCCTGGACGAAGGAACACCTGCAGGTCCGCGGCGATGCGCTCTCGGCCTGGCGCTGGAGCCCGGACACGGCATTGCCGGTCGCCGATACGAACAATGCCTCCGACGGCGACCTGCTGATCGCCTGGGCGCTGTCGCGGGCCGCCACGCGGTGGCGCGAGCCGGCCTTTGCCGTCGATGCGCGCCGGATCCTGAAGGATCTGACCAGAAAGGCGACGGTCACGGATTCGACCTACGGAACGCTTCTGCTTCCCGCCGCACAGGGCTTTGGCGGCAGCACCGAGCAGCCGGGCATCGTCGTCAACCTGTCCTACTGGATCTTCCCTGCGATCGAGGAGCTGGGGCGCATCGATCCGTCGTTCCCGGCGACAGACCTCGTCGCCAGCGGCAGGGCGCTGCTCGAAAAGGGCCGCTTCGGCAGCAGTCATCTGCCCGCCGACTGGCTCTCGCTCCGGGGGGAGCACCCGCAGCCGGCGCCGGCCTTCGCCGCCACCTTCGGCTACGAGGCGGTTCGGGTTCCGCTCTACACGGCCTGGTCCGGCGGCGCGCCGCTGTCGCTCCTGACGGGCGTGCAGCAGCGCTGGAACGAGAACGGCGAGAACGTCATGCATGTCATGGATCTGGCAACGGCCACCGCCATGACGGCCATGCCGGACCCCGGTTACCGCGCCGTCAGCGCGCTTCTGTCCTGCGGTCTCGGCAGAGCGGGCCCGGCTTTCAGCCTGCCGCCCTTCGAGCCGACCGAATATTACCCATCCACGCTCCATCTCCTGAGCATCATCGCCATCTCCGAGAGGTATGCATCATGTCTTCCAAGTCAAAACTGAAGTTCTCGCTGCTCGCAGCAACCGCCGTGCTCCTGCTGAACCCCGGCCTCGTTTCGAAGACGTTCCAGAACGGCGATTCGGAGCTGCAGGCGCAGGAAATGTCGTGGGCGCTGACGGCACCCGCAAACGACGCGTCGAAACGCGATGCGAGCGATCCGCTGCTGGCGCCGGTTCCGGGCGCGGTCTCGTCTTCCGCCGTATCGGCTGCAAACGCAGCTTTCGCGCCGCCGGCGGCGAGCATCGCACCGGCCGCCGACCGTGTGGCCGTCAACCCTCAGGCTGCGCCCGGCGACAACCCGTTCCTGCGTCAGGCCGCGTCTGCGCCGGTGGCGACAAGCGTCGCCGTCGCGCTCCCCGCCGCTCTGCCGGCTGCCGAGCCCCGCGGCGCGTCCACCCCGGCGGTCGCAAATCCCTTCGCGGCCGCTACCGGGCCTGCAGCCGAAGCGGCGTCGGCACAGCCGGCCTCCGCCACATCGGTGGATATCTCCGCCCTGCGCTACTACGCCTCGACGCGCGACCTGAAGCGCGTCGGTGCCGAGCTGCGCCGTCTGAAGGATCTCTATCCCGACTGGCAGCCGCCGAAGGACCTGTTCACGCCGGTCTCCCAGGTGGATGAGCAGCCATTGTGGAACATCTACGCCACCGGCAACTATGCCGCCGTGCGCGCCGGCATCGCCCGCGCCCAGAGCGTCAATCCGAAATGGCAGCCGTCCGAAGACCTGATGACCAAGCTGCAACTGGGCGAAGCGCGCAGCCTCATCGACAGCGCCATGGCGCAGAGCCGTTGGAAGGATGTGATCTCGACCGCGCAGGGCCTGCCCTCCCTCATGGTCTGCGGCGAGATGCAGGTGCAGTGGAACGTCGCGGAAGCCTTTGCGCGCCTGCGCAACTACGCCGACGCCTTCGACGTTTACCGCTACATCCTGTCGAGCTGCGACGACCCCATCATGCGCCTGTCCACGGTGCAGAAGGCATCCCTCCTCATCCCGCCGGTCGGCTTCACCTCGCTTCTGGCCCTCGGGCGCACCACGCAGGATGGCCATCCCGAGTTCGAGAACCTCGGCTTCGACGGCATCCGCCGCCAGATCGGCGCGTTCATCGAGCATGGCGACTTCTCCGAGATGCCGGCAAACGAGGAAATCACGCGCTTCGTCGATTTCATCCAGCGCAATGCCTCCGTCGAGGACGCGAACCTCGTCGGCTGGTACTTCTATTCGCAGAAGGAATGGACGACGGCGAATGCCTGGTTCCTGCAGGCAACCAAGTTCAAGCGCGACCCGAAGAGCATCGAAGGCCTGATCCTGACACTGCGGCAGATGGACAAGACCGAGGATGCCCTGAAGCTTGCCCGCCACTACATCAAGATGTCGCCGGATGTCGCGCGCCAGTATATCGAGATCGTGTCGAGCGTCCTGACCGCCGACAAGCCGGCCCTCGCGCTCGGCGAAACCGAGAATGCCCTGTTTGAGGAGACGGTGACGTCGCAGAAGTCCGCGCTCGGCGCGCAGGCGCTCGGCTGGAAGTACCTTGCCGGCAATGACAAGGCGGCGGCGAAGACATGGTTTGCGGACTCGGTCGAGTGGCAGCCGACGGAAGGCGGTGTGGTCGGGCTTGCCGTTCTCGCAGCCCGCGCGAAGAACGGTCGCGCGCTGAGCGCGCTGAAGGTCAACTACGGCAAGACCTTCACCGCCCTGCAGGATTTCAAGGTCTACCGCCCCCGCTACGTCGCCAAGCGCACCCCCAAGATGCGCGACAAGTCGGTCTCGAGCAAGCCGAGGACACTGGTGGACTATCTGCGCTCGGCCTCCTGAAGACATCGCACGGATGAGCAAAGACGAGACAACCCCGCCGCAGCCACAGCGGGGTTGTCTCGCCGTGCAGTTGCCTCTTAATTCATCATGACGAACCGTCCCGCACGGCGGCACGCTTCGGATCGCGATGCGCGCGGAGATTCCATCCCGTCAGAGCCGACCCCCCGCTCCTCGTCCAAACCTGCTCACGGATGACGGGAAGACGGACGCGTCAGCGTATCTGGCACGAAACCTGCTTTACCTCCCTCGACTGAGCAAATGCTCGGAATCGCAAATGAGGGAACAGAATGACGTCGAATTCCAGATCCATCTTCCGCAGCCGTCCGATCCTTGAAAGCGTCCGGAGCGCGATGATCGCCGGGTCCGCCGCACTGGCGCTGGCAGCCGCATCGGCCGGCAGCGCCTGGGCCGCCGGTACCCTGCGCATCGGCATGACCGCGTCGGACATTCCGCTGACGACGGGGCAGACGGACCAGGGCGGCGAAGGCCAGCGCGTCATGGGCTACACGCTCTACAACGCGTTGATCGAATGGGACCTTTCGAGCGCCGACAAGGCTGCGACGCTTATTCCGAGCCTTGCGACCTCCTGGGACGTCGATGCGAACGACAAGACCAAG
Organism: Rhizobium quercicola; assembly: GCF_021168455.1. NCBI lineage: Bacteria > Pseudomonadati > Pseudomonadota > Alphaproteobacteria > Hyphomicrobiales > Rhizobiaceae > Rhizobium > Rhizobium quercicola. The sequence continues at coordinate 675,346 of NZ_JAJOZR010000001.1, forward strand.
TGGACGTTCAAGCTGCGCGACGGCGTGAAATTCCACGATGGCAGCAGCTTCGATGCCGACGCCGTCGTCTGGAACCTTGACAAGCTTCTGAAGACGGATGCGCCGCAGTTCGACAAGCGCCAGTCCGCGCAGGGCAAGTCGCGCATCCCGGCCGTCGCTTCCTACAAGGTGATCGATCCCCTGACCGTCGAGATCGTCACCAAGACGCCGGATGCGACGCTTCCCTACCAGATCAGCTGGATCCTGATGTCCTCGCCCGCCAACTGGGAAGCGCAGGGCAAGAACTGGGATGCGGTGGCGCAGAAGCCGTCCGGCACCGGCCCCTGGAAGCTCGAAAACGGCTTCACGCCGCGCGAGCGCGCCGAGCTGACGCCGAATGCCGCCTACTGGGACAAGGCGCGAATTCCCAAGCTCGACAAGCTCGTGCTGATCCCGCTGCCCGAGCCCAACACCCGCGTGGCGGCGCTGCGCTCGGGCCAAGTCGACTGGATCGAGGCGCCGGCGCCCGACTCCGTCGCATCCCTGCGGGATGCCGGCTTCAAGATCGTCACGAACTCCTATCCGCACAACTGGACCTGGCACCTTTCGCGCGTCGAGGGCTCCCCCTGGAATGACATCCGCGTGCGCAAGGCGGCAAACCTTGCCGTCGATCGCGAGGGCCTGAACGAGCTTCTGGGCGGCCTGTCGATCCCGGCGCAGGGCTACCTGCCGCCCGGCAGCCCCTGGTTCGGCAATCCGACCTTCAAGCTGAGCTACAATGTCGAGGAAGCCAAGAAGCTGATGGCGGAAGCGGGCTACGGTCCCGACAAGCCGATCACGACCAAGGTCGTCATCTCCTCGTCCGGCTCCGGACAGATGCTGCCGCTGCAGATGAACGAATACATCCAGCAGACGCTCGCCGAGATCGGCATCAATATTGAGTTCGAAGTCGCCGACTGGAACACGGTCATCAACATCTGGCGCGCCGGCGCCAAGGATCCGAGCGCCAAGGGCGCGACCGCGGTCAACTACAGCTACTTCATTCAGGACCCCTTCACGGCGCTCATCCGCCAGTCGCAGTGCAACCTCGCGCCGCCGGCCGGCACCAACTGGGGCTATTATTGCGATCCCGAGATGGACGACCTGTTCGCCAAGGTGCGCACCACGTTCGATCCCGCCGAACAGAACAAGGTGCTGCAGCAGATCCACGAGAAATACGTCAACGAAGCCCTGTTCCTGATGGTCACGCACGACGTCAATCCGCGGGCGATGACGGAGAAGGTCAAGGGTTTCGTGCAGGCGCAGAACTGGTTCCAGGATTTCTCGACCATCAGCGTCGATCCCTGACACCCGTCATCTGAACACGGCTGCGCGACCGGTCGGCTCGCGCAGCCGGATATCACGAGACCTTAGCATATCGAGAACAGCATGCTGGCTTATGCCCTGAAGAGACTGCTGCACGTCATTCCCGTTGCGATCGGCGTGAGTATCGTCTGCTTCCTCCTGATCCATATCGCGCCGGGCGATCCGCTGGCCGCCATTCTGCCGTCTGACGCCTCGGCCGAACAGCAGATGCAGATGCGCGTCTTCTACGGGCTCGACCAACCCCTGCCGGTACAATACGGGCTCTGGGCCTGGCGCACGCTGCATGGCGACCTCGGCGTCTCCATTGCCACGGGCCGGCCGGTCCTCAGCGAGATCCTCGATGCCTCTGTCAATTCGATCATCCTCGCGGTCGCCGCGACGCTGATCGGCTTTACCATCGGCTCGGTGCTCGGCTTCGTCGCCGGCGTCTTCCGGGGCGGCTGGATCGACCGGCTGGCCTCCGCGATCGCCATGCTCGGCGTCAGCGTTCCCCACTACTGGCTCGGGATGGTGCTCGTCATCGCCTTCTCGGTCACGCTCGGCTGGCTGCCGGCGATGGGCGGCGGCCCCGGCGGCTCCGACGGGCGGGCCTTCAGCTGGGACTATGTGCAGTATCTCATCCTGCCGGCGGTCACCATGTCGGTCATCCCTATGGGCATCATCGCGCGCACCATCCGCTCGCTTGTGGCCGACATCCTGTCGCAGGATTTCACCCAGGCACTGGCCGCCAAGGGCCTGATGTCGGGACAGATCCTGCGCCACGTCATCCGCAATGCCGCGCCCACCGCCATCTCGGTCATGGGCCTGCAGCTCGGCTATCTCCTCGGCGGCTCGATCCTGATCGAGACGGTGTTTTCCTGGCCCGGCACCGGCTTTCTCCTCAACGGCGCGATCTTCACCCGTGACCTGCCCATCCTGCAGGGCACGATCCTGGTGCTCGCCTTGTTCTTCGTCTTCCTCAACCTCATCGTGGACGTGCTGCAAAGCGCGATCGATCCGCGCATCCAGAGGAGCTGATCCATGGCCGTCATCACCGCAGACATGGTCGCGCCCGCGTCGCTCATTCTCAAATCGCCCGGCTTCTGGAGCGGCGTCGTCCGCCGGCTCTGTCGTGATCCCGTGGCGCTCACGGCCCTGGCCGTCGTCCTCCTTCTCGTGCTGATCGCGATCTTTGCGCCCTATATCGCGCCGTACGATCCCTCGAAAGGCAGCGTCATCCGCCGCCTGAAGCCGATCGGCACGCCCGGCTATATCCTCGGCACGGACGAACTCGGACGGGACATGCTCTCCCGGCTGATCTATGGCGCGCGCCTGTCGCTGACCATGGGCGTCATCCCGGTACCCATCGCCTTCGTCATCGGCTCGGCCATCGGCATCATCGCCGGTTACGCCGGCGGCATCGTGAACACGCTGATCATGCGCACGATCGACGTGTTCTACGCCTTCCCCTCTGTCCTCCTCGCGGTCGCCCTGTCCGGCGCGCTCGGCTCCGGGCTCACCAATGCACTGGTGTCGCTCACCGTCGTCTTCATCCCGCAGATCGCGCGCGTCGCCGAAAGCGTGACGACGCAGGTGCGCAAGCTCGACTATGTCGATGCCGCCCGCGCCTCCGGCGCGCCCGCGCGCACGATCATCCGGGTGCACATCCTCGGCAACGTGCTCAGCCCCATCTTCGTCTTTGCCACCAGCCTCATTTCCGTCTCCATGATCCTCGCCTCCGGTCTTTCCTTCCTCGGCCTCGGCGTGCGCCCGCCGGATGCGGAATGGGGCCTGATGCTGAACACGCTGAGAACCGCGATCTACAACAATCCCCTCGTCGCGGCCCTGCCGGGCCTGATGATCTTCATCACCTCGGTCTGCTTCAACCTCTTCTCGGACGGTCTGCGCACCGCCATGGATGTGAAATCATGAGTGCCGTCGTATCCCCCTACAATCAGGATCCGGGCGTCGGCGAGCGCGGCGGGCCGGCCCAGCCGCTGATCTCGGCGCGCGGCCTGCTGAAGCATTTCCCGGTGAAGAGCAGCGGCTTCTTCGGGCCGAAGAAGGTCGTGCGGGCCGTCGATGGCGTCGATTTCGACATTCTGAAGGGCGAGACGCTGGGCGTCGTCGGCGAAAGCGGCTGCGGCAAGTCCACCACGGCGCGCCTGCTCATGAACCTCATCGTCCGGGACAAGGGCGATCTCCTGTTCGACGGCGAGACGGTGGGCGAAACCCTGCCGCTCGCGCAATATCGCCGGCAGGTGCAGATGGTGTTTCAGGACAGCTATGCCTCGCTCAATCCGCGCCTGACGATCGAGGAATCGATCGCCTTCGCTCCGCAGGTGCACGGCGTGCCCGCGGCCAAGGCGATCGCCCGCGCCCACGACCTTCTGTTCCGCGTGGGGCTTGAGCCCGGCCGCTTTGCCGGCCGCTATCCGCACGAGCTGTCCGGCGGCCAGCGCCAGCGCGTGAACATCGCCCGCGCGCTCGCGCTCGAGCCGCGGCTGATCATTCTCGACGAGGCCGTTTCGGCGCTCGACAAATCGGTGGAGGCGCAGGTTCTCAACCTGCTGCTCGACCTGAAGCGGGATTTCGGGCTGACCTATCTCTTCATCTCCCACGACCTCAACGTCGTGAAGTTCATGTGCGACCGGGTGATGGTGATGTATCTCGGCAAGGTGGCGGAGATCGGCACGCGCGCGGCCATTTTCGGCGAGGCGCGCCATCCCTATTCCGCAGCGCTTCTCGCCTCCATGCCGAAGATGGACCCGTCCGAGCGGACGACGGAACCACCGCTGTCCGGCGATCCGCCAAACCCGATCGACCCGCCGAGCGGCTGTCGGTTCCACACGCGCTGCCAGTTCGTGGAAGACGTCTGCAGCCGCACGATGCCGCCGCTCGCCAGCCTGTCCGCCGAGCAATCCGCGGCCTGTCTCATGGCCGTTCCCGGCTCCGGCCACAGCCGTGCGCCCAGCCTCGGGGAGACATTGGCATGACCGATACGATGCCCGACACCATGATCGACATCGACAATCTTTCCGTCACGTTCCATCGTGGCCGCAAGCCGGTCAAGGCCGTGAACGGCGTGAGCCTGAAGGTCCGGGCCGGCGAGGTGGTGGCCCTGCTCGGCGAGTCCGGTTCCGGCAAGAGCGTGACCATGCGCTCGCTGCTGCGCATGCACCCCAAGGGCACCACCATCGAAGGCTCGATGTCGGTGGCCGGTCGCGATGTGACGGGGCTCTCGACGCGGGACCTCGGCAATCTGCGGGGCGTCGTCGTGTCCATGGTGTTTCAGGAACCGCGCCTGGCACTCGATCCGGTCTACACGCTCGGCCGCCAGATCGAGGAGACGATCATGCGCCACGAGCGGGTTTCGAGAGCGCAAGCCGCCGCACGGGCGCTGGCGCTGTTCGAGAAGGTCCGCATTCCCTCGCCGCAGCGACGCCTGCAGAACTATCCGCACGAAATGTCCGGCGGCATGCTGCAGCGCGCGATGATCGCCATGGCGCTCGCCTGCAATCCGAAGGTGCTGCTGGCCGACGAGCCGACGACGGCGCTGGACGCGACCGTACAGATCCAGATCCTGCTGCTGATCCGCGAGTTGCAGAAGGAATACGGCCTGTCGGTGATCTTCGTCACCCACGATATCGGCGTTGCCGCCGAGGTCGCGGACCGGATCGCGGTCATGTATGCCGGGCGTATCGTCGAGGAAGGCACGGCGAGCGATATCATCCGCAACCCGAAGCATCCCTATACGAAAGGCCTGCTCGGTGCGCGCGTCGAGCTTGCCGATGGCCGCGACCGGCTGATCACCATCCCCGGCGCACCGCCGGATCTCGCCGACATGCCCCCGGGCTGCGCGTTTGCGCCGCGCTGCGCAGATGTCATGGCGCCCTGTCGAGCCGTGGTGCCGCCGCTGGTCGGGGCCGCGGGAACGTCCGAACGTGCCGGGCAGGTTGCCTGCCTGCTCTATGATTGAGGCGACAACAGAATAGAGACGATCGACCCAAGCATGAAGCATATCGTCGTCATCAATCCCAACACGTCGGCCGCCACCACGGTCATGATGACGGATCTCGTTCGCGCCGCGCTTCCATCTCATGTGAGCGTGGAAGGCATCACCGCGAGCATTGGCGTGCCGATGATCGTCGATCCGGTGCAGCTCGAAGCCTCGGTCGCCGGTGTCGTGGAGATGGGCCTATCAGCGGCTAAGACCGCGGATGGCCTGATCGTCTGCGCTTTCGGCGATCCCGGTCTCGACGCGCTGCGCTCCCGGATCGACATTCCCGTGGTCGGTATCTGCGAGGCGAGCATGCTGGAGGCCGCAGCCGGCGGCCGCAGGTTCGGTATCGCCACGGTGACGCCCGATCTCGTCGGGAGCTTCGCGGACAAGGCCGCAGCGCTCGGCCTGGCCGATCGCTTCACGGGGACGCGGCTGACGCCCGGGGATCCGCTGCATCTCACCAGCGATCCGGACCGACTATACGCGGCGCTGGCGATTGCGGTCCGCCAGTCGCTGGATCAGGACGGCGCGGAGGCCGTCATCATCGGTGGCGGTCCCCTCGGCCGCGCGGCCTCCGCGCTGCAGCGGCACGTCTCGGCGCCGGTCATCGCCCCCATCGCGTCCGCCGCCGCCATGCTGCTCGCGCGAATCGCGGAGGCGGAGAGGTAACAGGCCGGCGTGGCTCAACGCGAGCCGCAGCGGCGCAACTGGTCGAAATAGACGATGATGATGATCAGGGCGCCGGTGATGATCCGCTGCCAGAACGAATTGAGGTTCAACAGGTTCGCGCCATTGTTGATGGTCGCCAGAATGAAGGCGCCGAGCAGCGGCCCGTGGACGGAACCGACCGCCCCGAAAAGGCTGGTGCCGCCGATGACGGAGGAGGCGATCGCCTGCAGCTCCCAGCCCTCCGCCTGCGTGGCATTGCCGATGCCGATGCGTGAGGCGAGCAGAATGCCGACGAAGGCCGCGCAGGTCGAAGACAGGATATAGGCGAGGTAGATCGTGCGCTCGACATTGACGCCCGAGAGGCGGGCCGCTTCCCGGTTGGACCCGACGGCGAAGAGATAGCGCCCCCAGCGGCTGAGATGCAGGAAGACGAAGGCCGGGATCGCCACTACGATCACCATCCAGAAGAGACTGGGCACGCCGAGAAAATCCGCACGGGAGAAGTTGGCGAAGCTCTCGTCCGTGATGGAGATGGTCGAGCCGTTGGTGATCAGCAGGCCGATGCCGCGCAGCGACGTCAGGGTCGCGAGCGTGATGATGAAAGCGGGCAGGCCCATGCGCACGATGCCGAAGGCGTGGAAGGCACCGATGAAAACGCCGACGAGAAGCGTGATACCGATCGCGGGCCAGAGCGGCACGCCATGCGCCAACAGCCACGCAATGGTCACGCTGGAAAAGCCGACAACCGCGCCGACCGAGAGATCGATGCCGGCGGTGATGATGACGAAGGTCTGCCCGACCGCGAGAATGGCCGTCATGGCACCCTGCCGCAGCAGGTTGCTAATATTGTTGGATGTCCAGAAGCTGTTGGTCGACAGGCCCAGAAGAAGCCAGAGAAACAGGAGGAGCCCGAGAAGCGTCAGGCCGAACAGGATGTTCATGCCCTTCTTCGGCACCGGTGCCGCCTCGGTCGTGGTCTCTACGCTCATGATTGTCCTCCACCCATCGTCATTTCCGGTCCTTATCTTGGTTAGACGCCGATCGCCTGCGTCAGCACATCCTCGTGGGACGCGGTGCGATAGGCGTGGCTCGCCACCAGCCGGCCCTGTCGGAACACGTGCAGCGTATCGGCGAGTTCGTAGACTTCCGGCAAATAGGACGAGATCAGGATGATGCCCGCGCCCTCTTCCAGAAGCTTCGAAAACAGCCGGTAGATCTCGGCCTTCGTGCCGACATCCACGCCGACGGTCGGTTCATCGAAGATGAACAGCTTGGCCCCATGGCTCAGCCACTTGCCAATGACGATCTTCTGCTGGTTGCCGCCGGACATGGCCGATGCGAGAACCCGCCGCGTCGGCGTCTTGATCTTCAGGTCGCCGATCTGCTTGTCGGCATTGGCGATCTCGCGTTTGCGATTGATCGTCAGGCCGCTCGACAGCCGGTCGAACACCGGCAGGTTGATGTTGAGGCCGATCGGCAGGTTGAGGCAGAGGCCCTGGTCGCGGCGGCTTTCGGGCGCGAGCGCGATGCCGAGATCCATCGCGACGCGCTCGTTGCGGATATCGACCGTCTTCCCCTCGAACAGGATCTCGCCGGCCGTGACCTTCTCGCGCCCGTAGAGACCGAGCGCGAACTCGCTGCGCCCGGCGCCGATCAGCCCGTAGAGACCGACGATTTCGCCGGCGCGCACCGTCAGCGAGATATCCTGGAAGCCCGGGCCGGACAGGCCGCGCGTTTCCACGATCGGCTTGCCGATCGGCAGCGTTTCCTTGTGGTAGATCTGCTCGATCGAGCGGTTGATCATCATGGAGATCAGCTCGGCATCGTTCGTCTCGCCGATCAGGCGCGTGCCGACATGGGTGCCGTCGCGCAGCACCGATACGCGGTCGGCCAGCTCGAACACTTCCTCCATGCGGTGGCTGATATAGACGATGGTGACGCCCTGCGCCTGCAGGCGGCGGATCAGTCGGAAGAGCTGCGCCGATTCCTGGCGCGTGAGATAGGCGGTCGGCTCGTCGAAGATGAGGAATTGGGTCCCCCGCATGGCGGCGCGGGCGGTGGCGACCAGCTGCTGCTGGCCGATCGTGAGATCCGAGAGCAGCGCGCCGGCCGGCAGGTTGAAGCCGAGATCGTTTAGCACCGCCTGGGCGGCATCCGTCATCGCGCGCTTGCGCATCAGACCGCGCCGGTTCATCTCGTCGCCGAGGAACATATTGGCCGCGACCGTCAGATGCGGGCAGAGCACGACCTCCTGGTGCACGGCATTGATGCCGCGCGAAATGGCTTCGTTCGGGTCGGACAGCGGCACGGGCTGGCCGCACCACACGATGTCGCCGGACGTGCGCCGGATGACGCCGGTCAGGAGCTTGATCAGCGTCGATTTGCCGGCGCCGTTCTCGCCGACGATGGCGTGAATTTCGCCGGACAGAAAGGTGATGGATGCCGGCCGCAGCGCTTCCACCGTCCCATACCGCTTGTGCAGGCCGCGCAGTTCGAGGATGGGTGCGCCCTTGGCGACCGGCCCGCCCGAAAGCGCCTCGACCTCCGCGTCATGCCGGTGGCTCACATCGTTCAATCCGGTCATTCGGCTTTCCTCCAAAGGTCGCGCAGGGGCGCGGCGCCCTCGCGCAAACGAGGAGCGCCGCGACCATGTCGGTCGATGGACGGCAGGGTTCCGCTTTCGCCGCGACCTGCCGCCCCTGATCGTCAGTTGATCTTGGGATTGAGAAGGGCGTCGATCTTCGGATCGGCCATGTTGGCCTTGGTGACGAGGTTCGCGCCGGTATCGACAGTCGCCTCGACCTTCTCCTTCTTGGAGACGGCGAGCGCGGTCTTGATGCCGTCATAGCCCATGCGATAGGGGTCCTGAACCACCAGACCGGCAAGCACGCCTTCCTTCAGGAAGCCGACGGTCTTCTCGTCGCTGTCGAAGCCGATGACCTTCACCTTCTCGCCCAGCTTGTTTTCGGCAATCGCCTGGCCGACGCCCTGCGCCATGATCAGGTTGGAGGCGAAGACGCCGACGAGGTTCGGATTGGCGGTGATGAGGTCGGTCATGATGTTGAGACCGGTCGAGGCCTGCCCGTCGGCATATTTGTCGGCAACGACCTTGAGGCCCGGATATTTGGACTTGATCTGGTCGAGGAAGCCTTCCTTGCGCTGCTCCAGCGAGCCGGCGCCGGGCGTGTTGGTGATGATGGCGATCTCGCCCTCGTCCTTGCCGGTCGCTTCCTTGATGGCCGCCGCCAGGCCATCGGCGGCGATCCGCCCGCCCTGAACGTTGTCGGTGGTCAGGAACGAGCTGAAGGCCTTGGAATCCGCGCCGGAATCGATGCCGATGATCGGAACCGCCTTGGCGGCCTCGTCGACCGGCTTACCGAGCGCCTTGAACTCCGTCGGCGAAATGACGATCGCAGCGGGGCTGCCGGCAACGGCATTCTCCAGAATGCTGATCTGGCCGTTCACGTCGGTCTCGGCCTGTGCGCCGAGCTCGGGCACGTTGACGCCGAGGTCCTTGCCGGCAGCACGCGCGCCGGCGAGAACGATCTGCCAGTAGAACGAGGTCGTGTCCTTGACGATGATCGGAATGGTGACATCCTGGGCAAAGGCGCCCATCGGCATCATCGTGGCGATGACGGCCGCGCCGGCAACGCTTGCCAGCGACCGGCGCGCAAAGGCGCGACGCGACAGAATATGGTTCAGCAGTGTCATGGTGTTGTTCTCCTCCAACAACGTCTTGTTCCGTTCTCCTCCAACCGTACCGAAGACGCGGCGATACGATCTTTATCTATAAAAAACATATTATGGTCTGGACGCTAACCCAAGACCGATCAAGTTGCAACCGGCATCCTCACGGCAGACGGAGCCCTCCCCAGCCCTGTCGATCGCCCATCAAACGCGAACGGCTTCCGTGCCCAGCGGCGGTGCGACGAGCGTCTGCGCGTCGTAGGGCGCGAAGTCCTCGGGCTGCAACCGGTGGGCTTCCAGTGCCATGTTGCGCGTCAGGCTGGAAGGCTTGGCGGTACCGAGCAGCACGGAGGCGACCAGAGGGTTCTGCAGCGGAAACTGCATGGCCGGCGCCGCGATCGGCACACCTTGCGATGCGGCGATCGTCTCCATGGCTGCCACCTTTTCGAGGACCTCCGGCGATGCCGGCCCGTAATCGAAATGCGCGCCCTCGACGGCCCCCGTCGCGAGGATGCCGGAGTTGAAGACGCCGCCCACGACCAGCGATGTCTTTTTCTCGGCGCACAGCGGCAGCAGCTCGGAAACGGCCGTCCGGTCGAGCAGCGTATAGCGCCCGGCCAGGAGAATGCAGTCGAGGTCTGCCGCACGCATCACGTCGAGGCAGACGGGAACCTCGTTGACCCCGAGACCATAGGCGGTGATGGCGCCGCTCGATTTCAACGCATCCAGCGCTTTCAGGCCGCTATCGAGCAATTGCCGGAGGTAGACCGCGTTGCGTTCCGCACCGTGGGTGTAAACGCCGATATCGTGAACGAACAGGATATCGAGCCGGTTGAGGCCGGTTCGGGCGTAGCTGAACTCCACCGAGCGCATGATGCCGTCATAGGAATAGTCGTAATCCGTCTCGAAGGGCAGTGGATCGATGAAGCCGAAATCGGGAACCTTGTCGTCGGCGACCGGACGCAGCAGCCGGCCGACCTTGGTGGACAGGACATAGCTGCCGGACGGCTTGTCGCGCAGGAAATCGCCGACCCGCCGCTCGGCCAGGCCAAAGCCGTACCAGGGTGCCGTATCGAAAAAGCGCATGCCGGAATCCCAGGCCGCTTCCAGCGTCTCCATCGCCGTCTCGCGCGGGCAGGTGCGATACATTCCGCCCAGCGGCGCGGTGCCGAAGCTGTATTCCGTGACGGCGAGGTCTGTCGTGCCGATCTTACGCGTCTTCATCGCATCATCTTCCGTCTGACTGTCTGCTGTCGGGATCGAGACCGCGCCGTTCCGGTAATGTGATTACGCGTCTATCGGATCCGCTGTTTGTCATTTTATCTACAATAGACAGTTTTCCGTCAACTTGTATTATGCGAGCGGGAGGACAGGGCGACGGCCGGCAGGGACAGGCCTGCCCAGCGTCCCCGGGGATGCGAATGGCGAAACAGAATACCGTCTTCAAGGACGCCTTCAACCGGTGTCTGACCCTCATCGCGGAGACAGAGGCGCTGCCCTCGGAGCTCGAACTCGGCACGTCGCTGGGCGTCAGCCGCACGACCGTGCGGGCCATTCTCGCGCGCCTGAAAGAGCTGGAGATCATCGCCTGGGACAAACGCACCAAGGCCATGCTGCGCGCGCCGCAGCCGTCCGATTTCTTCTCCGCGGAAGAAACGAGTTCACTCGCGGAGATCATCGAGCGGAGCTTCATGCGGCGGATTCTGGCCGGTGGTGCCGAGCCCGGCATGCAGATCAACGAGCTGGAGCTTGCCCGCGACATCGGCACGGGTACGACCAGCGTGCGCGAATTCCTCATCCGCTTCAGCCGTTTCGGGCTGATCGAAAAGCGGCCGAACAGCCATTGGGTGCTGAAAGGCTTCACCCGCGACTTCGCGCTGGAACTGACCGAGATCCGCGAGATGTTCGAGCTTCGCTCCGCCGCCGGCTTCGCGGCCTTGCCCGGGGATCATCCGGCCTGGCGGGATCTCGACGAGATGGAGGTGCTTCATCGCGACATGCTGGCGAACATCGACACGCGCTATCGCGATTTCTCCGAGCTCGACGAACGCTTCCATCTTCTGGTGCATCGCTCGTCGAGCAATCGCTTCATCATCGATTTCTACGACATCATCACCATCGTCTTCCACTATCACTACCAGTGGAACAAGGCCAATGACCGCGAGCGCAATGCACGGGCGGTGGAAGAACATCTGGACTACATCGCGGCACTGAAAACCCGCGACCCCGCAACGGTCGCGCACGCCTGCCGGCAGCACCTGCGCTCGGCGCGCGAGACGCTGCTGCAATCGATCCAGCAGCCGGACGCCTGAACGGAGAACAGGGTAACGCCCGGCTCAAACGACCGCGATGTTCTCGCTGTCGCTTCCCCCGCCCGCGGCGAGCAGCATGCAGACGGCGCCGGGCATCTTCAGCGCCTCGGCGGCCGCAACGCGTTCGGGCGTATAGAAACCCGCCTCGTGCAGGCAATTGATGGTGCCGATCACGGTTCCCCCGACGACGATCGGCACGTTGATCACCGACTGGCAGCCGAGGGAATCGATGAGTTCGTAGTCGCCGAACACCTCAGCGATCTCCTCGATCGTATTCGCCACGAAGGTCTTCTGCTGCGTCAGCGTGATGTCGGACCAGTGCGTCTCGTTATAGGGCTTCGTGCCGGAGACCGGATATTGCTCCGGCATATTGGAATAGACCCGCTCGGCCACGCGGGTCGTCGTGTCGCTCGTCATGATGGTGAAAAGCTTCACCCCGACCAGTGCCTGCGTCAGCGCTTCCAGCGCCGCATAGGCCGCCATCGGCTGCCCCTCGCCGGCGAGCGCGGATACGAATGCCGTGTAATCCGTGGTGGTCATGGGCCCGTCTCCTTCAAGATGCGCGAATGCCATCCGGCCTAGCACCGAGCCCCGCTAGAGATCAACACGCGAGCGTGGACGACATCGGGCCGTTCAGCGGCGGTTCGCCCCCGCACCAGCCGATCCGTGACGTCCGATCGGCAGCATCATCGGACGCCCCGACACAGGATCTTCGATGATGCGGCTCTCAAGGCCGAAGACCTCGCGCACCATCTCGTCCGTCAGCACCGCGTCCGGGGCGCCGAACGCATGGATCTTTCCCCCGGCCATCGCCACGAGATCGTCGGCATAGCGGGCCGCGAGATTGAGATCGTGCAGCACCATCACCACCGTCGTGCCGCGCGCGCGGTTGAGGTCGGTCAGAAGATCGAGCACCTCGATCTGGTGGTTGATGTCGAGGAAGGTCGTGGGTTCGTCCAGCAGCAGGATGTCGGTTTCCTGCGCCAGTGCCATGGCGATCCAGACGCGCTGGCGCTGGCCGCCGGAAAGCTCGTCGACGGGCCTTTCGGCAAGATCGAACGTTTTCGTTGCGGCCAGCGCGCCGTCCACGGCCTCGTCGTCCTTGCGCGTCCAGCGGGAGAACAGGCTCTTGTGCGGATGACGGCCGCGGCTGACGAGATCGGCAACGGTAATGCCCTCCGGCGCGATCGGCGCCTGCGGCAGCAGGCCGAGCGTCCGGGCAAGCTCGCGCGCCGGCATACGATGGATCGATGTGCCGTCGAGCAGGACATGGCCTTTCGTCGGCGTCAGCAGCCGCGACAGCGTGCGCAGGAACGTGGACTTTCCGCAGGCATTGGCGCCGACGATCGCGGTGATCCGGCCGGAGGGGATCGCCAGGTCCAGCCCGTCGAGGATCGCCTTGCCGTCATAGCCGGCGGAAAGTTCGGTCGCGACGAGAGAATGATCGGTCACAGCGCGCCTCCGGTCCGGTTGACGCGGACGATCAGGAAAATCAGGTAGGGCGCGCCGAGCGCGCCGGTGATGACGCCGACAGGGTAGCGGCTGGGGAGCAGCACCTGTCCGACATAATCGCCGAGAAGCACGAGCAAGGCCCCGACGAGCGCCGCGGGGAGAAGCAGCGATCCGTTCGAACGCACGATGCGCGCCGCGATCGGCCCCGCGAGGAAGGCGACGAAGGCGATGGGCCCGGTGACGGCGGTCGCCGCCGCGATCATGCCGACGGCCGAAACGATGACCAGCATGCGCGTTTGCGCCACGCGAACGCCAAGGGCCGACGCCATGTCGTCGCCCAGCCTGAGCGCTTCGAGATCCCGCGTGCGGCTAAGGAGAACACCGCCGAAGACGGCGAGCGCGAGAAGAAGCGGCAGCGCCTGCGGCAGCTGCGCGCCGTTGACGCTGCCCGTCAGCCAGCGCATCGCCTCCTGCAGGCTCCAGGAGGGTGCGGTGGAAAGGATGTAGGCGATAACGCTTTGCAGCATGGCGGAAACGCCGATGCCGACCAGGATCAGGCGCGTGCCGCCGACGCCGTTGCGGAACGACAGGCCGTAGACCAGCAGCGCGACCCCGAGCCCGGCGCCGACCGCCAGAAGCGACACCACCGGCCCCGACATCTGAAGAACGACGATGGCGAACACGGCGGCCGCACCCGCACCGGACGTAATCCCGATGATATCGGGGCTCGCCAGCGGATTGCGCAGCATGATCTGGAAGGCGACGCCGCCGAGGCCGAAGCAGACCCCTGCGAGAACCGACAGCACCGCACGCGGCAGGCGCAATTGGTTAACAGTGAAGGCCGTGCCGGGAATGGGCTCGCCCGACAGCACCCGGAGGACCTCCATCGGCGCGACGATGCTCTGGCCGACGGAAAGGGTGAAGCCGAAGACGAGGACGACCAGCGCGAGCAGGAGCCCGAGCGCAATCGAATGGCGGCGCGCCCGGCGCCGGCGATTGACGGCGAGGCGATCGATGGTCGGCGACGGCACGCTCACAGTTCCCGCACCCGCTGCCGCCGCACGATCCAGATGAAGAACGGCGCGCCGATAAGCGCGGTAATGATGCCGACATCGATTTCGCCCGGCCGCGCGACGATGCGCCCGAGAATATCGGCGGCGAGCAGCAGGGCCGCGCCGCCGACGGCCGCAAACGGCAGCTGCCAGCGGTGATCGACGCCGATCAGCGTGCGGCAGAGATGCGGCACCACGAGGCCGAGAAAGCCGATGGGGCCGCAGACGGCCGTGGTCGCGCCGCACAGCAGGATCGCGCCGAGCGAGGCGACGGCGCGGGCAGTCGCCACATGCTCGCCGAGACCGGCCGCCACATCGTCGCCAAGAGCCAGCGAATTGAGCTTGCGCGCGGAAAGAAGGCTGATGGCAAAGCCGACGCCCAGAAACGGCAGAACGGGAACGACGCGATCGTAGGTCGCGCCGCCGACGCCGCCGATCTGCCAGGCCTGGATGCCGCCCGCGATATCGCCACGGGGCAGAACGATCGCGATGACGAGCGAGGCGAAGGCGACGGAGGTGGCGGCGCCCGCCAGCGCCAGCTTCAGCGGCGTCGCCCCGCCCCGGCCGAGCGACCCGATCGTATAGACGAAGACCGCAGCCCCGCCCGCACCGAGGATCGCCGTCCAGATATAGGCCTGTGCCGAGGTGATTCCGAACCAGGCGACGCCGATGACGACGGCCAGCGAAGCTCCCATATTGACACCGAGAATGCCGGGATCGGCGAGCGGATTGCGCGTGACGCCCTGCATGATCGCACCGGCAAGCCCGAGTGCCGCCCCCGAAAGCACGGCGAGCAGCGTGCGGGGCATGCGCAGCGCGACGGCCGCCTGCCCGATCGTCTCCTGCCCGCCGCCAAGCGCTGCCGCGATCTCGCCCCAGGCGACATCGCGCGTGCCGGTGGTGACCGACAGCGCCGCGAGCAGGCCGAGCATGCCGACGAGCGCGAGAAGCCAGAGGCCGCGCGTCCGGTTGGAGCGGGCGGCAACGCTGTGGGCGCGCACGGGAGATTGGATCGAAGTCGCCGTCATTTCTGCGTCTTGGCCGCCGCGCCGAGCCGGGCCACATAGTCCTTCAGCACCCAGCGGATCGAAAGCGGCGTCGGGTTGGCGGCGTTGCCGACAGGATCGTTGCCGAGCATGACAAGCGCTCCGTTCGCCACCGCCGGCATGTGCCGCGTCAGCGGATTGGCCTTCAGCGAATCGAACAGCGCCTGATCCCCGTATGTCACGAGAATATCGACATCGTCGAAGGCATCGATCTGCTCGGCGCTTATGGACCCGGAATATTTCCCCGGCTGCGAGGCCTTGAGAACGCTCTTCGGCGAGGCCAGCCCGAGATCGCCGAAGAACTTCACGCGCGTGTCGTTGGTCGTGTAGAAATTGATGATGCTGAGGTCTGACGCGCTCAGATGCGTGATGAACATCGCCGATTTGCCGGTCAGCTCCGGATGCCCGGCGAGTGTACCGGCGATGTCGGCCTCGATTCCGGCGATCAGCGCCTCGCCCTCCGTCGCCATGCCGAGCCCCGCGCTGTCGAGCCGGATCGTCTCGCGCCAGTCGGTGGACCAGGGCGCCTGCGGATAGGCGACGACGGGCGCGATCTGGCTCAGCGTGTCGTAGTCGGACTGGCTGATGCCGGAATAGGCCGCAAGGATTACATCCGGACGGGTCGCCGCGACCGATTCGAAATCGATGCCGTCGCCTTCGTCGAAGAGCACCGGCGTCTCGCCACCCAGTTCGTCCAGACGTGCCTTCACCCAGGGAAGGATGCCGTCGCCGTCGTCGTCGCCGAAATTGGCGCGCGCCATGCCGACGGGGACGATGCCGAGCGCGAGCGGGACTTCATGGTTCGCCCAGGCGACGGCCGCCACACGCTCCGGCTTCTTCGCAATGACGGTCGTGCCGAAGGCATGATGGAGGGTGATCGGATAGGCATCGCCTTCGGCCGCCAGCGCAGGACCCTGCGCGAGCAGCCAGACAGCCATGGCGATCTGCGTGGCGAAGCGGAAAAATCTCATCTCCCGATCCCTTCGATAGACATAAGTTGAGTTTCCCTCTCAGCTTCATCTTGTGGCGTCAACGGCAAAGGCGCGGCAGTCCGGAAAGTGGGGATAGTTAGCCATCGGATTCTACAAAACCGGTGGATTCGACAATACTCGATAAAATGGCTCCAGTTATACGAAAAGCGGGGACGAACACGCAGTCGGGCGACATGGACGCCGGGACATCACGCAGACGCGCGGTGCGAACCCACTCAGGACATACCGACCGGGCCTGCCGGCCGCCCTTGCGTCACGCCAATCTGGATACTGCCTATGATCATCGATAGAACACGCCCCCACCGGAGGCTCGCGCCGCTTTCCCGCCGGAGCGCCATCCTCCTCGGCTGCACCGCGCTGGCGGCCCTGTCACCGGCGATCGCATCTGCCCAGGATGCGGCAGCGGGCGCGACGGCGCTCGAAACCATCGTCGTCCGGGGCGGACCGAGCGGAACCGTGCTCGATACGGACAATGATTCGCAGTCCATCGTCGCCACGGAAACGACCGCCACCGGCAAGCTGCCGACCGACATTCTCAAGGCGCCGGCCGCTGTCTCCGTCATCACCTCCAAGGAGATCGAGCAGCGCGCCGCCGATACGGTCGAGCAGGTGGTGCAGTACACGGCCGGCGTGGTCACCGATTTTTACGGCTCGGACGACCGCTACGACTATTTCGACATACGCGGCTTCACACCCTACACCTACCGCGATGGCCTGGCGATCGGCCGGACCTTCGCCGGCACGCGGGAGGAACCTTACGCCTACGAGCGGATCGAGGTGCTGAAGGGTGCCAGTTCCTCCGGCTTCGGCGCGGCCGAGCCGGGCGGATCGGTTAATTACGTGACGAAGACCCCCAAGCGCGAGCGCTTCGGCGAGGTTTACGGCACGGGCGGCTCGTTCGCCCACAAGGAACTCGGCTTTGACTTCGGCGACAATCTGACCGGCGACGACACCCTGTCCTACCGCCTCACGGGCAAGTTCCAGCGCGCTGATGCCGAGTATGACTATTCGCAGGACGACGAGAACTTCCTCATGGGCGGCGTAACGTGGCGCCCGGATGCGGCCACGAACCTGACCGTCGTGTTCGACCATCTCGACAAGGATGGCGTTCCCGGCAGCGGCGGCCATCCGCTGGGGACGAATTTCGACCGGGACACGTTCTTCGGCGAGCCGGATTATTATTTCAGCGAAACGAACCGCAACAGCACCAGCGTCATGTTCGACCATGACTTCGGCAACGGGCTGAGCTTCGGCTCCAACGCGCGCTACAGCAACCTCAATGACGGATTCGGCAGCGCCTATATCGGGGGAACGCCGACCGACGGCTCGACCACGGCGAGCCGCTACTTCTTCGGCAGCGACAAGTCGTCCGAGCAGTTCATCATCGACGCGAACCTCGTCTACGAAACCCGCACCGACACGGTCGAGAGCCGGACGCTGTTGGGCACCGAGTATAATAAATTCGAGTCCGACACCGACAATTGCTACACATCGGCGCCGTCGATCGACTGGGAGAACCCGATCTATTCCGGCGGCCCGGGCAGCCTCTCGCCTTATTCCAGCGTCAACAACGACCAGAAGACGGCCGCCGTCTATCTGCAGCAGGACCTCACCTTCTTCGACAAGCTGACCGTTAGCGTCGGTCTGCGCAACGACTGGCTGGATCTCAGCGAAACGGATCGCCTCGCCGGCTCCACGGCGTCAGGCAACCATAGCGAATTCACCAAGCGCATCGGTGCGAGCTACAAGATCACCGAGGAACTGGCGCCGTACATCAGCTACGCGGAATCCGCGGCACCGCCGGCCTCCGGCGCCGATCCGACGACCGGCAAGCAGTACGAACTCGGCATCAAATACCGTCCCGAAGCCTTTCCCGCCCTCATCACCGCATCCGTCTACGACCTGACCAAGGGCAACATCACCGTCTACGATCAGGTGACCTACCTGCCGCAGTCGGTGGAGAAGGTGCGGCATCGTGGCTTCGAGCTGGAAGCCAAGGCGGAGGTGACGGACCAGATCGATATCATCGCGGCCTACAGCTATATCGACTCCAAGATCGACGAGCCGGACGGCGCCAATGACGGCAACCGGCTGATGCGCGTGCCCAAGCACCTCGCCTCGATCTGGGGCACCTACACGCTGGCGGGCCAAGGCGCGCGCGGCGACATGACCTTCGGCGTGGGCGCCCGCTATCTCGATTCCTACTATACCGACATCGGCAACACGAAGTCGTCGGAAAGTGCCGTCGTGTTCGACGTGGCCTACACCTACAAGATCCAGGAAAACACGACATTCCAGCTGAACGTCAACAATGTCTTCGACGAGAAGCACATCGCGAGCACGGATTCAGGCGCCGTCTATTACAATCCCGGCCGAAAGCTGATGGCGACGCTTCGCCAGACATGGTGAGCTGATGACCCGCACACCGAAACCCGCCCCAGGCACGGGGGCGGGCGTTACGAGGCGCGAACCCGTTGCAGACGCCGCCACGCCGCCGGCGTCTCGCCCTCCACCTGCCGGAACACCTTCGTCAGATGCGCCTGATCGGAAAACCCGAGCTGGGCGGCAATACTGGCGACCGGCAGGTCGCCCTGGCCGAGCATCTGCTTGGCCTGTTCGATGCGCTTGCAAAGCTGCCATTGCAGCGGCGTCTGGCCGGTCGTCGTCTTGAAGACGGTCGAGAACCAGCTTTCCGAGAGCCCGACGGCTGCGGCCATATCGGCCACCGACATGCGGTAACCGCCGACCCTGTCGATATGCACGAGCAGCTTGTTCATCTGCGCCTGCGTCAGCCTGCCCCCGGCCCGCGGGTCGGGTTCGGGTGGAATATCGAGCAGCCCCGACACGATGCTGCCGACGAGGCTCTCGGCATAGACGGCGTGTTTGGTCGGCGACCGGATCTCGGTCGCAAGCAAGCGTGCGAGCGCGTCGATCCCCGCGATGTCGTGCAATTCTGCGGGGCGGCGCAGCGCCGCCTGCGCGCAGGAACTGCCGACCGACGGCGCGAGGTAGCGCAGAATCCGGTCCTTGTGAAGGTGAAGATTGAGATGGCTGAAGCGGTGGGCGCTCCGGCTCGTGGTCCACATCGGCATGCCGGCGGGCACATAGACCGCGCGCGGCATCGCGCGTGCATTGCGGGTGAAATCGTCGCTGCGATTGGAAATGCGCACATTCGGCGAAACGTCGTTGAAGAAGAACATGATGCGCGGATCGTCCGCGAGATAATATCCGCTGGCCCCGGCCTGGCTTTCCGCCTCCCAGAGCACCGTCACCATGCCATCCAGCTGCCGCCACTGAACCGGCGCAGACACGGTGATCCCGTCCGTCCTCCACGACATCGTATGCCAGAAGCCCATGATGACATGCCCGCTTGCTTGAGCCCGCTTATCGACGCGCGGATCGCAGAACGCGCCACGCCACCGGACCGGACGTTAAGCTGACGGTTTTTGTCAGATTTAAACGAACAAGACAAGCGTCGTGCCCGCCAGCCGTCGTCCTGAATATTCGCACACGCGGATTGACATTTAGATTACGATCGTAATATAAAAACTTAAATCATGATGAGCATCATGTTTATGTCAGCATCATCGACGGGGATGTCTCCGCCGTCGCGAACGCCACCGATCAGAAGTCGAGAGCCGCACATGACCGAAGCCCGCCCGTTACGCATGATCAAGACCTCCTGGAAGGACGCACCGACAAAGAGCGTCGATATCGCGGGCACCAGCTTCGTCTACCGGCAGCTCGGGGGCGGAAGCGAGGTGCCCCTGGTCATGTTCAATCACTGGGGTGCGACCCTCGACAATTTCGATCCCCGCATCGTCGATGGCCTTGCCGCGACGCGCACCGTGATCGCCTATAACTACCGTGGCGTCGGCGCTTCCGGCGGCAAGGCGCCGCTGACGGTCGGCGAGATGGCGGACGATGGCATCGCCTTCATCCGCGCGCTGGGTCTCGGCACCGTCGATGTTCTCGGCTTCTCGCTCGGCGGCTTCGTCGCGCAGGACCTGACACTGAAGGCGCCGCATCTCGTCCGCAAGCTCATTCTGACCGGCACGGGCCCGGCCGGCGGAGTAGGTATCAGCAAGGTCGGCGCCGTCTCGCGGATCCCGATATTGAAGGGGCTGCTGACGTTTCGCGATCCGAAATACTATCTGTTCTTCACCTCGACCGCGAACGGCCGCAGCGCGGCACGCGCGTTTCTCGGCCGGCTGAAGGAGCGCAAGGCGGATCGCGACAAGCCGATCGCCATGGGTGCGTTTCTGCGCCAACTGAAGGCGATCAAGGCATGGGGCCTGCAGGCACCGCAGAATCTCGGCGCGATCCACCAGCCCGTGCTCGTCGCCAATGGCGATCAGGACAAGATGGTGCCCACCGTCAACTCCACCGACCTCGCTCGGCGCATCCCCAAGGCCGACCTCGTGATCTATGACGATGCCGGGCATGGCGGCATTTTCCAGTATCACGAAGCGTTCGTTGCACGCGCGCTGGCCTTCCTCGCGGCATAGGCAAGCGGGCGTCGTCTGGGCACGACGGCTGCGGCAATCGGCTTCTTTTATGAAAAGCTTGGACAATTCTGCTTTCGCGGATAGGTTAGTCTGGCTAACCAAGGAGGCAAAATTGAACCGCAACACCATTATCGCAGCCGTCGTCGCTGTCATCGTCGTCATCGTTCTCTGGAGCGTTCTGCGCACGCCTGAGCCGGCACCGGTCCCGCCCGCCACGCCGCCGGCTGCCTCGACCCCGGCTCCCGCCCCGACCACGACACCGCCGGCCACCACCACGCCGGCTCCGGCACCCGCAACGCCGCCGGCAAACTGATCTTTCAGAGCGGCCGCTTCACTCGCAAGCGGCCGCTTACCATCTTGCCACGCCGGTTGCGATCGAGGCATCAGAACCTCGCAAGACCGGCGTCCGGCATGTCAGGGCGTTTCCGCCCGTGGCGCCATCTCCGGGCCGGACGCCTCGGCGCTGCCCGCACATCGCCTTTGCGGCGCCATCTCCGCTCTTCACGCACAACATCGTCATCCTTACCGGCGCCTCACCCTCGACGGAAGTTCGGCCCTGCGGTTCCCTTTCGCCGCGCGGCGCCTACATCGAAGAGCGTGGACCAGAGGCACGACCAGAGCCTTTCCAGCCGAAGCGGAATCGCTTCGGCGTCGGAGAATGCGGCAAAACAATAGACGAGAGCATTTCCGGTGAACCCGTGTTCGCCGGAAATGCTCTGGAACCGGCGCGGGATCAGAACCTGAAATGACATCACCGACAAAAGACCACATCGAGGACCTCGTGTCCTCGTCCATGCTGCACCAGGCGCGACAGTTTGCCGAGAATTACGGTGGGCAGGGACGTTTCTGGCAGCGGCCTTACGCCGAGCCGCGGCCCCGCTCGGCCTCTGCCATCGCCTCGGTCTGGTTTACCGCCTACCCGCCTTCCGTCATCACGCGGGACGGCGACTCGGTGCTGAAAACGCTGGGCGACCCGCAGCTCTGGTCGGCGCTCTCCTCCATCGGCGTGCGCGGCATCCATGTCGGCCCGACGAAGCGATCGGGTGGCCTGAAGGACGGCGCCTACACGCCCACCATCGACGGCAATTTCGACCGCATCGGCTTCGACATCGACCCGGCCTTCGGAACGACCGAAGAATTCGTCGCGATCAGCCGCATGGCCGCCGCCTTCAACGCCATCGTCATCGACGACGTCATCCCCTCGCATACCGGCAAGGGTGCGGATTTTCGCCTTGCCGAGATGAAGGTTGGTTCGTATCCCGGCCTTTACCACATGGTGGAGATCCCCGAGGAGGAGTGGCCGCATCTGCCCGACGTGCCGGAGGGCCGCGACGCTGTGAACCTGGGCACGGAGGCGGTCGACTATCTCAAGGAAAAGGGCTTCATCGTCGGCCAGCTCCAGCGCGTCATCTTCTTCGAGCCGGGCGTGAAGGAGACCGACTGGAGCGCCACGGCACCGGTCGAGGGCGTGGACGGGAAGCTGCGCCGCTGGGTCTACCTGCATTATTTCAAGGAGGGGCAGCCGAGCCTTAACTGGCTCGATCCGACCTTCGCAGCCCAGCAGATGATCATCGGCGACGCCCTGCACTCCATCGACCAGCTTGGCGCCCGCGGTCTCCGTCTGGATGCCAACGGCTTCCTCGGCGTCGAGCGCCGGCTGGAAGGCCCGGCCTGGTCGGAGAGCCATCCGCTGTCGCTGACCGGCAATGCGCTGCTTGCCGGCATGGTGCGAAAGGCCGGCGGCTTCTCCTTTCAGGAGCTGAACCTGACGGTCGACGATATCGCCGCGATGTCGAAGGGCGGCGCCGATCTCTCCTACGACTTCATCACCCGCCCGGCCTATCACCATGCGCTTCTGACCGGAAACACCGAGTGGCTGCGCATGATGCTGCGCACCGTGCACGAGTTCGGCATCGATCCCGCATCGCTGATCCACGCGCTCCAGAATCACGACGAACTGACGACGGAACTCGTGCATTTCTGGACGCTGCATGCGGACGACATCTACAGTTTCAGCGGCCAGACCTGGCAGGGCCGGACGCTGCGCATGCATCTTCGCGATGTGATCCGCGAGCGCCTGTCCGGCGCCAATGCGCCCTACAATCTGCCCTTCGTCACCAACGGCATCGCCTGCACCACGGCCAGCGTCATCACCGCCGCCCTCGGCATCGCCGATCTCGACGCGATCGATGACGAGACGGTGAAGCTCATCCGCAAGATCCATCTGCTGCTGGTCATGTACAATGCGTTCCAGCCCGGCATCTTCGCGCTGTCCGGCTGGGATCTGGTCGGCGCGCTGCCGGTCAGCGCGGACGCCGTGCAACATCTCATGGGCGATGGCGACACACGGTGGATCGAGCGCGGCGCCTACGACCTCACGGGCCAGTCGGATGCCGGGCAATCGGCCGAAGGCGTTCCGCGCGCCCGGGCGCTCTACGGCCCGGTGACGGAGCAGCTGACCCAACCGGACTCCTTTGCCAGCCAGCTGAAGCGGCTCCTTGCCGTCCGGGAAGCCTACGGCTTTGCCGCCAGCCGCCAGGTGATGATCCCCGATACGACCACGCCGGGACTCCTCGTCATGGTTCACGAGCTGCCCGACGGCCGCGGCACGCAGGTGACCGCGCTGAATTTCGGCGACACGGCGCTGGAAGAGGTGATCGTGCTGCCCAACGTCACACCCGGGCCGGTGGTCGACATGATCGGCGAAACGATCGAGGGCGACCTTCAGGAAGACGGCGCGCTGACGATCAATCTGGAGCCCTATGAGGGCCTGGCGCTGCGCATCGTGGGAACGTTGCCCGTTCTGGCCTGACCGAGACCGTCCGACATCCGGCCGATCCTAAAGCGCCGTGCGTCAGTCCCGACGCGCGGCGCTTTCGTTAAGGGGCACCTGCAGGGAGAAGGCCTGGCGGTCGAATCCGACCCCGTCCTTTCCCGATGCTTTGACGCGGTACAGAAACGTATCCGCATGCGCGATCATGCCGTCGAGTTCGGTGTTGGCCACCGCCCATACGCCGCCGACGCTGGCGCGCACATCGACCAGAACATCCGCGTCTGTGCCGGGGTCGCGCACGGAAAAGGGTGTCCGCATCATGCCCACCATGCGGTTGGCGACCGCGACGCCGGTTTCCCTGTTGCCGGCGACGACGACGACGAATTCGTCCCCGCCGACCCGGCAGACGAGGTCCTCGCCCCGCACGCAGGACGTCAGCCGGTTCGCGGCCTCCTGCAGAATGGCGTCGCCGGCCGCATGGTGGTACCGGTCGTTCACCTGCTTGAAGCCATCGAGGTCGATGACCAGCACGGCATAGCCGGACGCGGAGGTCATCTGCGGAAAGCGGGCCTCCAGACCGCGACGATTCAACAGCCCCGTCAGACTGTCCGTCTGCGCGTTGCGCTGCAGGCGTTCGATCTGGCGATGTTCCTCGGTAAAATCGATCGCCATGCCCACGATCTTCAGCGGCCGGCCATCCGCGTCCCGCAACAGGCGACGGTCGCAGCGCATCCACCGTTCACCGGCGATGGTCTCCAGCCGGTATTCGGCGACGTTCTGGTCGATCGCACCGCGAATCAAGGGCGTCAGGTCGGCGGCGGACCTGTCCGCAAGACTGATCTTGCCGAGATACGCATCGAGATCGAGCTGCACGGCATCCGGGCCGTCGATATACTGCGCAAGGCGCTCGGACGTTTCGAAGGTCCGCGCGGGGATATCGAGCTGCCAGAACCCGCCCCTGATGGCCTCCAGCGCCAGCTCCAGCTGGGCAGCCCGCTCGGCAAGCTGCCGCTCCGCATCCTTCGCCGCCGTGATGTCCTCCACCTGCGTGATGAACCGGACGACCTCTCCCTTGCCGTCGCGCATGGCGGCGACGTGGATGCGGACATGGAGCGGTGCCCGGTCCGGCCGGATGTATCGTTTCTCGATCGTATAGCCGTCGCGGCGCCGGGCGAGGACCTCGTTGAAAAGCCGCATATCGGCGTCGAGATCGTCGGGATGGGTGAAATCCGCGAACGCGACGCCGCCTAAATTCTCGGGCGATATCCCGATCATCCGGGAGAACGCCCTGTTTCCCCGCACAATACGGCCCTGCCGATCCACCAGCGCCATGCCGATGGGCGCATGGCGAAAGGCGAAATCGAACAGGGCAAGGCGAGACTCCGCATTTTCCTCCGAAGCGTCCATCACCGTGTCTCGCTTCGTGATCTCAGACGCAGAGCTGCGCGGACATGAGGCCGGGCGGAGACGATCAAGCAGGTCATGAGCCGTCAGCGTCGAAACGCTCGATATCGGCGACGCCAAGTCGCTGCGCGCGCAGCCGCTCCGTCTTCTGTCGCCGCGCTTCATCCTGTCGGCGCTGCATTTCCATCACCGCCTGTTTCGTTGCCGTGATATCGCCGAGAGCACCTGATCCCCGCGTGCGGCGCGTCTTCGTCATGTCATCCATATCGACCTCCGTCGTCATAAAGAATGAGATCGGCCTCGGATGCGAAAAATCAAGTTATCCAAAGTCTACCGCGACGGATATCGCGCAAAAACCAAAAGAAATATTTCCAGGAAATTCGGCATATAAGATATCATCTCTATTCGAAATGATGAATATTCAGATATTCCAATTCTTTATTTTTAGGAGATACCCGATTTCTGGAGGTCACTGCTTTGATATTCTATCGAATTGCGATCTCACATGGCATCCGCACCGGGTCTGGACACCGGAATTGACAGGCTGGTCATCCGTCTGAAGCCGGATCTCGCCCGTTGGCAGGCGCACGGCCCCACCGGATCGGTCGTCAATGGCGCCTTCGGTTCACGTTTCGATATAATCCGTCACGTTAAATGACTTTCCATTGCCGCCAACTCCGTTCATGGGATCATCAACGACTGTTGCGACCTGCGCGCGACGACCCACGACCTGAAGACATGACCATGGAAAAGCCGATCGCACTGGAAAGCATCGCCGAGAACACGCTGTTTCGGAAGGGCGATATCTTCGTTCTCTTCGGAGAGCTGTTCGGGCGCGGCTATGCGACCGGGCTTCTGGATCAGGCACGCAAAGCCGGCATGCAGATCGTCGGCATCACCGTCGGCCGGCGGGACGAGAACAACGCACTGCGGCCTCTGACGCAGGAAGAGCTTTCGGCCGCCGAAGAGCGTCTCGGGGGCAGGATCATCAATGTACCGCTAATGGCGGGCTTCGACCTCGACGGCCCGGAGGGCGGCCCGACGCCGACGGACCTGCTGGCCGAGCTGACGCTTCAGACCTGGCAGGATGCCAGGATCGACTGGGACCATATCGAGACCTGCAAGACCATTGCGACGGACCGGTTCAAGACCGCGCTGGCGCAGGTCATGGCAACGCTGGACGGCATGATCCCCGACGGTCGCAACGTGTTCTTCGCACACACGATGGCTGGCGGCATTCCCAAGGCGAAGGTCCTGCTGGTCGTCGCCAACCGCATCTACAAGGGCACCGGCACCCGCCATATGTCGTCGCAGACACTGCTCGACAGCGACATGGGCAAGCTGATTCTCCAGAACTTCGACGAAGTCTCGGCCAACACCTTCCGCCATCTCATCGACGCCAGTGCCGAGATCCGCGCGCGGGTCGAGGCATCCGGCAGCGCGGTGCGCTACACAGCCTATGGCTATCACGGCACCGGCATTCTGATCGGCGACGCATATCGCTGGCAGACCTATACGAATTACACGCAGGGCTACGCCAAGATGCGGCTCGAGGCCATCGCCTCCGAAGCCTGGGATGCCGGCGTGACGGCGACCGTCTACAACTGCCCGGAAATTCGCACCAATTCCTCCGACGTCTTCACCGGCATCGAGCTTCCGCTGATCCCGCTTCTGCTCGCGCTCAAGAAAGAGAATGGCGGACAGTGGGCGGACGAACAGTGGGCGGCGTGCGAGGCCCTGCTTGCGGACGGCCACACGGTGACGGATGTCCTGCGCCGGATCACAGCCCTTCAGGCAAGCGACGTCATGGTGCCGTTCTACGACTTCAACGCCTGGCCGATGCCCAACAGCCAGGCCCAGGCAGACCTTACCATCGGCACATCCAACGATATCACCGCGATGCATCGCGACGGCAAGGCGCTGATCAGCGACCTTCTGAGCACGCTGGTGGTCGAGGCGACCGGCCGGCTCATCTTCGGAGCGACCTCGGCACCGTCGGGTCCGGTTCGCTGGATCCACCACGATCTCGTCGCCCGCTGCCTCAATGCCGCCCATGGCGGCACCGCAACCGCGCAGCAGGCAACGCCGAGCCAGCCCGAAACGGCAGCGCTGAACAAGGTCGCCTGAGCGACCGGCGACGGCACGCCATATCGAGCGTGCCGCTCGTTCAGAAACGCGCGTCCCGCGTCGAGCTCCTGTCTGCCGTCTTCCCGACCTGACATCCATGGCGCAGGTTTGCGCGGTGTTTATTGGCGCGGCAGCGCCATACTCCATCGATCGGTGGAAGACTGGGACGTGTCGCTACGAGACCTCGCGATCATCGCCATCGCGTCCTTGAAAAGCGGCGCGAGAGAGTTTGCCCCTGTGAGCGTGAGATGATCGCTGTCGCGGTAGAGGATGCCAGCGCTGGAGACAGGATGGCAGCGCGTCTGGTCGCAGAGTGCGGTCAACGGATCGACGGTCGTGGCGCCGGTTTCCCGAGCAACGGTGAACAGCGTGTCCCGGGCGAGTTTCTGCCGCTGCATCGTGTAGCCAAGCGGCAGGCCCGGATCCTCGTTTTCTCCTGTCATCTTCGCCCGTGCCAGCGCCTCCGGCACCTTCACGCCCATTTCCGGCACGTCCTGAACGAGAACGACGCGGGTTCCCTGTTTTGCGAACGCGCCGATCGTCGCCTTCAGGCTGTCGCGCACCGGTGCGGACCAGTCGGGCAGAACGAGCGCTTCGGATGTGTTGAAGAACACGCCTTCTCCCGGCAGTTCGGCGCGGTGTACATATTTCGGCCAGTAGCCGACCATGAAGACATAGGGGATCTTCTGGCGCTCGATCAGATCAACGGCTGCCGCCAGCGTTTCGCGGCAGCGGGTAACAATATGCTCCGGCCCGAACACGGCGTCGGGGATCGGCGGGCAGGATGCGCGCGCGACGAAGAGACCGGAGACACCGGCCTCGCGCGCCGCGGCGTCGATCGCCGGCGCCATCGCCGCCGCATGGGAATCCCCCCAGACGATAAAGCGAGGCGCCCCGGCCGCAGGACCGCCCATCGGGCAGACGGCACCGTCCCGGATGGATTGCGCCTGCAATCCCTCGCCATTGGTATCGGTAAAGCACTTCGGCGAGAAGAACGGGCTCTGGTCGTAGGTTGCGGCATAAACGGCGTAGACGTCGTCCGGCAGACGCTGCGGCAGCCCGTCATAGCGCGTGACGACAAAACCGAACACCGCCGCCGCAGCCATCGAGCCCGCCATCAACGACAGAACGAGCCGACGTGACCGGAAGGCGGCGGCATAGCGGGCGGGCTGCTCGATGACGCGCCATGACAGGATGGCGCAGACGAAGGACAGGGCGATGACGATGAGGGTGTCGGCCAGCGTCAGACCATGCCCGGTCTCGTACCGGTAGAAGACGATGACCGGCCAGTGCCAGAGATAGAGCGAATAGGAGATGCGGCCGATGAAAACCGACAGGCCATTCGTCAGCAAACGCGCGGGAAACCGGCTTTGCGAACCTGCATGGATGACGAGGGCTGCACCGAGCACGGGAACGGCGGCAAAAGGTCCGGGAAACGGCGTGGAATCGGAATAGAGAAAGATCGCGGCGAGAATGGCGGCAAGCCCGACGGTGCCGAGCGTGGCGGACATTCCCGCTCTGTAGTTCGGCCGGGGAGCGAAAGCGACCAGCGCACCGATCAGCAATTCCCAGACGCGGAAATGCAGGAGGAAGAAGGCTTTTTCGGGCGAATGGCCGGTCGCCCACAGGCAGGCCACGAACGAGACGACGATGAGGCCACCGGTGATGTGGAGGATGAACCGGCGGGCGAAGGTGAAGGCGAGAAACAGCGAGATCGGGAAGAGGATGTAGAACTGCTCCTCCATGGACAGAGACCATGTGTGCAGCAGCGGCTTCATCTCGGCGGAGATATCGAAATAGCCACTCTCCTGCCGGAAGAGGATATTGGCCGTGAAGAGGGCGGCGGCCCGCACGCTGTCGCCGAAATAGCGGAACTCCTCCGGCATCAGCCGGAACCATGCGACGACGGATGTGACGGCCATCATCGTGAAGAGGGCCGGGAGAATCCGCCGGATGCGGCGAATGTAGAAGGCGGGGAAGGAGAACGTGCCTGCGACGAGATCGGACAGGATGATCCTCGCCATGAAGTAACCGGAGAGGACGAAGAACACGTCCACCCCGACGAAGCCACCGCGGAAGACGGACACATCGGCGTGGAAAAACAGAACGGGCAGGATGGCGAGGGCGCGCAGACCGTCGAGGTCGGGCCGATAGTCGAGATGCCTGGTACTCATTACACGTTCCGATCCGACCGACGCGGTCATGGTCTTGTCCCTTGCCACGCCGTCCGCGCTTCCTGCACGAAACGACGAGAGAAACCGGCCCCTACCGAGCCCATCGTCATCTTTCGAGCCGCCCCATAGCGGCCCCCGCACTTTGCTGTCGATACCTGCTTACAAAAAAACAGCCTGACCTCCGGCTCTGTCCAAGGCGCATCCGTGTGCTATGTTCCCTCGCCATAACGGATGCCGACGAATGTTCCCGCAGAGGGAAGAGCGGCAAAATGAGACTTTATCGTGGTGCGGCTCGAATGGACCACGGCTTCCCGGGTAAGGCACGATGGACACCGAACAGCTGCAGGCACTGAGAGAAACCCATCGTCGCTGGCTCGCAAAGCTCAAGATTCTCGACAAGCCCTGGCTGGTTCTCGGATCCGCGCCCCATCCGACGCTGCCGCAAGACATCGTCGCGCAGTGTGCCCGCATGGACGTGAACAATGCGGGCAAGACGGCAAACATGCTCGGACTCCCCGCGGCGGACGTCACCTTCCGCAAGCGCAAGAAGTCCTGGGAAGAACATCCCGACGTGCGCACGCGCGGCCTTTTGTGGCTGCACACGCGACCGCTCTGGGTCATGCGCCTGAAATTGCTGATGAAACCCAGCGTTCGCTATCGCAGCCTGATGCGGGCGACCAAGGAGGAGCGCGAGGCGATCGTCGAGCATATGTGCGGCGGCCTGCCGGCGGATATCGGTGAAACCGGGCATGTGACGAACGGCGTCGCCGCCCTCTGCTACGCGCTTTTCGTGGGCGCGCCCTCCGTGACGCTCGCCGGCTTCTCGCTCACGGTCATGGGCCACTCCTACAACGAGAAGGGCAGCACGCGGCGCCAGATCGCCGAAGACGCCTATGTTCTGTCGAAACTTCGCGACCGTGCCGATGTCTTCACGACGGAACAGGGCCTGTCGGACTCCACCGGCATCCGCCACGTGTCGCGCCTCGAGGACATTCTTGAAAACACCGGGCGCTGACAGTTCATAGGTGCTGACCGGAAGGCTTTGATGTCGAAGACCGTCACAGGGTTGCGACTTAACAAAGCCGCTGCTATCCCATCCCGACGGACAAGACGAACCGTGCCGCCCGGCGAAACCCCAGAAGGGGACCGACGGTGTGCAGGGAATACGCCGCAGGATCGCCGGCATCGTCCGGGCGCCACGTCCTGCAGCGTGATGGGAAACCCACCTGAGGAATGAGAGAGATATGACCGAAATTGCCAATGTCTTCATCGGTTTCGACACCAAGGAAGTTGCCGCGTATCACGTGCTTTGCCAGAGCATTCTGGAGAAGAGCTCGATCCCCGTCGCATTCACGCCGATCGTGCTGAGCAATGTCGGCAACATTTTCACGCGTGAGCGCAACGCGCTGCAATCGACCGAATTCTCGTTCTCGCGCTTCCTCGTGCCGTACCTCAGCAATTTCGAAGGTTGGTCGCTCTTTGCCGATTGCGACATGCTGATGCGCACCGACATCGCCAAGCTGTGGGAACTGAAGGACGACCGTTACGCGGCCATGTGCGTCAAGCACGACTACGTGCCGAAGGTCGAGACGAAGTTCCTCGGTCAGGTCCAGACGAAATACGAGAAGAAGAACTGGTCGAGCGTCATCCTGTTCAACAACGCGAAGTGCCGCAAACTGGATCTCGACTACGTCAACACGGCGACGGGGCTGGAGCTGCACCAGTTCAAGTGGCTGGAGTCCGAAGAGCTCATCGGCGAACTGCCGCCGGCCTGGAACTGGCTGGTCAACGAGTACGAGCACAGCGACGATGCCTCTCTCGTCCACTTCACCGATGGTGGCCCCTACTTCGAGGAGTACAAGAACGACGACTACGCGGAAGAGTGGTTTGCGACACGCGAACGCATGCTTCACGTCCAGCAGCGCTGATCCGTTCATCCGGCAGGCCGCGCATGTGGCCTGCCGGACCCGACATCGGCCGCGATGCAGGTCATTTCCGCACCCCCCTTAAAGATAGGCCGCGATTGCTGTAGGGAGTGGCGCATGAGCCGCTCGACGGACGCAAGGTCGCCGCGCTGCAGGGTCCGCAAGGGGTCGAAATATGACGTCGAAAGTTCTGGAAGCCAGCGGTGGCGTGAAGCAGATCATCTGCATCAATTGGGGCACGAAGTACGGCCCGCCCTTCATCAACCGGCTCTATGCCATGGTGGAGCGCAACATCACCCCGCCCTTCACCTTCACCTGTTTCACCGACAGCCGTGACGGCATCCGCCCGGAAGTCGCCTGCGAGGATCTTCCCGAGCTCGACGTCGTGATGCCGGTCAATTCGCGCGGGATCTGGCCGAAGGCGCGGCTGTGGAGCAAGACGCTCGGCAACCTGAAGGGCGCGGTGCTGTTCCTCGATCTCGATCTCGTCATCGTGTCGTCGCTCGACGATTTCTTCACGGTCGGAGGACCCGACGATATCGTGATGGCGAAGAACCAGACCACGCCCTTCGAGCGGCTGGGACAGACCTCCCTGTTTCGCTATCCCGTCGGCAAGCTGTTGCCGATCCAGGACACGTTTCGCGCGAACCCGCAGAAGGTGGCCGACGAATATCGTTATGAACAGCGCTTTGTCACCAAAAACGCGCCGGGCGGCGTCAAATTTTTCCCGAGACGCTGGGTGCTCCACTTCCGCCAGGATTGCCGGCGACCGTTTCCGCTGAATTATGTCCTGCCGCCAAAGCTGCCGACCTCGGCCCGCGTCGTGATCTTTCCGCGCGGCCTGCTTCCCCAGCACGCTTTCGAAGGCAAATATGGGGAAAAGCAGCCGAAGATGAAGCCGGCCGCCTATTTCAAGGCGGTCGTGACGGGCAAAATACGCCGGCACTCCCTCTTCAGCGACCTGCGACACTATATCAAGCCCGCCCTGTGGGTCGGCGACCATTGGCGGGAATAGGCATCCCGATCCCTCCGAAGAGCTTGAAACCGCGACCCTTCAGATCGTCCGCTTCACGCTGACGATCGGACGGCGCACGCCATGGGTCTGCCGGTCTGACAGGGCCTCGGCCACGATGCTGCCGATGCGCTTCGTCTCGTTCAGCGGTTCGTAGGCATAGGGTGCGAGATCGCCTGCAAAGGCCCGGGTGAGCGTCAGGGTCTCGCGAAGGTCGCGATGATAGGTCTCGAATTTCGAGAGCCGCTCGCCGGGAATAGGCGTGAGATCGAGCGTATAGACGGGCTTTCCCGTCACCAGCGCCTCACAGGGCATGGTGATCGAATCCTTGCCGATCAGGAACGCGTCCGCAGCGGCCATGAAGGCGAGGTAAGGATTGTCCCCCGTCCGGTCCCAGACCGTGACGTTCGCGGAGCGCAACGTCAAGGCCGCCTGCAGCGTCTCATCGCTCGATCGTCGCGATACGGAGATCACGATCTTCCAACCCGCAGCCTCCAGACCCCGCACGGCCTCTCCGATCGCCAGATGGCATCGGTCGTCATAGAGATAGGCGCCGTTGGAGCCACCGAGGAAAACGGCGGCGACCCGATCCTCGGGGTCGGCGTACCTCGCCCTCCTCCCGGCATGCTCTGCCAGTCTGTCCGGCGTGATCTGATGCGGAACGCCGACCATCTTGTGCACATGGTCGATACCGTCGAGTTCGGGGACCCAGTCATGGCGCGAGACGAAGACGAGATCGTAGCCATCCACGCGCGGGCGCTGCAGATGCACGGCGAACGGCCGGCCGCCGAAGGCACGCTTGATGGCGAGCACGGGCTCTTCCGCCCGAAAGCCACAGGAGACCATGAAGGCAGGCTCGCTCTCCCGCACCGAGAAGAGGCGCGGGCGAAACCACTTGCGCCAGCCGCGCGGTCGCGTCACGATCTTGACGACGGGACCGGGGTCGATCTGCTTGGCGATACCAAGGCACTGCGTCAGCGTGCCCGCCTTCTCCTCCGTGACGGCCCAGGCCTTGGGCACGCCTTGCGCATTTCGCGCGCGCTCGGGATGGTCGCTCATGCGTCTGCTCCGCCGATCGGGGTCGCAGACGGCCCGAGATCGATCCTGTTCTGCTCGACGAAGGCGACCATGCTGCGGTCCTCGATCACATCGCCCTCGATGTAGCGCGCGGTCTGCGCGACCTTGCGGATGTATTTCTCCGTGGTGTCGTCGAACGACCAGCCGCGCGCCACCTTTTCGGCAAGCTCCTCTTCCGACTTCAGATAATAGTGGTTGAGCTGCAGGTAGTCCGCCGAATAGAAGGCCTCCGCCTTTCGGTCGCGCACGGAGGAGACCCATCCGGCATCATTGGCTGTCCGGTCGCCAAACTCTTTCGTCCGAAAGCGGTGGACGCCGACGCCGGTCACGCGCGTCGGATCGACGATGCATTTGAAATTGCTCGCATTCGCGTCCTGCCGCTCCGGGTGTGCAACCCGCGCCGTGTAGCTGAGGCAAACCGGCCTGTTGGGTCTCGCACGGTGCCCACCATGCCCGAACATATGCCAGGGCAGCGAGATATTCGGAAAGCCCTTGGCGTGCCGCAACGCGTCTTCGAGCGTCTTGTCCCGCCGCGGCAGGAGAAATTCATCGACATCGATGAAGGCCATCCAGTCGTAGCGCCCGCCGAAGTTGAGCAGGGCATGGGCGAAGGCGATGGCCTGGCCGTTCAGCACCACCGACGTCCCCTCGTCGCGCATGCGCATGATCCAGGGAACGATCGTCAGGACCTTTGCAGGCAAGAGCGCGCGGAGGATGTCCATCGTCCCGTCCGTCGAGCCGTCGTCGTAAATGTGAAAATGCCGCACGCCGATCGCCCGGTGGAAACGGACCCACTCCTCGATATAAGGTGCCTCGTTCTTGACGCAGGCCATGATGGCGATGCCGCGCCGATCGGCATGCGGCACCGGTGGCACGATGACGAGTTCCCGCGTGAAACTCCGTTTGCTCTTCCATCCGAACATATTGTAAGAACCCGACAACAACAGGACCGGGCCGAAACTTGCGCCGACCCCGTTCACATGGCCTTACTATCATCGCGGGCCGTAATTCAACAGCGTCCGTTCCGATGAACCAAGTTTCACCGGACATCGTCTGAAAGTGGCTGATTTTATGGATTTTCCCGGGGATCATGATGCAGCGTCTGTCGCCGCCACGACATCGGGCCTGACATCCGAACAGGACTGGCGCGCATTCTTCTCGCGGTTTCCCCGCATCATCCTGGTCGCCAACAGCGAACAGGTCGATGTGCCCGCGCTGCAGCGCGCCTATCCGGCGGACTCTCTCTTCGTCTTCTTCAACAAGGCTTACAAAATTCTGCGGCAACCGTTCACCGGTCATTGCATACTCGTGTCGCGGGCACAGCCGCGTGGCGCGAACATCGTCTATCGCGGCGAGGTCGATCAGGTCCTCGGGCTTTTCGCTCCGTCGACGTTCTGCGGCATCGCCAACATTCGCCTTGCCGATACCGAAACGCCGAACACGCAAGCCGACTACGGTGGCGCCGCGACCGGTCATCTGGATCTCACCGAACTTTGCCGGGATATCTATCCCGCCGACAAGCTCCCGACCTCCGGTTTCGCGCTGGCTTACTGGCTGCTGGAACAACGCGTGCCGGTCGAGGTCGTGCTTGCGGGTTTTTCCGCCAAGAGAAGCGAGACATGGCGGGTCGTGGCGGTGCACGACTGGACGTTCGAGCAGGTCTGCCTGAAGGTCTTCGCGCAGGCCGGCAAACTCTCGCTTCATGAGGCGGGCCTCGCCAATCCCTATGCGAAGCTCGCCGCGCGTTTTCCGGAGATCCCGCCCGGCGATATTTCCTTCACGGTTGCCGACGTTCTGTCCCAACGCCTCGGGAATACCGATGCGCAGGTGGACAAGCTCATTTCCCTCACCGGTGTTTTGAAGTCGGCCGACCTGTTCCTGCGCAATCTCCGCCCCAGCTTCCTGAAGAAGCGATAACGCATCTGCCCGTGGCCAGCAGCAGGAAGGCGCTCCGATGACGACCGTACGCAAGTGGCTGACCCAGACGCGCCAGCGGCTGCACAGATCGTTGAAGTACCGGCTGAACCGCCCCCTGCCGCCGGCCTGCACCCATGTGTTCAAGGGGCCGGTCGTCGTCGTCGGATCCGCACCTGTCATCCATAAGCCGGAGGGATGGAGCGCGGATGTCAGCGTCATCACGATCAACGGATCGCAATCGGCCATTCGTGCCTGGGGCGTCGATGTGCCCGATATCGCCTTCATGATGTTCAATCAGGTCGAGGGTACCAACACCAACGCCGTGGAGGTGCGCCGCGTGCTGTCCGGGCAGCGGGTTCGCAGCCTCTACGTCCTGCTCTGGCGCAAGAACGCGCGGCAGCGTCTTGTGGATGGGCTGAAGGCTTTCGGTTACGGCTATGACGACCTCGTCATCGTCGATCGTTACGAGCGCATGTCCCTGCTCGAGCACATGACCGGACGCAGGAACACCGAAGTGCGAACCGAGGACAAGTGTTCGAACGGGGTCAATGCGGTGCTGTTCGCGCTCTATCACGGCGCGCCGCAGGTCATCATCACGGGGATCAACCCGAATTCCACCGGCCATTCCTACAACCAGACCGGTCTCGCCCGCGCGCATGTGCAGATGGACAAGACGATCATCGAGCAGCTGCTCGCCGAAGGTCGGCCGCTTTTCACCGCCGATCCTCAGGTATCGCGCGATCTGAAGATCCCGCTGTGGACCGGCGAAACGGCTGCCCGCGCCTCGGCTCGCACCTGATCAGCACATCGACAAGACGAAAACGTGATCATACTTGATTGACGCGCTCATCTTTATCCTTTAGCAACTGCGCATCGACCATGAACAGCCAATTGGTCGGGGCGTGGCAGGGAGTGCATGCGGGAGGAAGGCGGCTAGAGCAACCGTTTTTCGAAGGAATTCATACCCATGCGCCTCCTCAGATCAGCCGTTTTGACGGCGGCCTTTGTCGCATCCGCCTGGACGCTCCTTTCCGCCGGCACGGCCGGCGCCACCGATTATCCCCTCGTCATCAAGGACCTCTCGGGCCGCGAGATCACGATTCCGGCGGAGCCGAAGCGCATCGTCGTGCAGGATGGCCGCGATCTCTTTGCGCTGGCGCTGCTCGATCGTGCCGATCCCTTCGCACGCGTCGTCGCCTGGAACAACATTCTCTCCCGCTCCGACCCGGCATCCTGGGCCGTCTTCCAGAAGCAATGGCCGGAAAGCTCGGCCAAGCCGATCGACATGAAGTTCGATGACGAAGGCCAGGTCAATCTCGAACAGGTCGCCGCCACCAAGCCCGACCTGCTCGTCTTCCAGACGCGTGTGCGGCAGGCGCTCGACGATGCGGATCTCTTCAACCGGCTGGCAAAGCTCGGCATTCCGATCGTCCTCATCGATACCGAGCTCGAACCGACCGTCAACGCTCCCAAGACCGTCAACCTCCTCGGCAAGGTGCTGAACCGCGAGACGGAAGCCAAGGCATTCACCGATTTCTATGCCGAACGCCTTGCCAAGGTGCAGGCCGGCTTTGCCGGTGCCGAAAAGCCGAAGGTCTTCGTGGAAGCCAAGGCCGGGCAGAAGGGTCTCGACTCCTGCTGCTTCACGCATGGCGATGTCTACTGGGGCAAGCTGGTCGCGGATGCCGGCGGCATCAACATCGGCACCCAGCTGGTCAAGGGCCGCACCGGAGACGTGACGACGGAAACGCTGATGGCCGAAAAGCCGGATGTCTTCGTGATGACGGGCTCGCCGTTCTCGAACGAAGGCTCGGTCTCCCCCGCCTTCGGCCTGAATGCCGACAAGGCTGCCGTCGAGGCCTCGCTTCGCACGCTGTCGGCGCGCAAGGGCTTCTCCTACATCAAGGCCGTCGAAGAGAACCGCGTCGTCGGCCTCTACCACCAGCTCTATGCCAGCGCCTGGAATATCTACGCCGTCGAATATCTCGCCAAGGCCTTCTATCCCGAACGCTTTGCCGAACTCGACCCCGATGCCGATCTCGCGACCATCATCGGCAGCTTCACGGGTCTTCCCAAGGGCCTGACGACGGTCTATGGGGCAAAAGCCGCGCCGGCCAAGTAACCGGCTGCGAAACATCATCATTGCCGACGGGCCGCCCACGCGGCCCGTCATCATGTGAGACGGTCCATGGGTCGACGGGCGCACGGGCCGAGATAGGCAGAGAACGATTTGGCATTACCCCTGACGGAAACCACAGCGCCGGCGAGCGCCGAGGCGCATTACGACGCTTCGGTGATGCGGCGCGTGCTGATCATCGCCGCGCTCCTCGTCGTGCTCGCCTGCGCCTTCATCGCCGATATCGCCATCGGCTCGGGCACGCTCTCGCCTGCCGAGGTCGCGGCCGTGCTGCTGTCGCCATCGACGGCGGATGCCAGCCATCTGTTCGTCGTCTGGGAACTGCGCATGCCGATGACCCTCATGGCGCTGGTGACGGGGATCGCGCTGTCGCTCTCCGGGCTTCTGATGCAGACGATTCTCGACAATCCGCTGGCAGAGCCCTTCACGCTCGGCGTGTCCTCCGCCGCCGGTTTCGGCGCGGCGTTGTCGCTCGGCTTTTCCGTTTCGCTGACCTCCGCCATGCCGTGGATGCCGCCCGAACTGCTGACGGCCGCAAACGCCTTCCTGTTCGGGCTTCTGGCAACCGGGCTCGTCCTTGCCCTCACGCGCGGCGGCACGAGCGTTCAGGCGATCACGCTGCTCGGCATCGCCCTCCACTTCGTCTTTTCCTCGCTCCTGTCGCTCGTCCAGTACATGGCGAGCGTCGATCAGCTGCAGAGCATCGTCTTCTGGCTGATGGGCTCCCTGCAGCGCGCGACCTGGCTGAAGGTTTCGATCGCGGGCGGGCTCTGCGCCGTAGCGCTGCCCATCGTCCTTCTGAACGCCTGGGCGCTGACGACCATCCGTTCCTTCGGCGAAGAGGCGATCGTCTTCGGCGTGCGCGTCCGGGCGCTGAGGATCCTCATGCTGACCATCTCGGCGCTGCTTGCCGGTGCCGTCACCGCCGTCGTCGGCATCATCGGCTTCATCGGGCTCGTCGGCCCGCATGTGGCAAGGCTGCTGGTGGGCGAGGATCATCGCTTCACGATTGCCGCGACGGTGGCCGTCGGCGGCGTCTTTGCCGTTCTCGCCTCTCTCGCGACCAAGGTCATCGTGCCGGGCGCGGTGCTCCCGCTCAGCATGGTGACGTCGCTGACCGGCCTGCCCTTCTTCATCTTTCTCGTGCTGCGTCAGTCGCGGAGCCCGGGCGCATGAGCTTCTCCGTCGAAAACTACAGCGTCACCATCGGCGCGCGGCGCGTGGTGCAGACCGTGTCCTTCGACGCCAGACCCGGCCGGATGCTCGCCGTCCTCGGGCCGAACGGCGCCGGCAAATCGACGCTGCTGAAGGGCTTCTGCGGCATGCGGCGCGGCGACGGCCGCGTCCGGCTCGATCAGGCCGATCTCCTCGCCATGCGCCCGCTCGACCGGGCGCGACAGGTCGGCTATGTCGCTCAGGATCTGGCGCAGCTCGATGTCGCCCTGGATGTGTTCGAACTGCTGCTTCTCGCCCAGAGCGGGGGACGACGCTCCTGGCGAGCACCGCCCGAAGCGTTTCGCCGCGCGGAGGAGACGCTGGAGACGCTCGGCCTGTCGCGCTTTGCCCGCTGCCGCCCCGGCCAGCTTTCCGGCGGAGAACGGCAGATGATCGGTCTCGCGCTGGCGCTCGTGCGCCGGCCGCGCCTGCTTCTCCTCGACGAGCCGACCTCCGCGCTCGATCTGTCCAATCAGCTGCAGATCCTCGATGCCGTGGCCGAGCACACGCGCAGCCACGCGGTGGTGACCCTCGCCGTGCTGCACGACCTCAACCTCGCCACACGCTATGCCGACGAGGTTCTCCTGCTGAAAGACGGCCGCGTGCACATATCGGGCCCGACGGAGACGGTCATGGACCCCGCAACGATCTCGGAGGTCTATGGCGTGGACTGTCATCCCCTGCCCGTACCCGGAACGCGGTTCACCGCACTCTATCCCGTATCGCGCACGCCGCACGGGCGAGCGCCTGCGGGGTAGCGGCATGTCCCCGACACCGGCGGACGGCGCATCGCACCGCCCATAAGCGTTTCCTCAGAAAGACGGAACTCATCGTCTGGCGCTCGCTGCCCGTCGCCTGCTATGCAGCCGGCAGTCCGCCGCGTGCCCATGCCCGCGCCAAGCCGAAGGAATGTGGCCGATGCCGCCGAAGAAGACATTCGACGCCGCTTTCCGCGCGGAGCTGACGCAGCTTCTGACCTGGCGCCGCGACGTGCGCCAGTTTCGCACCGATCCGCTCCCGGCGGGGACGATCGAGCGGCTGGTGCAAGCGGCCGGCCTTGCCCCCTCCGTCGGCCTCAGCCAGCCTTGGCGCTTCGTCTTCGTGGAGGATGCCGGGCGACGGGCGACGGTGCGCCAGGTGTTCGAGGCGTGCAATGCCACGGCGCTTGCCGGCTATTCCGGTGAAAGGGCCGAGCGGTATGCACGGTTGAAGCTCGCGGGCCTCGACGCGGCCCCCTGCCAGTTCGCGGTCTTTTGCGATCGCTCGGTTCTGCAGGGTCACGGGCTCGGGCGCGCGACCATGCCGGAAACGCTCGATTATTCCGTGGTGCTCGCGGTCCACACGCTGTGGCTGGCCGCCCGTGCCGAAGGTCTCGGGCTCGGCTGGCTGTCGATCCTCGATCCGGCCGAGGTCGTGGCCGCGCTTGCCGTGCCCGAAAGCTGGCACTTCATCGGCTACTTCTGCCTCGGCTACCCCACCGCCGAGGACGACACGCCGGCCCTGGAGCGGGCGGGTTGGGAGCAGCGCGGCGACCCCGGCAGCGTGATCGTCCGGCGATAGATCGACGGAGCCGACAAGGTCTTCGCAGCGCGCATCCGCTCCGGGCGCGCGCTGCGACCGTCTGCGTCTGATCAGGCAGCCCGGCGCGAGGCCGGCTGGTACCGCGCCGCGCCGCTGCCTTCACCCAGATCGAACTGCGCGAGCAGCGCGTTCAGCGCGGCCGCTTCGCCGGCAAGGCCATGGCTCGCCGCCGTCTGCTCCTCGACCATGGCGGCGTTCTGCTGCGTGCCCTGGTCCATGGTATTGACGGCCGTGTTGATCTCCTGAAGGCCGGTCGATTGCTCGCGGCTTGCCGTGACGATCGCCGCGATATGCGCGTTGATCTCCTGCACCTGCCCGGCGATCGCCTGAAGCGACTGGCCGGTTTCGCCGACCAGCGACACGCCGGCACGGACCTGCCCGCTGGAGGTGTTGATGAGCGCCTTGATCTCCTTGGCCGCCTTCGCGGAGCGCTGTGCCAGTTCGCGCACTTCCTGCGCCACCACGGCAAAGCCCTTGCCCGCCTCGCCGGCACGCGCCGCCTCGACGCCTGCGTTGAGGGCGAGCAGGTTCGTCTGGAAGGCGATGTCGTCGATCACGCCGATGATGTTGCCGATCTCGTTGGAGGATGTCTCGATGCCCTGCATGGCGCTGACGGCCTTGCCGACGATCTCGCCGGAGGTTTCCGCACCGGCACGGGCGCGGGCGACGAGCTGGCCGACTTCCTCGGCCCGGCGCGCACTGTCGCGCACCGTGGTGGTAATCTCTTCCAGCGCTGCCGCGGTTTCCTCGACGGAGGCCGCCTGCTGCTCCGTGCGACGGGCAAGATCGTCCGCCGCGTGGCGGATTTCGCTGGCACCGGCATCGATGGCGCGCGCATTGCTGCCCACGGCCCGCATCGCGTCATGCAGCCTGGAAACCGCATGGTTGAAGTCGGCGCGCAGCCGGTCGAGATCGAGGACGAAGGGTGTGGAGATGCGGTAACCGAGGTCACCGTCCGCAAGACGGCCGAGGCCGGTGGCGAGCGCCTCGACGGCATGCTGGATGTCCGCCGTCTCACGGGCCTTGGCGGCCTCGCGTTCGCGCTGCTCGCGCTCCGACAGCGAACGCCCGCTCTCGGCTTCGGTTTCCAGGCGGATCCGGTCGATGGCATTGGTGCGGAACACGGCGACGGCCGCGGCCATGGAACCGATCTGGTCGCGGCGCTCCTGTCCCGGAATCTCGGTCTTCAGATCGCCCGACGCCAGCTTTTCCATGGCGCGGGTCATGTCGGTGACCGGACGGATGACGAGGCGGCTGAGAAGGCTCGCCAGGAAGACGATCATGGCGCCGACGGCCAGAAGCGTGGCGATGGTCGCGGCGATGCGGAAATGCCCGATGGCGGAATAGACCTGATCGGCATCGACGGCAAAGCCGACATACCACTCGACCGTGGGCAGGCCTGCGACGGGCACGAAGCTCACGAGCATCGGCTTGCCGTTCGTTTCCGTCTCCATGATGCCGCTGCCGATCGTGGGTGTCGCGGCCGGAAAGGCGTCAGCCAGCGTCTTCGTCACGAGCTTCGCATCGGGATGCACGAGGATCTGGCCCGACTTGTTGACGAGGAAGGCAAAGCCGCCGGCCCCGGCATCGATCGAGCGGATCATCGAAACCAGTGTCTTCAGCGTGAAATCGCTGCCGGCAACGCCCATGAGGGTCCCGTTCTTCATCACCGGCACGGCCGCGCTGATGATCAGGTCGCCGGTGGAGGCGTCAATATAGGGGTCGGTAAGAACGTCGCCCTTCGCCTTCACCGCATCCTGGTACCAGGGACGCTGGCGCGGATCGTAACCGGCCGGCAGGTTGGTAACGGGCCATGAGGTGAAGGTGCCGGCCTGGTCGCCGATATAGGTGCTCATGAACTCCTTCACGAGGACATCGTTCTTGAGAACGGTCAGGAGAGCGTCCTTGTCGGGGGCATTGGCGGCGGCATCGGCCACCATCGCCGTCAGGGTCACGCGGCCGTTCAGCCAGTTCGCCACGCTCTGCGCGGCCTGCTTGCCGGAGAAGGCGATATTCTCCTCGACGGCATGCGTCGTCGTGTTCCGCTGCAGTGTGTCGATATAGAAGGAGAAGCCGGCAAAGGCGGCGGCAACGACCACCGACGCAGCCACCAGAATGCGCGTCATGAGGTTGGATGTCTTGGTCACGGGAGGATTTCCTAGATCGTCAGGCGCAATCG
Source organism: Rhizobium quercicola (assembly GCF_021168455.1). NCBI lineage: Bacteria > Pseudomonadati > Pseudomonadota > Alphaproteobacteria > Hyphomicrobiales > Rhizobiaceae > Rhizobium > Rhizobium quercicola. Next base: position 717,911 of record NZ_JAJOZR010000001.1, read on the forward strand.
CGAGGCAGAATTTTCGGGCAGTGCGGGCGCCGACGCAACCTGTCGATGTGGCGACGGGCGTGACGGGGCTTCCGGCTGCAGAGATGGGACATGCCGTTTCCGGCGAATGCCGGCACGCATCATGCGGCCGGGCAAGAGACGCGGTTGCTCTTCGGAGATGGAAACTACCGAGGCGAGATTAATAGCAGGTTTCGATGATCGAAACTTGGTCGGCGCGGTCATTGACCGCGCCCGCCCTGGTCGACGGTGTCTCGAACAACATGCACCCGCCCTTCCCGGCAAGCATGGCTCCAACCGGCTTCGCAGCCTGTGCGCGGGAGCGGCGGCACCGGTGCAAGAGGGATCAGGCGGGCATGGCCGGCTGCGTGCGGGTGATGACCACGGGCACGGATTTGGCCGCCGGCGTGTTGCTGCGCGTGTCGCGATGCGCCAGGGACAGAAGGCCGTTCGTCTCGGGATAGTAGGCGGCACAGCAGCCCTGCGGCACGTCGTAGGCCACGACCTTGAAGCCGCCGGCCCGCCGCTCGATGCCATCGGCAGCCACGGCCGCGAAATCGACGACCGTTCCTTCCGGCACACCGAGCGCCGCCATATCGGTCTCGTTCATGAAGACCACCATGCGGTCTCCGGATATGCCGCGGTAGCGGTCGTTGTTGGAGTAGATCGTCGTGTTGAACTGGTCGTGGCTGCGCAGCGTCATCAGCTGGAGATGCGGCTTTTGCGGCGCCTCGTCCTTCTGGTCCTTCAGGTCGGGATTGAAGAGAAAGTTCGCCTTGCCGGTCGGCGTCGCCCAGCGCCGCTCGCTCGCGCCGTTCGGCAGGCGGAAGCCGCCGGGCTTGCCGATGCGGATGTTGTAATCGCGGAACTGCTCGGGCAGGACCTCTTCGATCTTGTCGCGGATACGGTCGTAATCGGCAACGAGGCCGTCCCAGTCGATGGCGGCGCGATCCGCGACGGTGGCCTTGGCAAGGTTGGCGACGATCCATGGCTCCGAGCGGCAGTGTTCGCTGGCCGGCGCCAGACGCCCCGTGGAGCCATGCACCATCGAAAAACTGTCCTCGACCGTCACCGTCTGGGCGACACCGTGCTGGAGATCGAGCTCCGTCCGCCCGAGAGCCGGCAGAATATAGGCCTGCTTACCGTGGATGAGGTGGCTGCGGTTGAGCTTGGTCGCGATCTGCACCGTCAGGCCGATCGCCGGCACCTTCTCCGCGATCCGCTCGATATCCGGGATCGCGCGGAAGAAATTTCCGCCCAGCGCCAGAAACGCATCGACCTCGCCGTCAAGGATCGCCTCGCAGCACTCGGCCGTATCGTGACCGTGCTCGCGCGGGCTGACAAAACCGAAGGCCGCATCCAGCTGGGCGAGAAAATCCTCCGTCGGCGTCTTGTTGATCCCGACCGTGCGGTCGCCCTGAACGTTCGAATGCCCGCGGATCGGGCACGCGCCGGCGCCGAGACGGCCGATATTGCCGCGCAGGAACAACAGGTTGAGGATCTGCTGCAGGGCATCGCCGCCGTGCTTGTGCTGGGTGATGCCCATGCCCCAGCAGGCGATGACCCGCTCGGCCTTCATATAGATCTCTGCGGCTTGCTCGAGCTGGTCGCGCCGCAGAGCGGTGTAGTGCTCGATCTCATCCCAGCCAAGGCCCCGGATGAAGGCGGCGAAAGCGGCAAAGCCCGCCGTATGCTCGTCCAGAAACGCTGTATCGAGAATGCGCGGGGCACCCGACGCAAGCGCCGCATCGTCGGCCGCGATCACCGCCTTGCAGATGCCCTGCATGGCCATGATGTCGCCGCCGGTGCGCAGCTGGAAATAGTTCGAGCTGATCGTCTGCCCCCGGCCCGTCAACATCTCAACCGGGCTCTGCGGGTCGGTAAACCGGAGAAGCGCCCGCTCCTTCAGCGGATTGAAGGTGACGATCGGCACGCCGCGCTTGGCCATGTCGTGCAGATAGGTCATCATCCGCGGGCTGTTCGTGCCGGGGTTCTGGCCGATGATGAAGAGCGCGTCGCAGTGCTCCCAGTCCTCCAGCGTCACCGTGCCCTTGCCGATGCCGATGCTCTCCGGCAGCGCGACCGTCGTCGTCGCATGGCACATATCCGAGCAATCGGGAAAATTGTTCGTGCCGAACAGCCGGCCGTGCAGCTGCCAGAGGAAGGCCGCCTCGTTGGAGGCCCGCCCGGATGTGTAGAACGCGACGCGCTTCGGATCGAGGTTGCGCAGCGTGGCTCCGATTTCGGCGAGGGCAACCGACCAGTCCACCGGTTGGTAGGTGTCCGTCGCGGCGTCGTAGCGCATCGGATGTGTCAGGCGGCCATGCGCCTCCAGCTCGTGATCGCTCCAGGCCTTCAGGTCCTCGACCCGGTTCGCGGCGAAGAAATCCGGTCCCGTCCGCTTCTTCGTCGCCTCCCAGGCGACGGCCTTGGCGCCATTCTCGCAATATTCGGCAAAATGCGGCTTTTCCGGATCCGGCCAGGCGCAGCTCGGGCAATCGAAGCCGCCGGGCTTGTTCATCGACAAAAGCGCGCGATTGCCCTTCAGGAGAATCTGCTGCTTGCTCAGATGCTGCTCGACCGCATTCAGTGCGCCCCACCCGCCGGCCGGTGGTTGTTGCGGCCCTGCCTTGCGTCCGTCAGCCATCTCTCTCTCCTCATTGTCCGCGCGGATCAGCACCGCCGAACCCTCTTCGTCTTGCAACGTCCGCAGGTGCATGATCGCTTGCGCATATGCAACCTCCAGTCTCGCGCCGCATCTTGCATTCCCTCGCTCGATCGGCAACCGCCAATATTCGAAGGACGAGAGATGCCCGTCTTTCAAATATGTTATACGCAGACCAAGCCTTCGGGATCACGCCGTTCAGATCTGCGTGACCGCCGCTGGCGACCGAAGACCCGGGCTTCGGGCCGGCGCGCCCGGCACCGGTTTACTGTTTTTTACGATTCCAAGAGAGTCGGTTAAGCCGCCCGCTGCATGATCACGCCACGTTGCACATGGAGCATGACAATGATTGGCCAGGCTATCGCATCAGAGATCGATCTTTCCCGGAGTCGCGACGTGACGGCAGGCATGCCCCACCGGGGCCTTCCCGCGCGGCTGGATCGGGATGCCATGATCACGCTGCAGCGGATCGATATTTTCGACGCTGTCTGGAGCGGCGCCCTGTCCATGTCCTTTGCGCCCCAGAGCGCCAGCGGCGCCAGCCCGGCCTCGCTGCGGCTGGTCAACACTCTGCAGCATCGCAGTCTGGGAACCGTCGCCCCGGCCGATCTTATGGCCGCGCTGAACATCGAACAGGCGCGGACGCTGTTCCTCTGCAATCTCTCTCTGGTTCAGGAAAAGCTGCGGGACATGTCGTCTGAGGGGCCGAGCGTGCGGTTCAATATCCCGGTGAACGCCGGTGCGCTGGCGACGCTGGGCGGCGAATTGCGCATCATCGCGCAGCACACGCCGGACCTGTTCGAGCGCATTCAGGTCACGCATTCGGAAGATCATCATGCAGGCCTGTCGCCCGATCAGATCGGGCAGCTCAAGGCGCTCGAAGCGCTCGGCCTGCGCCTTCAGGTCCGCCGGTCGTCGGGCGCGCCCCGGGCCGAAGCCGACATCCGAATCGAAAGGCGCCTTCCCCCGTCGATGACCTCGGCGTCGGCTTTCCCGGCATACGCCGCTGCATAGTCCGCACAACACGGTCTGTCACGACCCGCTGTCAGCGTTGCGAGACCTCCAGCCGGTAGCCGATACCGCGCGCCGTCTGCAATTGCAGTGCGCTCTGCGCATCGAGCGTGGACAGTTTCCGCCGGATCCGTCCGACATAGACGTCGAGCGTCTTGTCCGCAGGATTGTAGGCGCGGAAGAAGGCGTGCTTGTAGATGGCGGACTTGCTGCAGGTCCGGCCGGCATTGGCGTAGAGGTAGCCGAGGATGCGCGCCTCCGCATCCGTCAACGGCGCGACGGCCGCCCCGAGACTGAGGTGCCGGACCTGGAGATCGCACGCGACCCGATCGACCAGGAAGCTCGCCGCGGGTGCCTCCGGCCGGGCCGCCCTGCGCACCGTCACGAGCCGCGCCACCCGCGCCTGAAGCTCGCGCACGGAAAAGGGCTTCATCAGGTAGTCGTCCGCCCCGACGTCGAACACACCGGCGCGCGTATCCGGCGTGCCCGTGCCCGAGATCATCACGATCGGCACCGTCGAATGCGTGCGGATCGTGCGCAGGATGCCGAGGCCGTCGCCATCCGGAAGATGAATGTCGAGCACGACGGCATCGAACAGCATCAGTTCCGGCCCGGTGATCAGGCTGAGGGACTGCGCATAGGTCGAGACGACCTGCAGCGTGTCGCCGGCGACCGGCCACGTGCTTTTCATTGTCTTTGCAATGAGGATGTCGTCTTCGATGATCAGAATATCCATATCAGGTCATGCTGCTTTCTCTCTGCGGTCGGGTGTCGTGCATGCGCATCGGCGTCGACGGCCCGGCGCCCTGCCGGTCATGGCCGGAGCACGGCGTCGAGTTTTTCCGCCAGGGCGGATCGCTTGTAGGGTTTGGCGAGAAGGTTGCCGGCGAGACGCGCCCGCAAGGCATCGTCCAGCGCATCGGCATAGCCTGACGTCAGCAGGAATTTGAGATGCGGATAGAGGCGCCCGGCATCGCGGACCAGCTCCAGCCCGCTGACGCCACCCGACATCACGATGTCGGTAAAGACGAGGTCGAATGCCGCGTCCCGCGCCAGATAGCCGAGCGCCTCGTGACCGTTCGAAACGCTCACGACCTCGTAGCCGAAGCCGATGAGCTGCTGGCGAACGGAGCGGGCGACCAGAGGATCGTCCTCCGCAAGCAGGATGCGCCGGCCCTTGGCCGCGTCCGTCACCATCGCGCCGACATCCGCCCTGGCAGCCGGTTGCGACACCCGCGGCAGCCAGAGGTGAACGTCGGTGCCCGCTCCCACGGTCGAGTCGATGGAGATCGCGCCGTTCGACTGCTTGATGAAGCCGTAGACGACGCTGAGACCGAGCCCGGTGCCCTTTCCCATCGCCTTCGTCGTGAAAAAGGGTTCGCAGGAGCGCATCAAGGTTGCGGCATCCATGCCGCAACCCGTGTCGGACACCGTCAGCATAACGTAGGAACCCGGAGGCAGGTCGACCGCAGGCGGTCTGTCGCCGGGATGGATGGCGCGGTCCGTCAGGCTCAGCGTGATGGCGCCGCCTTGCGGCATGGCGTCCCGGGCATTGAGGCAAAGATTGATGACCGCGTTTTCGAGCTGGGACCGGTCCGCGTCAACGTGACGGGGTCCGTCGATGGTGGGAACCGTGATCGCGATATGCTCCCCGATCGTGCGGTGGAGGAGCTGGACGATGCCCGCGAGCAGGGCCGAAAGGTCGATCGTTTCCGGCACGAGCGCTTGACGCCGTGCGAACGCCAGCAGGCGATTGGTCAGTGCTGCGCCTTTCTCGGAGGCAAGGACGATCAGTTCGGCCCAGTCGCGTCGCTGTTCGTCGTCCGAAAGACTGTTGAGAAGCGCCTCGCCGTTTCCCATGATGACCATCAGCAGATTGTTGAAATCATGCGCGACGCCGCCCGTCAGCTGGCCGAGCGCGTCGAGCCGCTGCATCTGCCGCACCTTTTCCTCGTTCGCCTTCTGCTCGGTGATGTCGATGTGCATGACGACGGCGCCCCGTTCCGCATCATCGGCGAGCGAGGCGACGACGAGCCGGAACCACGGCTTCGACGGGGAAAGGTGCAGGCAATATTCGACATCGTAAAGCCTGCGCTCCCGGCCGAGAACCGCGGCGACGGATGCGCGGACAGCCTGCGTGTCGAGGGTGCCGAAGGCATCGGGCACGCGCCAGAAATCGGCATAGGCCGTGCCGACGGCCAGTCCCGGCATGGTCGAAATCCGTTCGGCGAAGTCCAGCCAGACGGCGTTGACCGTGCGGATTTCGCCGGTGGCGCTCAGAAGCGCGACATGGGCCGGCAGGGCATCGAGAATGGCGGTGCGCTCGGCGGCGAAGGCCTGATAGACGATCGCCTGATCGCGGAAGTGGGTCTGGGTTTCCGGCAGGAGCAGAAGGTGTCCGGAGGCGGGCACGACGGCATCGACCAGGCCGTCCGTCAGGGTCATGATGCGCTGCTGCGTCTCCTGCAACAGCTCGATCAGCAGCGTGAGCTCGTCTGTTCCACTTTCGACGACCGCCTCCCGCGGGCTCACGTCGCTCCGCCCCCGACGAAGTCCAGCAACATGGAGGTTTCGCTGAGATCGCCGACGATCCGCCGGATCGACCCGGCATTGTTGACGACGAGCGTCGGCGTCAGGAGAACCTTGTCGGTCAGAGCGCGGAGCGGATCGCCGAAGAGATCGATGACCTCGATCTCATGGCGATCGCCGAGATGCGCCGCGCAGAACGCGCGCAGATTGGCTGCGGCCCGCTGCGAGTGCGGGGCGGTGCCTGCGACATAAAGACGAAAATGCACAGGCGCGGACATCAGGGCTCGCCTTGCGATACGGTGTCGTTGACGTCTCCCCGGCGCAATTCGCGCAACGTGGCCAGACTGTCGATCGCGGCCGCACCGCTCTCGGCGATGCCGGCGCTCAGGCGATCGACATCCTTGCGCTTTTCGGAAAGCTCCTGCTGCAAGGCGTCGATGCGGCCCTGAAGCGCCGTGGCCTCCGCCGAAAGCTCCGTCCGCCGGCGCTTCAGTTGCGCCTCGCGCTCGGCCTGCTCCTGCTGCGCAGCCCGCTCCCTTTCCCAGCGCATGGCGCCCATGAGAACCTCGCCGCCCGCGGTGAAGACGTCGGCAAGCGAGATGCCCGAAGCACTGAGGATCAGCTCGCGGACCTGATTGGAATGGTTGCTGCCACGCGACTTGATGATCGAGATCGCGCGATTGCGTTCGCCGGCATGGACGAGATAATTGAGGTGGATCCACGTGTCGGCGAGCGTCGAGATCTGCACGGCCGTGCTCTCGGCGAGCGGATTGTCCCCCTCCAGAAGGCTCGTGCAGAGCAGTGTGATCTCCTGCGCCTTCGACCAGTCGATCAAGCGCTCGACCACGTTCCGTGCGGTGCCGAGGTTGCCGGACTTCGACAGCGCCGAGACCGGGTCGATGACGAGACAGCGCGCACCGTGAGACCGGGCGATATCGCGGATCCGCATCAGATGAATTTCGGCACTCGCCGTCGTCGATCGGATCGTCTTGAAGAGCAGCTTGCCGGATGCCACATGCGGCGCGAGATCGACGCCGACGACCTTGAGATTGCGCAGAATTTCCTCTTCCGGGGAATCCAGCGTGACAAACAGCGTCCTGTCGCCGCGCTCGCAGGAGGCGACCGCGAACGCGCCGGCCAGCGTCGTCTTCGCCGTGCCGGGCGAGCCGGTCAACAGGATGCCGGCACCCCGGTAGTAGCCACCGTCGAGCATCGTATCCAGCCGTCGGACGCCGCTCGACAGACGTTCGGTCGATGCCTTGCGCTTCGTATCGTCGGCATTGCGGCCATAGGCGACCTCGATTCCGCGCGGCCCGATCCCGAAGGGCGTCGCGTTCTCCTCGAAGGGCGAGCCTCGGAACTTGCCGACGCGGACGCTTCTCTGGGACGTGCCCTCGACCATGTCATGGCGCAGGAAGATCGAGCAATCGACCATGAACTGCAGAAACTCCAGCGCCTCCGACGTTCCGCCGTTGAGCAGCGGGCTGGCCTTGGCCGTGATCACCGCCGTCAGCCCGCGCTCGGTCAGCCACTGGTGCAGCCGGTAGGTCTCGTTCCGGGCGGCCCGGCGGTGATCGAAGAGATCGAGGACCATGTCGAGCGCGTCGAAGACGACGCGCTTGGCGCCCATCTCCTTGACCTTGACATCGAGGGCCGCAAGCATGCCGCCGAGGTCGAACGGGCCGGACTGGAGCAGATCGTAGCTCGGCTGAGCATCGATGAAGAACAGGTTGTCGCGCTGCAGGCTTTCGAGATCCCAGCCGAACGTGCCCGCATTCTGGACGATGCGCTGCGAACTTTCCTCGAAGGCGACGAAGATTCCGGGCTCGCCGGACAGCTTGGCGCCATTGACCAGCATCTGCAGGGCAAGGACCGTCTTGCCGCAGCCGGGTCCGCCCTCGATCAGGGTCGTCCGCCCTTTCGGAAGGCCGCCTTGCATCACCTCGTCGAGGCCTATGATGCCCGTCGCCGCCTTGCCGGAGGCGCCTTTGGAGTGTTGGGTCATGCCGTTCTCGTTTCTATTCGATCGTGGCCGGGGCGAATGCCGCGGGGGAACGATGAGAGGTATGCCGCCCCGATGCGCGGAACCGCGAGGACTTCCCGGGACCGGCGACACGGACGACGCCCGGTTCTAACAGAACTCGTTTTTATCTACTAATTTAGATTTCGATTTGAAAGAACGGAGCGTCCGGTGAACGAGGAAAATCACGATCCGAGTTTCCAGCGCGTCGCGATGGAGGCTGTCAGCGCCGCATAATCATGCGCGCCACGCCCGGACGGCATGTAGCCGAAAATCGGCTGATGGGCTGCGAAGGCTTCGGCAAGGCGGATGTCCGACCGGATCGGATCGAGAATGCGGTCATCGCCGAACTCCAGGCGGAGGGACTCGATCATCCGCCGGTGCACGAGAACATGCGGACTGGCCATGACCGGCAGCAGGGCGACATGCCGCAGACGCGGCTTTGTGCCCAGCCGCACGGAGAAAAAGACGCGACTGAACTGCCGCACGCCTTCGATGGACAGCGGGTGCGGCACGAAGGGCACGAGCGCCGCGTGGGCCGCCGTCAGCGCGGTCACCATCAGCGCATCGAGCGAGGGCGGCGTGTCGATCACCACGACGTCGTAGCGCTGGCGGATGCCCTGTCCGTCGAGCGCGCGCACCAGCAGGTCCGGTGCCACGATCCCGCCGGGGTGCGGCGACCTCGTGTCCGCCAGCGCGAGGTCCGGCCACCCCGTCTTCTCCGCCGCCGGGATGATGGCGCGTTCGAGCGCCTCCGGGCCATGCGAAAACACCGCATGCGCCGTCGGCTCGTCCCGTCCCGCGACAGCGCCGAATGCCAGCCCGGCATGGCCCTGGCTGTCGAAATCGATCAGCAGCGTGCGCAGGCCGCGACGGGCAAGGCCGGCGGCCAGATTGACTGCCGTCGTCGTCTTTCCCGTGCCGCCCTTCCGGTTGGCGACGGCAATGACGAAGGGGCCCGACGTGTCCTCGTCTCTGGCCTCGACCTTCGGCCCGTCCCTGACCTCGCTCATCTGCCGCGTCCGCAGGTCATGATGGTTCTCTCCGGCATCAGGCACGCCCGAGACGTTGCAGCGCCTGCGCGCAGAACGGATCGTCCGGCAATGCCGAGATGCGATTGCCCGCCGCGGCGATGGCCTGCAGCGACGCCGTGTGCAGATGCGTCACCTCGCGCATGTTCACCTCGGCCTTCGGATGGTTGACGAGCCATTGCACGAGGTCCTCGGCTTCTTCCACCGTGCAGTTGCCCGACAGAACGGCCTTCGTCTTCAGAAATCGGATGGTCATCAGAGGAGTTCCTTCAGATTGAGCACGAGCAGGACGCTGCCGTCGCCGAGCAGGGCACTGCCGCTGAAGCCGGAGATGCAGGCCAGCGGTCCCTCGAGGGGCTTGAGAATGACGTCGATCGTCTGGGCGAAGCCGTCGACGATGATGCCGACGGTCTGGCCGCCGATGCGCACGACGAGAACGGCATATTCGCCGTCGGCGTTCGGCTGGGGCGCGCTGTCGCGGGAAAGCAGGCGATTGGCATCGTAAAGAGGCACGATCCGGCCTCGCAGAACCGCGGTTCTCTGCTCCTTGAAGACGTGAATGTCCTTGCCGGCGACGCGCACCGTTTCCACCACGTTTTCCATCGGCACGCCGTATTGCTGGCCGGCGATGTGCACCATCATCACGTTGGACACGCTCATCGACAGCGGCAGCGACAGGAGAATGCGCGTTCCCTTGCCCTTGACGCTGGTCAGCTGCACTTGTCCGCCGACCTTCTCGAGGCTCGACTTGACGACATCCATGCCGACGCCCCGACCGGACAGGTTGGAGATCTGGTCCGCGGTCGAAAAGCCGGCGGCAAAGACGAGCTGCACCGCTTCGGCATCGCTCAGCGTTTCCAGCCGCTGCTCGTCGATCAGGCCCTTTTCGAAGGCCTTGCGCTTGATGACGTCGGGATCGATTCCCTTGCCGTCATCCTCGATCTCGATCAGAACCCGGTCGCCTTCCTGGCTGGCGCGCACGGTCAGGCGCCCCTCTTCCGGCTTGTTCTGGGCCCTGCGCACGTCCGGCGTTTCCAGCCCGTGATCGAGGCTATTGCGCAGGATATGGATCATCGGATCGGCCAGCGATTCCACGATGTTCTTGTCGGCCTCGGTGTCCTCGCCCTCGACCACCAGCCGCACCAGCTTACCGAGCTGGCGGGACACGTCGCGCACGAGCCGCGGGAAGCGCTGGAAGACGGCCCCGACCGGCAGCATGCGCACCTGCATGATGCCGTCCTGCATTTCCTCCGCGATCCGGTTGATGATCGCATATTGCGACTTGATCTCGCGGCTGAGATCCCGCGAGCCGAAATGATCCTCCGCCCGGGCGGCAAGATAGGGCAGCGCGTTCTTGGCAACGACCATCTCGCCGATGAGATCCATGAGGCGATCGACCTTTTCCTGCGACACTTTGAGAACCCGGACGCCGCGGTCGGCGCCGGGCGCCTCGCCCGCCCGCCTGCCCGGATCGCCGGCCTCGGGATCCGGCAGCGCGGCGCGCGGCGCCGGCGGCGGTGGTGGTGGAGCGGCAGGCATGGCCGAACGCGACGCACCTTCGAGAACGGTTTCGCGGGGTGCGATTTCCATCAGGGCCAGAGGCGGCTCCAGGGCAGGAACCTCGATACGGTCGCGGGCCATCTCTCCGGAGAAAGCGATCGTGTCGAGGAAAGCGATCAGCGGGGCGGCGTCGGCACCGTCGAGTGCGGTGCGCGTGGCTTCCTCGAGCGCGACGAGGGCATAGGTTTCGCCCATCGCACCCAGGAGGTTGGCGACGACGTTGCGCACCGAGCGGATACGTCCGGCAAGCTCGACCGGGCGGCTCGGCTGCTGGAGCATGACGATCTGGGTTCGGACGAGATCATCCGAAACGCGTGCCTGTTCCGGATCGCCGATCGGCAGCGCGAATGCCGGCTCCGCGACGGATTCCGGCCGGGACGGGGCGGTCGCGACAGCCTGCGGACCCTCCATCGGGCCGGCATAGGACGACCAGTCCGGCCGTGCGTTGCGGGAGAGGGCATCGATCAGGAAGGTCACGGGCCCGATGCCGGCCCCCGCCTCCACGAGCCGTTTCACCCAGCGAAGGGCGGACGCGACCTGGAGTGCGGGGTTGATCATGTCGAGCGCGGTGCCGGTAACGGCGAGCAGGCCGTCCAGATCACCCGCTTCCAGCCTGTCGCGCGCCTGTTCCAGAAAGATCGGCGCGATCATGGCATCATCCACCGCGCCGCCTGCCTTCGCCCCGCTTTCGCCGGACGGCAGAGCAAGTGCGACCGCCGGGACCGTGTAGAACGCGGCCTGATCCCGGACATAGCGGAAATGGTGCTCGACCTCCTCGGCGCTCGCCGAACTGACGAGATCGAATTGCAGATTGCAGCGGTAGACGTCCAGCGAAGCCGCCTCGGGCCACGGCTCCGGCGTGGTGATGTCGAACAGAAGAATGCCGGGAGCCGTTCGCACGAGAAGCATCGGGTCCTCGCCCTTGAAGAAGCATTCCGCCTCCGGCCTGTAGCGAACGACGAAAACGGAAGCTGCCGCCGAGAGGGACGCGAAGGCGGCAAGCCGCTCCGCGTCGGGAACGCGGCCGAGCCAGGACCAGTCGGCCGGCGGCTCGACACGGGACGCTTCCTCCTCCTCGAACAGGCCGACGGCCTGCGGCGCGCGAGGCGGCAGCAGATTGCGCAGCCGCACGGCGATGTCGGCCGACTGGGCCGAATAGTCCGGCCGGATCGCGCCCCGGCTTTCCACATCCTCGAAGAGGCGATTGACGAAGTCCATGGCGTCGAGAAGCGCGTCCGTCAGCTCCGGCGTCATCTCCATCGTGCGGTCGCGCACCCGGTCCAGAAGATCCTCGGCGGCGTGCACGACGCTCGTCAGGCTCGGCATGTCGAACAGCCCGGAATTGCCCTTCAGCGTGTGAACGGCCCGGAAGATCTCGCCGATGATGTCCTCGTTGCCGGGGTCCTCCTCCAGCGACAGGAGCTTCTGGCCGATCTGCTCGAGGAAATCGCGGCCTTCGATCAGGAATTGTTCGAGAAGAGGGCTCATCGGGCTTCTCCTGTCAGAAGCTGGGCGACACGCGTCAGCGCACCCGGCTTGGTCGGCTTCGTCATGTAGTAGTTGGCGCCCGCGGCCCAGGCGGCATCGCGATCCTTGGCCTCGGCCTCGGTCGAGACCATGACGGCCGGCGCCTGGTGGAGGTCGGCGTTCGAGCGCAGTTCGCGCAGAAACCGGTAACCGTCCATCTTCGGCATGTTGACGTCCACGACGAAGAGGTCGTAGCGCTTCGTCAGCGCCTTCTCGAGCGCCTCGACGCCATTGATGCTCTCGTCGACCGCAAAGCCGGCCTCCGACAGGATCTGGCGGTGGTACATGCGCACCGTCGTCGCATCATCGATGATCAGGACGTGTTTCATGCGGAGGCTTCTCCCGGCAACGGCTTTTGGTAGACGATGGTGCTGCCGAAGCGGCGCACCTTGAACAGGCTGGAAATGCGGCTCATCGATTCCGAGTGCCCGAGGCAGATGAAGGCCCCGGGGCTCATCGTTTCATAGAAGGCTTCGGCCGCCGCGCGCCGCGACATGTCGTCGAAGTAGATCAGCAAGTTGCGGCAGAAGATGACGTCAATCCGGCTGAACCGCGACAGGTCGGCGGGCTCGTTGAGATTGGTGCGCACGAACTCGACGGAGTCCCGCAGGTCCTGGCAGATCTGCCAGTTTCCGTCCCTGAGCTTGGTGAAGTACTTCTTCATCTGGTTCGGCGGGACGCCCTGCACCGAGCGCGGCGAATAGATGCCCGTCTGCGCGCTGGCGAGGATGGTCGTATCGATGTCGGACCCGAAGATCTCGACCTCGTAGCGGTCGATCTGCGCCCACTTCTCCATCAGATGGATGGCGATGGAATACGGCTCCTCGCCCGAGGAGCACGGCATGGACCAGACGCGGATCGGGTCGCCCGCCCGCTTGTAACGCACAACTTCCGCCAGGATGAAGTCCGTCAGGCAATCGAACTGGTAGGCCTCGCGAAAGAAATAGGTCTCGTTGACCGTCATGAGATTGGTCAGCACCTGCGTCTCGCTGCCGGACGGATTGAGGCGGAGCAGACGGAAATAGGTGTTGAAATCGTGGCTGTCGGTGGCCGAGATCCGGTCCGTCAGCCGACGATCGACGAAGTAGCGCTTGCTGTCGTCGAAATGGATGCCCGTCTTCCGATAGAAATATTCTGAGAAGCGCGCGAAATCGTCGGAGGTGATGGCTTTGACCGCACTCATGAAGCAGATCCGATCCGACGCAGGGCGTTTTCGGCCGAGAACGTGACGAAAGGCTCGTCCGGGAACCGGGCGATGGCCGCGCGAAGGGCTGGAACGCATGCGGCGGAACCGACCTCGTTGAGGAGATCGAGCGCCGTGCCGACCACGTTGACATTGGCGTCCATGGTGATGACGGCAACGAGCCAGTCCTCGACGGCCGGATGGCGCAGGGCTTCCAGCACGTTGACCAGGAAGATGCGGACATCCGGGTCGGGATCGTCGAGCAGCGCTTCCATGCGCGGGGCGACGTCCGTCGGCAGTTCCTTCAGAATGTCGATGGCGATGTTGCGCAAGGCGGCATCGTCGGACCGCAGCAGCGGCATCAGCCCCTCCACGACCGCCTCTCCCCCGAGACGGGCGAGTTCGACGGCGATGACGTCCCGGGTCGCGCGATCGTCGTCGGCGATAAGATGCCGGCACAGAACATCGATGGCCGGCGCGCCGCCCTGGGTGCCGAGGCTGCGGATCGCGCTCAGGCGCGTGGCGTGATCGCGGCTCGCCAGCGCATCGACCAGCTCCGCGAAGGGGCGCTGCCCGTTCAGGGGCGCGTCGGTCTCGGCCAGGTCGCGTGTCTTCGGTTTCATGATCGGCATGGCGATCTATCCTTTCCGGTTCATGAGGCTCGGCCGATCCATTGCCGTATCTGTTGTGCGATCTTTCCGCTGGGCAGGATGCATTCGGCACCGCCGCGCTTGATCAGCTCCGCCGGCATGCCGAAGATGACGGCGGTCTCGTCGCTTTCGGCGATCGTCCGTCCGCCGGCCTTCCGCAGCTCCGTCATCGCCTGCGCGCCGTCGTGCCCCATGCCGGTGAGCTGGACCGCGATGAGCTTTTCCGCCGGAACCAGCTCGGCCGCCGATTGCACCAGCAGCTCCACGGAGGGATGCCAGGTGTGGGCCGGAGACTCTGGCCGGTTGACGATCACCAGCTTGCTGCCGCGCTGCGCGACGACCATGTCGCAGCCGCCCCGCGCGATGTAGATGCGTCCGGGCTGCAGCTCTTCCATGCTCGCCCCTTCGCGAACCTCGAGCGGGCAGAGCCCGTTCAGCCGCGCGGCCAGCGATGCGGTGAACGAAGGTGGCATGTGCTGGGCGACCAGAACGGGCCAAGGCAGGTTTGCCGGCAGAAACGGCAGCACCTCCTCGAGCGTGCGGGGGCCGCCGGTGGATACGCCGATCAGGACGAGGCCGAACGGACTGCCGCTGACCGGATAGGTCCGCCTGCGCGGTGCCGCCTCCCTGACGAGAGACGCCCGCGCGGAAGCCGCTGCCGAGGCCGAGGCCGACAGAGCGGCCGGCATTGCCGCCGCCGCGCGGTCGCCCCGCCCCGCACGTCCCCGGATACGCGCCTCGGACGCCGCCCTCACCTTCTGGACGATACTGCTGGAGATCGCGTCGATCGACAGCGAGATCGTTCCGCCGGGCTTGGCGATGTAATCGACGGCGCCGAGGGCCAGAGCCTCCAGCGTTGCCAGCGCACCCCGTTCCGTCAGGGACGACACCATGACGGTCGGCGTCGGCCGTTCCGTCATGATGTGCGCAAGCGCCGTCAGCCCGTCCATTTCCGGCATGTTGATATCGAGCGTCACGACATCGGGCTTGAAGAAGGACAATTCCGTCAAGGCCTCCCGCCCGGTCCGGGCGATCTGCACCTCGAAACCTTCCGCTTTGAGCAGCGTCGTCAGATGCTTTCGCATCAGCGCGGAATCATCCACGACAAGAACCTTCAATGGCATCTGCTCGACTATGCCTCCAGATCCGCGCGTTCCGTCTCCGACAGGAGAGCATCGGGATCCATCAGCATGATCATGCGCTTCTGCTTCTCGAGATTGGCCACGCGTCCGAGGATGCGGTGCTGGTCGGACGAGAGCCGGGGCGAGCGTTCGATCGCGTTTCTGGGGATCTTCAGGACCTCCGTCACGCTATCGACGATGAAACCGGTCCGCCGTCCGTTCAGCGCATAGACCATGATGCGCTGGCGGTCGTTCCGCTCGATGTCCTCGAGGTTCAGCCGCCGACGCTGGTCGATGACCGGGAGAACGGCACCGCGAAGGTTGATGACGCCTTCCACGAAGGCGGGTGCCGTGGGAACCCGCGTCAGGCTTTCGGGAATCCGCACGATCTCGTGCACGGCGGCGATCGGAACCCCGAACTCCTCGCTGCCGAGGCGGAACACGACGACCTGTTCCTCGTCCTCGGCGATGTCATGCTCGTCCATATCGCTGTCGGCATCGGTCATGTCCGTCTCCATCGCGCTTGCCTTGGCCAGTGCCGATCTCATCGCCGCATTGGCGAACATCCGGTCGGTATCGAGGATCGAGACCAGCCGCTTGCCACCGTCGAGACGGCAGACAGCCGAGATTTCTTCGAGCCCGCCGCGGCTGGAAAGGATGGCGGGAAGCGTTTCGGCCTGACCGCGCGGCACGCGCAGAACCTCGTCCACGCTGTCGGCGACGACACCCACGGCCTGGCCTTCGCCGAGGCCGAGCACGATGATGCGCTGGGCCTCGTCCTCGTGCTTTTCCGGAAGACCGAGCAGGACCCGCAGCGACACGAGCGGCAGAAGCCTCTCCCGCAGCGTCATCAGGCCGAGCACATGCAACGGCGCGTTGGGAATCGCCACCACCCGTTCCGGCATCTGGACGATTTCCTGAACCGTGGCGATATCGGCCGCATATTCCTGTCCCTCGACCGTGAAGGACACGAGCTGGATCTCGTCGGCATCGACCTCGTCCTCGTCGTCGATGGCCGTCGCCGCCACGTCGCCCGCAATGGCCAGATCCGCCTTGCGGCCGTCCATCGGCGTTCCCACGAATTCCCGGGCGATCAGCTGGGCGAAGTCGAGGATCATGACGATCTCGCCGCTCGCCATCTTGACGACCCCGGTCAGGAGACGGGCATCCACGCTGGCGCCGATCGAGGCGGCCGGCTCGATGTCGGCCTCATCGACCGCGATCACGCTCGCGACCCGATCGACCACGAAGCCGAGCGGCGTGCCGAGATTGATGACGAGCGCGCGCGTGGCATCCGTGTCGCCGATATCCGGCAGTCCGAAGATCCGGCGGAGATTGACGATCGGCAGAATTCGACCGCGCAGATTTGCGAGACCGAGCAGCGAAGGGGGCGCAAGGGGAACCTGCGCCAGAGTGGGCACGCGGATGATCTCCTGCACGGGCGCCATGGGCGCCGCGAAGATCTCTCCTTCCACCGAGAACGTGACGAACTGATTGCTGTTCGTCTCGATCTCGGGCGTGTCTTCCATGTCCGAGACGGCTTGATCGAATGACATCGTGCGATCCGATCAGGCTGCGGTCTGAAGTTCGTCGGCGAGCGAGGCGATTTCCTCGACGGCCCGGACGAGTTCTTCCGCACCCTGGGACTGCTGGCGTGCCGCCGTCGATGCCTCGTCGGCCGCCCGTTCGGACTGCTGGGCAGCGGCCGAAATCTGGTCGATCCCCAGCTTGGTCTGGGCGATGGCGGCGGCGATCTCGTTGGCGCTGGCGAGAATTTCCGTTGCGCCGTTCTGCACGTCCGCGACCTCGACCTCGATGGTGATCAGGTTGGCCGTCGTGGTCTTGGCCTTCTCGACCTCGCCGAGCGCGGCCTCGACCATCTCGTCCAGATCGCGGCTCACGGCGTGGATCTGGTCCTGCACCGCCTTGACGAGGTCCTTGATCCGGTCGGCATTCTCGGCCGAGTCACGGGCGAGATTGCGGATGTCGGTGGCGACGACGGCAAAGCCCTTGCCGAACTCGCCGGCCCGCGCGGCTTCGATCGAACCGTTGACGGCCAGCATGTTCGTCTGCACCGAGACGGTGGCGATCGCTTCGACGATCTTGTCGATGCGGCGGGAGACGACGGCGAGGTCCTTGACCTGACCGATGCTGATGCGGGTCGATGTGGCCGAGTTCTGGATGCCGCCGATGAGCGCGTCGACCGAGGTCTTGTTGCGCTCGAGCAGGGTCTTCATGGCCGTCAGCCGGTCGACGCTTTCCGTCGCGCGCCCCTGTGCGATTTCGAGCCCGCGCTCGATCTGGCCCATGGCCGCGGCCGACTCGGCGGTCGCCGATGCCGAAGCCTGCGAGCCGCGGCGGATCTCGTCCAGCGCGGTCTGCACCTGGCTTGCGGAGCGGTTGATCTCCTGGATGGCGGAGGACAGTTCCTCGGACGACGAGGCCATTTCTTCCGAGCTCTTGGAAATATCGGTCGAGTTTTTCAGGTCCTCGGCCAGCTCGGTCAGAACCTGTGCGGTCTGCTCGCACTGCGCCAGCGCCTGCGACTGTTCCTGCACCGATTTTGCCGATTCCTCGGCGGCGGCCGACTGTTCCTCGGCGGCGGCGGCGATCTCTTCGGAGCCCTTGAGTGCCTGCAGGGCGGCGGCGTTCGACTGGACGGCGCCGGCTGCGATCTCGCGGATGCCGGTGACGACCTGGACCGCGTCGAGCCGGATCTGTTCCAGCTGTTCGGTCACGAGCTTGCTCTTCTCGATTTCGTCGTTGATCGCCTCGGCGGACGCGTTGATGCCGGCGGTGATGCTCTTCACATCGACCTGGATCTGGCCGACGAGATCGGCGATCTGCTTGGCCGACTTCTCGGACGTTTCGGCGAGCGTGCGGACTTCGTCTGCGACGACCGCGAAGCCCTTGCCATGCTTGCCGGCGCGGGCGGCCTCGATGGCGGCGTTGAGGGCGAGAAGGTTGGTCTGGTCGGCGATGCGACCGACGGCCTTGACGATATCGCCGATGTTGGCCGCCTGCTTCTCAAGCTCGGCGATCAGTTCGACGGACGCCTTCTGCCGCGTGGCGGCGACGCCGACATTGGCGATCAGCGCGCCGACCTCGTTGCTCGTCCGCTGGACGATCGCCTGCGTGCTCTCCATCTTGGTCTGGCCGACTTCGGAGGCGCGCATCTGACGCGTGATGGAGTCGCCCATCTGGCGGCAGGCAACGAGCGATTCCTGCGCCGCATTGGAGGCTTCGGTGGCGCCGGCCGCGATCTGGTCGGACGCCCGCTTGAGCTCTTCGGCAGCGGACGCCGCTTCATTGATGCCGGCCGCGATCTCGGCCGTCGCCGCGGCGATGCGCTCCGCCGCCTGCTGCTGCTTGGCAAGGGTGCGGGCGCGCTTGCGCTGCTGGTCCGCATCGCGGGAGGTGGAGGCGCTGCCGGCGCGCGTCGGCGCCGGGCCGGCCATCGCATCGCTGATCTGCTTCTGGTATTTCTTAACGAGTGTCATAAAAATCTCCGCCGGTGTAAATCTATCAAAGGCAGGCGGAGGTTTTATATTAGAGCTTGCGCGAGATTGGATTTAGACCCCCCTCGCGCGGGCCGCTGTTCTTATCTTGCGTTCTGGCAATACATGTTCACCTGAGGAATAGCCCGCCGCCACTTTCGAGGCTTTTCCCTCGGAGAAAGGTGGCTGCGGCTGCGGACGAACGTTCGTCGTCGATCAGAAGAGTTCGATGCTGTCGACAGGGTCTGCCGCCGGGCCGCCGTTTCCGAGCACGGTGCTGTGGATGTCGCGCTGCGCCCGCATGACATAGGACGAGGAAAGCCTGTCGAGCCTGTCCGTCAGCATGTCCATCTGCAGGATGGTCGCCGGCGTTGCCAGACTGTCGCGCACATCGCCGATATGCGCATCGACCTCCTGCGCCATCGACGTGATCTGCTCGATCTGCTGGCGCACGATATCCTGGAACTGGATGTTTCCCATCATCGAGAGGATCGGCTGGGCGATGTCCTCGTTCTCGGACTTCACCCGGCAGAGCACCTCGCGCTGGTGCTGCAGCAGGAGCACGAGATTGGTGGTGAGCAGACCCAGCGCATCCGTAACCTTGCTCATGGCGAGCGTCTCGGTATCCTGCCGCTTCTGGGACTGTTCCTTCAGATCCGCGCCGACGGACAGCATCAGCCCGGAAACACGTTCATGGACGTTGTCGGCGAGATGCTGCACCTCGCTGGCCAGAGACCGGATTTCATGGGCGATGACCGAAAAGCCCTTGCCGAGATCGCCGACGCGTGCCGCCTCGATCGAGACGTTGAGAGACAGCATGGTCGTCTGGCGCGCGATCTGCTGCACGCCGTCGAGGACTTTCAGAACGCTGTCTGTCTCCGCAGCGAGCTTGGCCTGGAACGCGACGGCATCCAGCGAGGACTGTTTCTGCTCTTCGCCGAGATTGACCAGATGCTGTCGACAGCCGGACAGCTGATCCTCGATGCGCCCGAGAATGCGTTCAGAACTGTCGCTCGACCCCGCACTCTGCAGAAATCCCATCAGCGTGGTCACACGCTGGTCGACGTCGAGGAGGCTTTTCAGAAGGCTTTCCGCGGCGTCCTGGCTGACGGTCGTGACGGAATGAAGCTGCCGCTTGAGCAGATCGACATAAGCGGGGTACTCGCTGAGCTGTGCGACGAGCCGACGGATGTCGTCCGCCGACGGCTCCACGATGCCGCGCCGCCCGGCCACGGCCTTTTCGAAATCGATCACATTGCCGGCGTCATCATCCCGCGCCTGCAGCGCCTGAACCCGATGCATCTCGCCGTCCTCCGCACTCTCGTCCGGCGCGCGTGAGGCGGCGGCATCCGCGCTTCCCTTCGCCCATGCGGCGCGACCTCCGGCCACATGGCCGAGACGGAAGGCTGCGACGAAGAAGAGGCCGATGGCGAAGGCCAGCAGGGGCAGAGGCGTCTGCGCAGACAGGGAGACGCTCGCGGCAAGCGTTGCGGCAAGCGCTGCGAGAACCGCTGTTCTGCGTTTTGATCGAAAGGGCATCATTCGGGAAAACTTCCGGCTGGCGTGAACGCGGCGACGGGCGAGGCGCGGCCTCAGGCAACCATGACCTGACGAACGACCTGCAGCAGGGCAGCCGGATCGACGGGCTTGACCAGCCAGCCGGTCGCGCCCGCCGCCTTCGCGGCCGCCCGCTTGTCCTGCTGGGAATCCGTGGTCAGAACGAGCATGGGCGTGAAGCGGGTCGCGGGGAGTTTGCGCAGGCGGGAGATGAGCTCGACACCGTGCATGCCCGGCATATGGTAGTCGGTGATGATCAGCGAAGGCGCCAGCCCGCGCGTGACGCTGTCGATCGCTTCCTGACCATGCGCCGCCGTTTTGAAGGCAAGACCCGCTTTCGTCAGAATGCTGGAAAGGCTGGCAAGCATCGTGGTTGAATCGTCAACAAGCAGAATAGGCTTCATCGGGTCGTCTCCTGGTCGATCTCGTCTCTGAGCACGGAACGGCTCTCCAGCAGATCCGCAGATGCGAGGTGGAGCCCGTGCCAACCGGCACAACCGCCGGCGAATGATAGCCAGTGATGCGTTTCAATGATTGATGATTGCTTATATTCGCAGCCTGCGGATGGGTTTCCTGCACTTGCGATGTATTGTTGCGCACGGGCATGTGACCGAACCGGCCGAAATGCCCTGCCGGTAAGCAGCCGGGTACGGTGCCGACTCACTCCGACAGGCTACGAGGCAGCCGCTTGCCTCAGGGCTGGGTCCCGCCCGACGCCGGCGGCTCGCGATGAGAGCCTTTTACCCCGAGTTCCCGGCCACGCCGCGCCTCGGCAGGCGAGACGCCGTAGGCTTTCTTGAAGCTCTGGCCGAAGGCCGCATACGACCCGAAACCCCATATTTCGGCAACGGCCTTGAGGGGAATTTCGACCTGGGAAACCACCATCTCGTGCGCGCCGCTCAGGCGAAGCAGCCGCTGATAGTCCGTGATGGTCTGTCCGGTGACCGACTGGAAGGCATATTGGAGCGTTCGTTTGCTGACGGAGCTGAGGTCCGCGAGCACTTGCGGCGCGATGTGGCGATGCGGGTTTCCGTGAATATGGCTGAGGGCCCGCTTGACGTGCCGCGGGGCGATCGTCGGCAGGTCGTCGCTGAGCACGCCCAGGTAATTGTTGGGAAAAAGCTGAAGAAAACAATCGACCAGCAGGTTTCTGAGGCTCTCGTTGCGCGAGGCGACGAGCATTTTCGTCCGCAGGATCGGCGTCGCCGGCAGAACCTGCAACTGGTCGCGCAGGATGTCGAGAATCTCCAGTTTGCCGTCCGGAAAGCTGACGAATTCGAGGCTGCGCTCCACCGGCCTGTCCAGGAGGACGGAAAGACGCTTCTGAAAGAGGGCGGTGGGGATGCTGACCGAGACATATTCGCAGGGATCGTCGATCCGCAATGTTTCCGGCTGCTCCCCCGGCAGAGCGACGAAGCTGTAGGCTTCGTCCGTGCCGTCGGGCACCAGCCGCACGAAGCTGTCGGTGTAGCAAAAAAGAAAGATCTTCCTTTCGGACTGCGGATGAGCCGTAATCTCGAGATGACCCTGAAGGCTGCGACATTCGATCAGGATGTCATCGATATCCAGACGATATCCCGACACCGAGACCGCGTCTCCCGAGAAAGCGAGCAAGGGCAGCTTTGGGGAATTGTCTCCGGGCAAACCCGTGCCCTGGTTCCCATCGTTCAATATGCCGATATGTCTAAACACGTTTCCATCTCGAAATCTTTGGCGTCGAGCGCTTCTGCCGTTCGGCATTTCCTGCTCGATTGCGCCTCTCCTCAAAACGGCGCCCTGTCTGGCAAACCCCGGCCGACCGCGTTGAGCGCGACGAAACGGCAGGATTGCAGGACATATGTGCACGGCCATTCCGGCGTGGTCTCGAACGCTACGATTCCAGAGAGACCACTCTCGTCCGACATCGCCTTTTTATCGGCGAAATAACCGCAATGAGACGCCTCAAGTTGCAGAATATGAATATTGTATATTGATTAGATATTGTGAAGCGGCAAATTCGTAAAAAATATTTCAAATTTGCGCGGTTTGTTAGATTATGTACCGTTTAACGACACAAAACTGCAACTGACCTTTCAGTGCTCGCTCGCGCCTGAGTTGACCGGTGACCGGCCCGGTGTGGCCGCGATCGCGCGCGCGATGTCCGTCGCTTCGCGCTCGGTCTGGCGAAAGAAGGAAGTCAGGCTGGGGGTCAGACCCATGTGCCATAGACCGGGAGTGCCGCGCCCCTCATCATCCGCCAGGGCGGACGTGCCGTAGCCGGTCGCAACGATCACACTGTCCGGCGTCAGGCGGCTGTCATCCTCCAGGAGGACAGCGTTGCGTTCGAAGGCGCGCACGCCGCGAACGACCCGGATCTGCTCGCTCCGGATCGCGGCCATCGCGCCGTCATCCACGGGAATGGCGATCTTGTCGCGGACGAGCCGCGTGGCGGCATCGTGCGCCCCCTCGGGAAATCCCAGTCGAGACAGATGGCCGAACGCCAGATACTGCGTCGCCGCGATCATGCGATCGACAAGCGGCGTCGGAAGCGCCTGCATGACGGGAGACAGACGATGCACGGCAAAGCGAAACAGTCGCTTCGGCAGAACCGAAGGGCCGCGCCGCACGGAAAACCAGACCGGTCCGGTCTTTATCCGGCTAATATGATTGAGGATGTCGAAGCCTGAGTTTCCGCCGCCGACGACCAGCACGGATCGCCCGGCATAGTCCGACGCGTGCCCGAAATCGGCGGCATGCCGAATGTCGCCCTCATAGTCCTCCAGCCCCGCCCAGGCCGGAAGCCGCCTCTCCGTGTCGCGCCCCACCGCCATGATGACATGCGCGGCGTGCAGCACGCCGTCCTCGGAGACGATCCTGAAAGAGCCGCCGTCGTCCCGCGTGACAGAAGACACCGTGACGCCATGCCGAATGTCGAAGGCGTGCTCCTGCGCAAACGCCTGAAGGTGCCGCACGACGGCATCGCGCTTGGGAAAGGCACCGGTTCCCTCGGGGTACCGGGCGCCGGGAAGCGCGGAGAGATCGCGGTGAGTGTTGAGCGTCAATTGCGGGTGACGGCGCAGCCAGGAAGCGCCGATCTCGGGCTCCCGCTCGAGGATGACGGCGGAGATCCCGTGCCGGCGCAGAACATAGGCGGCGGTGAGGCCTGCAAGCCCCGCGCCGATGATCACCACGTCATGGACATTTGTCGACAAAATCAGCTTCTTTCCAACGCTTTCGTTAGTCTAGGGACTGTGCGCGGCGGCGACAAGCTGGCAATGTCCGAAGCGGTTAGGTAAGCGCAGATTTGCGTCTGGCATGACCGTCTTCTCATTTGCCCGATAGCGGTTCCGGAGCCAAGCCGAATGCCAAGCCTACGCAAGAGGATGGACGCGTTTCTGGATGCGCGCCTTCCCAAGCTGCCCGCTGCCGGGCTCGATACACGGGCACGTCTCGACCTCCTGCAGAAACATGGTGATTTCTCGCTGGCCTATTCGACCTATGCCCAGCCCGATCTGCAGTATTTCGGTGATGCGGACGGCTATATCGCCTATGCGACCAAGATGGGGCACACCTTCGTGCTGGGCGATCCGGTTGCCGATCCCGCACGCCGGGCCGATTATATCCGGCGCTTCGTCGCAGCCTCGAATGCGCCCTGCTTCGTGCAGACCTCGCGTGAGACCGCGGCCGTCCTCCAAACGCTCGGCTAT
This sequence comes from Rhizobium quercicola, assembly GCF_021168455.1. NCBI lineage: Bacteria > Pseudomonadati > Pseudomonadota > Alphaproteobacteria > Hyphomicrobiales > Rhizobiaceae > Rhizobium > Rhizobium quercicola. The sequence continues at coordinate 741,945 of NZ_JAJOZR010000001.1, forward strand.
CGCATCAACCATATGGGCGTCGATACCCGGCTGACGCTCGACACCCATTCCTTCGCGGGCAAGCGAAACGAGACGGTCCGCTATTCCGAGCGCTGGCTCCTGAAGAAGAACTACCGGCTGATCGAATGCGACGGCAGCATTGCCGACGCGCAGAAGGTGCGGGAAATCTCGTCGAACTGGCGCAGCGGCCGCATCGTCAGCCGCCGGGAGATGCGGTTTCTCAACCGCCCCTTCAGCGTCGAACTGGCGCCGCACATGCGCCGGTTCCTCATCATCGATCCCGCCGGCCATCCGGTTGCCGTGCTCGATTTCGACCCGATCTTCCGGGCAGGCGATGTCGTCGGCTACACCGTGGCGTTCAAGCGCAAGCTGGCGGGAACGACGCCCCACGCCGAGATCGGCCTCACCAAGTTCGCAACGGACCGCTTCACGGCCGAAGGCCGCGACATCGTCACCTTCGGCCTGTCGCCGCTCGCAGCGATCGCCGAAAGCGGTTTTGCGGAAAGCCGGATCTGGCGAAACCTGTTCGAGCGCGCCTATCGATCGAAGAGGATCAACGCGCGGATCTTCAACCTGCAAGGCCAGGCCGCCTTCAAGCGGCGCTTCCATGGCGAGGAAATCCCCACTTACATCGGCTTCAAGCGCCGCACCCCGCTCGAAATCCTCGCGCTTCTGCGCCTGTTGAAGACGTTGTAGCGCCTCTGCCTACCAGAGAACGTGCTCGACGGGCTGGACGGGCTTGGATCGACCGCCGGCACCGGACAGATGTTCGAGATCGATCTGGATCGTCCGGCAGATCGACGTGAGCGGCACGTCGTGTTCGCGGTTTTCGAACGGATCCTGCAGATCGGCGCCGATGCGATCCATGGCGAGCAGCATGAAGCCGACGATGGTCGAGGCGAGCGGGGTGTAGATCGTGAGGCTGTCCACCAGCCCGACGGGCAGCAGGATGCAGAAGATGTGCACGAACAGCGTCGGATAATAATCATATTCGCGCGGCAACGGCGTGTTCTTGATCCGCTCCATACCGCCCTGCGCATTGCTCATGTCCACCAGCAGCGTCTCGATCTGCACATTGCGAATGGAGTCCGTCCATCCGTTGCGGCGCGCCTCCGCCACCATGCCCGCCGTCCGGTTCAGAATGGCGTTCGGCGCATTGCCGACATTTTGCAGCGACTGGATCTCCGCCTCGCCCAGATACGGCCGGATCTCGTCGGCATTGGGCTGACGGCGCAGGTGGCATCGCAGGGCGTGGACATAGGCGATCTGCCGGCGCACGAGTTCGCGGCGAAACGCCTCGCTGCCGTCGCGGCTGTCGATCAGATGCCAGACCTCGCGCCCGAAGGATCGGGATGCATTGACCATCGAGCCCCAGAGCGTGCGCGCCTCCCACCAGCGGTGATAGGCATTGTTGTTGCGGAACCCGAGAAACAGCGCCAGCGCCGAGCCGAGCAGCGCCATCGGCAAGGTCGGAAGATCGAGCCAGGGATGCGGCAGATAGACATAGGCGAGCGTCACGATGATGTCCCAGACGAACAGCAAGGCGAGCGGCCAGCCGATATAGCCGAGCATCTGGTGGAAACGAGCCGATTCCGGCAGAACCATTCGGGTGCTCCTTTGAGACCTGCTGAACGTCAGCTTCTCGGCATATAAGATGCGATGCAGCAAGGTCGAGTGCAGCGCACACCCTTTTTTTGGGGCGCACGGTCTCCGATGCGCCGCGGTCACCTCGACTGTGGAGCGCGCCGCCATAGATCTCCCGGCAGGACCCCGCGGGCGATCCGCCTTGCGATCGCCCCCGTTACACAGCCTTTAGGAGCCCCCGCCATGGCAAAGACCGCAGCCGATCTCGTGACAGAGGTTCTTCATCAGGCCGGCGTCCGCCGCATCTACGGGCTTGTCGGCGACAGCCTGAACGCCATGACGGAATCGCTGCGCAAGCGCGGCGATATAGACTGGGTCCATGTTCGCCACGAGGAGGTGGCAGCCTTCGCCGCGGGGGCGGAAGCCGCGCTCACCGGCGACCTCGCCGTCTGCGCCGGCTCCTGCGGGCCGGGCAACACCCATCTGATCAACGGGCTGTTCGACTGCCATCGCAGCCGCGTTCCGGTGCTCGCCATCGCCGCGCAGATCCCCTCGCAGGAAATCGGCCGCAACTATTTTCAGGAGACGAGGCCCGAAGAGCTGTTTCGCGCCTGCTCGGATTATTGCGAGCTGGTCTCCCATCCCGAGCAGCTGCCCGGCATCCTCGAAACCGCCATCCGCAGCGCGCTGGGAAACCGCAGCGTCTCGGTGGTGGTCATCCCGGGCGACATCGCGCTTTCGGCCTACAAGGCTCCGATCTCCGCCGCCGCCGGCCTGCGGCTTGCAGCCCCCGTGGTCACGCCCGGCGCCAGCGAGCTCGGGGCACTTGCCGACCTTCTGAACAAGGGCGAGCGGGTGACGCTCTTCTGCGGCCGCGGCTGCGCCGGCGCGCATGATCGCGTCGTGCAGCTTGCCGAAGCCCTGAAGGCGCCGGTCGTCCATGCGCTGGGCGGCAAGGAACATGTGGAGTGGGACAACCCCTACGACGTCGGCATGACCGGTCTCATCGGTTTCAAGTCCGGCTATCAGGCGCTGATGGACTGCGACACGTTGCTGATGCTCGGTACGGACTTTCCCTATCGCCAGTTCTTCCCCAAGACCGCGACGATCGCGCAGGTCGATCTTCGCCCGGAAAATATCGGTCGGCGGACGCCGCTGGCGCTGGGCGTCGTCGGCGATATCGGCGCGACGATCGAGGGACTTCTGCCCCGGCTGACCCGCAAGACAGACGACAGCTTTCTGAGCAAGAGCCTTGCCAACTACAAGAAGGCGCGCAAGGGGCTCGATGATCTGGCAACCGGAACGCCGGGGCGCAAGCCGATCCATCCGCAATACCTCACCAAGGTCATCAGCGAGCAGGCATCGGACGATGCGGTCTTCACCTTCGACGTCGGCACCGTCACGGTCTGGGCGGCGCGATACCTCAAGATGAACGGGCGCCGGCGCCTGCTTAGTTCTCTCGCCCATGGATCGATGGCCAACGCGATGCCGCAGGCGATCGGCGCGCAGGCGGCCTTCCCCGGCCGGCAGGTCATCAGTCTTTCCGGCGACGGCGGTTTCACGATGCTGATGGGCGATTTCCTCACGCTCGCGCAGCAGAACCTGCCGGTCAAGGTCGTGATCTACAACAATGGCTCGCTCGGCTTCGTGGCGCTGGAGATGAAGGGCGGCGGCTTCCTCGAGTTCGGAACCGATCTGAAGAATCCGAACTTTGCCCTGATGGCGCAGGCCATGGGCATTCACGCGATCCGCGTGGAGGATCCGGCGCAGCTCGAAGACGCCGTCGCCAGCGTGCTGGCCCATCCCGGCCCGGCCCTGCTCGATGTCGTCACCAACCCGCAGGAACTTTCCATGCCGCCGGTCGTCACCGCCGACGAGGTCAAGGGCTTCGGCCTCTGGGGCATGCAGGCCGTGCTGAACGGACGCGGCGACGAGATCATCGATCTGCTGAAGGGCGGGAATGTCCTCAAGTCCCTGTTTCGGTGAGATCGCCGACAGGACGATCCGTTAGTTGTCCGACGCCGGAGTGATCCCGCTTCGGCTGGAGATGCTGTCGCCGCGCATCGCATCGAGAAACGCCCGGAAGGCAGCACTCGGCTGCCGGCGGCTGGGGTAGTAGAGATGGTTGGGCGGCAGGGTCGGCGCCCAGCCGTCGAGCACCTCAACCAGCGTCCCGGATGCGAGATGCGGATCGGCATGCGCGCGGGGCAGGCAGACCACACCCAGGCCGTTCAGGGCCGCGTCGCGCATGACATCGACATCGTTGGTCACGAACGAGCCGGGGATCGCCCGCTCGATGCGCCGGCCATCCCTCTCGAATTCCCAGACATGGATGGTGCCGGAAGACGTGTAGCGATAACAGATGCACCGGTGCCGACCGAGATCGTCCGGCGTCTCCGGCAGACCGTGCGCCGCGACATAAGTCTTCGTCGCCGCGAAGACGAGCGGCACGGGCGGGCTGATCGCCACCGAGATCATGTCACGTTGCAGCTCGCCCTCGTGGCGCACGCCGCAGTCGAAGCGCTCCGCGACGATATCGACAAGCCCGTCATTGACGACGAGCTCCACCGCGACCTCCGGACAATCCCGCGCGAAACCGGCAAGCTTCGGCAGCACGACGTGCAACGCCGCCGTCCTGTGGGCGTTGATCCGGATGCGTCCCGCCGGACGGTCGCGTGCCGTATCCAGCGCACCGAGCGCCAGATCGACCGAATCCAGGGCCGGGCGGAGCCGTTCGAGAAGGGCCTCCCCGGCGCTCGTCGGCGCGACCGAGCGCGTCGTCCGGTCGAGAAGGCGGATTCCGAGACGGGTTTCGAGCACGCGCATGGCATGACTGAGCGACGACGGGGATTGCCCGAGCCGCGCGGCCGCCTTGGTGAAGCTGCCGGCCTCTGCGATGTCGGCGAAGACCGCAAGTCCGGACCAGAGATCGCGGTCCATTGATGAATTCCTTTCAGCAACCCGTGCCGAAACAGAGGTCTAGTCCGCCCTGCCGTCGCCGTCCATATGACGAAGCATGATCCAACAGGAACGCCGCATCATGAATCTTGAAACCTATCGTCCGCTCGGCCGCTCGGGCCTTCTCGTCAGCCCGCTGGCGCTCGGCACCATGACCTTCGGCACGCCCCGCTGGGGCTCCGGCGAGGCGGGAAGCCGCGCCGTGTTCGACCGCTATGTCGACCTCGGCGGCAATTTCATCGATACAGCGGACGTCTATTCCGGCGGGCGTTCGGAAGAGATGGTCGGCGCCTTCGTGCGGGATCATGGCCTTCGCGACCGCATGGTGATCGCGACGAAGTCGGGCTTTTCCAACGGCCGCGGCGTTCATGGCGGCGGCAACGGGTCGCGCCATATCCGGACGTCCGTGGAGGCGTCGCTGCGGCGCCTGCAGACGGATGTCATCGACCTCTACTGGATCCACATCTGGGACGGCATCACGCCCGCGGCGGAGCTGCTGCAGACGATGGCCGCGCTCGTCCAATCCGGAAAGATCCGCTATTGGGGACTGTCCAACACGCCGGCCTGGTATGCTGCGGAACTCGCGACGCTCGCATCCGCCCGCGGTCTGCCGGCACCCATCGGCCTTCAATATTTCTACGCGCTTGTCGAACGCGGCGTCGAGGCCGAGCATGTTCCGCTCGCGCAGGCCTTCGGCATGGGCCTCGTGCCGTGGAGCCCGCTTGCCTATGGGCTTCTGACCGGAAAATACGATCGCGCGACGGTGGAGGCCGCACCGGCGCGAACGGGTGGCGTGCCGAACGAGGGCGGGTCCACCGAGGCGGCACGGCCGGACGAGGACAAGCGCCTCGACGGCAACAACCCGTTCGGCGACACGCTCTTCACGGAGCGCAACTGGGCGATCGTCGATGTCCTGAAACGCGTTGCACACGAGGCCGGCGAGACCCCGGCCCGCATCGCCCTTGCCTGGGTGGTCGGCCGCCCCGGCGTCGCCTCCACGCTGATGGGCGTCAGCCGTGCGGAGCAGGTGCGCGACAATGTCGGTGCGCTTGACCTCGCGATCGCGCCCGACCATCTGGCCGCGCTGGAGGAGGTCAGCGGCGGAGCGCCGTTCCTCTACCAGCTCTTCCAGCCGGCAGTGCGCAACCAGGTGGTCTTCGGTGGCGCCGACGTGAGACGCTGATCGCCGGAAATCTCGGCAGGGTGCTGGCGCCCGCGCGCCGCACTTGCTAACCCTCGGCGCATCGAAACAGGATGAGCCGATGATCCTTTCTCTGGCGGATGCCGAACACCTCGTCGCCTCGACCTTTGCGGACAACGGGGTCGATGCCGCCGTCGCCGCGTCCGTTGCCCATGCGCTGGTGCAGGCGGAAGCCGCCGGGCAATCCGGTCACGGCCTGCGGCGGGTTCCGGCCTATGTCAAGCAGGTGCGGACCGGCAAGGTCGATGGACGCGCGAAACCCGTGGCGACGCTGGCAAAGCCCGGCGTCCTGGCGATCGACGCCCGCCATGGGTTCGCCTATCCCGCGCTCGATCTCACCGTGGAACGGCTGCCGGAGATTGTTCGCACGCAGGGCATCGCGCTGGCCGCCATCCACCGCTCGCATCATGCCGGCGTCATGGCACTGACGGTCGAGCGCTTCGCGGAACAGGGCCTCGTCGCGATGATGTTTGCCAATGCGCCGGCCGCGATGGCGCCCTGGGGCGGGCGCAAGCCGCTGTACGGCACCAATCCGATTGCCTTTGCCGTACCGGTGGCTGGCGGCGATCCTCTCGTCATCGACCTCGCGCTGTCCAAGGTCGCGCGCGGCAAGGTGATGGCGGCGGCGCAGAAGAATGTCGATATCCCGGCCGACTGGGCGTTCGATGTCGAGGGCCGGCCGACGACCGATGCCGACGCAGCCATGAAGGGCACGATGGCGCCCGCCGGCGACGCGAAGGGCGCCGCCCTCGCGCTGATGGTCGAAGTGCTCGCCGCCGGCCTGACCGGCGCCACCTTCTCCTACCAGGCAAGCTCGCTCTTCGATGAGAAAGGCCCGCCGCCCGCGCTCGGCCACATGATCATCGCCATCGATCCCGACGGCGCGACCGGCGGCGGCACCTCCGGCCGGATCGCGCAACTGGCGCAGGAGATGGGCCGCGAGGACGGCGTCCGCCTGCCCGGCCGCCGCGGCCTCGGTCTCCGCCGTCAGGCGGCCGAACAGGGCATCGACATTCCGCAAGACGTGCTGAAGGCGATCGACGACCTGCGTTAAACGCCCTCAGCCGTCACGGATTCATGTCGGACAATGTCCTGCGTCAGCGCGCGCAGGGACCGACAATCGAACGGCAGACCCTGGGCCGGTAGAGACGTTCGTAACCGCCCTCCCGGGCGCGGATCGCCTGCCTTCGCTGGTGATCCTCCAGAGCCTGCGCGGACCGGGTTTGGCCGGCCGGGACCGTCGCTGCCGGCTGCGGCGTCGCGCAGCCGCACAGCAGGGCGCCGACAGCCAGGAGGATGGTCGTGCTTGCCCGGAACGTTCGTGTTTTCACCGCAGGTCTCCCACTCCCGTCCGCATCGGGCCTTTGTCCTCGTAAGCAGGCAGTTTCGGCACGGTGCGCGCCGACGGACATGATGCTGCCACTAAATGGCGCGATTTCGAACGCGTTTGATTAAAACTCCCTTAATCACGCCGTTCTAGTTCTAACACCTTCCGATGTGAATTGCAGCCGAACGGATTGGTCAGCAGCGGTTCATATTGGCACATCTATTTTCCTGCCAGGGCTTGATGCTCACATCTAAACGAGGAAGTTCAATGAAGAGATTTGGTCTCCTGCTGGCGTCGCTGTTCATCTCGTCCGCGGCCTATGCCGACGACATTTCCCTCGGCGTTCCCGGCTATGGCGGTAGCGGCTGCCCGTCGGACAGCGTCTCCGCCACGATCAGCCCGGACGGCAAGGCGCTCAGCCTGCTGTTTGACAACTATATCGTGCAGGCCGGCGGCGACACCGGCAAGAACATGGACCGCAAGACCTGCAACGTGGCCATTCCGGTGCACGTGCCCCAGGGCCGCAGCGTTTCGGTTCTGGCGGTCGACTATCGCGGCTTCAACCAGCTGCCGCGCGGCGCGCGCTCGCAGTTCAACGTCGAATACTTCTTCGCGGGAACGCGCGGACCGACCTTCGTCAAGACCTTCTCCGGCCCCAGCGAACAGGACTACCTGATCTCCAACAAGATCGTTGCGGACTCGATGATCTGGTCGGCCTGCGGCGAAGACGTCAACCTGCGGACCAACTCCAGCATCCGCGTGAACACGACGCGCGGCCAGGAGGCCATGGCGACCGTCGACACGCAGGACGTGAAGGCCGCGATCGTCTATCAGCTGCAGTGGAAGACCTGCCGCTAACAGAAACCGGCGCGGGTGGCAGGAGACTGCCGCCCGCGCTGACGACCGCCCGTTGATCGCCTGCCTCCCTGCCCGTGAGAACCGTCCATGCGCCACAGCACATCGTTCGCCCTCTGTCTCCTGAGCATCGCGGCAACGGCGCCCGGCCGGGCCGACGCCGCCGACGGATGTGCGGACGGGACGGTCTCCAGCGTCACCTCGCCGGACGGCAACGCGACCAGCGTGCTCTTCGACGACTTTTCGGCAAGCGCCGGCGGCGGTGCCGGCACAGCGCGCGCAACGAGCACCTGCCAGCTGGCCATCCCCGTGACCCGACCCGACGGCTTCAGCGTCTACGGCGTCGACTATCGCGGCTTCGTCACGACGCAAGACGGACAGACGGCTCGGATCGTCACCCTGCAGGACGGGCGGCAGGTTTTGAAATACGAGGTCGCGGGACCGCTTGAGGACGATGTCGCCACGGGCGGCAAGGTCGGCGTTTCCGGCTCCGACACGCTCGGCCTGACGGTCGTCGTCGAGGCGACGGCGCCGGTCGACCCCGACATGCCCGACGCCAGCCTGCTCCTCGACACGGTCGATATCACCCGCCTCGGATTCACCACGCTGTCATCGGTCACGGCCTCGGCGGACCAGCTGGCGCGCCAGCGACAGGCCATTGCGGCAAACCTCATCGGCACGGCGCAGGGGCTTCTGGGCGAGGGCGAACGCTTCGATGCCGGCAGCGCGATCAGCCTCTTCGGAACATCGAGCGCTGCCGCCGGCTTCAAGGGCCGCTGGGAAGCCGGAAGCGGCATCACCGTCCTCGGCGGTGCGGCGATCGTCCATCCCGACGACGACAATGTCTCGGTCGATACGCTGGCGCTGCTTGCCGGCGCGCTGCGCTACACGACGCCGCAGGCGACTTGGCGCGCCTTCGGCGAAGCGGGCGTCTGGGGCTCGCCGAACGTGACGGCGAACCTCTCGCGCAGCTATCTGAACGTCGACAACATCGTTTCGGCCGGCGGCACGGCGGACGGTTCGCTTCTCAGCTCCTACGGACGGATCGGCGCGGTCTTTGCGCCCGACCAGGCCAACGAGATCGTGCTTTCGGCACGCTTTACCAAGGCCTGGCTCGACCTCGACGGCTATAGCGAGACGGCAACGGATCGCAATCTCTTCGCGGCAACCGTCCACGGCGGCACGTCGAGCGAGAACATCGTCAGCGCCGAGGTCGCCTGGAGCCACCAGACCGAAGGCCGGCTGGACTACACGCTGTCCGGCGCCGTCGGCCGCATCTTCGCCGACGACAAGGCCGTCCGTGCATCCGTCGATTGGGTCGGCGATGTCTCCGGCCGCGCCCGCGACCAGACCTTCGCCTCCGCCGGCGGCCGTATCGGCGTTCGTCTCGATGATGTCTGGCGCCTCGACACCTCCGTCGCCGCCACCATCCGCCAGTATGACGACCCGGAATGGAACGTCGGTGCGCAGCTGAAGGCGGCGTTCTGAAGCTTGTCAGGGATACACGGACTCCGGTTATCCCGAAGAGACAAGCGATATTCGGGGAATCGCGCGTCCCGACCTGCCCGAGGATAGACGCGCGCCGCGAGATCCGTCCGGTCCCGCTCACGCGTCTCTAAGCGACCATCGACCCTGCGCGGTCACCGCTCACACCGGCCTCACGACATCGTGACAGGGAAGACAGCCGTCTCTCCGGCACAGACGGCACGCTTTCTCGCGTCGGGCGCCTGGTCTCGACCGGCGCGCACAGCCGGCCCCCCGTTTTCCCTATCGTATTCTTTACCCATTCTTATTCTGTTTTCGTCATTTAGAATATTCGGCGCGAACAGCAGGCCATTCCTCCCCTCTGCCTGATGGTGTTCTCCCGCGAAGTTGCTCAATCGTCTGTCTCAATAACCGTCTCCGGCAAGACATAAAAATCAGCGAGCCCATGATGTCCTTCCTCAACAACCTCCACATTCTCACAAAGATCGCCGCGACCCTCGGCATGCTGATCCTGATCAGCATGGGAGTCAGCTACTCCAGCTATGCGTCCCTCTCCAAGCTTGAGCAGACGGCGGCGATGACGGACCATACGTATAAAGTCATCAACGCCCTGAACGGCATCACCGCCGGCATGGTCGATCAGGAAACCGGCATGCGCGGCTATCTCGTATCGGCCGACGAGGCCTTCCTCGCGCCGCAGAAGGCCGGTGTCGCCGCCTATGAAGCGGATCTCAAGAACGTTCGAACCCTCACCTCCGACAATCCGGCGCAACAGAAACGTCTGGATGCCCTGGAAGCCTTCGTCGCAACCTGGCACGAGAAGGTCTCCAAGCCGGAGCTCGCCTTCATGGCAAACCCGGCGACGCGCGATCAGGCGCGCGCCATCGAGATCAGCGGGAGCGGCAAGGCCGCGATGGATGGCATCCGCGCGACGGTTGCGGAAATGATCGAGGTCGAGGCCGGCCTGCTGGGCGTTCGTGCCGAGGCGGCCGAAGCTGCAGCCGCATCCGGCCGCTTCAACAATATCGCCGGCGGCGCCGCCATGCTGCTGGTCTCCCTTCTCGCTCTGATCGTTTTGAACGTCGCTCTCGTTCGTCCCGTGCGCGGCATGAACGATGCCATGCGCCATCTGGCCGCGGGACGAACCGACATCACGATCCCGGGCAGCGGGCGTGCCGATGAAGTCGGCGAGATGTCCGGCGCCGTCGAGGTGTTCCGTCAGGCCGCCATCGTCAACCACCAGCTGGAACAGGAAGCGGAAGCCGCCCGTCGGCAGGCCGAAGCCGACCGCGTTCGCCTGACGGCGGAAGCCGAAGCAGCCGCCCAGCAGCGTCTGAACGAGGCGACATCCGGCCTTGCGAGCGGCCTGAAGCGCCTGGCCGCCGGCGACCTGACCTTCCAGCTGAACGAGCCGTTCTCGCCCGATTTCGAGGCTCTGCGCCACGATCTCAACAATGCCGTAAGCCAGCTCGGCCAGACGCTTCGCTCCGTGGCGCAGGCCGCGGGTTCGATCGACGGCGGCTCGCAGGAAATCAGCCGCGGTGCCGACGACCTGTCCAAGCGCACGGAACAGCAGGCCGCATCGCTCGAAGAGACCGCCGCCGCCCTCGACCAGATCACGGCCAACGTCTCGAACTCGTCCAAGCGGGCCGATGAAGCGCGCGCGGTCGCCGTGCAGGCCAATGCGAGCGCCAGCCAGTCGGGCAAGGTGGTCGCCCAGGCCGTCGAAGCCATGGGCAAGATCGAGGCCTCCTCGAACGAGGTCACGAACATCATCGGCGTCATCGACGAGATCGCGTTCCAGACCAACCTTCTGGCGCTCAACGCCGGAGTCGAGGCGGCGCGTGCGGGCGATGCTGGCAAGGGCTTTGCGGTCGTTGCCCAGGAAGTCCGCGAACTGGCGCAGCGCTCCGCCAAGGCGGCCAAGGAAATCAAGGAGCTTATTCGCAACTCCTCCGTCGAGGTCCAGAACGGCGTTCAGCTGGTCAGCGAAACCGGCGTGGCCCTGCAGACGATCGAGGGCTACATCATCACCATCAACCAGCACATGGACTCCATCGCCACCTCCGCCCGGGAGCAGTCCGTCGGCCTCAGCGAAGTCAACATCGCCGTCAACCAGATGGATCAGGTAACCCAGCAGAACGCGGCGATGGTGGAGGAAACCAGTGCCGCCGGCGTGACCCTTGCCAGTGAAAGCAGCAATCTGCGTCACCTGATCGGGCAGTTCGTGCTCGGCGACACCGGCACGCAATCCTCGGCACTGCGTCAGGCGGCTGCCACCATGAAGGCCGCGAACGCGCCCCGATATACCCCTGCACAGCCGGCCGCGCGTCCCCGCAAGGTCGCCGGAGCATCGGGCGGAAACACCGCAGTCAACGACGGATGGAGGGAATTCTGATGCACCATGCGGCAAACTCGGCAATGCTGGAAATTATCGCCTTTCGGCTCCACGATCAGGAGTTCTGCGTCCGCACCGTGACCATCCGCGAAATTCGCGGATGGGCGCCCGTGACGCCCATTCCCCAGGCGCCGCCGGACGTTCTCGGCGTCATGAACCTTCGCGGCACGGTCATTCCGGTGATCAACCTCGCGCTCAAGCTCGGCATGTATGGCGCCGAGCCGACCGAGCGCAGCGCGATCGTCGTCACGGAGGTTCACGGCATGGTCATGGGCCTTCTCGTGGATCAGGTCTCGGATATCCTCATGGTCCCGGCCGACCTTCTCCAGCCCGTTCCGGACATCACGTCGTCCGGCGCAACGGCCTTCTCCGACGGCATCATCGTCCAGCCGACCGGCATGATCTGCTTCCTGAACCTCGATCGGATGTTCAACAGAAGCGAAGCGGAATTGCTGTTCGCGGCATAATTCCGCTGCACCGGCTCGTGTAGCGACGTTCCCGCCCTTGGGCGGGGATGCCGCTCGAACTGTCGAAAGTCTGCAACACCGTCAGTGTAAAACCGACGTTCCGGCACACCCGTGCGGGCCGACCTAGCTGCAAAATTTTTTAAGTGTTATCAGCATGTTGGGGTAACCCGGCATTCTGAAAAGCGTTTCTGGCCGTTCGGAAACCGTTTACCACGCGTAAGCCACTGAATTCATTGCAGCCTTGGAACCGTTCGCTTGCCATTCCAGATCGCCTCGACGACGCAGACGACCGAAAGCCCCGTTATCGATGCGCGCGATCTCGTCAAGCGGTTCGACGGCATGACGGCGGTCGACGGGATGTCGCTGCGGCTGGCCCGGGGCGAGATGGTCGGGCTGATCGGGCCGAACGGGGCCGGCAAGACGACACTGTTCAATCTCATTGCAGGAACGCTGAAGCCGACCTCGGGCGAGATCCGGATCGGCGGGCGCGACGCGTCGCAGGACCGGCCCGAACAACGGATCGGGCTCGGCATCGGTCGGACGTTCCAGATCCCCAAGCCCTTCCTCGAAATGACCGTGCTCGAGAATGTGCTCGCGGGGGCGCAGCATCAGGATGGCGAGAGCCTGCTCGCCAACTTCCTGCGCCTCGCCCATGTTCGCCGGCAGGAAAAGGCAGCGATCGAGAAGGCGCGCGCCCTGCTGGCCTTTGTCACCCTGTCCGATCTCGAGCACCAGCCGGCACGGGTTCTCTCCGGCGGGCAGCGCAAGCTGCTGGAGCTGGCGCGCATCCTGATGGCGGATCCGACCGCCATCCTGCTCGACGAACCCGCCGCCGGCGTCAATCCGGCGCTGCTGGAAACGATCATCGAGCGCGTGACGCACCTGAACGCCGAGGGCACCTCCATCCTCCTGATCGAACACAACATGGACATGGTCTCGCGCCTCTGCTCGCGGGTCGTCGCCATGGCGCTGGGCAAGCCGCTCGCCGAGGGCACGCCGGCCGAGGTCGCGCGCGACCCCGCCGTGATCGAAGCCTATCTCGGAGCCATGGCATGAGCGACGTCCCCGCGTCGCCGCTCCGTCCGGCGCTCGATCTTCACGCGCTCGTCGCCGGCTACGAGCCGGACCTGCCGATCGTCCGGGGCGTCGACCTCGTCATTCCCGAAGGCGATTTCGTCGTACTGCTCGGCCCGAACGGGGCAGGAAAATCGACACTGGTCAAGGCGATCGCCGGCGTGGTGCCGATCCATGCCGGGGCGGTGTTGCTCGCAGGCCAGGATATCACCAGCGTTCCCGCGCATCGCAAGATCGCGCGCGGCCTCGCCTTCGTGCCGCAGACCGAAAATATCTTCGCGACGCTGTCCATCCACGAGAACCTGCAGCTCGCCGCCGCCATCCTGCCGAAGCGCGATCGTGCCGGCCGGATCGACGGGCTTTACCGGCGCTTTCCCGACCTTGCCCGCCAGCCCTCGCGGATGGCCGGCGCCCTTTCGGGCGGGCAGCGGCAGATGCTCGCCGTCGCCCGCGCCCTGATCGTCGATCCCTCCGTCCTCATCCTCGACGAGCCCTCGGCCGGCCTGTCGCCGAAGATCGTCGGGGAGGTCTTCGCCATGCTGCAGGACATCAATGCCGATGGCATCACCATCGTGCTCGTGGAGCAGAATGTGAAGGCGGCACTCGCGATTGCGCGGCGTGCGGTCGTTCTGGTCGAGGGGCGGATCCGGCACGAGGGCCCGGCGGACGGGCTGTTCGGCGACCCCCTGCTCGCCCGCCTTTATCTCGGCGGATCCCACGCAGGAGAGACTGGAGCGCCATGAACCCGCAATTTCTCATGGACGGCCTCATCGCCGGCGCGATGATCGGCCTCGGCGCCATCGGCGTGACGCTGACCTATTCCATTCTCCGCTTTGCCAATTTCGGCCATGGCGAACTCCTGTCCTGGGGCGCCTACCTCGCGCTCGCCGTGAGTGGCGGGCTGGGTTTCGTCTCGGCATCGCTCACCCGGCCGATCGGCCCGTTCTCCTTCGGCTGGTCGCTGCCGCTCGCCGCGGTCGTCGCCATTCTCCTGACCGGCCTTCTGGCGCTCGCGGTGGATGCCGTTCTGTTCGGCCGGCTTCGGGCGCGGGGAAGTGCGGTGATCATTCTCGTTATGGCGAGTTTCGGCGCATCGCTGGCCCTCCGCAGTCTCCTTGAATTCCTGTTCACCTCGAAACCCGCTTACTTCACCAAAGCGCTGCAGATCGCCATGCCCGTGGGCGCGGGACTGCGGGCAACGCCGGACCAGCTCCTGTCGCTCGGCGTCGGCCTTCTCGCCGTGCTCGCCGTGCACCTTCTGATGACGCGGACGGATATCGGTCGCTCCATGCGGGCCGTCAGCGAGAATCCGGCCCTGGCCGGCATTGCCGGTGTCGATGTGCGCCGCGTCATTCGCGTGGTCTGGATGCTCGGCGCGGGCCTTGCCTGCCTTGCCGGCATCATGACCGGCCTGCTCGTGCAGATCCGGCCCTATCTCGGCCACGACCTGCTGCTGCCGCTGTTTGCCGCCGCCATCCTCGGCGGCATCGGCAGCGTGCCCGGCGCCATGCTCGCCGGCCTCATCGTCGGCCTGTCGGAAGCCGCAGCGGTGCAGCTCGTCGGCGCCGAATGGCGCGCGGCCGTCTCCTTCGTCATTCTGGTCGCGGTGCTCCTCATTCGCCCGCGCGGCCTGTTCGGGAGGTCGGCATGAGCCTCGATCTCCTCGCCTACGCCGCCTTCTTCCTGACGATGGCGCTGACCTATGCCGTCATGTGCCTCGGGCTGAACCTGCAATGGGGGCAGACGGGCCTCTTCAATGTCGGCATCGCCGCGTTCGTCGCCATCGGCGCCTATGTCTCGGCGCTCCTGACCACGCCGCCCACGCCGGACCGGTTCGGCGGCTTCGACCTGCCGATCCTTATCGGCTGGCTGGGGGGTGCGGCGGCGGCCGGCCTTGCCGCATGGCTCGTCGGCGCGCTCACCATCCGGTTGCGATCCGATTATCTCGCCATCGCGACCTTCGGCGTGGCCGTCTGCGTGCAGCTCTGCGTGCTCAATCTGCAGAGCCTGACCGGCGGCGCCTTCGGCATCGGCTTCATTCCCCGCCCCTTCTCGCCGCTCGCGGGCAATGCGCTCGCCTTCGGCCTTGCCAATCTCGCCTTGATGGCGGGCCTCGTGGCGGTTCTCTATCTCGCCCTCGAGCATCTGGCGCGAAGCCCCTGGGGCCGCGTGCTCCGGGCGATCCGCGAGGACGAGACGGCGGCGCAGGCGCTCGGCAAGCGGCCGATCCGCTTCCGGCTGCAGGCCTTCACCATCGGCGGCGCCATCATGGGGCTCGCGGGCGCGGCCCAAGGCCATTTCATCGGCTTCATCGCGCCCGACAACTATCTGCCGGTGCTGACCTTTCAGGTCTGGGCCATGCTGATCGTCGGCGGCTCGGGCAACAATCGCGGCGCCATTCTCGGGGCGATCCTCGTCTGGGGCCTGTGGGCTCTCTCGGCCGCAGCCGTGTCCGCCTTCGTTCCGCCGGAACAGCAGGCGCGCGCCGCCGCGCTGCAGATCGTCGCGATCGGCGTCGGCCTGTGCGCCATCCTTCTTCTTCGGCCCCGCGGCATTCTGGGCGAGCGCAGCGCGCTCGGCCCCCGCGGAAAACACGGGCGCAGGCCCGGGAGACGTCCTGATGACCGAGCGCCCTGACCGTATTCGCCTCACCCCGGAGCTGGAGATCAGCCGTCTTGTCTGCGGCCTCTGGCAGGTCGCCGATATCGAGAAGAATGGCACCACGATCGACCCGGACAAGGGCGCCGATGCCCTGCAGGCCTATGCCCGTGACGGCTTCGACACGTTCGACATGGCCGATCACTACGGCTCGGCCGAGCTGATCACCGGCCGCCTCCTGTCGCGGTACCGCCATGAGCCGCGCCCCGTCGCCTTCACGAAGTGGTGCCCGGAACCGGGGCCGATGACGCGGGAAATCGTGCGGCGCGGCATCGAGGAGCGCCTGACGCGTCTCGGCGTCGAGCGGATCGACCTTCTGCAGTTCCATTGGTGGACGTTCGAGCACCCGGCCTGGCTGGATGCGCTGCACGAGATGCAGCGGCTGAAGGACGAAGGCCTGATCGGCGCACTGGGCCTGACGAATTTCGACGCAGGCCATCTGGGGCTGGCGCTGTCCGACGGCATCGAGATCGCGACCAATCAGGTGTCGTTTTCGCTGGTCGATCGCCGCGCCGCCGGCGCGCTGTCGGACCTGTGCGCCAGGCGCGGCGTCAAGCTGCTCGCCTACGGGACGCTGTGCGGCGGGTTTCTGTCGGAGACATGGCGCGGCAAACCGGAACCGGACGCAATCCCCGACTGGAGCCGCTCGAAATACAAGCGCTTCATCGACACGGCCGGCGGCTGGGCCGCGTTTCAGGGCATCCTCGAAGCCGCATCGCGGATCGCCAGGCGCCACCAGGTCTCGCTGTCGAACGTCGCCAGCCGCTGGGTGCTGGAGCATCCGGCCGTCGCCGCCACCATCATCGGCGCCCGGCTCGGCGAAAACGAGCATCGCGGCGACAATCTGAAGGTCTTCGGTTTTTCGCTCGACGCGCAGGACCATGCGGATCTCGATGCGGCCTTCGCCGCGACGCAGCCCATTCCCGGCGATTGCGGCGATGAATATCGCAAGCCGCCGTTCCTCACCGCATCCGGCGATCTCAGCCACCACCTGAGCGCCATTCCCTCGGTCTATACCGCCGAGCCGGTGCCGGGCCGGCCGGGACGCAGCCGCGTCTCCTCCGGCAGCATCTGGGAGCCGATCGCCGGCTACAGCCGCGCCGTCCGGGTGGGCGACCGCATCCACGTCTCCGGCACGACGGCCACGCATGCGGCCGACCGCTGTGTCGCGCCGGGCGATGCGGGGGCGCAGGCCACCTATATTCTCGACAAGATCGCCGCGTCGATCACCGCGCTTGGCGGGTCGATGGAGGATGTCGTGCGGACACGGGTCTATCTGCGTGACGCCAGCCAGTGGGAGCCGGTCTCCCGCGCCCACGGCCGCGTGTTCGGCACCGTCCTGCCCGCCAACACGATGGTGGAGGCGGGCGATCTGATCGGCGACTACGCGGTCGAGATCGAGGCCGAGGCCGTCTGCGACTGAGCCGCAGACGGCTGGCTCAGGCGCGCTTGCGCCCGGGCAGTTTCGGCAGCAGGACCGTGAGCAGGCCGAGCAGCGGCAGATACGAGCAGAGGCGGTAGACGAACTCGATGCCGTAGCGGTCGGCAAAGAGGCCGAGGACGGCCGCGCCGATGCCGCCGAACCCGAAGGCGAAGCCGAAGAACATGCCGGCGATCAGCCCCACCCGGCCCGGCACCAGCTCCTGCGCGAAGACCACGATGGCGGAGAACGCGGAGGAGAAGATGAAGCCGATGATGATGACCAGCGCCGAGGTCCAGAACAGATTGGCATAGGGCAGCATCAGCGCGAACGGGATGACGCCGAGGATCGAGAACCAGATGACGACCCGCGCACCGAAGCGGTCGCCGATCGGCCCGCCGAAGAACACGCCGGCCGCGGACGCGCCCAGAAACAGGAACAGCATGACCTGCGCATCCTGCACGCCGACGCCGAACTTCTCGATCGCGAAGAAGGTGAAGTAGCTGGAGAGGCTCGCGAGATAGGCATTCTTCGTGGCGGTCAGCACCGTCAGGACCGCCAGCGTCCACAGCACCTGATTGCGCGGCAGCGGCAGGGCACGATCGAGCATCGGCCGGCCCGCCGTCGCACGGCGGTGGCGCAGATACCATGTGCTGACGAAGGACAGCACGATGAAGCCGACGATCGCGATGATCGAGAACCAGCCAAGCGTCTGCTGTCCGCGTGGAATGACCACGAACGCCGCCAGCAGCGGCCCGATGGCCGTTCCGGCATTGCCGCCGACCTGGAAGAAGGATTGCGCAAGCCCGTGCCGCCCGCCGGAGGCGAGCCGCGCGACGCGCGAGGCTTCCGGATGGAAGACGGCGGAACCGACGCCGATGAGGCAGGCGCCGACGACCAGCACCTCGAAACTGTGCGCGAATGCCAGTGTGAACAGCCCGGCGCAGGTGGCGAGCATTGCCGCCGGCAGCGAGAAGGGCATCGGCCAGCGATCCGTCACCACGCCCACCACCGGCTGCAGCAGCGATGCCGTGACCTGGAATGCGAAGGTCAGAAGCCCGATCTGGACGAAGTCCAGCGCATAATTCGCCTTGATCAGGGGATAGAGCGAGGTCAGCAGCGACTGCATGATGTCGTTGAGCATGTGGCAGAAGCTGGCCGCTGCGATGATCGAAAAGGCCATGGTGTCCGCCCGGACCCCGCCTGGTGTGGTTACGCTCGCCATGATCGGCCTCCCCCTCCGTTTCGGCACGATACGCGCCGTTCGCTCCTCCTACAGGCCTTGACGCTGGCCTGCCTTTGCGCTCTGGTCCACTTCTTTCGTGAGTGGGCCAAATGCGTATTGTGGATTTTCCGACCAGGGATGTCGATCTCGACGAACATCGCAAGAGCCTGAACCGGATCGATGCGGCGCAGGAGCCGCTCTACGCGATCGGCCGGACCTACAAGGCCGGCATGCGCAGCCCCCTGCATTCGCACCGCAAGACGCAGCTCTGGCACGCCCGGCGCGGTGTGGTCGTGGTCGGCACGACCGATCGTCGCTGGATGATCCCGCCCGGCCACGGCCTCATCATTCCCGCCGGGCTGGAGCACGCATCGGAGACGATGAGCCCGGTCGAAATGCTGTCGGTCTATGTCGATACGCAGCTGGCCCTGGTCGAGCGGCCGAAAGTGGTCAATGTCACCACGCTGGCCGCGAACCTGATGGACGAGCTGGTGCGCGATGCGCCGCCCTTCCCCAATCCGCGGCGGCGGGAGCTGATCATGGATCTGCTGCTGGACGAGATGCAGCAATTGCCCGAAGTCCCGCTCGGCCTGCCGTTTCCGAACGATCCGCGGCTTGCCGCGGCCTGCCGGGCCTTTCTGGAGGCGCCGCGCGCGGTTGCGAGCATCGACGATTGGGCGGCGACGCTCGCCATGAGCCGGCGCAGCTTCACGCGCTTCTTTCGCGCGCAGACCGGCGTGAGCTTCGTGACATGGCGACAGCAGGCCTGCCTTTTCGCGTCGCTGCCGCGGCTTGCCGCCGGGCATTCGATCACCAGCGTCGCGCTCGATGCGGGCTACGAGAACATCGCCGCCTTCACCACCATGTTCCGCCGCATGATGGGCAGCCCGCCGCGCCAATATCTCCTCTCGCGCTAATCCCGCAGTTTGCGCAATCGGCCTGCCAATCTGCTCGATTCGGCACGGGATATGGCAATCATCTGCCGTTTCGGTGAACATGTCCGATTGCTACCATCCGCCTCTGCAACGAGGAACCTCCCCATGTCCGCCCTGCCATCCGCAAAGGCCCTGATCCCCTTCGTCAGCGTCGAGAATATGATGCGGCTCGTGCATCATCTGGGCATCGAGCGCGTCCTCTCCGAGCTGACGGACACGATCGAGGATGACTTCCGGCGCTGGGAGAGCTTCGACAAGACGTCCCGGATCGCCTCGCATTCGCGCGACGGCGTGATCGAGCTGATGCCGACCTCGGACGGCGAGATCTACGGCTTCAAATATGTGAACGGCCACCCGAAGAACATGGCGGCCGGCCTCCAGACGGTAACCGCCTTCGGGCTTCTGGCCGATGTCGCGACGGGCTATCCCGTGCTGCTGACGGAAATGACGCTGCTGACGGCGCTGCGCACGGCCGCGACATCCGCCATGGCGGCCCGCCATCTGGCGCCGGAAGGGACGCGCGTCATGGCCATGATCGGCAACGGCGCGCAGGCCGAGTTCCAGGCCTTGGCGATGAAGGCCGTTCTCGGCATCACGGAAATCCGGCTCTACGACATCGACCGCCGCGCGACCGAAAAGACCCTCCGCAATCTCGCCGGCTGCGGCCTTGCCCTGCAGGCCTGCGAAAGCGCCGAACAGGCGATCGAGGGCGCCGGTATCATCACCACCTGCACGGCGGACAAGCAATATGCAACGATCCTGACCGACAACATGATCGGCAGCGGCGTCCATATCAACGCGATCGGCGGGGATTGCCCGGGAAAGACGGAGCTGCACCGCGATATCCTGCTGCGCGCCGACACTTTTGTCGAATACCCGCCGCAGACCCGCATCGAGGGCGAGATCCAGCAGATGGCGCCGGATTACCCGGTCACGGAGCTCTGGAAGGTCGTGCGCGGCGAGAAACTCGGCCGGCGCGACGCGCGGCAGATCACGCTGTTCGACAGCGTCGGCTTCGCGGTGGAGGATTTTTCGGCTCTTCGCTATGTGCGCGCGGCGCTGGCGGGGACGGATTTCTTTCAGCAGATCGACATCATCGCCGACCCCGACGATCCGCGCGACCTTTTCGGCATGCTCCAGCGCGCCGCAGCCTGAACGGTCGGCACCGCGCCCGGACGTCAGAAGAAGAAGTCGCCCTTGTCGAGATGGGCGAGCTTCACGCCCTTGAGCAGGATGCTGTCGCCGCCCGTGGCATCGATCAGGACGTCGCTGCCGACCTGCCGGGCATGGTTTGCCATCAGATCGGTGAAGCTGGTGATCGCCTTCACGCCGGTCAGGTCGAGGATATCGTGGGCCTTGCCGCTGGCGACGAAATCCGTGATGACGTCGCGGCCGTCGCCGGTGGCAAAGACGAACTGGTCGATGCCGGCACCGCCCGTCAGGATATCCGCGCCACCATGCCCCCAGAGCATGTCGTTGCCGGCCTTGCCGTCGATCCGGTTGTCGGCGCCATTGCCGTGAATCTTGTTGGCGAGCGCATTGCCGGTCGCATTCGCCGCCGCCGTGCCACCCAGCGTCAGAAACTCGAAATTGTCCGCGAGCGTATAGCTGACGCTGGAAATGACGAGATCGTTTCCGGCATTCTTGCCCTCGACCAGCAACGTACGGGCGTTGTCGATGACATACGTGTCGTGGCCCGCGCCACCCGCGACCTTGCCCATGACGGTCCCGCCACGACCATCGAAATAGTCGTCGCCGCCGCCCAGCAGCACGTCGCCCTTGATCGTGCCGCTGTTCGTCAGCGACTGCTGGCCATCGCCGCCCTGGACGGCAATGCCGGATGCCGAAGACAGCAGGCCGCTATTGTTGAGGCTGGCGTGATCCGCCTTGGTGAAATCCACCGCCGCGCCCTTTGAGGCGGAAATGGTCCCGCTATTGGCGCCTCGGGCCGCGTCGCCGGCGACCGCGATCCCGATCGCACCGCTCATCGTGCCCAGATTGTTGACGATCGCGCCACCGGCCATGACGTTGATGGCCGTGCCGCCGACCGCGATCGTCTTGCTGTTCGTCACCGTGCCGTTGGCGCCGGAGAGCGCGATGCCGTCGACGCTCGCCTGCAGCGCGCCGGAGTTCGTGACGATGGCGCCCTTGCCCTTGGCGACGATGGCGCTGGCGCCGCTGCCGACCGTGCCGTTATTGGTGATGATCTCGGAGATGCCGTTTGCAACGATGCCGTTGCCGCGGGCGCCGATCGAGCCATTGTTGGTCACGGTCGCGCCAAGACCATCGATCACGATGCCGGCGGCCGTGGCCGACGAGACGTCCTTGTTGTTCGTCATGGCCATGCGGTCGCCGGAAAGCTTCACGGCATCCGTCTGTCCGGCCATCCGGCCATTGTTGACCACCATGCCCGCCGCACCCGTCACCGAGACGGCGCTGCCGAGAGAGGACGAGACCGTGCCCTCATTGGCGACATTCGCCCGGGCGCCGACCACGGAGATGCCGGCCTGCTTGCCGGAAACACCACCGCGATTGACGATATCCATGTCGACGGCCGTCGCCGATATGCCGGACGCACCCGCGACGATCGATCCGGTTTCGGAAACGACGACGGACCCGTCGAGATCGCCGGCATTGGCCGCTCCGAACGTCACACCAGACGCACCGGCCGAGATCGTTCCATCGACCACGACGGCGCGGCCCGCCGCGAGCCCGGACGCAACGATACCGCTTTCGGTTGTGGAGATTGTCACGTCCTTGACGAGCACCAGCGTGGTGTCGGCGTCCGTAAAGCCGACACTCGTCTTCGTGTTCTTGGTCAGAAACGTCATGGCCATGGGCGGCGCGCTATCACTGCTGTGGGTTGATCTCCTCTTACACGAAAAGGATGCGGAAATCGACCCGCGATGCATCTGCGAGGAGCCCGATGTCCTCCGTTCTGCGATAAATGCGCAACATGCTTAACGCACGAAGGCTGCCGCCCCGGCCAAACTCGAGGGTTGAGCGGAACTTACAACCCGCAGACGTCTTTAGGCGACATGAAAGTTCGCACCGGAAACCAATCCGTCATCGTGGTCGTTATCGTCTCCCTTCTCTGCGTCCTGTTCGTCTATGCGGCATCGACGCGCGTCGAGGATGAATCGGGCCGGATCGATCCGAAGGCGAGCATGCTGGCGCCCGGCAAAAGCTGAAAGAGAGTGAGAGTCCATGGCGTTGAACCGCACAGCCCTGAGCATCGCCATCCTTCTCGTCATCATGTTCGCGATTGGCTGGCTGGTGATGAGCCCGTCGCAGAACGACCCGGCCGGAGGGACGGCGGGCACGGCACCCGTGCAGACGCCGGTGACGCCGAACAATCCCGGACCGACGACAGGTACGCCGTAACGCGTCCTCATGCAGACAGTCGCCACTGTCCGATCCAGCGCAGCGCGGCGCGTTAGTCCCCAAAGCCTGGAGCGGTCGCCAGCGCGCCGGCGATCTGCGAAAGTGATTCGCGACGGCTGACGCGTCCGGGTGGGCTTTTGCCAGCGGCAACGAACGCCGAGCGCGTCGTCGGAGCCACGAAAATGGCGTAAATCGTCAACTCCAGCGCACGAATAGGAAAGTGTTAGCGAAGATTAACCGTCCGTTAACCATGCGAGCGAGAAATGAGGTGGAAGAACCCTGATTCCATCACCGGATGCACGCCGCCCATGTTTCATACAGCTCTCGCAATTGCAGGACGAACGGCCATGCAGGGCGCGTTTCTGGCTTTGGGTGCCTCGGCCCTCTCCGGTTGCACGCAGACGGGCGGTCTGAAACTGACCTCGGCGCCGACGGAAGTCGCGGCCGAAAAGGCGCTGGCCTTCCCGCCGCCGGGCGGACCCGCCATCGTCAGCGTGATCGAGCGTACCTTCTCCAACGCGGTCCAGCAGGATATCATTCTGAGCACCGATGCCCGCAGCCGCGGCCAGAACTATATCCAGGTGCGCTATTTCGGCCCCGCGTCCACACCCTTTGCCGGCGCATCGCGCCTTTCGACGGGAATGATGACCACGGCGCAGGCGGTCGGCGAGATGCGATCGGAATTTCCGACCATCCGCATGAGCATCTCGCCGAGCTTCGTCCAGAACAATTACGGCGCCTTCGCCTATGCCTACGGGACCAATCCGGGATCGGGAGACGCCTGCCTCTACGGTTGGCAGCAGATCAAGGCGCCGGACAACGCGGTGCGCACCTTCCACTATCTCGGCAGAATCCAGACCCGCGTCCGCTTCTGCCAGACCGGTGCGTCTCGCGATGCGCTTCTGTCGATGATGTATCACTACACGCTGACAGGCGCCTTCGACAGCGTCGGCTGGAACCCCTATGGCAACATTCCGCCTCTCGACCCCGCCGTCGGGCAGCTCGGCCGGCCGATCTATGCCGCCGGCGCCGGTGCCCGTCTTCAGCCGCCGATGCCCGCTCCGGTCGCAACACCGGTTCGCCCCGTCCTTCGCAGCCTCGAAAGCCAGAACACGCGGCCCGCGGTCCGGCGCATCGAGCCCGTGAGGCCGATCGTGCCCGCCGTCGCCATCCCCGCGCCGAGCATGGTCACGCGCTCGCCTCTGGCAAGAACCGGCCTGCCGGCAGCGGCTGAACCGGAACCGCAGACGCCCCCACGCGCGCCGCAATTGCCGGGACCGACCGCGACGCCGGCGATGCCGCCGGCAGGCGGATCGGAAACGCCGCAGGCACCAAGGCCGACGAGCCAGCTGCAGCAGCAGGGCCTGACCCGTATGTCCAGCGCTTCCCCGCTGCAGGCCCGCCCCATCATTCCGGCCGTCCCCTGCACGATCTCGCCCACCAGTTCCTGCGCGGGAGACCTTTAACCATGAGCCGTATCCAGCTGCATTTCGGACAAGGAAACTAGGATCATGGTCAAGGCGCTCATCGTCATTGCATGGATCTGCATGTCGATCGTCATCGTGGCGATCACGACCCTGCCGGTCAGCCTCCAGACGCATCTGGTTGCCGCCTTCCTCTGCATGGCGCTGCTGGCCGTGTTGAAGGTGCTGAAGGCGGAAGGCAACTGGCGTCTGATCGGGCTCGGCTTCGGCACGGCCATCGTTCTGCGCTATGTCTACTGGCGGACCACCAGCACGCTGCCGCCGGTCAACCAGCTCGAGAACTTCATTCCCGGCTTCCTGCTCTATCTCGCGGAAATGTACAGCGTCGCCATGCTGGCGCTCAGCCTCTTCATCGTCTCCATGCCGCTTCCGCCGAACCGGCCCCGCCCGGGCTCGGCGGATTACGCGCCGACGGTCGACGTCTTCATCCCGACGTACAACGAAGACGCGGACATGCTGGCCAACACGCTCGCCGCCGCCAAGAACATGGACTATCCCCCGGAAAAGCTGACCGTGTGGCTTCTGGACGATGGCGGCACCCTGCAGAAGCGGAACGCGGCCAGCATTCCCGACGCGCAGGTCGCCCAGCGCCGCCACGAGGAGCTGAAGGAGCTCTGCCGCAACCTCGATGCCAATTATCTCACGCGCGACCGCAACGAACACGCCAAGGCCGGCAACCTGAACAACGGCATGCGCCAGTCCCAGGGCGACCTCATCACTGTCTTCGACGCGGACCATGCGCCGGCCCGCGACTTCCTGCGCGAGACCGTCGGGTATTTCGAGGAGGATCCGCGCCTCTTCCTCGTGCAGACGCCGCACTTCTTCCTCAATCCCGACCCGATCGAGCGCAATCTGAAGACCTTCAACAAGATGCCGAGCGAGAACGAGATGTTCTACGGCATCATCCAGCGCGGCCTCGACAAGTGGAACGCCGCGTTCTTCTGCGGTTCGGCCGCGGTGCTGAATCGGCGCGCGCTCGAGGACACCAACGGCTTCAGCGGCATCAGCATCACCGAGGACTGCGAGACGGCGCTGGCGCTGCACGCGCGCGGCTGGAACAGCGTCTATGTGGACAAGCCGCTGATCGCCGGGCTCCAGCCCGCCACCTTCGCCAGCTTCATCGGCCAGCGCAGCCGATGGGCGCAGGG
This sequence comes from Rhizobium quercicola, assembly GCF_021168455.1. NCBI lineage: Bacteria > Pseudomonadati > Pseudomonadota > Alphaproteobacteria > Hyphomicrobiales > Rhizobiaceae > Rhizobium > Rhizobium quercicola. Next base: position 767,548 of record NZ_JAJOZR010000001.1, read on the forward strand.
CATGATGCAGATCCTCATGTTCCGCATGCCGCTGTTCAAGCGCGGACTGAGCATGCCGCAGCGTCTTTGCTATATGTCCTCGACGCTCTTCTGGCTGTTCCCGTTCCCGCGCACGGTGTTCCTGTTCGCGCCGCTGTTTTACATCTTCTTCGATCTCGAAATCTTCGTCGGCTCGGGCGGCGAGTTCCTCGCCTACACGACCACCTACATGCTCGTGAACCTGCTGATGCAGAACTATCTCTACGGCCGCTTCCGCTGGCCGTGGATCTCGGAGCTCTACGAATATGTGCAGACGGTGCACCTGCTGCCCGCCGTCATCTCCGTCATCTTCAACCCGTCGAAGCCGACCTTCAAGGTGACGGCGAAGGACGAGTCGATCAGCGACAACCGGCTTTCGGAGATCAGCCGGCCGTTCTTCGTCATCTTCGGCGTGCTGCTCATCGCCACCGCCATGTCGTTCTACAAGATCTATGCCGAGCCCTACAAATCCGACGTGACGCTGGTCGTCGCCGGCTGGAACCTGCTCAACCTGCTCTTCGCCGGCTGCGCGCTGGGCGTGGTGTCGGAACGGCGCGAGAAGTCGTCGTCCCGGCGGGTCAACGTCAAGCGGCGGTGCGAATTCCGGGTGGGCGACCAGTGGTTCCCGGGCGTCATCGAAAACGTCTCGGTCAACGGTCTGCTCGTTCACGTCTACGATCGCTCCATGCAGCCGCTGACAGTGGGCGCGATGGAGGAGATCCGCGTGGAGACGTTCAGCCCCGGCGCGCCGTCGTCCATCCCGGTCAAGATCGTGCGCAGCGGCCGAGGCGATGGCTTCGTGCTCGTCGGCTGCACCTTCGCCCCGCGCGAACCGCAGGAGCGGCGGCTGCTTGCCGATATCATCTTCGCGAATTCCGCGCAGTGGACGGAGTTCCAGATGGGACGACGCCGCAATCCCGGCCTCATCCGTGGCACGATCAGCTTCTTCGCCATCGCGCTCTACCAGACCAATCGCGGCCTCTTCTACTTCTTCCGCAGCCTTGGCGGTGCGAAGGAAGCAGCGGCCCCCGTCAAGAAGGAGGCAGCGAGACCATGAAGCCCTTCGTCATCGTCTGCACGCTGGCTCTCCTCGCACCGTCGCAGCTCCTCGCCCAGGCCACCCCCTTCGACATGTCGCGCGAGCGTCCGGCAGCGCCTGCCCCGCAGGCACCGTCGCCCGTCCCGGCCCAGCCCTCGGCCCCGATGCCGCCGCAGGCACAGCCACCGGCCGTGTCGCCGGAGCCACGCGCGCAGCAACCCGCGACCCAGCCGGCACCCTTCGAGGTCTCGCCCGGCGCGCCGGCACGCCCGGCAGCACCGCCGGCACAAGCGACGCCGGCCACCCAGCCTGCGGTCCCGCCGGCCGTGGCAAAGCCCCGCGCCCAGGCACCGTCCGACACGGACGCGCGCCGCCGCTACATCCTGCCATTCGGCAAGCTCAGCCTGTCGGGCGAAGCCGACCGGCGGACCTGGACGATCTATGTGACGCCCGAGCAGGCGAGTGCCGCCACGGCCATCACCATCGGTTACCAGAACTCCATCGTCGTCGCGCCGGAAGCCTCCACCTTCTCCGTGGAGCTCAACGGCAGCGTCATCGGGCAGGTCCCCGTCGCCTCGGCGGATGCGGTCAGCGATCTCGTGCTGCCCCTTCCGGCCGGCGCGCTGCAGGCCGGCGCCAATGTCGTGCGCCTCGCCACCCAGCAGCGCCACCGCACCGATTGCAGCATCCAGTCGACCTACGACCTCTGGACCAATATCGACCCGAGCCGGACCTATCTGAGCTTCAACGCGCCGGTCGGCAATCGCTTCTCCAGCATCGACGACATCCCGGCCGTCGGCCTCGACGCCACGGGGGCGACGACCATCGACATCGTCGCACCGGCTCTGACGAACCCGAGCCGGTCGAACATGCTGCTGCGTCTCGCGCAGGCGCTGGCCCTGCGCGTCCAGATGCCGAACCAGACGGTTGCCTTTCACGCGACCATGCCCGCGGCACCGGTCGCCGGCACGCTGACGGTGCTGGTCGGCACGCAGCTCGAGATCGAGGGCCTGATCCCGGCCCTGCCGGCCGGCACGGCGGTCGGTCCGACCGTGACCTTCGCGCCGGCCGCGATACCCGGCCTGAGCACCCTCGTCGTCACCGGCCCCACGGCGGAAGCGCTCCGGCAGGCGGTGGAAACCCTTGCCGGCCCGCTCGATGCCGCGCCGGGCACGTCGCGCACCACCTTCTCCACCAAGGCGTGGAATACGCCCGACGCGCCCATCCTGGTCGGCGACACACGCATGCCGCTTTCGCAGCTCGGCATCACCACCAGCGAATTTGCCGGTCGCCGGTTCCGCACGGAGTTCATGCTCGGCGTTCCCGCGGATTTCTACGCCAGCGCCTATGGCGACGCGGTCATCCTGCTTGACGCCGGCTATGCCGCCTCCGTCCTGCCGGGCAGCCGCATCGACGTCTATGTCAACGGCAATATCGCCACGACCACGCCGCTCTCCACGTCCGGCGGCGGCATTCTCAGCCACCTTCCCATCACCGTGACGCTGCGCCACTTCGTGCCCGGGGTGAATCGCATCTCGATCGAGGCCGTGCTCCTGACGAACGACGACGAAGCCTGCGCGACGGGCACGCCGGCGCAGACCACGCCGCGCTTCGCACTCTTCGACACCACCGAATTCCACATGCCGGATTTCGCGCGGATCGACAGCAGCCCCAGCCTTGCGGCGACATCCTCGACCGGCCAGCCCTATCGTCGGGCCGAACAGCCGACAGCGATCTATCTCGACCGCCTCGATCCGGAGACGCTCTCGGCCGCGGCCACCCTCGTCGGGCGCCTTGCGGTTGCCGCCGGCAACCCGCTGGCCCTGGACACCGTGGCCTCTCCGGCCGCTCTCGGCGACCGCAACGCGCTGATCGTCGGCACGCTGTCGCAGCTTCCCCCACCCCTCCTGACCCAGATGCAGATCGGTGCAGCCCCCGCAAACTGGGGAACGCACCATGCCGGCGGCCCGCCGAACGGCGACAGCGGCACGCTGTTCGAGGAATGGCGGCACAAGGTGTCCGGCGGCAGCTGGCTCGGCCAGGGATCCCGCCTCGAAGCCTGGCTGAAGAGCGATCTCGACCTGTCGATGGACTCGCTGCGCTTCCTGCCCGGCAAGGAGGAGGACTTCTCCCCGGCGGACGACGTCAGCTTCATGATTGCCCAGGGGCGCAGTCCGTCCGGTGCCGGGACATGGACGCTCGCGACCGGCCCGACGCCGGCAAGTCTCCAGACCGGCATGAGCGCCATGGTGCAGGAAGCCCGCTGGAATGGCATCGAGGGCCGGATCACGACGTTCGAGGAGACGACCGGAAACGTCGCGATGGTGCCGGTGCACGACCTGCATCTGAACCCGACGCAACCCTTCTCGATTGCCAACTGGCGCCTGATCGCGGCCAACTGGCTGTCGACCAACATCCTCTTCTTCGCCGTGATGTTCATCGCCGGCTTCGCCCTTCTCGGCATCATCACCACGCTGATGCTGCGCCTTCTGGGACGCAGCCGATGAGGACGGCGCGCGGCCGGAGCCCGCGCACGCACGCCCTGCCGGGCTCTCTCTCGACGCGCGCCCCCCGGGCGTCCTCTCTTCCTCGGACTGTTTACCGGGAGTTCCCATGACAACCGCCCGCATCCTGCTGATCTCGACGCTGGCCGCAGCAACCGCAACGGCGGTCTACTACGGCCCCGCTCTGTTGCCCGAGAGAGAGCTGACGACCGGTACGATCGCCGCCCCGCCCGCCGTCGACGAGAAGGGCAACCGGCTGAGCCTGATTCCGCCGAGCCCCACCGTGCGCCGAGGCGACCGGCGTCCGGCCGATCTGTCGCAGGCGCTGCCGCCCGAAATTCCCGCCGCGGAGACCGCGAGCGGCACCGAGCCCGCCGCACCTGCGGCATCCGGCGAGGCGCCGGAGCCGCAAGACGCGGAACCGGTGATCAAGGCGCAGTTGCAGGCGCCGCCGCCGGCGTCGTCACCCGCTCCCGCACAGAGCCCGCCCACGCCGCCTGCAGCGGCCGCTCCGCCGAAGCCGACCGTCGACGAGGGCGCGCTCCGCTACTTCGCGCGCCTGGGCGATACCGTGCGCCTGCAGGCCGAAATCGCGCGCCTGCGCACGCTTTATCCCGACTGGGAACCGCCGGCCGATCCGCTCGCCGTGCCGCAGAATGTCGATACGCAGCTGGAAGCCATGTGGGCGCTCTATGGGCAGACCCGCTATGTGGAAGTGCGCAAGGCCATCGCCGACCGACAGGCGCGCGAACCCGGCTGGCAGCCGCCGGAAAACCTTCTGTCGATGCTGGCGCTCGGTGAAGCCCGCCAGCGTCTCGTCAACGCCTCCAACCTTCAGCAGTTTCCCACCGTCGTCGATGTCGCCGCGGAGACGCCGCAGCTGCTCGTTTGCAGCGAGATCGACATTCTCTGGCGTCTCGCCGAGGCCTTCGCGAAAACCGACCGGCAGCAGCGGGCGCTGGATGCCTATAGCTATATCCTCTCCAACTGCACCGAGGGGCCGGACCGGCTGGCGACCCTGCAGAAGGCGGCGTCCCTCCTGCCGCGCCCGATGGTCGAGCAGCTGCTGACGCAGGAAAAGACCGACCCGTCCGGCAAGGGCGAATTCGAGCCCGTGAAGGACGATCTGGCCCGCCAGTTCGTCGCCGCCGCCGGTGAAGACCCGAAGCTCACCGTTCCCCCTGCCTATCTGACCCGGCTCGAGCGCGTTGCCGAGGCGGGCGGCAAGGCCTCCGACGCCCTGTTGCTCGGCTGGTACTATGTGCGCCGCAACGGTGCCGAACAGGCCGAGGCCTGGTTTCGCCGCGCACGGACGGAGGAAGATTCCGCAGCGGCCTCGCAGGGCCTCGCTCTGACGCTGATCGCGCGGAAAAATCCGGGCGAAGCCGAAGCCGTTCTCTACCCCTGGCGGGATACGTCCGACGACACGCGCGATACCTATCTCGCGGCCGCCTCCAACCTTCTGGCCCTCGACCCGCCCATCGTCATCGCAGCGGACGTGCTGCAACGCATGGCGCAGGAGGCGATGCGCGCCCGCAATGCCGATGTCGCCCAGCAGTTCGGCTGGTATGCCCGCGCGTTCGAGCAGCCGCAGCTCGCGCTGCAATGGTTCTCGACCTCGCTCACCTGGAAGCCCGACACCGAAGCCTCGGCCTATGGTCTTGCGATCACCGCGAACCAGCTCGGCATGGCGAACGATGTCGCCCGGATCCAGAGACAATGGGCAGGACGCTCCGCCCGGATCGCCATGCTCGGCGAGGAGGAAAACCTCGACCCGTCGCAGCGCATGGCAGAGGCCGGAATGCTGGCCGACCGACCGGTTCGCGAGCCATCGAGGTCGATCGCACGCCGGCCCTCGCGCACCATGTCGGCGCAGATGAGCGCGGAGCCCGCAGCCCCCGTCCGCCAGCGCGCGCCGCGTGTTGCCGCGGCCGGTCGCAATGCCGCGCCGGCCTCCACCCGCGGCTGCAGCACCTCCACCGACCCGTCGGGCCTGTCATCCGGCGAGGCGCTGCGGCGCGGCTGGTGCCTGATGGAGCTGAACCGTCCGCTCGAAGCCGTTCGCCATTTCGACGCTGCCATCCGCACCGGCGACACGCGCATCCGCAGCGAAGCTGCCTATGGTCAGAGCCTTGCCTATCTCCGCCAGGGTCTGACCGACAAGGCCTCCGTTGCCGCGACGCGTGGACCGATGGATGCGCAGAAGGCGACGGAACTGCAGATCGCTCTCCTCTCCAACCGCGCCTTGATCGCTTTCGACCAGAAGCGGTTCTCCGAGGCCCTGATCCTCCTCGATCGCCGCGCCCAGCTGGCGCCCGAACGCATCGACCTGATGGTGCTGCGCGGTTACGCCCTTCTCGGGCTCAACCGTTACGGTCAGGCGATCCGCACTTTCGAGACGCTGGCGGCAACGGGCAATCAGGACGCCATTCGCGGTCTCGCCAACGCACGGGCGGCCACGCCGTCCGCCATCGCGACGAAGGACTGAGGGGGCGCGGCAGAAACGTGACGCGTTTCACCGAAGGCCTCGGGGCACAGTCCCGAGGCCTTCGGCGATTCCTGCATCGAGACGATGCAGCAGATCCCTGTCTTATTGCCGGACGACGATCCGGGCACCTTCCGGCACGCGGTCGTAGAGATCGATGATATCCTGATTGATGAAGCGCACGCAGCCGGAGGATTGCGCCTTGCCGATCGAGCGCCAGTCCGGATTTCCGTGCAGCCGGTAAAGCGTATCCTGACCGTTCTGGAAGATGTAGAGCGCGCGGGCACCCAGCGGATTGGTGATCCCCGGCGCCTGACCGCCATTGCCGATGGAATAGCGGGCAAGCTTCGGCTGACGGGCGACCATCTCGTCGGGCGGCGTCCAGCGTGGCCATTTCTTCCGCCACTGGATGACGCCCTCGCCCTGCCACGCAAAGCCGTCCTTGCCGATGCTGACGCCGTAGCGCATCGCGGTCCCGCCCTTCTCCACCAGATAGAGATAACGCGCCTTGGTATCGACGACGACGGTGCCGGGCGTTTCGCCCGTGGGATCGATGACGCGCTGACGGTAGAAACGCTGCGGGATGTTCTTGTAGGGGATGGCCGGCAGGCTGAAGCCTTCATCCGTCCTGGCCGCGTAGATGACGGCGGGATCGGGCTGTTCGCCGTCATAGGTCTTCGGCGCGATCACGTTGACGACGGGTTCGAAGAACGTGCCGATGCCCTGCGTGGAACATCCTGTGAGAAAGGCCGCGGAAGCGACACCCGCGCATCCGAGAAAGCGCCGGCGCGAAAGCGAAACGATGGTCGTCATCGTGGAGGGAGCCTTGAAGTTGGACAGGCGCAGGGCGCCTCTGTCTGAGGTGACATCGATGGAACGGAGGGCGGAGAGACGGATTCGACAAAGGCCGGGCTTCGAAAAGCTCGACCGTCGTCGGAAGGATAGCGCGGAGACGTTAAGTCTTCAGCCGGCAAAAAGCGTCAGTTCAGGCGGCACGATCGCCAGATCGCCGCGCCTGCGGGCAATCGCGTAGGTCAGTGCGCCGCGCACGGCATCCGGGCTGACGGGCTTGCGGATGACGCCCAGGGTGCCGGGTACGCCGGTTCCGAGCAGATCGGGATCCGACGTTGTGAAGATGACGGTGACGTCGTGCTCTTCGGCCAGGATGCGCCCGATTTCCGGACCGCTCGGCCCGTCGGCGAGGTTCACATCGACGAAGGCGATGGCGGCAAGGCTGCCGATCTGCAGCGCGTGCTTCTTGCGGCTGGCGAAGCCGACGACGCCGGCATTCAGCCCGGCAGCCGAAACGGCATCTTCGAGGTCGAGCGCGAGGAGGAGGTGATCCTCAATGATCACGACGGGATAGTCGATGATCGGACGGCTCTGCCACCGGCGGACTGTGTTCTCGGTCATGACGCTATACCCATTCGACGTTGAGACTGCAGATGAAATGGCGAACGCGCATTTTTGTTCCGGATTTTATTCAAAGTCGAACAATATCCTATTCGTTAACAAAGTATTAATTGAGAGAATGACTTACGCTCCGCAAATTGTACTACATGCCGGCGCTGTCACATGGCTGTGAGAGAGGGGCGATTGGCGGTTGCCGCGCGGAGAAAAGCCCGGCATATGTAGCCGTCTTGTGACGATCGAGGAGGATCGTCGCTCTGATCGCGCGAAGCGGCCTGTCCGGCTTCGCCAAACCGGGAGGACGTTCATGTTCAAGACAATCCTGAAGGCATCGACCCTGCGGGCGACGGCCGCCGCGCTTGCTTTGTCGGCTACCGGACCTCTGGCCGCCTCCGCGGCGACCGATCTGCAGTGGTGGCATGCGATGACCGGCGCGAACAACGAGGTCGTCAACCAGCTCGCCAAGGAATTCAACGAAAGCCAGAGCGAATACACCATCACGCCCGTCTTCAAGGGCACCTATCCGGAAACGCTGAACGCCGGCATCGCTGCCTTCCGCTCCAAGCAGCCGCCCGCGATCATTCAGGTCTTCGACGCCGGCAGCGGCGTGATGATGGGCGCCGAAGGCGCGATCATGCCGGCAGCGGAGGTGTTGCAGAAGGGCGGATTCACCTTCGACAAGTCGCAGTATCTCGCCGGCATCGTGGCGTATTACTCCAAGCCCGACGGCACGATGCTGTCCTTCCCCTACAACTCGTCCTCGCCGATCCTCTACTACAACAAGGACCTGTTCGCCAAAGCCGGCCTCGACGCCGAGGCGCCGCCGAAGACCTGGCCCGACGTCTTCGAGGCCGCAAAGAAGATCAAGGCGAGCGGCGCCGCATCCTGCGGCTTCACCTCGACCTGGCTCACCTGGATCCAGACCGAAAATCTCGCGGCCTGGAACAACGTCGCCTATGGCACCAACGAAAACGGCCTCGGCGGCAGCGACGTGAAGCTGGAATTCAACGCGCCGCTCTTCGTCGAGCATTTCCAGGCCATTGCCGACCTCGCGAAGGACGGCACCTTCCGCTATGGCGGTCGCACCTCCGAAGCCAAGCAGCTGTTCATGTCGGGCGAATGCGCGATCCTGACGGAGTCCTCCGGCGGTCTCGGCGATATCGTCAAGTCGGGCGTGAAATACGGCATCGGACAATTGCCCTATTACGAGGGCCACGGGCCGCAGAACACGATCCCCGGCGGCGCGAGCCTCTGGGTCTTCGGCGGCAAGAGCGATGCGGAATATGCGGGCATCGCCCAGTTCTTCAACTTCCTGTCGCAGACCAAGATCCAGGCGCGGCTGCATCAGGTGTCCGGCTATATGCCGGTGACCAACGCGGCCTACGAGGATACCAAGGCATCCGGCTTCTACGACAGGAATCCGGGCCGGGAGACCCCGATCCTGCAGATGATGGGCAAGGCGCCGACCGAGAACTCCAAGGGTGTCCGCCTCGTCAACCTGCCGCAGGTTCGCGACATCATGAACGAGGAGTTCGAGTCGATGCTCGCCGGCAAGCAGGACGCGAAGGCTGCCCTCGACAAGGCCGTCGAGCGCGGCAATGCGGCGATCGCGGAAGCCATCGGCAACTGATCCGCAGCTGACCGTATCGCCGGCCCCGATCCACGGGTCGGCGATACGCCTGCCTGCCGTCCCGAGGAGCCCCCGGTGCACAACGTTGCCTTTCCCAACAAGATATTGCCCTATCTGCTGGTCGCCCCGCAGATCGTCCTGACGGTCATCTTCTTTTTCTGGCCGGCCAGCCAGGCGCTCTACCAGTCCGTCATGCGCGAGGACCCGTTCGGCCTGAAGAGCGGCTTCGTCGGCCTTGCCAATTTCCGCGCCGTTCTGTCGGATCCGAACTATATCCACGCGCTGCAGGTCACCGTGGTCTTCAGCATCCTCACGGCGCTCGTCTCCATGGGCGTGGCGCTGCTGCTGGCGACGGCGGCCGACAAGGTGGTGCGCGGACAGACCTTCTATCGCACCCTGCTGATCTGGCCTTATGCCGTGGCGCCGGCGGTGGCCGGCATGCTCTGGCTCTTCATGTTCAACCCGGCCATGGGCACCTTCGCCTATCTGCTGCGCCGGAACGGCTTCGGATGGGATCCGCTGTTGAACGGCGATCAGGCCATGGGGCTCGTCGTCGTCGCGGCCGCCTGGAAGCAGATCAGCTACAATTTCCTGTTCTTCGTCGCGGGCCTTCAGGCCATTCCGAAATCGCTGATCGAAGCGGCGTCCATCGACGGGGCGCGCGGCGCGCGGCGGTTCTGGACGATCGTCTTCCCGCTGCTGGCGCCGACGACCTTCTTCCTGCTGGTCGTCAACACCGTCTACGCCTTCTTCGATACGTTCGGCATCATCCATTCCGTCACCGGCGGCGGACCGGCGAAGGCCACGGAAACACTGGTCTACAAGGTCTACAATGACGGCTTCGTCAATCTCAACCTCGGCTCCTCGGCCGCCCAGTCCGTCATCCTCATGGTCATCGTGATCGCGCTCACGGCGTTCCAGTTCCGCTTCGTCGAGAAGCGCGTGCATTATGGTTGAGGCCCGGAGATGATCGAAAAACGCCCCGTCGCCAATCTCGTCGGCCACTTTATCCTGATCCTCGGGATCATCGTCGTCGCCTTCCCGATCTATTACACGTTCATCGCCTCCACGGCGACGTCGGAGGCGATCATCCGGCCGCCCATGTCGCTGCTGCCCGGCGGTCATTTCGTCGAGAACTACACGCAGGCCATGACCGGCGGCGTCGAGCGCGTCGTCGGCGTCAGCCTGGAGCGGCTGCTGTTCAACTCCTTCGTCGTCGCCGTGGCGATCGCGGTCGGCAAGATCGTCATCTCGTTCCTGTCGGCCTTCGCCATCGTCTTCTTCCGCTTTCCGTTCCGCATGGCCTTCTTCTGGATGATCTTCGTCACCCTGATGCTGCCGGTCGAGGTCCGCATCCTGCCGACCTACAAGGTCATCGTCGATCTCGGCCTGATCGATACCTATGCCGGGCTGACCCTGCCGCTGATGGCCTCGGCGACGGCCACCTTCCTCTTCCGCCAGTTCTTCCTGACCATTCCCGGCGAGCTGGTGGAGGCCGCGCGTATCGACAATGCCGGCCCGTTCCGCTTCATGCGCGATATCCTGCTGCCGCTGTCGAGCACCAACATCGCCGCCCTGTTCGTCATCCTGTTCATCTACGGCTGGACGCAATATCTCTGGCCCCTGCTCGTCACCAATGACGCGAAGATGAACACCATCATCATCGGGCTGCGGCGCATGGTGGATTTCACCGATGCCTCGACGCCGTGGAACTATGTCATGGTCACGGCGATCCTCGCGATCATTCCCCCCATCCTCGTCGTGGTGCTCATGCAGCGCTGGTTCGTCAAAGGTCTCGTGGAGACGGAGAAATAATGGCCAACATCGTCCTCAACGACGTCCGCAAGAAATACGGCACGGTCGATGCCATCAAGGGCATCTCGCTCGATATCGCCGACGGCGAATTCCTCGTCCTCGTCGGCCCCTCGGGCTGCGGAAAATCGACGCTGCTGCGCATGATCGCTGGGCTCGAAAGCATCACCGGCGGCGAGATCTCCATCGGCGGCCGCGTCGTCAACACGCTGGAGCCGTCCGAGCGCGACATCGCCATGGTGTTCCAGAACTACGCGCTCTATCCGCATATGACGGTGCGCCAGAACCTCGCCTACGGCCTGAAGAACCGCAACACGCCGCAAGCCGAGATCGACCGGCGGATTTCGGAGGCCGCGACGGCGCTGGAGATCGAGACCTTTCTGGAGCGCAAGCCCCGCCAGCTGTCCGGCGGGCAGCGTCAGCGCGTCGCCATGGGCCGGGCCATCGTGCGCGAACCTGCTGCCTTCCTGTTCGACGAGCCGCTCTCCAACCTCGATGCCAAGCTGCGCGTGCAGATGCGCGTCGAGATCAAGCGGCTGCAGAAATCGCTGCAGACGACGAGCGTCTATGTCACGCACGACCAGATGGAGGCGATGACGCTCGCGGACCGGCTCGTCGTTCTGAACGGCGGCGTCATCGAGCAGGTGGGCACGCCGATCGAGCTCTACGAAAAGCCCGCGACCACCTTCGTCGCGACCTTCATCGGCTCGCCCTCCATGAACCTCCTGCCCGGTCTGTCAAGCGCTGCCTGGAGCCTCGCGCCGGATGCGGCCCTGCCGCGGGAAACCGCCACGCTCGGCATCCGTCCGGAGGACCTGCACCCGGCGGAGGGCCGCGAGACCGCGGCCGCGTTCCGGGCCGACGTGAAGGTCGCCGCCGTCGAGCTGGTCGGTGCGGAAAGCTATGTCCATGGCCATCTCGCCGATGGTCAGCCGATCATCTTTCGCGTCGCCGGGCGCTCCCGCATCCTCATGGACGATATCGTGCCCGTCGCCGCCAGCCGGCAGGCGCTGCATCTGTTCGACGCCGCCGGCCGCCGCACGGACGGCTGACCCGTCTCAGCCGATCCGGGAGAAGGCGGCGAGGACGGTTCGCTCCGACTGCGTCAGGTAGCCCTCCAGCATGGTTGCGGCCTCCTGCGGCCGGCCGGCTTCCAGATGTTCCAGAATGGCGGCGTTCAGATCCACATAGGGCGCGTGCAGAAGCTCGGGATCGGCCAGCAGGCCGAAGCTCAACCGCAGTTCGGCGGCGATCTGGGCATAGAAGGCGTTCAGCCGCTGGCTGTCGGCCAGCTCGACGATGGCGGCATGGAACACCATGTTCTGGCTGCCGACCAAGCCCCAGTGCTTTCCCGCGCGCGCGGTGCGCGCAGCTTCCACCGCGCTCCGCATGCGGGCGACGGCGGGGTGGTGCGGATAGGCCTTGGCCAGCGCCTGACATTCGATGATCCGCCGGACACGGTAGATATCGATGATCGAGGCCATGCTCGGCGTGGCGACGAACATGCCCCGATTGGGCTCGTGGCGCAGCAGGCCTTCCTTCGTCAGGAGCCGGAAGGCCTCCCGCAGCGAATTGCGCGACACGGAAAAATCCGTGCTGAGCGCCGCTTCCGACAACCTCTGCCCCGGCTTCAGCTCGCCGGCGATCACCCGACCCCGGATCTCCTCCGCCAGACGTGGCGCCAGCGCCGATATCGTGTCCTGTTCTGCCATCGAAAAACTCGGCCCCCCAAGCGCCCCTCCGTTCGGGCGCGCCAAGGCCGCAGCGATATCGCGGATCACGCGGGAGGGAAACCTCCCCATGACATTTGCGAGGCGCCTTGCCGTCGTTTTCGACCGCGTCCGGCAACAGGGTCCGGAATGCCGGCGGAAGCAGGCCGTCGTCCGGCCCCGGAATGCCGTTCTGGATCGCCTAAAAGATGCGCGAAAGCGCCGATTTTCTGCTCGTTCTCACAGCAGGCTGCCGCAGGTTTGAACAGACTGGTAGAACGATACATTAAAATCGTTGAACGATATTGACAGGATTGTGAAACAGGGAGACGCTGCCCGCATAACAACCGCCCACTGCCGGATGTGCAGCCGGCGCGGCCAACAAAGAGGGCAACATGGCAGATACATCGGCATCCCCCGCATCGACGTCCCAAGGCAGTCCAGCACCCGAACGCATGTCGGCCAAATCGCGCCGGGCAGCGCTCATCGCCGCCATCTTCCTGATGTCGATGTCGGCCGTCGGTCCCGGCTTCATCACCCAGACCGCGACCTTCACCGTCAAGCATGGCGCAGCCTTCGCGTTCGCCATCCTCGCCTCGGTCATCATCGATTTCGTCGTGCAGGCCAATGTCTGGCGGATCGTCACCGTGACGCGCATGCGCGCTCCGGCTATTGCCAATGCCGCCATTCCCGGTTCGGGCTATCTGCTCGCCGTCCTCGTCATCATCGGCGGCCTGTTCTTCAACATCGGCAATATCGGTGGCGCCGGCCTCGGCCTCAACGCCATGATCGATCTCGATCCGAAGATCGGCGGCGCCGCCGCGGCCATTGCCGCCATCGCCATCTTCCTGTCGCGCCGCGCCGGCGTCGCCATGGACCGCGTGGTGTACGTCGCCGCCTTCATCAAGCTGGCGCTGATCCTCTACGCGGCATTCGTGTCCGGTCCTCCGGTCGCACAGGCGCTTTACGAGACCGTGCTGCCATCCAACATCGACTTCTTCACCATCACCACCATCGTCGGCGGAACGGTCGGCGGCTACATCACCTATGCCGGCGCACACCGCCTGCTGGACAAGGGAACGGTCGGCGTCGAGAACATCGGCGCGGTCAACCGTGCGGCACTCAGCGGCATCGCGATCACCGGCGTCCTGCGCTACATCCTGTTCCTTGCCATCCTCGGTGTCGTGGCGAGCGGCGTCGTCATCGATCTCTCCGGCAAGGGCGCGAACCCGGCGGGCCAGGCGTTCCATGCCGCGGCCGGCGATATCGGCTACCGCCTGTTCGGCGCGGTCTTCCTCGCCTCCGCCATGACCAGCATCATCGGCGCGGCCTATACCTCGGTCTCGTTCCTCACCGCCTTCAAGCCGGACATGACAGAGCGGCAGCGCAACAATGCGACCGTCGGCTTCATCGCCTTCTCGCTCTTCGCCTACATGCTCATCACGACGCCGCCGGCCGCCATGCTGGTCTTCGTCGGCGGGCTCAACGGCCTGGTACTGCCCATCGGCCTGTCGATCTTCATGTATGCCGCCTGGAAGCGCGCCGACCTGATGCACGGCTATCACTACCCGCGCTGGCTGATCGGCCTCGGCGTGCTGACCTGCGGCCTGACGTGGTTTATGGCGTACAAGTCGGTCGGCGCGATCTTCGCGATGCTGACGGCCTGATCCGGGAAAGGGAGAGACGGACATGAAAGCCATCGATCTCAACAGCGACCTCGGCGAAAGCTACGGCGCCTGGGGCATGGGCGACGATACGGCGATGCTGGCCATCGTCTCCAGTGCCAACGTCGCCTGCGGCTTTCATGCCGGCGACCCCGCCGGCATCCTGAAAACCGTCAGGGCCGCCGCCGAGAAGAACGTCGCGATCGGTGCCCATGTCTCCTATCCCGACCGCGTCGGCTTCGGCCGGCGCGACATGGACGTGACCCCGGACGAGCTGATCGCCGATGTCATCTACCAGATCGGCGCGGTGAAGGGCATTGCCGCGGCCGCAGGCACCACGGTGCGCTACGTCAAGCCGCACGGTGCCCTCTACAACCGGATCGCCAACGATCCGAAACAGGGTCAGGCCGTCATCGACGGCATCAAGGCGGTCGATGCGTCGCTGGTGCTGATGGGCCTTGCCGGCACCCCGATCCTCGATCTTGCCCGGCGCGCCGGCCTTGCCGTCGTCGCCGAGGCGTTTGCCGATCGCGCCTACACGCCGGACGGCCAGCTCGTCTCCCGCCGCGAAGCGGGCGCCGTTCTGCACGATCCGCAAGCCATCGCACAGCGCATGGTCCAGCTCGCCCGCGACGGCACGCTCACGGCCATCGACGGCTCCACCATCCGCATTGCGGCCCAGTCGATCTGCGTCCACGGCGACAGCCCGGGTGCCGTGTCGATCGCCCGCGAAATCCGGCGCGCCTTCGAAGCGGACGGATTGCGCGTCGCGTCCTTCCTCGACAACCGATAATCGCAAGGGGACTGTCATGATCGCCATCGAGCATCTCCGCCATGTCGACGCCGCGCCTGCGCGAGCGGCACGCGAGCGGTATCGCGCCGGCAGCGTCGCGCCGACGTCCGGCGTCGCACCCGGCTTCACACAGGCCAACATGATCGTCCTGCCGCGCGACTGGGCGTTCGACTTTCTGCTTTACGCCCAGCGCAACCCGAAGGCTTGCCCGGTTCTCGACGTGTCGGACCCCGGTTCCCACGCGACGCTGCTCGCACCCGGCGCCGATCTGCGCACCGACCTGCCGCTCTACCGCATCTGGCGGGAGGGAAAGCTGGCCGAAGAGACCGCCGATGCCCGGGCCGCCTGGGCCGAACATCCCGATCTCGTAAGCTTCCTCATCGGCTGCAGCTTCACCTTCGAGACGCCGATGGCCGAAGCCGGCATCGAGATCCGCCACATCACCGACGGGTCCAACGTGCCGATGTACCTGACCGACAGGCCCTGCCGCCCGGCCGGGCGCCTGCACGGCAATCTCGTCGTGTCCATGCGCCCCATCGCGCCCGGCCGCGTGGCGGACGCAGCGACCATTTCCGGTCGTTTTCCGGCTGTCCACGGCGCCCCCGTCCATATCGGCGCGCCCGACGAGATCGGTATCGCCGATCTCGGGAAGCCGGACTTCGGCGATGCGGTGCGGATCGAGCCGGGCGAAGTGCCCGTCTTCTGGGCCTGTGGCGTCACCCCGCAGGCCGCCGTCATGGCATCCGGCGTCCCCTTTGCCATCACCCACGCGCCGGGGCACATGTTCATCACCGACATTCCGGATTCGGCCTACCACGCCTGAGGTTCACGATGCGCTTTCTCCCCGTCAGCCTGACCACACTGCTCGTCGAGCTTGCCGACCTCCAGGAAACGCTGGCGCTGTTCGCCTCGCTGGAGGTCGATCCGGTGCCCGGCATTGCCGACATGGTGCCGGCTGCGCGCACGCTGATGATCCGCTTTCATGCCGGCGCGACGACGCCGGAGGCCCTGGCGCGCGAGGTGGCGACGCGCGACCTGTCCGCGCGGATCGCGCCGTCCGACAAGCTGGTCGAGATCCCCGTGCGCTATGACGGCGAGGATCTCGCCGACGTCGCGGCCCTCACCGGCCTGTCGGTCGAGGAGGTCGTGCGCCGGCATGTGGAGAGCGAGTTCACTGTGGCCTTCTGCGGCTTTGCGCCCGGCTTCGGCTACCTCGTGGGCGGAGACCCCGCCTTGCAGGTGCCGCGCCGCCAGAGCCCGCGCACCCGCATCCCGGCGGGCGCCGTGGCGCTCGCCGGCGCCTTCAGCGGCGTCTATCCGCAGGAAAGTCCCGGCGGCTGGCAGATCATCGGCGTGACGCCGGAGAAGATGTGGGACCTCTCCCGCGATCCGCCGGCCCTCTTTCAGCCGGGATACCGGGTGCGCTTCTACGATCTGGCAAAGCGCGCCGCCGCCGCCGCCGCCGCCGCACCGGTCTCACCGGCAACCGGCGTCGCACCGGCGCAGGCATCGGGCGGCGTCTCCTTCACCGTTCTGGCCGCCCCCATGCCCGCTCTGTTTCAGGATGCAGGCCGCTTCGGCCAGACCGGTCAGGGCGTCTCCTCGGCGGGCGCGCTCGACCAGGGTGCGTTCCATGCGGCCAACCGCATCGTCGGCAACCCGCCGGGTGCCACCTGTCTCGAGATCACGCTTGGCGGCTTCTCGGTCGCAGCGTCCGGCCGCACGGTCATCGGCGTCACCGGCGCGCCCTGCCCCCTCGAGATCCGCGATGCCCAGGGCCGCGTCGAGAAAGCCGAAACCTACCGGCCGATATCGCTCGAGCCCGGCGATGTCGTCACGCTGGGTCAGGCCCCGAAAGGCATGCGCAGCTATCTCGCCGTGCGCGGCGGCTTCGATGTCGCACCCGTTCTCGGCAGCACCTCCACCGACACGCTGGCCGTGGTCGGGCCCGATCCCGTCACCAAGGGTGCCGTGCTCGAAGTCCATTCCGAGGCCCACGGCCTGACGGCCGTATCGCTCGCGGAGACGCCGGCCTTCGCGCATCCCGGTGCCGACGACATCGTGACGCTGGACGTCGTCATGGGGCCGCGCAGCGACTGGTTCACGCAGGCGGGCCTCGACACGCTGTCGTCCCAGCTTTTCCGGATGACGCCGCAATCCAACAGGGTCGGCATCCGCCTTGCCGGCGACATCCCGCTGGAACGCAGGGACAAGGCGGAACTGCCGAGCGAAGGCACGGCGACCGGCGCGATACAGGTGCCGCACAGCGGCCAGCCGGTGCTGTTCCTGGCCGACCACCCGCTGACGGGCGGCTACCCCGTCATCGCGACGGTCGCAGACTATCACCTCGATCTCGCCGGACAGATCCCGGTCAACGCTCACATCCGTTTCCGGCCGATCGCGCCGTTCGCAGACATCGTGCCGGCCAAGGCCTGATGCGCCTGTTTGTGCAACGGGCAAGGCCCACCTCAGAGGGAGGATTGTCATGAAAAAAGTTCTGATCGCCAACCGTGGCGAAATCGCCGTCCGGATCATCCGCGCCTGCCGCGACTACGGCGTCGGCTCCGTCGCCGTCTATGCCGATTGCGATATCGATGCGCTGCATGTGCGTCTCGCAGACGAGGCCTATGGCCTCGACGGCGATCGCCCTGCCGACAGCTATCTCGACATCGACAAGCTGATCGCGATCGCCGAGCGCTCGGGCGCGGACGCCGTGCATCCGGGCTACGGCTTCCTCTCGGAACGCGCCGAGTTCGCGCGCGCCGTTCAGCAGGCCGGCCTCATCTGGATCGGCCCCGATCCGGCGGTCATCGAGGCGCTGGGCGACAAGGTCGAGGCGCGGCGCATTGCGACCAGCGTCGGCGCGCCGCTCGTGGCCGGCAGCGACGGCCCGGTGGAAACCGCGGCCGAGGTCATCGCCTTTGCCGATGCGCACGGTCTTCCGGTCGCGATCAAGGCAGCCCATGGCGGCGGCGGGCGCGGGCTCAAGGTCGCCTGGAAACGCGAGGAGATCGCCGATCTCTACGACTCCGCCGTGCGCGAAGCGACCGCCGCCTTCGGACGCGGCGAATGTTTTCTGGAGCGCTTCCTCGACCGGCCGCGCCACATCGAGGCGCAGGTGCTCGCCGACCGCCACGGCCATGTCGTCGTGCTCGGCACCCGCGACTGCTCGCTTCAGCGCCGCAACCAGAAACTGGTCGAAGAGGCCCCGGCCCCCTTCCTCAGCGAGGCGCAGCGCGCCGAGATCCACCAGTCTGCGGCCAAGATCTGCAAGGCTGCCGGCTATACCGGTGCGGGCACCGTCGAGTTCCTGCTGGGTGTCGATGGCACGATCTCGTTTCTGGAGGTCAACACGCGCCTGCAGGTCGAGCATCCGGTGACGGAGGAGACGACCGGCATCGACCTCGTCGTCGAACAGCTGCGGATCGCCGACGGCCTGCCCCTTGCATTTACCGAAACGCCGGAGCCGCGGGGCCATTCGATCGAGTTCCGCATCAACGCGGAAGACCCCGGCCGCGGCTTTCTGCCGACCCCGGGCGTCATCACCCTGTTCGACGCGCCCTCCGGCCCCGGCATCCGTCTCGACAGCGGCGTCGTCACGGGCTCGACCGTGCCCGGCACCTTCGATTCCCTGACGTCGAAGCTGATCGTGACCGGCGCCACGCGCGAGCAGGCGCTGGCGCGCGCCCGGCGGGCACTGGCGGAGTTCCGCATCGAAGGCATCGCGACCGTCCTCCCCTTCCATCGCGCCGCCATCGATACCGCCGACTTCCGGGGCGACGACGGTTTCAAGGTGCATACCCGCTGGATCGAAACGGATTTCGCCGCCCTTCCCGCCGCCCCCCGCCCTCTCCCGCCTGTACCGGCGGGGCTGGTCCGCACGCAGATCGAGATCGACGGCCGCCTTCACGCCGTCGGCCTGCCCATGACGCTGCTGGCAAGCTTCGGCCCGGGCATCGGCGCGACCGGAGGCAGCCCGGCGACGGCACCGGCCGAAACCGACCTCGCAACCGTCGCCGCCCCGATCTCCGGAACCTTGCAGGTGTGGAAGGCCGCCGACGGCGCGCAAGTCGAGGAGGGCGAGTTGATCGCCGTTCTCGAGGCCATGAAGATGGAAACCCAGGTCACCGCCCATCGCGCGGGCCGTCTGCGGATCACCGTCGAACAGGGTACGTATCTGAACGCCGGCACCGCCATCGGCTCGATCGACTGACCACGCCCGTTGATGGCCTTCGGACGGCGGTGAGACACGCGCGCCTTCGCCGTACCTCCACGCCGTCACGGTTCATCGACGGGCAACATCGACGCCTCCATTGTTGACGGAACCGCCCGCGGTGCCCGGCGCGCGATCGCGCTGAGGCTTGACGGTTGCGGAATTATGTCTTACGACTGACGAAATACAAAATTCGTCAGTCGTAAGGTTTCACCAACATGAGCACGGAAACGATCGAGATCGACAGCGCGCGGCAGGAGACCGTCATGCGCATTCTCGATGCCGCCGAGAAGCTATTCCGGCATTACGGCTATGGCAAAACCAACGTCGCCGACATCGCCCGCGAGCTCGGCATGTCCACGGCCAATATCTATCGCTTCTTCGCGTCGAAAGTGGAAATCCATCAGGCGCTCTGCAGTCGCATGCTGGGGGCCAGCTACGATCTGGCCCAGCGCATCGCCGCCCTGCCGCTGAGCGCCGGCGAGCGGCTGCGCCGCTACACGCTCGAACAGTTTGGCCTCACGGTGGACACGATGCTGGACGAGGAGAAGGTCCATGAAATGGTCGTCGTGGCCATCGAGCGGGACTGGCATGTCATCGAACGCCACATCGACCGCGTCAACGATCTGATCACGCAGATCATCGCCGAAGGCATCGCAGCCGGCGAATTCCGCAATCAGGACCCGCTCGTCGCCGCGAAGTGCTTCAGCGCCGCCACCGTGACGCTCTGTCATCCGCAGATGGTCGCGCAATGCGCCGCCAAGGAAAATCGCGCCCAGCCGGAAGATCTGGTCGATTTCGCCATCCAGGCGCTGAAAGCATGAGCACTACTCAGGACCACGCCGCCGCGGAACACCCGACCGCGCGCGCCACACGCAACAGGATTACGGCCATGTCGAAACCATTCGCCCCCGCAGCCCGCCCCGCGGCCTTGATCGCTCTGTTCGCAGCGACGGGTCTGCTTCTTGCGGGATGTTCCGAGGAGAAGGCGGAGGTGAAGCCGGAGGTCGTGCGGCCGGTGCGGGTGATGACGGTCGCACAGAACCAGACCAGCCGGACGCTGGACTATTCCGGCTCGGTCCGCGCCCGCACCGAAACCGCCCTGGGCTTCCGCGTGGCCGGCAAGGTGACGGAGCGCCTCGTGGATATCGGCGACCACGTCCGGAAGGGCGAGATCCTCGCCCGCCTCGACACGACGGATTACGCCCTCTCCGTGCGCGCGGCCGAAGCCAATCTCTCGGCCGCCGAACGGCAAGTCGAGACCGCGCAGCTCTCGCGCAAGCGCGCAGAGGACCTGTTTGCAGCGCAGGTCGCGCCCAAGTCGCAGCTGGAACAGGCGCAGCTGAGCTACAATCAGGCGGTTTCCACCCGCGATTCCGCGCGCTCGGCGCTTGAGCAGGCGCAAAATCAGGTGTCCTACGGCGCCCTGCCGGCCGACCGCGACGGCATCGTCACGGCGGTCAGCGCCGAGGTCGGACAGGTGGTTGCGGCGGGAACGCCGGTCCTGACCGTTGCGGCCGATGGCGAGAAGGAGGTTCTGGTCGGCGTGCCCGAGACGGACATCTTCGCCTTCACGCCGGGCAAGACGGTCGACGTCACCCTGTGGTCAAGCGCCGGCCTGACGCTGCCGGGCAAGGTCCGCGAGGTCGCCGGCAGCGCCGATGCCCGTTCGCGCACCTTCGCGGTCCGCGTCAGCCTGCCGGAAAACGAGCGCGTCCGCCTCGGCATGACCGCATCCGTAACGGCGACACAGGAAAACGGCCCTGCCCTCGTCTCCGTTCCGTTGAGCACGCTCGCCAAGGACGGCGAGCGGACGCTCGTCTGGATGGTGGATGCGCAGAAGGAAACGGTGCATGCACGACCGGTCTCGGTCGCCGATTACAGTGGCGTTTCCGTCCGCATCGCCGATGGGCTGAAACCGGGCGATATCGTGGTGACGGCCGGCACGCAGTTCATGCGCGAGGATCTGAAGGTGAAACTGCCCGACGACGCATTCCCCCATCAGGCCCGTGCCGAGGCATCGGCCACCCGCTAATCGCCTTCGCACGACCGCATCGAGCCTCACACACCCAGCCGAAACGCCTGGCCTCGCCTCCCCCTGCGCGCTGGCAACCGACAACGGAACGACGTCATGATGTCCAAAGGTCCCTTCTCCGGCCCGAAGAACGGCTCCCCGAGCGTTTCCGACGACCCGCTTTCGTCCGGTGCGACCGGTCGCCAACGGTTCAATCTCTCGCGCTGGGCCATCGGCCATCCGAGCATCGCCCGCTTCCTGTTCGGGCTGATCATCCTCTCCGGCGTGTTCGGCCTGATGAACATGGGCCAGAAGGAAGACCCGGATTTCACCTTCCGCGTCATGGTCATCCAGGCCCTGTGGCCCGGCGCTTCGATCGAGGACATGCAGGACCAGGTGGTCAACAAGATCGAGCGCAAGCTGCAGGAAACCCCGCATCTCGACTTCGTGCGCTCCTACAGCCGTGCGGGCAGCACCATCATCACGCTGCAGGTGAAGGGTGACACGAATGCCCAGCAGGTTGCCGACGCGTTCTATCAGGTGCGCAAGAAGGTCGGCGACATCCGCTCCGAACTGCCGTCCGGCATCGTCGGCCCCTTCTTCAACGACGAGTTCGGCGACACCTTCATCACGCTTCATGCCCTGATGGGCAATGGCTACAGCTTTCCCGAGCTGAAGAGCTACGCCATCAAGGCGCGCGACATGCTTCTCTCCACGCCGGGCGTCGAGAAGGCCGTCATCATCGGCGACCAGCCGGAAAAGATCTTCATCGACGTCTCGTCCAAGGCGCTGGCCGAACGCGGGCTGACGCTGAACGACCTGCGGGATACGCTGGCGGGACAAAACGCGATCGATCCGGCCGGAAACGTCGATACCGGCGACCGCTCCGTGCGCATTTCCGTCGAGGGCGACGTTCGCAAGGTTGAGGATATCCAGAACCTGCGCCTGCGGTCCGGCGATCAGGTCACGCGTCTGGGCGATATCGCCACGGTGACGTCGGGTCTGGAGGACCCCTTCGCCCGCAAGTACCGCGTCAACGGGCAGGACAGCGTTCAGCTGGGCGTGGTCATGGCCAAGGGCTTCAACGTCATCGACGTCGGCAAGGCCGTGGAGGCGACCTATGCGCGCTTCGAGTCGTCGCTGCCCTACGGCGTCGAGATCGAGCAGATTTCCAACCAGCCGGAGGTCGTGAACGAGGCCGTCGGAGAGTTCATGAAGGCGCTGGCGGAAGCCCTGATCATCGTCCTCGTGGTGTCGTTCCTCTCCATCGGCTGGCGCTCGGGCCTGGTCATCGCCATCGCCATTCCGCTTGTCCTCGCCGCCACCTTTGCCATCATGTACGAGATCGGCATCGATCTGCAGCGCATCTCGCTGGGCGCCCTCATCATTGCCCTCGGGCTGCTGGTGGACGACGCCATGATCGTCGTCGAGCTGATGGAACGCAAGCTGGACGAGGGGCTCGTCAAGATCGAGGCGGCAAGCTTCGCCTATTCCTCGACCGCCTTTCCCATGCTGACGGGCACGCTGATCACCACGGCAGGCTT
Source organism: Rhizobium quercicola (assembly GCF_021168455.1). Classification (NCBI taxonomy): domain Bacteria; kingdom Pseudomonadati; phylum Pseudomonadota; class Alphaproteobacteria; order Hyphomicrobiales; family Rhizobiaceae; genus Rhizobium; species Rhizobium quercicola. The sequence goes on from NZ_JAJOZR010000001.1 coordinate 790,383, forward strand.
CATTCCTGTCGGGTTTGCCGCCTCGACGGCCGGCGAATACGTCCGTTCGCTCTTCTATGTCGTCGGCATCGCGCTGGTGGTGTCCTGGTTCGTGGCGGTCTATTTCACGCCCTGGCTCGGCTACATGATCCTCAAGCAGCGAAGCCACGCCGGCGGGCATCACGACGTCTTCGATACGCGGTTCTACCGGCGCCTGCGCGCCACCGTCGGCTGGAGCGTCCGCCATCGCCTGATCGTCATCGCGCTCACGCTCGGCACCTTCGTGACAAGCCTGTGGGCGTTCCAGTTCATCCCGCAGAACTTCTTTCCGCAATCCTCCCGCCCGGAAATCATGGTCGATCTCTGGCTGCCGGAAGGCACGAGCATCAAGGATGTCGAGGCCCAGACAAAAGCGCTGGAAGCCCGCATCATGGACGATCCGGACAAGCGGTTCGTGGCAAGCTATATCGGGGAAGGTGCGCCACGCTTCTTCCTGCCGCTCGACCAGCAGCTGCGCAATCCGAACTTCGCCCAGCTCCTCGTCATGGCCAAGGACGAGCCGGCGCGCGAACGCCTGATCCTGAAGCTGCGCGACATTCTGGCCAGCGACTTCCCCGCAATCCGCTCCAAGGTCGACCGTCTGTTCCTCGGCCCACCGACCGGATGGCCCGTTCAGATGCGCGTCAGCGGCTCGGACCGGGCCGAGGTGCGCCGCATCGCGGACGAGGTGAAGGCGCGGTTCCAGAACAATCCGATGCTGGGTGCCGTGCATGACGACTGGCTGGAGCCCGTGCCCGCCATGCGCCTGATCGTCGATCAGGATCGCGCCCGCGCCCTTGGCGTCACCTCCCAGCGCATCCGCCAGATGTTGCAGACGACCACGAATGGCGCACCGCTCGGCGATTTCCGCGACGGCGAGGAAACCATTTCCATCGTCGCGCGCGAACCGGACGAGAACCGGAAACTGCTGTCGGCCGTGAACTCCGTCTATATCCCGACCGATTTCGGCGGCTTCATCCCGCTCTCGCAGATCGCCAAGGTCGTGCCGGTGCTTGAACAGGGCGTCGTCTGGCGGCGCGACCGGCTGCCCACCATCACCGTGCGCGGCACCCTGCCCGACGGCGTGCAGCCGAACGATGCGGTGATGCAGATGTATGCCGGCATGCAGGATCTGCGCGACGGCCTTGCGCCCGGCTACAAGGTGGAGATCCAGGGCGGTGCCGAGGATGCGGCGGAAAGCCAGGCCTCGATCGCGGCCAAGGCGCCGATCATGCTGATGATCATCGTCATCCTGCTGATGATCCAGCTGCAGCACTTCGGCAAGGCCATGCTGGTGCTCGCAACGGGCCCGCTCGGCATCATCGGCGCCAGCGCGGCGCTGCTGATCAGCGGCGCGCCCTTCGGCTTCGTCGCCATTCTCGGCGTCATCGCGCTGCTCGGTATCATCATCCGAAACTCGATCATCCTGATCGACCAGATCGATCAGGACATCGCGGCGGGCGTGAACCGGACGGATGCGATCATCGGCGGTGCCGTGCTGCGTTTCCGGCCGATCATGCTGACGGCGCTGACGGCGGTTCTCGCGCTGATCCCGATCTCGCGCGGTGTGTTCTGGGGCCCCCTCGCTTACGCCATGATGGGCGGGATCCTCGTCGCGACGGTTCTGACCATCTTCGTGCTGCCGGCCGCCTATGCCCTGTTCTTCGGCCGCGATCCGAAGCAGGCCAGGCCGGCCCCCGACGACACGGCCGAAGAAAGCCCGGACGATCACAAGGACATGCCCGCCCTTGCGGCGGAGTGACGAAGCAAACGCGGCGGCCTGGAGCGGCCGCGTTCGTCAGGGAAAGGTCTTCAGATAGGCGATGACGTCGCGGATCTCCGCCTCGCTCCACAGGCCCCAGAAGCGCATGGTCGTGCCCGGCACCTTCTTCTTCGGGCTATAGAGAAAGGCGGCCAGCGTCTCGTCGTCCCAGACGAGACCTGCGCCACCGGCCTCCGTCATCGCCTGCGAATACCGGAACTCCGGCACCGTGCCCGCCTTTCGCCCGAAGACGCCCTTCAGGTACGGGCCATACTTGTTCGTCTCGGCATCCGGCACGTGACAGGAGGCACAGGTCTGGAAGATCCGGCGGCCGTGATCGATGTCCTCGGCATGCGCGGCAGACGCCGCGATCAGGCACAGTGCGGACAGAAAAAGCCTGCCGGATCGAAAAGTGCGCATACCGTCACTCCGGGTCGCTGGATGGTGTCGATCGCGCCGACCTGCGTCTCCGGCACGGTCAAAAACGCAACATAGCTTCATGTTTTTCTAATGTCTGGAACTTGTTGCGAAATCTTGCGTTCTCAGACCGCTCGCACGTATGCGATATGATCTAAAGGACCCGATCATCATGACAATCCCAGCTTCTTCCTATCGTCCGACCGAAACCGTCTACGGTGGCGTGCCTTCAGTCACTGCGTCATTGCACAAAGTATCCTGGGGTTCCATCTTCGCCGGCGTTGCGCTCGCTCTCGCCGTCCAGTTTCTCCTCAATCTCCTCGGCGTCGGCATCGGCGCTGCCGTGATCGATCCGGCACAATACGATAATCCCGAGGCCAGCACGTTCTCGATCGCCGGTGGCGCCTGGTTCGTGGTCTCCGGCATCATCGCCTCCTTTGTCGGCGGCTATGTCGCAAGCCGTCTCTCGGGCCGCGCGAGCAAGTCCACCGGTGGCTATCATGGCGTGACCGCCTGGGCCGTGACCGCCCTCGTCGTTCTCTATCTCCTGACCACCTCGGTCGGCGCGATCGTCGGCGGTGCCTTCAGCGGCATCTCGAGCGTTGTCGGTGGTGTCGGCCGCACGGCCGCCACGGCGGCCACCACGGCAGCGCCGGCTCTTGCCGACGTCACCAACCCGATGGCCGGCATCGAGCAGCAGATCCGCAACACCACGGGCAATGACCCGCAGGCCCTGCAGAACGCCGCCGTCTCCGCTATCCAGGCCGTCGTGACCGGTGACGAAGCCAGCGCCGAAGAAGCCCGCACCCGTGCCGCCGAAGCTCTGGCCCGCGCCCAGAACATTCCGGTCGATCAGGCTCGCACGCAGGTTCAGCAGTACGAGCAGACCTATCGCCAGAATATGGAAGCTGCCAAGCAGAAGACCATCGAAGCCGCACAGACCGCAACCGCTGCCGTCTCCACCGGCGCGATCCTCGGCTTCATCGCTCTCGTTCTCGGCGCGATTGCGGCCTGGTTCGGCGGCGTTGCCGGCACCAAGCGCGATCTGGACGACGTCCGCACCGTCTAAATCCGGCTAACGATATCCAGACATGGAGGCCGCCAGACGACTGTCTGGCGGCTTTTCCGCGTCCGCTACCCGCCGACCTCGACCGGAAAGCGCGACACGAGCGTGCAAACGAGTCCACCCGGGACATAGTCGAGCTTCACCTGCCCCCTGAAATCGGCCGCCAGAACGCGCGTGATCAGCCGGGAGCCGAACCCCGACCGGGTCGGCTCGACGACGGGCGGACCGTTCTTCTCCTCCCACCGCAGCGCGAAGGCCTGCGCCGCAGAACCATTGGCGTTCTGATCCCAGCGGATCGCGATCTTCCCGCTCGGAGACGAGAGCGCACCGTATTTCGCGGCATTGGTGGCAAGCTCATGCATGGCAAGGGCGAGCGACAGCGTCTGTTTCGGCGAGAGCGGGAGGTCGGGACCGGAAATATCGAACTGCGCTGCACCGGCGCGATGCGGTGCGAGGGCCGTTTCGATGACCTCGCGAATGCTGCCCTTCTCCTGCGCCTCCCCCATCAGAAGATCGTGCGCATGCGCCAGTGTGTGGAGGCGGGCATTGAAGATGTCGCGCTGCTTCACGATCGCTTCGCCCTTCAGCGTCTGGGAGGCGATGGCACTGACCATGGCGAGCGTGTTCTTGATCCGGTGCTGCAGCTCGCCATTCAACAGGGCATACTGGCTCTCGGCATCCTTGATGGCTGTGATATCGCGGACGGTGCCGACGAGACGCGTGTCATCCGCACCTTCCACGACGCGGGCTCTCGCATGAATCCAGCGCTCCGGCCTGTTCTCGCCGGACAGAACCCGATATTCGACATCGAGATGTCCTTCGCCGAGCGGATCCATGGCCTGCTCGACGGCGCGGCCGATCGCGGGTCGATCATCCGGATGCACGCGGCTGACGAAGGTTTCGAAGGAGGGCTGCTGATCGGCCGGGCGGCCGAGCAGGAACGACGTCCGCGCATCCTCCGACGTCGAGACGACGCGTCCATGCACCAGAACGGCCTCCCAGACGCCCATTTCAGCCGAGTCGAGCGCCAGCTGCAGCTGCAATTCCCTGCGGCGCAGCGCGATTTCGGCGCGCTTCAGGTCGGTCACGTCATGCCCTTCGATGAAGAGGCCGGTCACCCGGCCTTGACGGTCGCGAACAGGCTGGATGACGAAGTTGAGAAAGACATCCTCCTCCCCTTCCCCCTCGACGCGCGTCAGCCGGATCAACGCGCCGCGACCCGTCAGCGCCTCGCCCGTGGCGTAGACGCGATCGAGAAGCGTGAGGACCTGCTGGCGCTCGAGCTCCGGGAGAACGGACCGAAACGGACGACCGACCATCGCGCGCGGGCCGATGAGGTGCGAGAAGGCGGTGTTGGCGATCGTGACGACGTGATGCGGCCCCTCCAGCGTGCAGAGAAAGCTCGGTGCGCTCTCGAACAGGCGGCGCATGGTGTCGGCCTCCCGCAGGGCCGCATTCCGAAGGTCGATCGCCAGCTGTTTCGCCTCTTCCCGGGCAAGCTTCGACTCCGTGATATCCCTGGAGATCGACAGGAGATGCGTCGGCTTGCCGTCGGGGCCGGGAACGGGGAGGACCTGCACATCCCAGTATCGCGGATTGCCCTTCAAAGTGACCGCGGAGCCGGAAAACCGTGCGGCAATGCCCGCCTTTGCCGAAAGGATCGCGGCTTTGGCAACCTCGTTCCCCTCCCCTTGCCAGAAATCCGGCCAGGGGCAGCCTTGGACGCGGCTGAAGTCGTCCACCTCCATGACCCGCTTGCCGCCATCGCTCATGAACTGGAGATGCCCGTCGAGATCGAGGATCTTGATGCAGTCTCCGGAGCCGGAGAACACGGCCGCGAGGAGATCGGCATTGCCGACGAGGGCCGGGTCGGCAGCGGCGAGTTCGCGGTTCATCTGGAGGACGGCGGGAGAGACGGTCGCGTGGCTCATCGATATCATGTCCATTGCATAGGAAGCTCGGCGAGAAAGGCGTTCAGGTCGACAGCGTCGTTTTATGTTAGCTACCATGAAATGGATATGGGGGACGCCTGGATTCTCACCGCTCAGAATCGGGCAGCGACCGGGCGCGATTCTCACGACGACCGGGCACACCCCGAAACCGCGCCGTCCGCGGCCTTCCTTCGCGGCATGATCAAGGCGGAACGAGGGCAGAGGCGCATTTCACCGCGTTTCACGTTAACGCGTTGTTAACGATAGACTATCGCCGATGGCATCGGAGGTTTTCCTTAGCCGGCGTGGAGGCGATCTCGCTATTTTGCTGGACGCCGCGCGAGAATCGTGGCGTAGCTTAGCGATGAATGGCCGCTAAAACGCATGCTGGCCGACAAGAGGGATAAATGGCGCTAAGAGATGACCTGCGGCGGGACACCGCCGGGCAAGAAGATGCCGCCGCGAAGATCATGCGGCACGCCGGAATGCTGTCCAACCAGCTGCAGCAGTTGCGCGCACGCATGTATCCGCCGAAGGCCGAGAAGAACCTGCGTTTCTTTCTGACCAACGAGGTCTCCAAGCTCACATCCATTCCCGATTCGACGCTGAAGCTGCTGTCGATCGAAGGCCGCGGTCCGGTGCCGAGCCGTCTCGAAAACAACCATCGCGCCTATACCTTGAACCAGATCAACGAGTTGCGCAATTTCTTCGCGGAGCAAAAGCCCGCAGAGGCACAGCGCTTCCTGCCGCATCGGCGCGGGAGAGAGCATCTGCAGGTCCTCGCGATCTCGAACTTCAAGGGCGGAAGCGCCAAGACGACGACCAGCGTGCATCTCGCCCATTTTCTGGCGCTGCACGGCTACCGCGTTCTGGCGATCGATCTCGACCCCCAGGCGTCGCTGTCCGCCATGTTCGGCGCGCAGCCCGAAGTGGATGTCGGTCCGAACGAAACGATCTATGCGGCGCTGCGCTACGACGAGCAGCGCCGGCCGATCCGCGACATCATCCGCAAAACCTATTTCGACGGGATCGACCTCATTCCGGGCAATCTCGAGGTCATGGAATACGAGCACGATACGCCCCGCGTGCTGGCGCAGCGCGGTGGCGGTACGGGCGGGATCTTCTTCGAGCGGCTGAAAATGGCGCTTCTTGAAGTCGAGGCCGATTACGACGTCGTCGTCCTCGATACGCCGCCGTCGCTCGGCTTTCTCACGCTCGGCGCCATCTATGCCGCGACAGGCATGATCGTGACGGTGCATCCGGCCATGCTGGATGTCGCGTCCATGAGCCAGTTTCTCCTGATGATGGGCGATTTGATCCAGGTTCTCAACGAAAACGGTGCCGAGCTGAACCAAGATTTCTTCCGCTACCTGATCACGCGGCACGACCCGAACGACCAGCCGCAATCACAGGTCGTCGCGATGCTCCGGCATCTTTTCGGATCGGACGTTCTGCTTGCGACCGCCGTGGAAAGCACGGCGGTGGAAGCGGCCGGGCTTGCGAAACGCAGTCTCTACGAGCTTGAAATCGGGCAGGTGGGGCGCGACACGCATCGACGCGCGCGCGAGGCGATGGATGCCGTCAACGAGAGCATTCTGGAGCTCGTCCGCGACAGTTGGGGCAGGACATGAGCAAGACGAAAAAATCCATCATCGCCAATTTCGGTCTTCTCTCCGCGGCCGTCGATGCCGATCCGCGACCGATCGAGCAAGCGACCGGCGCACCACCGCCGGCGACGCCTGCCCTGCCGCGCGTCGGCGCCGGCGTCATCGGGGCGGCGCAGCGCTCGATCGGCGAGCTGCGGGACGAGCGTGACCGCCTGAAGGCGCTTGTCGAGTCGGGCTCCGGCGCGAGCCTGGAACTCGAAGCGGCCCTCATCGACCCCTCTCCCTTTCCCGATCGCCTAGCCGACGACAATGATGCCGATTTTGCGGCTTTCAAAGCGACCTTCGAGGCCGAAGGCCAAAAGATTCCGATACAGGTCCGGCCGCATCCGGACCATATCGGCCGGTATCAGGTGATCTACGGGCACCGTCGTCTTAAGGCGGCTAAGGAACTCGGTCTGCCGGTGCGCGCGCTGGTGGTGGAAATGTCGGATCGGGACCTCGTCGTCTCGCAAGGCATCGAGAATGCAGCGCGTCAGGACCTCACCTGGATCGAACGCGCGCTCTTTGCTGCCCGGATGGACGAGGCGCAGATCAAGCCGCGCGACATCAAGGCGGCGCTCGCCATCGACGACGCGGAGCTTGCCCGCATGCGGGGTGTCTATCGGGCCGTGCCGCTGGATGTCATCGAAGCGATCGGGCGGGCCCCGAAGGTCGGCCGTCCGCGTTGGGGCGATTTTGCAAAGCTCTTCTCGGCCGCGCACGATGCGTCGGCAATCCTGAGCAAGACACTTCAGGGCGACGGCAAATCTGCGGCGGGCTCGGACGATCGTTTTCGGCTGGCTCTCGCCGCGCTGAAGGCCCCGAAATCACGCCCGGACGATACCGAGGCTGATATTCTGGCTCTCCGGGACCCGGACGGGCAGGATATCGCCCGGGTGAAGGTATCGTCGAAAGAATTACGCATTGTCCATGTCGGACCGAAAGGCGCTGCCTTTTCCGCTTTTCTGCAGGCTGAAATGCCGCGATTGGTGGAGAAATTCGAGCGCCGGGATGACGCGGACGACTAAAAACCCTGTCAAATGACAGGGTTTCCCCGTTTTAGGGGCCCATGAAACGATGAACAGGAAAGGATGCTGTATCGGTTAAACGAAAGGCCCCCAAGCGGCGGACCACCTGAGAGCCTTTGTTGTCTTGTAGCAGAGAAACGAATAGCTCCCTTCGAATCACTTGTCAACGTGAGAACGCCGCTTTGGTGACCGGAATCGTTTGCCCTACGCTTGGAGGCAACGAAAATGGACACGGATTTTGTGACGACGCCCTTTGGGCGGCGGCCGATGACGCCTGCCATGCTCACGGGACAGAGCAAGGCACGCGACGTCGACGCAACGCAGTCGATCGATAAATGGAAGCTCTACCGCGCACTGTGCGAAGCGCGGGGGCGCCTTGGCATTTCGGACCGCACATTGGCGTTGCTCAACGCCCTTCTCTCTTTCTACCCGAAGACGGAACTCTCCTCCGAGACCGGCCTCGTCGTATTTCCGTCCAACCAGCAGCTTTCCCTCCGCGCGAATGGCATGGCCGAGCAGACCATTCGCCGACACCTCGCGCTGCTCGTGAATGCGGGGCTGATTGCCCGCAAGGACAGCGCCAACGGCAAGCGTTACAGCCGTCGTCACGGTGATGGCGCGGTTCGTGAAGCCTTCGGTTTCTCGCTTGCACCACTGCTCGCGCGTTCGTGCGAAATCGAAGCGATGGCCCGCGATGTCATCGCCGAGCGCATCCATCTGCAAAATGTGCGCGAAAGCCTCACCATCTGCCGCCGGGATATCGCCAAGTTTATCGCGATGGCCGAGACCGAAAAGGCTCCGGGCGCGTGGCGGGACCATTACGCGACCTTTCGCGACATCATCGACGGCATTCCGCGCAACCCCGATATCGCGATCGTGACGGCGGCCCTGCACGACCTTCGCGCGCTTCGCGGTCTCATCATCAACATGCTGGAAAATTGGAGAGATTCACAAAATCCGAGCGCCAATCCCTCCCAGAATGAGCGGCACATACAGAAATCAGAATCCCATTCTTCCTTTGATTCTGAACCGGAACCCACATCGAACATCGCGGATCATCGTGGGGAGGAGAGTGCAGCGGTCTCGACACGGGAACCAGCTGTAACGCTCTCCCTCGTTCTGACCGTCTGCCCGGCGATCGCGGACTATGCGCCAGCTCAAGCCATTCGCGATTGGCGGGATTTAGCGGCGGCGGCGAATGTCGTCGGTCGGATGTTCGGCATCAGCCCATCGGCCTATCAAGCGGCCTGCGCGACCATGGGCATCATTCCCACCGCCGTTGCCGTCAGCTGCATTCTCGAGCGTAGTGAGCATATCCAATCACCAGGAGGCTATCTGAGGCACCTCACCCGGCAATCTCAGGCCGGCTCGTTTTCGGCGGCTCAAATGTTGATGGGGCTGATGAAGACGCGGGGTGAGACCGAAACCACCCGAGTGCGGCATTGATATGCGATGGCGGCGTTTCGAGCCTCATACCCGGCGATGGACCTCAAACCCTGTCAGCTGGCAAGGTTTGCATGAGCTTGGCGAGCCAATCGACAAAGACGCGGACCTTGTTGCTCAAGTGCCGGCGCTGCGGATAGACGATGTAGAGCGGAACCGGTTCGACCGTCCAGCCGGGCAGGACCTCGATGAGGGCACCACGTTCGAGAGCGCCATTGATCATGAAACCGGGTGCGACCGCGATGCCGAGACCGCCGATTGCAGCGTTCACATAAGAGCGGGCATCATTGACGGAAAGAATGTAGTTCGGAATGACCTCGGCTCTTCGGGCGCCATGTGTGAACGCCAGGTCGAGAACGCGGCCGGATTGCGCCATCAGATAGCCCACGGCGACATGATCGCGCGCAAGATCCTCGGGCTCGCCCGGCACACCGTACTTCTCGATGTAAAACGGGGCGGCACACGCTTTCATAGACATCTCGCCGACCTTGCGTGCAATGAGCGTCTGGTCGGTCGGCGTACCGCCGCGAAGGGCGCAATCGACATTCTCCGCGACGTAATCGACAAGCCTGTCTCCAACACCGATATCGAGTTTGATCTGCGGATAACGCTGGTAGAAGTCGCACAGGGCAGGGATGACGATAAGATCGGCAAAAGCGCCAGCCATTTCGACCCGCAGTCGTCCGCTCGGTTGGGATTGGGAATTGCTCAGGCTGTTGTCGAGTTCATCCAACTCGGACAGGATCTGGATCGCACGCTCGTAGTAAAGAGCGCCGTCGGTCGTCACGATCACCCGCCGCGTCGTACGGTTCAAAAGCGTCGTCTTCAGGCGCGCCTCAAGGCTTTGCACGAGGTTGGTCACCGTTGTCTTGGGCATTCCCAATGTCGCGGCAGCGCGGGTGAAATTGCCGGTTTCCACGACACGGACGAAAACACGCATGGCGGAAAGCTGATCCATCCGGCCTATCCCTACGCTTAGCGCCGATTGTTCGAATTTTCGGAACATTGATCCCGAATACCGCGCGCTTGTGAAGCTGGCAGGAATAATACTAGATAACAGCAACGATGAGCAAGGCGCTCGACACACGGAACGATCGACATGAATGCGGTTTGGCAGACAATCGATATCTCGGCAGAGCCCGCCCGGACTTTGGCTGTCCGCGTCTACAAAGGCAAGACGGCGCAACGGCCCGTCCCGCTCGTTCTCTATCTTCATGGCGGTGCTTTTCTCGGTGCCGCGCGTCCGGAGGCTGATCGCCCTATTCCAAGGGCAATCGCGGATGCCGGTGCCGTGGTGGTGGAAGCGGACTACGGCGCACTCTCGGATTTCTGCTTCCCTCAGGTTCTCGACCATGCCTCTTGCGCGCTTCGTTTTGTCGACGAGCAGCGCAAGCACCTGGGCGGAACGGCGAAATCCCCGATTTTCGTGGTCGGCAACGAGGCTGGCGGCAATATCGCAGCCGGCGTCGCTCTCAAGGCACGCGACCGGTTTCCCGGTCGTTTGTCCGGGCAGATGCTTCTGTCACCGCTGATCGACCCGCGCATGTCCTCGATCTCGATGCGCGAGGCCGACATCCGTCTGCGCGAGCGCTGGGCCGACGGTTGGCGGCACTATATGCGGGCGGTTTGCGGCGGACAGCATCCCTATGCGGCGCCCTGCGAATGCTCGCGCCTGACCGGGGTTGCGCCGGCGCTTCTGGTGACGTCGGACGACGATCCTCTGCGGGACGAAGCACAGTCCTATGCCGTGCGCCTCCGGGAGGCCGGCGTTCGTGTCCGGGAACAGATCCTGCCCGCGAGCTTCGGATGGACGGGCATCTACAGGGACCACATGGGTCCGTGGATCGAGGCGATCGGCGCCGGATTCTCGGCCTTTGTCGATGAACTCCGATCGGGAGATCGGGCAAGAGCTTAAACATCGGCTCGCTGAGAGCCAAGGAGTTGACCATGACAGCAAAGACCAACCGCTGGGCCCTGATGGGCGCCGGCCTGAGCATTGCTGCGTCCGTTGCGGGGGCAGCGTTCTACTTCGAGAGAACGGAAGGGGCAGTGGCGGCCGAACCGGCCGCGGCGGCCGCGCCACAGGCTATTCCCGTGACCGTCGCGGCCGTGGAAACACGAAACGTTGCGACCTGGCAGGCGTTTTCCGGTCGCCTGGAGGCGGTCGGCCGGGTGCAGATCCGTCCGCGGGTCGCCGGCGCGATCCAGTCGATCGAATTTCGCGAGGGTGCGCTGGTCAAGGCGGGCGATCTTCTCGTCACGATCGATCCCGAGCCTTTCAAGGCGGCCGTGGCCCAGGCGGAAGGGCAGGTCGCATCCGCCGAGGCGCGCCTGGATTATGCCTGCACCGAGCTTGAACGCGGCGAGCGGCTCACCTCCAAGAACGTCCTTTCCGACAGCGACCTTGCCCAGCGGCGCAGCGCCAAGGCGGAAGCTGTCGCCGCCGTGCAATCCGCCAGAGCTGCCCTGCGTGTCGCGGGGCTGGACCTCGGCTACACCGAGGTTCGCGCACCCATTTCGGGCCGGGTCGGTCGCCGTGAGATCACCGAGGGCAATCTCGTCGCCGCAGGGTCCGGCTCGCCTGTGTTGACGACCCTGGTGTCGGTCGATCCGATCTATGCCAGCTTCGACGTCAACGAGGATCTCATCGGCCGGACACTCGCGCAGCTCGGCGGAAGCGGAACGGACGCGCCGGATCTGGCTCTCGTGCCGGTGGAACTCGCGACCGGGGCAGGGGAGGGGGCGGCCATTCGCGGAAAGCTGCAGTTGATCGATAACGAGGTCAACGGGCAGAGCGGCACGGTGCGGGTTCGCGCCGTCTTCGACAATCCGGGCGGGCATCTGCTTCCGGGCCAGTTCGTGCGCATTCGCATGGGCGACCCGACGGCCGAAAACCACCTGATGATCAGCGAAAAGGCCGTCGGGACCGATCAGGACAAGAAATTCGTCTTCGTCGTCGATCCCCAGAACACGGTCGCCTATCGGCAGATCCAGCTCGGCAGCGCCGTCGATGGCCTGCGGATCGTCGAAAAGGGTCTGAACGCCGGCGATCGCATCGTCGTCAACGGCTTGCAGCGCATTCGTCCCGGCGCGCTGGTCGATCCGCAGACGGAAGCCAAGGTCGCGCAACAGTAGGCGTCGGACCGGAATAGCCACGATCAGTGGGTGCCTCACGAGACCGAGGCACCTCTCTTCCGCGCAAAGACCATCACAGCGTCGGTCCGACCCGGGACCTGCGCCGCACTCGCATCCATCCATATGCCGGAACGCGCGGTCGAACCGCCGCGCGCCGTGGCCTTTCGTCTTCTGATCATTCCCGGAGAGGGGTTATGACATGAATATTTCCCGATTCTTCATCGACAGGCCGGTCTTTGCCGGCGTCCTGTCGGTCCTAATCGTCGTTGCCGGCCTGATCGGCATGCGCGCTTTGCCGATTTCCGAATATCCCGATGTCGTGCCGCCATCCATCGTCGTGCGCGGCACCTACCCGGGCGCCAACCCGAAGGTCATCGCGGAAACGGTGGCAACACCGCTCGAGGAGTCCATCAACGGCGTCGAGGACATGCTCTATATGTCGAGCCAGGCGACGGCCGATGGCGTGCTGACGCTGACGGTGACGTTCAAGCTGGGAACGGACCCCGACAAGGCCCAGCAGCTCGTCCAGAACCGCGTATCGCAAGCCGAGCCGCGTCTGCCGGCGGAGGTGCGGGCGCTCGGGGTGACCACAGTCAAAAGCTCCCCCGACCTGATGATGGTCGTCAACCTCGTTTCTGCCGGCGGGCGTTACGATCTGACCTATCTGCGCAACTATGCCGTTCTGAACATCAAGGACCGGCTGGCGCGCATCGAAGGTGTCGGCCAGGTGCAGGTCTTCGGCGCCGGGGATTATTCCATGCGCGTCTGGATCGACCCCCAGAAAGCTGCGGAATATGCGCTCGCCGCGAGCGATATCACCACGGCCATTCGCCAGCAAAACGTCCAGGCTGCCGCCGGCATCATCGGCGCGTCGCCGACACTGCCCGGCGTCGATCTGCAACTCTCGGTCAACGCGCAAGGCCGCCTGCAGACGCCGGAAGAGTTCGGCAATATCATCGTGAAGAGCGGTGCGAACGGCGAGATAACCCGGCTACGCGACGTCGCGAGCATCGAAATGGGGGCCGCCGACTACACGCTGCGCTCCCTTCTCGATGGCGAGCCGGCCGTGGCCGTGCCCGTCTTCCAGGCGCCGGGCTCCAATGCCATCGCGATCTCCGACGATGTGCGCGCCACCATGGCGGAACTGTCGAAAGCCATGCCGGAAGGTGTCACCTTCGAGATCGTCTACGACACCACCGAATTCGTTCGGGCCTCCATCGAGAAGGTCATCGATACGCTGCTGGAAGCGATCGCGCTGGTCGTGATCGTGGTCATCGTGTTCCTGCAAACCTGGCGGGCGTCGATCATTCCCCTGATCGCGGTTCCCGTCTCGATCATCGGCACCTTCGCCGTCATGTATGTCTTCGGCTTCTCGGTGAACGCGCTGACGCTGTTCGGTCTCGTCCTTGCGATCGGTATCGTCGTGGACGACGCGATCGTGGTGGTGGAGAATGTGGAGCGCAACATCGAGAACGGGCTTGCGCCCCGCGAGGCGACCTATCGCGCGATGCAGGAGGTCTCCGGGCCGATCATCGCGATCGCGCTGGTTCTCGTCGCCGTGTTCGTGCCGCTGGCGTTCATCACCGGGCTTTCCGGGCAGTTCTATCGGCAGTTTGCCCTGACCATCGCGATTTCCACCGTCATTTCCGCGATCAATTCGCTGACGCTGTCGCCGGCGCTGGCAGCCCTTCTGCTCAAGGGCCACCACGCCAAGAAGGACAGGCTGACGATCGTCATGGATAAGGCCTTGGGCTGGTTCTTCCGTGGGTTCAACCGCGCCTTCGGAGCCGCGTCCAACGGCTACGGTCGCAGCATTGGCGGGCTCCTGTCGCGCAAGAGCGTGGTGATGGTGGTCTATCTCGCGCTCGCTGGCGCCACCTACGGCATGTTCAATGCGGTACCGGGCGGCTTCGTGCCAGCGCAGGACAAGCAGTATCTCATTGGTTTTGCACAGCTTCCGGACGGTGCGACGCTCGATCGGACGGAAAGCGTCATCAAACGGATGAGCGATATCGCCCTGCAGCAGCCGGGCGTGAAGAACGCGATCGCCTTCCCCGGCCTGTCGATCAACGGTTTCACGATCGGCTCGAACGCCGGCATCGTCTTCGCCATCCTCGACGATTTCGAGAAGCGCACGACGCCCGAGCTGTCGGGCGGCGCCATCGCCATGCAGCTGAACCAGAAATATGCCGGCATTCAGGATGCCTTCATCGCCATGTTCCCGCCGCCGCCGGTCAACGGTCTCGGGTCCACGGGCGGCTTCAAGCTGCAGATCGAGGATCGGGCCGGTTTCGGCTATCAGGCCCTGGATGAAGCGACGAAGGCGTTCATCGCCAAGGCCTACCAGACGCCGGAACTCGCGGGCATCTTCTCGAGCTTCCAGATCAACGTGCCGCAGCTCTTCGCCGACCTCGACCGGACCAAGGCCGAACAGCTCGGCGTGTCCGTCACCGATGTCTTCGATGCGTTGCAGATCTATCTCGGCTCGCTCTATGTCAACGATTTCAATGCCTTCGGCCGCACCTACAGTGTCCGGGTGCAGGCGGATGCGAAGTATCGGGCAAAGCCCGAGGATATCGGACAGCTGAAGGTTCGCTCGCAGACGGGTCAGATGATCCCGCTCTCGGCGCTCCTGAAGGTGGATGCGACCACAGGGCCCGAGCGCACGACACGCTACAACGGCTTCCTTGCGGCCGATGTGAACGGCGCACCGGCACCGGGCTTCTCGTCCGGCCAGGCCCAGGCCGCCATCGAGCAGATCGCCCGGGAGACCCTGCCGTCGGGCATCGACTTCGAATGGACGGATCTGACCTATCAGCAGATCCTGGCGGGAAGCTCCGGCTTCCTCGTCTTTCCGCTCGCCTTGCTGCTCGTCTATCTCGTGCTTGCGGCACAGTATGAGAGCCTGACGCTGCCGATCGCCATCATCATGATCGTGCCGATGGGCGTGCTCGCGGCCCTGACCGGGGTCTGGCTGACGGGGGGCGACAACAACATCTTTACCCAGATCGGCCTCGTAGTCCTTGTCGGGTTGTCGGCGAAGAACGCGATCCTGATCGTGGAGTTCGCCCGCGAGCTTGAGTTCGACGGGCGCACGCCGGTTCAGGCGGCCGTCGAGGCGAGCCGGCTGCGTCTGCGCCCGATCCTGATGACCTCGATGGCCTTCATCATGGGCGTCGTGCCGTTGGTCATCTCGACCGGGGCAGGGGCCGAGATGCGCGCCGCCATGGGAATCGCCGTCTTCTCCGGCATGATCGGGGTGACCTTCTTCGGCATCTTCATGACGCCGGTCTTCTACGTGCTGGTGCGCAAGCTGGCCGGAAACCGGCCGCTGAAGATCTCCGCGGACGCGCACGAGACGCATCTGGTGCCGGCGGAGTAGCGGATCGCAGACACGTCCGCGACAGCATGCCGCCGAACGTCAGGTTCGGCGGCATTGGCATGTCCCGTTCCGCCACCGAGATGACAAACTGCAAGAAGCAGTGTTAAATCCGTCAGACGATGGGACAAACGGAATGCTGCGCTGTGAAATATACCCGAAATGCCACATCCGCGACCTATGTCCCCGATGACCTCGACAGGCGCATCATCGCCCATCTCCGGGTCGATGGCCGAGCGTCGCTGTCGAAGCTTTCGGACGCGCTGGGCGTGGCCCGCGGCACCGTGCAGAATCGTCTCGATCGCCTTCTGGAAACGGGAACGCTGCTCGGCTTTACGGTGCGGGTGCGCGAGGATTTCGATGCGCAGACCATTCACGCGGTCATGATGATCGAGGTCGTGGGGAAATCGACGACGCAGGTCATTCGCCGCCTGCGCGGCATTCCCGAGATCTATGCGCTCCATACGACCAACGGCAATTGGGACCTCGTCGCCAACATGCGCTCGGCGACATTGTCCGATTTCGACCGTGTGCTGCGCGAGGTGCGGACGATCGAGGGCGTCGCCAACAGCGAGACAAGCCTGCTTCTCAGCAGCGTTTAGGAGAGGGGAGGGGAAGCGATGAGCGTCTATCGGCGGCTCGAGGAACTGGGTCTGGTCCTGCCGGTGCCACTGGCACCCGGCGGCAACTATGTGCCGGCTAAGAGAGCCGGTGACATGCTCTATCTGGCAGGGCAGGGCGCGGCGCGTGCGGAGGGGGGATGGCATACGGGCAAGGTCGGCCGGGATGTCTCGATCGAGGAGGCGCGCGCTCATGCCCGCATCGTTGCGCTGCAGGTCTTGTCGACCGTGCAGCATGCGGTGGGCGATCTCGATGCCGTCGATGTCGTCAAGGTGTTCGGCATGGTCAATGCCGTGCCGGACTTCACCGAGCACCCGTTCGTCATCAATGGTTTCTCGGACCTCCTGATCGAGGTCATGGGCGAAGACGGCCGCCATGCGCGCTCCGCCATCGGCATGGGGTCCCTCCCCAACGGCATGACGGTCGAGATCGAGACGATCCTCCGGATCAAGCGCTGATGAGGGGCCGGGTTCAGGGCTGGCAGACGATCTTGGCGATCTCGGTTGCCAATTGGTCCTGCGAATAGGGTTTGCCGAGCCTTGGAATGTTCAACTCGGTGCCGGCCGGCAGCTCGGCATAGCCGGTTGCGATCAGGATCCTGAGATCGGGCCGCAGGGCAAGCGCCTGCCGGGCGAGTTCCGCTCCGTTCATGCCGGGCATGGAAAAGTCTGTGATCATGAGATCGAAGGCATCGCCACCTTCCAGCACGCCCAGGGCTTGCCGTCCGGAATTGGCCTCCACGACGCTGTGACCGAGATCCTCCAGCATATCCACGGTGCTCATCGCGATCAGGGCGTCGTCATCGACCATGAGAATGCGAAGGGCTTCGGATCTTTCCGATTTTTCGATGGTCGGAACCTCCGGCGGGGGCGCCTTTTCGGCGATATCGCTCGCGCGCGCGACGGGCAGGCGCAGCACCGCTGTGGTGCCGTGTCCCGGGCGGCTCGACAGCTGCAATGCGCCCTTCAGCTGAATGGCGAGCCCGTGGATCATCGACAGTCCGAGACCGGTCCCCTTGCCCAGCTCCTTGGTCGAAAAGAAGGGATCGATGGCCTTCCGCAGCGTTTCCGGCTCCATGCCGATGCCGGTATCGGTGACCGAAAGCATGAGGTAACGACCGGCGGACAGCACGTCCGTGGCTGTGGGGCGGTCTTCCACGTCGAGGCGAATGGTGATCGTTCCGCCGTCGGGCATCGCGTCGCGCGCGTTGACGACGAGGTTGAGCAGCGCCAGTTCCAGCTGGTTGCTGTCGGCTTCTGCCGGCGGCAGGTCGTCGGCGATCTCGCTCTGCAGGGTGATGGCGGAACCGACCGAGCGGCGCAGCAGGTCCTCCATCTCGCTCACCAGCTTGCGCAGATCGACGGGACCGACCTGAAGATCCTGCCGGCGGGCAAAGGCGAGCAACCGCTGGGTCAGCGAGGCGCCGCGACGCGCGCCCTGAACGGCGCCGTCGATCAGCCGGACCGCCTTGGCATCGCCGTCGACATGCTTGCGCAGCAGTTCCAGATTGCCGAGCACGGCCATCAGGAGGTTGTTGAAATCGTGCGCCACACCGCCGGTGAGCTGCCCGATGGCCTCCATTTTCAGGGCCTGGCGCAGCTGTTCCTCGGCCTTTTCGCGCTGGGCGACCTCGCTCATGACGACGGCGTGGGCCTCCTCCAGCTCGGCCGTGCGCTTCGTCACGCGCTCTTCCAGCGTCTCGTTGATCTGCCGCTGCTGATCCTCCACCCGGCGGCGCTCGGTGATGTCGGCGGAGACGCCGACCAGCTTCACCGGGCGTCCGGTCCGGTCCCGATAGACCTGCGCGCGGATCTCGGCCCAGTGCAGCGTTCCATCCGGCCAGACGACCTTGTATTCGATCGAATAGTCCTGCCCCGTCTCGATGGTCTTGCCGACGGCGTCCAGCATCCGCGCCCGATCTTCGGGGTGAATACTCGCGATCAGCTCCTCATAGCTCAGCGTTTCCGACGCGCCGCGGCCGAAGATGGAGCGGCACATGACCGAGGTGGTCAGCGTCTTCGTCTCGAGGTCGAGTTCCCAGGCGCCCAGCCGTCCGGCTTCGAGCGCCGTCGCCAGCCGCCGTTCGCCATCGTCCAGCGCCTGCATGCGCAGCCGGGCCTCGAACTGGCGTCGTCTGCCGCGCATGGCCGTGCGCGCGACGCTGACGAAGGTCGTGGCATGGAAGGGCCGCTCGATGAAGCTGACGTTTCCGAGCACTTCCGAGAGACGCGCGGCCGCGGGGTTGCGTTCGGGCCCGCCGCCGCGCTGCGTCAGCACGATGAAGGGCAGGTCCGACCAGCTCGGCTGCGTGGAGATCCAGCCGGAGAGGGCCTTCAGATCGGCGGAGCGAAGCGCCTCTTCGGTGATGACGCCGAATGCCACCTCCTCGCCGAGCTTCTCGACGAACTGGACCATGGTTTCCGCCGACACGGATGCCATCCCGGCTTCGACAAGCAGGGCGGCGGCAATCTGGGCATCGCGCCCGGCCGGGGCGAGAACGAGAACGGTCGCAACGCGATCAGAAATTGTCGCCACTCCCATCGGCAAGCGGCATCAGCGTCTGGGCGCTGGAGGTGAGCACCGGTACGCCGCGAAGCACGCCCTGGAAGCCGGCAAGCGGCTCGCCGAGGTTGAGGCCGTCGGAGCCGATGCGGTATTCGCGAATCGTATCCTCATGCCGCCCCGTCCGCTTCTTGATGACGGAGACGGCCCGCCGCACGGTGCCCATGGCTTCGAAATAGCGCAGCAGAATGACCGTGTCGGCGAGATAGGTAACGTCGACCGGCGATTTCATGTCGCCCACAAGGCCGTGCTGGGCAACGGTCAGGAAGGTATTGGCCCCCTGCCGGTTGAGGTATTGCAGCAGCTCGTGGATGTGGAGGATCAGTGCGTTTTCCTCGGGCATCGCGGCCTGATAGCCGTTGACACTGTCGATCAGAACCGTCTTCGCATTGGAGCGGGTCACGCTCTCGCGGACGCGCTGGGCGAACTCGCCGGGGGAGAGTTCGGCCGCATCCAGCTGCTCGATATACAGTCGTCCCGCATCGCGCATGGCCTCGAGGTCCATGCCCATGCTCTTGGTGCGGGCGAAGAGAAGGCCCAGTTCCTCGTCGAAGACGAAGATGGCCGCGGTTTCGCCGCGCTTGACGGCCGCGGCGACGAACTGGAGCCCGAACAGGCTCTTGCCGGTGCCGGCGGGGCCGATGAGGAGCGTGCTCGATCCGCGCGAGATGCCGCCGCCCAGAAGACCGTCGAGCGCGGGGATGCCGCTGCTCAGCACCGCCCGATCGAAATCCGTACGATGCTCGGTGGCGCGCAGACGCGGGAAGACCACCACGCCGCCGGTCTCGATGATGTAATCATGATACCCGCCGCGATAAGCCTTGCCGCGATATTTGATGACGCGCATGCGACGGCGCTCGGCACCGTAGTTCGGCGCCAGTTCCTCGAGATGGATGACGCCGTGCACGACGCTGTGGACGGTCTTGTCGAGAACGTCGGCCGTGAGGTCGTCGAGAAGGAGGACGGTCGCGCCGGATTTCGAGAAATAGTGCTTCATCGCCAGGATCTGGCGCCGGTACCGCAGCGAACTCTGCGCCAGAAGGCGGATTTCCGACAGGCTGTCGATGACGACGCGGCTGGGGCGGACGCGCTCGAACGCCTCGAAGATCAGCTTGGTGGTTTCGCCCAGTTCGAGGTCGGACGAATAGAGCAGGCTCTGCTGCTGCTCGGAATCCAGCAGGCTTTCCGGCGGCACCAGTTCGAAGATGGTGATGTCGTCGCCGATCACCATGCCGTGCGACGCGGCGCTGTTGCGCAGTTCGTCTTCCGTTTCGGACAGGGTGATGTACAGGCACCGTTCGCCGTTCGCAGCACCTTCCAGCAGAAATTGCAGGGAGATCGTCGTCTTGCCGGTGCCGGGCGACCCCTCCAGCAGAAACACGTGGCGGCGGGACAATCCGCCGGCCAGCACGTCATCGAGGCCTTTCACACCGATCAGGGCCATCGAACCCAAGTCTTTGGTCATCGTCTTTTCCGTTCCTCGGCGGCGCACGCACCGTCGTCTATTTTATCTGCTGCGTCCTGAGAACGAAAATTCGGCTCTGCTCTGTTTTCGACGGAAATCGCTGCGGTCGTTGTCTGCAAATTATCTCTTACGTTGTGAAACGTCTAATCCTATTCGTGGAAAGCGGCGGTCAAATCAGCGTCAAGGCCGCTCCGAATACGCTCTTCTATCAAAGTCCGAAACATCCGCCATCAATACCCCGTCATCTCCAGATAGCCGCGTCCGGCATGACTGCCGCCGAAGGTGATCGGGCCCTCCCAATAGGGCGTTCGGGTCGCCATCCAGGCCCGCGGATTGATGGCCGTCGTGGTGATGTCGAGACCGCGGGCGGGGAGGGTAAGGTGCCAGCCGACCGGCACCGTTCGCCTGGCGACCGCGGCCGTCGCCAAGGGTGAGACGGACAGCGCGCCCGGCGCCAGAGGGGAGGGGGTGCCGTCGGCCGCGATCCAGGTCGCCGACGTGTAGCCCGCGCCGCTGTCGCGCAGGCGAAAGCCCATCAGCTTTTCGCCACTGTCGAAATGCAGCGAAAACCAGTCCCAGCCGGTCTGGTCGGCCGCCAGCGGCTGCGAGGACCATTCGCGATCGAGCCAGGCCTGTCCGGTAACGGCGACCTCGCCGCCGGGAAGGGAGAGCGTGCCCCGCACGTCGTAGAAGGGCTGCGAATAGTAATAGCTCGCCTGCCCGGCCGCCGATTTGACCGAGTAGCCCTCTTGCCCCTGACGGACGATCGGGCCCTTGGCCGTGAGGTCGAGCGCATAGCGGAAATCCTGCCCCGATGCCGTCAGCTGCACCTCGGCCACCGCGTCGCGACCTGCCGTCGGCGCCGTCGCCTGCATCCGCCAGTCGTCGATCCAGGCATCGAACGGCTCCGCCGTCACGCCGGCCTGCCCGATGCCGCCGCGGGCGAGGCGTTCGGCCACGAAATGCCGCTCCGGTGTCGTCACGGCCGCGTGCCCCATCCAGATCTGCGGGCTGCTCCAGCCTGCGCGCTCGCCCGGCTGGAGGGCCGAGCGGAAGAGCGTCCATTGAACGCCATAGGCCTTGCCGTCGGCGCCGGTGAGATTGGCCGTGATGTACCACCACTCGATGCGGAAGTCGGGATGGGCGCCGTGATCGCGCGGAAAGGCGAAGGCTCTGCCGGGCTGCGGCACGGCGAACCCCTCCGCGGTCGTGCCGAGCCCTGCAAAGCCCTGCGCCGCTGCGGCCAGCGGCTGGCACAGGCCGACAAGGAGCCACAGGAGCAGCGACAGGAGGGGGCGAGCGGTCATGGGCCTACCGTTCATTGGCAAAGACTTTCAGGAGATCCGACGGTGCGACCGCTGCAAGCTGGCGCAGGGGGATGAATGCGGAGAGCAGGCTGGCGCCGAGGGCGAGCGCTGCGAGACGCAGCCAGTCGGCGGGGAAAACATGCATGGGAAGCTGCCAGCCGAAAGCCTCGACATTGACGACGGAGAGCAGCACCCAGGCAAGTCCGAGCCCGACGGGAAGGGCCGCAAGCAGCGTGATGGCGGCCAGCACGAGGGTCCTGGCGAGCTCCAGAAGAACGAGCTGGCGACGGGTCAGACCCATGGCCCAGATCGGCGCGAGTTGCGGCAGGCGCATGGCGGACAGCGTCATGAGGCTGGCG
Source organism: Rhizobium quercicola (assembly GCF_021168455.1). Taxonomy (NCBI): domain Bacteria; kingdom Pseudomonadati; phylum Pseudomonadota; class Alphaproteobacteria; order Hyphomicrobiales; family Rhizobiaceae; genus Rhizobium; species Rhizobium quercicola. Next base: position 812,522 of record NZ_JAJOZR010000001.1, read on the forward strand.
AACATGGCGAGGCCGGCGACGCCGAGGGTGAGGACGTTGAGCGCGGCGGTGACCGAAAAGGTCTGCTCGAAGATGTCGAGCGACCGGCGTTTGAGGCTCGCCTGATCGATGAGATTTTCCGGCGGCAGATCGAAGCGTGCGCGCAGCGCCTCGGAGAGCGCGGCGACGTGCGTGGGCGGCAGGCGCAGACCGTAGCGCAGGCGGGCGACATCCGGATAGTGCGTCGTCAGCGCGTCGAGGCCGATCATCACCTGGGGGAGGGGGTTGCCGTAATCCGAGTAGACGCCGGCCACCGTGGTCGTCCATCCCCCGGGAAGGTCGAGCCTGTCGCCGATGACGAGCCGATCGCGTCGCGACAATTGCTCGTTGATCAGCGCACCGGTTCCTGCCGCCACCTGATCCCAGGTGTCCGATGTCCTTGCGAGCAGAGGCCAGTTGTCGCGGTAGGTCGGATCGTCGGCGACGCCGAAGATCTCCGCCGGCGCGCCCCGCACGTCTCCGGAAACGCTCCAGATCGGCAGGACGGCATCGACACGGCCGGGCAGCCAGGCCCGCAGATCCGCAGCCTGGGCCTCGTCGCGGGCGGTGACGTAGAGTTCGGCGGCGAGCCTCTGGTCGAGCCAGCCGGTGAAGGTCAGGCGGAAGCTGGAGACCATGGTGCCCACGCCGATATTGGCGGAGAGGGCAAGCAGCAGGGCCATCAGGGCGAGCGACAGGCCCGGCAGTTGCTGGCGGGTATCCGCCCAGAACCATTCGGCGACCGGCCGTCGCGTCAGGCGCTGCATGAGCGCGAGGAACAGCGCGAGAAGCACCGGCAGCAGCAGCGCGGCCCCGAGAAGCAGGCCGCCCAGGACCGAGAAGCCGACGACGAGGCCCGAGCCGAAAGCGGCAAGCGCGATCGTCGCGGCAAACAGCGCAACGGCCACGGCCGCCTGCAGCCGAAGCCCGGACTCCGAGGACCGCGCCCAGGCCCGCGGCTGGGCCGGTGCCAGAAGCGGCATGCGCCAGACCCGCCAGAGGCTCTGCGCGGCTGCGGCCAGCGTTCCGAAAAGCGCGATCGCCAGACCGGACGCCCACCATTGCGGCCGCAGCGTGAGAGTGCCGGGAACGCTGGCCCCGTAGAGCCCCTGCAGGGTTGCGGCGACGCCGGGCAGGAGCACCGATCCCACGAGATAGCCGAGCAGGACCCCCGCGATGCCGGCGATGATCGCGAAGCCGACGAGCTCCGCGAGAAGCAGGCCGGTCAGCGTCGTGGCCGGCAGGCCGAGCGAGCGCAGCGTGCGAAAGGTGGCCCGACGCTGCTCGAAGGCGAGCCCGATGGCGGAATAGACGATGAAGAGACCGACGGCGAAGGCGAGAAACCCGAAGGCGGTGAGGTTGAGATGGAAGCTGTCGGTGAGGCGCGCCAGATCGCCCTGCGCATCCGGCGCCTTGACGACCAGCCCCGGAGCGATCTGCTCGACGGGGGCAAGGCCCTGCCGCTGCCCGGGCGCCACGATCAGCTGGCTGATCTCCCCGGGCTTGCCGAGGAGCTGCTGGGCGGTGCCGATATCCGTCATGCCGATGCCGGCAAGGAGCGACGAGGCGACCTTCAGCGGTGGCAGGGATTGTCCGGACAGCTTCTCCGCCGTCTCCGCGGACACGTAGAGCAGGCCGGGCGGTGTGAGGAAGGCGAGGAGATCGCCTGTCGCACCGATATCGCCCGCCCGCCCCTCGTCCGGCATGGTCAGAGGATCGATGCCGATGAGGTGCAGGCGCGTCGGGCCGCGGCGCAGCGTTCCCTCGATGACCGGGGAAACCAGCCAGCCGGCCCGGCGGAGCGCGACGTAGTCGGATTGCGCGACCGGCGCGCCGGTGCCGCTGACGATGCGGTCGAGGCGGTCCTGCCCGAGCGTCGCGGCGGCGCGATCGTAGCTCGCGCGCGCCTCGGCATTGATCGCCTGCACGCCGGACCAGAGGGCCGTCGCCAGGGACAGGCCGAGGAGCAGCATGACCAGCTGCAGCGGTCGGCGCCGCCAGTGCGACAGGAGCGCGGTCATCGCCGTGCGGCGCATCATGCGGGCCGGTCCACGGTCCGGTCGATCCGGCCCGAGCGCAGATGGATGCGGCGGTCGAGTTGCCCGGCAAGGCGCTGGGAGTGCGTGACCATCAGCAGCGAGGATCCGGTTTCCGCGACGAGCGAGAGCATCAGCGCCATCACGGCATCGCCCGTGGCCTCGTCCAGATTGCCCGTCGGCTCGTCCGCCAGCACGAGTTTCGGCCGCGCGGCCAGCGTCCGCCCGATGGCGACACGCTGCTGCTGACCGCCCGACAACTGCTCGGGATACCGGGCGAGCAGCGGGTCGAGCCCGAGCCTTGCGGTCAGCTGCTGCTGCCAGTCGGCATCGAGACGACCGGCAAGGCGTGCGTGGAAGGCAAGGTTGGCCGCCACGGTCAGCGAGGGAATGAGGTTGAACTGCTGGAAGATCAGCCCCACCGTCGAGCGACGGAGGGCGGCTCGCCCTTTGTCGTCAAGCCCGCCGATCTCCCGCCCGTCGACCGTGATCCGTCCGCCATCGGGATGATCGAGACCCGCGACCAGATGGAGGAGCGTGCTCTTGCCGCTGCCGGATTCGCCGGTCAGCGCCAGACTCTCGCCGGCACCGAGGGAAAGGTCGATGCCCTGCAGGACGGCCAGCGGCCCTTCCGCCGTCCGGTAGCTCTTCGACACGTCGTCTAGAGTGAGGAGCATGACCATCCGATCGACGTGTCTGACCGCGTCCTGCTCATGCGAGGCTCGTTCCGTCCCGGGCGATGCGCCGGGCCGTGATCCGCGCGGTCATGATGACGAGCAGGCCCGCCGCGGTCAGGCAGGCCGCCAGAAAGAACATCGGCGCGATGGTGCTGCCGGTCGCATCCTTGATCCAGGGCACGACGTTCTGGGCGATGAACCCGCCGAGATTGCCGACCGAGTTGATCGCGGCGAGACCGGCGGCCGCGCCGGCACCTTTGAGAAACCGTGACGGCAGGCTCCAGAAGACGGGCTGGCCGGAGAAAATGCCGGCCGCGGCGACGCAGAGGAAGGCGAACTGCAAGGCGTGATTGGGAACGACGGCGGAGAGGACAAGGCAGGCCGCGCCGACGAAGGCGGGAATGACGATATAGGGCGTCTTGGACGCCGCCTTGTCGGCCATGGCCGGCACCGCCCAGAGCGAGATGGCGACGAGCAGCCACGGGATGATGTTGATGAAGCCGTTGACCGTGTTGCTGACGCCGAACTCCCGCACGATGGTCGGCAGCCAGTAGCTGAGGCCATAGGCGGCGAGCGGAAAGCCGATGTAGCAGAGGGCCATCAGCAGAACCTGCGGATTGACCAGCGCCTTGAACCCGTTGCCGGCTTGATCGGACATCCCCGCATTTTCCGCGGCCAGCGTATCGCGCAGCCACGCCTTTTCCTCCGCGGAGAGGAAGGTCGCCTTTTCCGGGCGATCGACCAGATAGAACAGCGTGACGACGCCGGCGATGATGGCAGGGATGCCGGTAGCAAGGAAGACCCATTCCCAGCCGGCATAGCCGAGCATGCCGTCGAGATCGAGCAGGATGCCCCCGAGCGGCGCGCCGATGGCATTGGCGATGGCGCTGAAGATCATGAACAGGCCGACCATGCGGGCGCGGTAGGATGACGGAAACCAGAGCGTCAGCAGGTAGAGCACGCCCGGGAAGAAGCCCGCCTCGCAGACGCCGAGCAGGAAGCGCAGGATGTAGAACATCGTCGGGCCAGTCGTATAGGCGAGCGCGACCGTGACCATCCCCCAGGTGACGAGGATGCGCGCGAACCATTTTCGCGCGCCGAACCGTTCCAGGAAGAGGTTGCTCGGCACCTCGAACAGGAAATAGCCGATGAAGAACAGCGAGGCGCCGAGGCCATAGGCATATTCGCTCATGCCGAGCGCGCCGACCATGTCGAGCTTGGCATAACTCACGTTCTGACGGTCGATATAGGCGATCAGGTAGAGGATGCCGAGGAACGGCATCAGTCTCCAGGTGATTTTCGAGATCACGGTCTTTTCCACGATCGGTCCTTCCTCGTCGTCCTGTCCGGCGTGCTCCGGCGATTGCGGATGCGCATCCCGTACCAACTAGAAGCGGCCGCAATCTTGTCCATGTCGTCGCCGGTTTTCGTCGCCGCGACGCCGCGCGACGGATCCTCCGAAACGCCGATTTTTAATATTGACACAAATACTCATGTTTTATAGCTGTCGTGTCGGGGGCAGGCATTCGTCTGTCAGTTCATTGTGTCGGCCACGTCATGTCATCTCCGCGGGACCCTGCGGCGAAAGGCTTTCGTGTGCCCGCTGAAAGGAAACAACATGGTATCCCGGGGCTTGCGGTCCATCCTCCTTGCCTGCTCATCTCTCATGGTCGTCGGCGCGTTCGCGCCCGTGACGTTGCCGGCCTTTGCGCAGGAAACACCGCCCGCGCAGGGCACCGCTTCGACCCAGGAGCAGACGGCGCTGCCGACGATCATCGTCAAGGGCAATCGCGTCCGGCAGGGCGCGCCGGAGGATACGCCGCTTGCCACCCGCACCACCGCCGAACAGATCGCCGAGAAGGACATCGACGATCTCGACGACCTGGGCGACACGACGGAGCCCGGCGTCAGCTTCGTCTCCGCCACGAAGAGCGTCAACATCCGTGGCCTGGAAGCCGACCGCGTGCTGACGACGATCGACGGCATTCCGATCCCGTACCTGTCGGACGGCGTGCGCAACTCGCAGGGCGGCGTCGACACCTATGATTTTGCGTCCCTCGGCACGGTCGATATCCTGCGGGGCGCGGATTCCAGCCGTGCGGGTTCGGGCGCTCTCGGCGGCGCCATCATCCTGCGCACGCTGGAGCCGGACGACCTGATTGCGGACGGTGCAACGGTCGGCGGCGTCGCCAAGCTCGGCTATGACGGCTCCGACCGCTCGCTGACCGGTGCCGCGGCCATCGCCAAGCGCTTTGACAACACCTCCGTGCTCTTCCAGAGCTCCTACAAATACGGACATGAAGACGAGACGGGCGGGGATGTCGGTGGTTACGGTGCGACGCGCACGGAGGCCGAGCCGATGGATCTCAACCGCCGCAACATCCTCTTCAAGGTGCGCCAGTCGCTGGAGGGCGGCCACACGATCGGCCTGACCGCCGAGCATTACGGCCAGAACACGACCACCGACCTGCGCGCGACGCAGGGTTTGACCTATCAGCCCGACGATTACGACCGGGATTCCGACAAGAAGCGCGACCGCGTGTCGCTGGATTACTTCTTTGATGCGACGAGCGGCGACAGCTGGATCGACAGCGCCTTTGCGACCGTCTATTTCCAGAGGGCCGAGCGCATCGAAGGCACGCACGGCACGCGCCTGACGCCGCCGCGGGGCTACTACATGCGTTCCAGCGATAACGAAGCCCGTTCCTACGGCGCAAGCGGCTATGCCAATTCCAGCTTCGACACCGGCCTGCTCCATCATCAGGTCACGTTTGGCGGCAATATCGACTTTACCCGGACGAGCCAGTACCAGAAGGGTGACGACAGCTGCGACGAATTCTACGTTCCGACCTGCGCCAACTACCACAACAACCGATCCGACATGCCCGACACCGACAGCCTGATGGTCGGCCTCTTTGCGGAGAACAAGATCGGGTTCGGCAATAGCGGGGTGTCCCTGACCCCCGGCCTGCGCCTCGACTGGTACCGCCACGATCCGCAGGAAACCTCGACCTATACCAGCATCGGCAACAGCCCGGATCTTCCCGAAGGGCAAAGCGATGTCCGGCTTTCTCCAAAGCTCCGCGCCGCCTGGCAAATTCATTCGGATGTCGAGCTGTTCGCGCAGGTCACCACCGGCTTCAAGGCGCCGAACGTGACGCAGCTCTATACCAATTATGACAACGCGCCGCTCTACCGGTCCATCGGCAATCCGGATCTCGACCCGGAAACGAGCTACGGCTTCGAGGCGGGCGCGAACTTCGGCGACGAGGACTTCGGCGGGCGGATTGCGGCCTATACGACGCGCTACAAGAACTTCATCGACAGCGAAACGACGCCCGAGGCAGGCTACCGACTGGGGACGATCGAATACTTCAACCGTGACCGCGTCCGGATTTCCGGCATCGAGGCCCGCGCGCAGAAGACCTTCTCGTCCGGTATCGACCTGCATGGCTCGCTGGCCTATGCCCGCGGCACCGATCTCGACACGGATGAACTGCTCGCATCCGTCGCACCGCTGAAGGCGATCGTCGGCGTCGGCTACAACACCGAGGTCTGGGGAACGGATCTCAGCCTCGTCACCGCGGCGGCCGTGGACGACGATTCCATCGCGGGAACCAAGCCCGGCGGCTATGGCATCGTCAACCTCACCGGCTGGTGGGAGCCGGAACAGGCCAAGGGCCTGCGCATCCAGGGCGGCGTCTACAACCTCTTCGACAAGACCTATTTCGACGCGCTCGAGGTCAAGGATATCGCCAATGCCTCCGAGCTTTATTCGGAAGCCGGACGCACCTTCAAGATTTCCCTGACGCAGAAGTTCTGAGCCGAAGGTTCGGACCGTCCATCCTCGTTTCCGGCGTGCCTTCGATGTCACAATGGAGAGCCAAGATGCGGGCAAGCCACCAGCTTGCCCGCATATCGTTTTCAGCTTGTGGCATCTTTGCTCTAGGTTTCGGGCGACGCATGGCGGGCATGAACATCCGCAGCACAGTTTCGGGCGGCTGCGCCCGAAGGCCGCATCGGCATCCGGTCGAGCCGCCCCGCATATCAAGAGCCACGGCATGAATGATCTTCTCAGGCGGTTTGCCGCCTACTACCGCCCGCACCGCCGCTTGTTCCTGCTGGATTTCTCCTGCGCCATCTCGGCCGGTCTGCTCGAACTGGTCTTTCCCCTTGCCGTCAAGCTCTTCATCGACCGGCTGCTGCCGACCAACCAGTTCGGCCTGATCGGTCTCGCCGCGCTCGGCCTGCTCGTCATCTACGTCGTCAATGCCGGCCTTCAGGTCGTGGTCACCTATTGGGGACATATGTTGGGCATCCGCATCGAGACGGAGATGCGGCGCAAGGCCTTCGACCATCTGCAGAAACTGTCCTTCGGCTATTTCGACAACCAGAAGACCGGCCATCTCGTCGCGCGGCTGACGAAGGATCTCGACGAGATCGGCGAGGTGGCCCATCACGGGCCCGAGGACGTCTTCATCGCCGTCATGACGCTCGTCGGCGCTTTCGTCCTGATGATGTTCGTGCATGTGCCGCTTGCGCTGATCACCGCGCTCATCGTGCCGCTCGCCGCTTTCGTCACCACACGCTATGGAACGCGGATGACGGTCAACTCGCATGCGCTCTATGGCAAGGTCGCCGAGTTCAACGCGCGCATCGAGGAGAATGTCGGCGGCATCCGCGTCGTCCAGGCCTTTGCCAACGAGGATCACGAGCGCGCGCTGTTTGCCCAGAACAATGCCGGATACCAGCGCACCAAGCTCGAAGCCTACAAGTTCATGGCGGCATCGACCTCGCTCTCCTATCTCTCGATGCGCCTCGTGCAGGTGGCGGTGATGCTGGCAGGCGCCTGGTTCGTCGTGCGCGGGGAGCTCACGGCCGGCGGCTTCGTCGGTTTCCTGCTCCTCGTCGGCGTGTTCTTCCGGCCGATCGACAAGATCAACTCCGTCATCGAGACCTATCCCAAAGGTATCGCCGGCTTCCAGCGCTACCAGCAGTTCCTGCAGACCGAACCTGACATTGCCGACCGCGCCGATGCGGTGCCGGTTGATCGTCTGAGAGGCGATATCGTCTATCGCGGTGCCGGCTTCGGCTATCAGGGCGGCCGTCCGATCCTGCGCGATCTCGACCTCTCGGTGCGCGCCGGCGAGACCGTCGCCTTCGTCGGGCCGTCCGGCGCCGGCAAGACCACCATCTGTTCGCTGCTGCCGCGGTTCTACGACGTCACCGAGGGGACGATCACCATCGACGGCATGGACATTCGCGACATGACGCTGAAATCGCTGCGCTCCAATATCGGCATCGTCCAGCAGGATGTCTTCCTCTTTGCCGGAACGATCCGGGAGAACATCGCCTATGGGCGCCTGGGGGCCTCGGAGGCGGACATTCTCGCCGCCGCCCGGCGAGCCCGGCTCGACGCGGTCATCGCGGCACTGCCGGAGGGGCTGGAGACGGTCATCGGGGAACGCGGCGTGAAACTGTCCGGCGGGCAGAAACAGCGGCTCGCGATCGCGCGCATCTTTCTCAAGAACCCGCCGATCCTCATTCTCGACGAGGCCACATCCGCGCTCGACACGGAAACCGAGCGTGCCATCCAGCAGTCCCTCAGCGAGCTTGCGGAAGGGCGCACGACCCTCGTGATCGCGCATCGGCTGGCGACGATCGCCAATGCAGACCGCATCATGGTGGTGGAGGATGGACGGATCGCCGAACAGGGCACGCATGCCCAGCTGCTCGCGACGCCCGACAGCCGCTACCGCCGCCTGCAGGCGCCGGCTGCCGAGGGTGCCTGACGATCGGGGCCGTCGGCAGGACGCCGGCGTCCTGGCGCCGGCGTCAGCGTGTCACGCCAGATATCTGTTGAACCAGGCGATCGTCCGGTCCCAGGCGAGCTTGGCCGCAGCCTCGTCATAGCGCGGGGTCGAGTCGTTGTGGAAGCCGTGATTGGCGCCGGGGTAGATATAGGCCTCATAGGTCGTCCCCGCCGCCTTCAGGGCCGTTTCGTACGCCGGCCAGCCCTCGTTGACCCCTGTGTCCAGCTCGCCGTAATGCAGCAGCAACGGCGCCTTGATGCGCGGCACATCCTCGGCCTTCGGCTGCCGGCCGTAGAAGGGCACGGCGGCCGCAAGCTCCGGATAGGCGACCGCCGTCGCATTGGAGACTCCGCCGCCGTAGCAGAAGCCGGTCATGCCGACCTTCCCGGTTGCGGCGTCATGCGCCATCATGAATTCGACGGCGGCGAAGAAGTCGTTCATCAGCTTCGTCGGATCGACGCTTTTCTGGAGTTCGCGCCCTTTCTCGTCATTGCCCGGATAGCCGCCGACGGAGCTCAGCCCATCGGGCGCGAGCGCAATGAAGCCGGCCTTCGCCACGCGGCGTGCGACGTCTTCGATATAGGGATTGAGACCGCGATTCTCATGCACGACCACCACGGCGGCCGTCTTGCCCTGTGCCTTTGCCGGGCGCACGAGATAGCCGCGGACCTCGCCGTGGCCCTTGGGGGAGGGGTAGGTGATGTACTCCGCGACGATGTCGGGATCGGTGAAGGCGACCTGCTGCGCCAAGGCATAATCGGGGCTCATGGACGACAGGATCGCCGCCGCCGTCAGTCCGCCGATGGCAAACTTGCCCGCCCGGTCGAGGAACTCGCGCTTGGAGATCTTTCCATGGGCATAATAATCGTAGAGTTCGAGCAGTTCCGGGTGGAAATCCCGAGCCGTCAGACGCGTCATCGCACACTCTCCTCTCATCCTGTCGCGGCCGAAGGTAGAGCGGAACGGGACGAACGTCGCTTCACAAGTCCGGCACCGTCAGGCGCGGTCCTTATGCCTGCGTCTTCTCCTTGTTGACGAAATGGGCATTGCCGAGGCCGGTGCCGATGGTCAGCACCGCCCATTTCGAGACGTCGTGCATGAAGGGGATCTGCGACAGCCCCTGCACGACGGCATCATTGTGCATCATCACGAAGGTCTCGTGCCCGCCGATCTCGGGGATGGCCTTCTTGATGGCGGCCGGCAGGTTGAAGCTGTCGCTTTCCCAGTTGCCGCCGGGGAGATTCTGCCCGCCGCGTTCGATCGAGCCGTCCGCCTGGATGATGCCCGGGCAGCCGATTCCGATCAGCGGCGCGGGCGCGAGCTTCTCCTTCTCAGCGCGGGCGATCAGGTCTTTCAGCATCGCGATCATGCGCTCGACGGCGGCGCCGCGGCTCGGTCGATCGTCGGAATGCCGCCAGATCTCCGACTGCCAGACGGCGGCCTCCTCCAGATAATGCTTGTCGTCGCTCTTCGCCTTGCCGAGATCCACGACGCCGGCGCGAATGTTCGTGCCGCCGATATCGACGGCGAAGATCGCCTTGTGCCCCTTCAGCATCCATGCGGGCATCAGGTGTACCGAGCCGATCAGCCCGGCATCATCAGGGTGGTGAACGACCGGGACCAGATGGACGCGCACGCCCCGCTCGGCCAGCAGCATCTCCGTGCGCGCGATGGTGAGTTCGCCGGACCGGCTCTGGCGAAAGCCGCCGCCGACCGCGATCCGCTCCGTGCCGGCCCAGTGCTTCTGCTTCAGGAAACGCGCGACCACATCGGCGAACTCCTGGGAAAAATCCTCGATCGCGCTCCACACGAGAGCGGCCGCCTGCGCATCCTTGCTCTTCAGCAGGGCATCGATGTCGCGCTTGGGAAGATCGGCGGTCGGCACCTTGCCGATCGGATCGATATCCACCTCGCGCATGACCTTGCGCCAGTGCTGCAGCTTCTCGCGGAACTCTCCCTTCGTGGCCTTGTCGCCGATGAAGCCGTCCTTGTCGCGGATCTCGATGTTGTAATCGTCGATGATGAGGGCTGGTAGGTCGAGGGCTCCGTTCGTCAGGGGCCCGGCCGCCTGATCCTGTGTCGCAGTCTTTGACGTAGCCATCAATCATCGATCCCTTCATCTGCAGTGGGTTGGCAACGTATCGCTGTCGCGGATGTTCCAGCCGGCCGTTGCCGGCTGCCAAGGAAACCCCGGAAATGGCAGGAAAATGGCCTCTTTCGACGGTTTCGCAAGCCTTGGGCAAGGCCGTTCCTGTTAACCTTTCGTTAACCGTCCTCGCGATAGATATTGTAAACGAATCCTTAACCTCGATGAACAAAGTGACAACAGACGCCCGCTCGATCCGTATCAAGGGCCGCTCCTTTCTCGCGGTCGTTCTCTCGCCGGACCTGCCGCTCGATGCGTGGCTGATCCGGCTGGACGATCTCGCCGCGCGCTCGGCCGGCTTCTTCTTCGGCCGCCCGGCCGTTCTGGACGTCGCCGACCTGAAGCTCGACCGGACGCAGCTGAAGGAACTGGTCGACGAACTGACCCGCCGCAATGTCAGCATCATGGGCATCGAGGGCGCGCGTCCCTCCGCGATCGCGCCCGGAATGCCCCCGGCGCTGAAGGGTGGGCGTCCGGCCTCCGATTTCGAGGTGACGACCAGCGATCCGGCGGATGCGGCGACGGCGACCGATGCGGCCCCCGAGGCCGGCGCGGTCCGCGCGGAAGAACCCCGCCCGGCGCTCCAGTCGCTCGTCATCCGCGAGCCGGTCAGGTCCGGGCAATCCGTCGTCTTTACGGAAGGCGACGTCACCGTGGTCGGCTCGGTCGCCTCGGGCGCCGAGATCATCGCGGGCGGGTCGATCCACATCTACGGCGCGCTGCGCGGCCGCGCCATGGCGGGCGCCGTCGGCAACGCCACCGCACGAATCTTCTGCCGGAAGCTCGAGGCCGAACTGGTCGCGATCGATGGCGTCTACAAAATGGCCGAAGACATGGCCCCCGGCCTCCGCGGACAACCCGTCCAGCTGTGGCTGGAGGACGATGCGATCATGGCAGAGAAACTCAAGTGAGCCGGACACGGCCAAAACAGGAGAGCAAGATGGGGAAAGTCATCGTCGTTACGTCAGGCAAGGGTGGGGTCGGCAAGACCACGTCCACGGCCGCCCTCGGTGCCGCCCTGGCTCAGAGGAATGAAAAGGTCGTCGTGGTCGATTTCGATGTCGGGCTGCGCAATCTCGATCTGGTGATGGGGGCGGAACGCCGCGTCGTCTACGATCTGATCAATGTCATCCAGGGCGACGCCAAGCTGCCGCAGGCGCTGATCCGCGACAAGCGGCTCGAAACCCTGTTCCTGCTGCCCGCGTCGCAGACCCGCGACAAGGACAACTTGACGGAAGAGGGCGTCGAGCGCGTCATCGCCGAGCTGAAGCAGCATTTCGACTGGATCATCTGCGACAGCCCTGCCGGCATCGAGCGTGGCGCAACGCTCGCCATGCGCCATGCCGACGTCGCCGTCGTCGTCACCAATCCGGAAGTCTCCTCCGTGCGGGACAGCGATCGCATCATCGGCCTGCTCGATTCCAAGACGCTGAAGGCCGAAAACGGCGAGCGCATGGAAAAGCACCTGCTGCTGACCCGCTACGACCCGATCCGCGCCGAGCGTGGCGACATGCTGAAGGTCGAGGACGTGCTGGAAATCCTGTCCATCCCGCTGCTCGGCATCATCCCGGAAAGCATGGATGTGCTTCGCGCCTCCAACATCGGTGCACCGGTCACGCTCGCAGACGTGCGTTGCCCGCCCGCCATGGCCTATTTCGACGCTGCCCGTCGCCTCGCCGGCGAAACCCTGCCGGTCACGATCCCCGGCGAAAAGCGCAGCCTGTTCGGCAAGATCTTCGCACGGAGGGCTGCATGAGCATTTTCCGCCTTTTCACCAAACAGAGGTCCGCGCCGATGGCGCGCGAGCGGCTGCAGGTTCTGCTGGCGCATGAACGCGGTGCCGCCGGCTCCGACCTCGTCGCCATCCTGCGCGAGGAAATCCTCGCGGTCATCGCCAAGCACGTGCAGATCGACAGCGACAAGGTCCATGTGAAGATGGACCGCGACGAACATATGTCGATCCTGGAGATCGACGTCGAGATCCCGCTGGACGCCACCAAACAGGCGGCCTGAGACCGGCAAGGCTCTCCCCATCGGCGCGGCCGCGACACGATCGCAGCCGCGCCGTTTTCGTTCCGGGCGCCGCTGCCCGATGCCGTTATCGCATATGCCTTCGACGACGCCCGAGCCGCTGCTCCGGGCGTCGTTTTCGTTTACGGAATCGGGCCGGGATGGCCTGCGGTCAGAATTTGCTAAACATAACAGTGACTTGTCACTTTTATGAAGTTTTTCGAACGGGGGCTGTTGACGAACGCTCTTCCCCGGATCTATAAACCGCACACCAACGAGGGCGGCGGCGCTGCTGGCGACCGACGAACTCGCTCTGAAGTTTCTTGACTTTGTAGCGACTTGGCGGTCTCAGGCAAAACAGCTTGAGGCTCTTGTGGGGAAGATTTTGCGGTGATTTTGGCTTCAAGCTTTGATCATTTCGCGCTGTGACGGACCTGATGGGTTGTGTCGGTTTTTTGACAATTGAAGATGAGAAAGAGAAACGTGGGCGGCGGATGTTGCGCGGATCTGAGAGAGCTTTCGGGCTTTTGACGGTTCATGGAATAGACTTC